>DATKKF010000089.1:0-25521 GCA_035543115.1 Myxococcaceae bacterium
GCGTGAGCCAGTCCACCGCAGCGCTGACGGTGAAGGTCCAGTCCGCCAGCTCCAGCGGCGGCGGCTGCACCGCGCTGCCCCTGGGCGCTCCGGCCGCGGGTCTGGCCCTCGCCGCCCTCGGCCTCCTCGTCCGCCGCCGCCGGCAGTAAGCCGGCTCCGGCCCCCGGGGGATTTCAGCTCTACCCATCGAACGCGCGAACGTGAACTCGAAATCCCCGCTGTTCTCCACCACGGCGAGCGTCCTGCTCGCCGTGGTGTTGTCGTCGTGTAGCGGCGCCTCGCTGGAGAAGAAGGCAACGCAGGTCAACGCGCTCGACGATCACCTGTCGGTGCGCGGCCGGGTGTGCACGGATCCTCCGGACCCGAACGGCTTCCCGGTGAAGGTGGTGCTGCTGGTCGACCAGTCCGGGTCGATGTGCATCAGCGACCCGCCCGGGAGCCAGGGCGCCGCCGGGCTGTGCGAGCAATTCGCGACCGCGGTGGGCATCCAGACCCCCGCCCGGGTCCGGGCGCTCCAGGCGCTGACCCAGCAGTTCGCGGCCCAGCCCAACGTGCAGGTGAGCATCGTTCCCTGGGACACCAACGTGAAGAACGTCTGGCCGCCGGTGGCCACCGGTCAGCGCTTCGCCCGGCCCATCGGCATCGACACCTACATCGCCAACCTCCAGGCGGAGCTGGGCAAGGGCACCGACTTCTAGGGCGCCCTCAGCTACGCGTACGGGGTCATCGCCTCGGACATCGCCGACACCAACATCAACAACCCGCAGCTCTTGCCCCGGACGCGCTACGTGGTGGTGTTCCTCACCGACGGGACGCCGTACCCCCGCTGCTCGGCCAACGACAACCTCAGCCAGTACGCGGACCCCACGCACCCCGAGCTCATCTGGGCCGACTCGCTGCCCGACTTCTGCAACCTCACCGACGCTCAGGGCACCGACGCGATCAACGGGTTTGTCCCCGGCACCGACCGCAACCAGAACTACCAGATCTTCAGCTACGTCGATCAGATCATGCAGCTCAAGACCGCCTACAACGTGGGCGACATCCGGCTGCACACGGTGCTGCTCTTCAGCGACCAGGGTGTGGCCACCTGCAACTCGCTGGGGCTGCTGTGCCAGGACATCTACGGCGTCTACCCCAACACCGCCCCGGCGGATTACCCGACCGCGGCGCGGGTGGTGGCCCGCTGGCTGCTCCAGCAGATGGCCGCCCGGGGAAACGGCGTCTTCCAGGAGTTCCGCAACCAGGACATCCAGAACCTGGGCCTGGGCGCGCTCGACTACACCTCGCTGGCCAGCAAGAACGTCCTCAAATCGCTCATCGTCCGCTCGCTGCGGAGCGTGCCGGACGGGAACGGTCGCGCGGTGGACAGCGACGGTGACGGGCTCAAGGACGACCAGGACCAGCCGTTCGTCCACGGGAGCAACCAGTTCATCGCCGACTCGGACGGCGACTGCTTCGACGACAACTTCGAGGTCATGCACTCCGACCTGGGCTTCGCCGCGGACAAGAAGGACATCCGGGGTTGCGACCCGGCCTCTCCGCTCACCCGGAACTGCGTCTGCCGCGACACCGACGGCGACGGACTCAGCCAGTTCGCCGAGGCGTACCTCAAGACCCGCGCCGGCCTGGTGGACTCGGATGGCGACGGACTGCCCGACGGGCTCGAGGCGGAGTACGGGCTGGACCCGCTGACCTCCAACAACAACGTCGACACCGACAACGATGGCATCGCCGACGGCGAGGAGATCCGCGCCGGCACCGACCCCACCCGACCTGACCGCAACCTGTACGACCTCGCCGCCGTGCAGTACACCAGCTCGGCCGAGGTGCAGCCCGACGGGAGCGTCTGCTACGACTACGTGGTGAGCAACCTCGAGCTGGTGACCCCGCCGAACGGCGTGGGCGCGGCGCAGGCGGGATACAATCTCTTCAAGGTGTGGTTCGCCGAGGCCCCGGAGAGCGCGGTGTCGTCCGACTACGGAGTGTGGAAGGTGGCCTGCGCCTGGGCGCAATACGACCCCTCCGGCATCCGGGTGCCTGCGGGGCCCGATATCCAGGTGGACGACGCGGCGTTCCTCCCGCCCAACCTCCTGATCAGCGATCCTGATTACCTGACTCGCTGCGTGGGGACCCCACCGTGACCCCGCAGCGGGCGCGGCTGGTCGCCGCGGCCCTGGCGGGGATGCTCGGCCTCGGGGTCGCCTGCACGCAAAGTTACCTCTACGACGAACGGCGGCGGGACCAGCTGCCGACGGACCGCACCATCACCCTCGAGGGCCGCTTCTGCACCCTGGGGACCAACGACGTGGTCCGGCCGATCAAGATCCTCTTCGCCTTCGACGCTTCCCAGTCGATGCGGGTGAGCGATCCCAACGGCACCCGTGCCTTCGCGGTGGTGCAGCTGCTCAACTCGCTGCCCCGCGACCCGAACATCCAGTTCAGCGTGATGCTCTTCGCCGGGAGCACCACCGCCTCGCTGACCAAGAGCGGGCTCCCGGAGTTCGAGCCGTTGCTCTCCTACACCCCGGCCGACTTCACCTCGCTCGAGGATCAGATCCTCAACTTCACCAACCCCAACGCCAACCGCGACTCGACCGACTTCATCAAGGCGCTGTCCGACATCTACGCCATTCTCAGCACGGACATCACCGCCAACCGCAACGCGGCGGTGGGTGCGCAGACCGACGCCCGGCCCCGGTACATCGTCATCTTCCTCTCCGACGGCCACCCCACCTTCAACCAGGACGACGAGCTCTTCCAGGGCGATGCGGTGAAGCGGATCCGCCAGCTGCGGATCCTGGTGGACGACGTGATCTTCAACACCGTCCACGTGTTCGCCCCGGTGCAGCCGGTGTCCAGCATCTGCGACGTCACCGGCGACGCGGGCTGCCCGCTGCTGATCGTCAACCAGGACGCCGAGCGGCTGGAGAAGATGGCCACCCTGGGCGGCGGGAACTTCCGCGACTTCCGGAACAACGAGCAGGTCAACTTCCTCAACTTCAACATCGGGCAGACCCGGCGGGCGTACGTGCTCAAGGAGTTCGTCGCCTCCAACATGTCCGCCCCGGCCGACTCGCCCCCCGACGCCGGGGACAGCGATCGCGACGGCCTGACCGACGACGAGGAGCTCGCGCTGGGGACGGACCCCAACAACCCCGACACCGACGGCGACGGCTTCAGCGACGGGGTCGAGGTTCACTTCTCCAAGCTGGGGGCGAGCTTCAACCCGCTGGGCTTCATGCTCCCCGACGGGGGAGGGCTCGATCCCGGCTGTCCTCCCGCGCTCCGGGGCGTGGACAGCGACTGCGACGGCATCAACGACTGCGACGAGCAGATCATCGGCACCAACTCGACGCTGATCGACTCGGACAACGACGGCGTTCCGGACAGCATCGAGTGGCAGCTGGGGACGCAGCCCTCGGCCCAGGACATGGACGAGGACCCGGACAACGACGGGCTCTCGAACCGCAACGAGGTCCGGCTCCATACCAACCCCCTGCTGTCCGACACCCAGACGCTGGGGGTGAACGGCTACCGCTACGTGCTCGAGGAGGACGGGCCGGTCGACGACCAGGGCCGTCAGTGCTACCGCTTCCGGGTGGAGAACGTCTCTCTCGCGCCGACCATCGCCTTCCGCCCCGACGGCGGGGTGTGGCTCCCCGACGGCGGTCAGCTCTTCCGGCCCGACGGCGGCCTGCTCTTCCCTGACGGAGGCATCGGCTACGGTCCCGGGTTCAACGAGATCCAGATCTCGATCGCCATGCTCCCGGCAGACGACCCCTCGGGCCGCACCATCCTCCGCACCTTCCACACCACCGCCGCGCGCTACCCGGTGGCGGGCATCAAGCAGACGGTGGACGGCGTCATCCGCGTCGAGCCCTCCGACTTCATTCCCACCTGCTACGTGCCGCCCGCCGCGGACGGCGGGGTCGACGCAGGCCCCTGAGCTCTCCTTTGCCCGGGTTGCGAGGAGGATCGATGAGTCGTGCCGTCCCCGGTGCCTGGACGCTCCGGGCCCCGAGCGTCCCGGGTGTGCTCCTGCTCGTCGCGGTGGCCGCCGGCTGCATCAAGGGTGAGGTGGGCGATGCGCCCGTCCCGGCCATCACCCACCCCGACCTGAACTGCAACACCGCGCAGGACGCGGCGGCGAACGCCGAGTGCCGGCTGCAGCTGAAGACCGAGACCCAGGAGTACATCCAGCAGCAGGGCGACAAGGACTGGTGGGTGGTCAACGTGGGCGCTCTGCCCCCGCGGGCCATCGTGCACGTGGTGGCGGGCTACAAGCCCGGCACCGGGCAGGACGCGGGCAACTTCAACACCGCGGTCAACTTCCAGATCAACGTGCTCGACTCGGCGAACGGGGCGGTGTCGAGCAGCCTGGTCTCCGCGGTGGACCAGCACGGTTCCAACCCGCCGACGGTGCTGGACCTCACCTTCCGCTACACCAAGGCCAACAACGACCTGTACATCCTGGTGCAGGACGACAACGGCAAGAAGTTCGACAACCTCTCGCCGTACACCATCTTCGTCGAGGTGGTCAGCGATCCGGACTCGAACGAGCCCAACGACACGCCGGCGACCGCCACGCCCATCCCGCTGACCGCCGCGCCCAAGGGCGGGGTGCAGGGGAACGGGGGCGGGTTCATCGCCACGCCAGGCGACCTCGACTACTACTCCATCGCCTCACCCAACCCCAACTCGGTGATGTGGATCCGGCTCGGGGAGGATCCCGCGGCCCCCTCGCCGCCGCCGCACCGCTACCGACTGGAGTACTTCCTCCGCGATCCTGGCGGAACGGTGGTGGCCACCGACTCGTCCTCCGCCGGCTCGCAGGTGAGCCCGGCACTGGTGCAGATCGGCACCGCCCGTCTGCTCAAGTCCACCGGCACGTACACGCTCGAGGTGCGGGCGTACATCGACCCGAACAACCAGACGGTCATCCCGCCGGGAGACCTCGCCTTCAAGTACCTGCTGGAGATCATCATCGTCCCCCTCCAGGATCCGGCCGAGCCCAACGACACCATCAGCGACGCCAAGGGCAAGCCATCGCCCGACCTGACCCTGGCCGGCGCGGGCTCGTCGGGGACCATCACCGGGCGGATCAGCTTCGTGCCGGATCCCGACTACTACCGGGTGCGGCTGGGGAACGCCTCGGCCGGACCGCACCTCCTGCACTACAAGGTGACACCGTCGAACGCGCCGGCCCGCTTCCCGCCGGTGCCCGGCGTCAAGGACCGCCTCCTCCAGATCACCACCGAGGTGCCCGCGGGCTCACAGAGCGAGTGCGCCGCCGGTGACGCGGGAGTGTGCATCATCAGCGCGCCCCAGAGCAGCTACAACTACCCGATCGCCACCAACCTCTGCCAGGCGCCGACCCCGCAGTGCCTGCAGTCGACGCGGTACGAGAACCCCGATGCGGGGGTATTCCCCAAGCTGGCCAACTTCGAGGGCGTGCTCCAGGTGCCGCCGCACGCAGCGAACCAGGACTACTTCTTCCTCTTCGAGGACGAGGGGACCAACTGGGCGGACGACACCGATTACTCCATCTTCGTCGAGTGGCTGGCCGAGCCCGACGGCGCGGAGGCGGTGCCGGATCCCCAGCGCCCGGCCACCATGGCCTCCGGCGCGGGCAGCACGCCGCTCACCGGCTACCTGAGCTACGGCATCGGGGCCACCGACACCAGCCTGGGCATCGCGCCAATCACCGACGTGAAGGACTACGACGGGCGCGGCGACGACGTGGACACCTTCGCGGTGGACGTGCCGGTGGGCGCGGTGGCCGACGCCCGGCTGTTCTTCCAGTGGCGCATCCCCTCGGCGACGCTGAACGGGGCCCCGTACGACTTGGGGATTCGCCTCGGCTTCTGCGTCCCGGACGGCGGCGTGGACTGCGCCACCGTCCAGACGCGCACCCAGAACGGCGGGAGCCAGCTGGGCCTCATCTACACCCCCGACCCGGTGACCTCGTGGTGGAACTTCAACCCGCAGCTGACGCCGCTGGAGCCCGCCTACGACCGTTCCTACTCTGGGACCGCGCCCACCGGGAACGTGCTCACCGTGCTGCGGGACTACGCCTGCGGTTGTCTGGAGCAGCGGCTGGTCCCAGCCTCGGGGACGGCGAAGATGTTCGTCTCGGTCTTCCCCATCAACCGCCAGACCTGGGTGACCAACATCCCCTACACCGTGGAGACCGGGTTCGGGGCGTACCCCTACGCCTTCACCGCCCAGGGCGGGGCCAGCGTGAACTGCCCCACCCCGTGCAACTTCACCAAGAACTGACAGCGGAAACCACGCTGGTCTCCGCTGTGAGAAAAGAAAAACCGGGCGAGCGACGCGCCCGCCCGGTCAGAACGCCGAGAAGAGGTTCAGGGAGCAACGGCCGGGCCGCAGCTCACGGTGACCGTCTTGGTCGGCTTGTTCTCGGCGTTGGAGTTGATGGTGAGGGTGGCATTGACCGTCTGGTTGACGCTGGTCGGCTTGCAGGTCATGGAGATGAACGCGGTCTTGTTGGACTTCACCGTGTTGCTCGAGCTGCCGTCCGCCTGGGCCAGGGTGCTGTTGAGCAGGACGATGGCCGAGTCGCCGGTCAGCGCATAGGTGCTCACCACCAGATCCTGCTGACCCTTGTCGGTGACCTGGAGGGTCTGGGTCTTGGTCTGGCCTGCATAGATCGCCTGGTCCACGATAGAGTCGCGGTCGGTGACGATCTGCGGCTTCACCGGCAGATCGGCGGTGCCCGAGTCACCACCACAAGCCATTCCTGCGGCACCCAGCAGCACCGCGCACGAGACGAGAAGACGCTTGATCATGAAAAGAAGTCTACCGATCCCATCGAGCCCCTTCCAGAGACGAACCGCGCTCGCTGCGGCGCTGCTGGTGTGGCTGTGTGGGTGTAGCAGCGGTCGCGACGATTTCATCGGTGCGCGGGTGAAGGACAGCTGCAACGGGAGCTGGCCGGTGTGCAACCAGACCGCGAGCTGCTTCATCGGCGACCAGAGCTATATCGAGGGACGCTTCCCCGGGGAGGGGAAGATCATCGTCCGCCTCGACGAGCCGAGCGAGGTGAAGGTCAGCTTCTATTTCGACAACATCTCGGCAGTGGGCACACTGACCTCCATCGTCTGGTACGAGACCGGGTGCAAGGCGAGCACCCGGTCCGACGTGGACGGGAAGACCGTGGCCGCGGAGTCGAACTCCACCGGAGTCTTCGAGCGCAGCGCGAATCTCCTCGACAACGACGAACACCTCGTCTCGTTCAAGAGCGACCTCGAGGCGACCTACCTCATGAAGGTGGAGATCACCCCGGCGGTCTTCTAGATCTTTCCTGATTTCACCCGCTGCGCCAGCCGGTCCGCCACCCGGTACGCGTTGGCCATGATGGTGAGGGTGTTGGGGTTGCCGCCGCTGGTGGGCATGAAGCTGCCGTCCACCACGTAGAGGTTGGGGACGGTGTGGGCGCGGCAGTCCTGGTCCAGGACGCTGGTGGCCGGGTCGTTTCCGAAGCGGCAGGTTCCGTGCTGCAGAATGGTGGTCTCACCGGCCTCGGTGACCCGCCACACCGCGTCCGGCTCCATGGCCTTCAGCAGCTCCTCGCCGCGATCGATCAGGTACCGGGTGACCGGGAGGTCCGCGGGGTGCCGGTCGATGGTGATCGCCGCGACCGGCAAGCCGTACCGGTCGAGCACCGAGTCCTCCACCGTCACCTGGGTCCCGGGGGTGGGCAGCCACTCGGCGTAGGTCTCGAACTGCAGCACCTTGCTGTCGCGGAACACCCGGAACCGCTCCTTCAGCTCCTTGCCGAAGACGCCCTGGCCGCCCTGGGCGAGCACGATGCCCTGGCTGATGGGGGCGGGGTGCTCCCAGAGAAAGCCGATCGCCCCGCCCTTCCTGCTCCCCAGCTTCGCCGAGGCGGGCAGCACGTAGTGGTCGGACAGGCTGCGCTGGACGAAGGGCGCCGGATCGTCCAGCCAGGGCCAGCTCTCCTTGCGCCTGGAGATGCGGAACGAGGCGCGCGAGCGCCCGAAGCCGCTGAAGGTCAGGTTCTTGCCCACCAGCCCGCTGTCGTTGGCCAGCCCCTTCGGCCAGCGCGCCGAGCGCGAGTTGAGGAGCAGCCGCGCGCTCTCCACCGCGGTGCAGGAGACCACCACGATCCTCGCCGGCTGCTCCTGGAGCACGCCCGCCTCGTCCAGGTACACCACGCTCCTCGCCCGCCCGTCCGGCGTGACCTCCACGCTGCGGGCCATGCAACCCGTCCGGAGCTCCACCTTGCCGGTGGCCAGCGCCAGAGGGATGAGCGCCGAGTGGGTGCTGGACTTCGCCCCCACCTCGCAGCCGTAGCTCCCGCAGAAGGTGCAGTAGACGCATCCGGCGCGTCCCCGGTAGGGACGGCTGGCGATGGCCCGGGCGGTGGGGTGCGGGTGCACGCCGATCTTCTTCCCCGCCCGGTCGATCTCCCTGGCGATGGGGTGCTCGTCGAGCGGCGGCAGCGGGTACGGCTTCCGCCGTGGCTCGGCCCAGGGATGGGAGGTCACCACTCCCGAGACGCCGATCTCCTCCTCCACCTGCTCGTAGTAGGGAAGCAGGTCCTGGTAGCGGATCGGCCAGTCCACCACCGTCGAGCCGGCCGGCGCGCCGAGCATCGACTTCATCCGGAAGTCCACCGGCTTGAGCCGGTAGAAGAAGCCGCTCATGTGCACCGTGCCCCCCCCCACGCAGTTCGCCGTCCAGGCGTGGTTGGTGCGCGAGAACTTCCCGGTCTGACCCACCCGCCACAGGTGCGGCTCGTCCCAGGGCAGCGGCATGAAGAAGTTGCGCCGGCTGATGGAGATCTCGTCGTGGGTGAAGTCGGCCTCGGAGTAGCGCGGGCCCTTCTCCAGGAGAACCACCTTGAGTCCAGCGCGAGCGAGCTGGAGCGCCATCGGGGCGCCACCCGCACCGCTGCCCACCACCACCACGTCCACCTCGGAGAGCGCCATCCCTGGTCAGCCCTTCCGGGTCGCGCAGGCGTGGTGGTGGTGTCCGGAGGGATCGGCGCAGCCCCGCCGGCCCTGGCCGAAGCCGATCAGCTCCCAGCCACGGCCTCCCTTGTTTCCGCCGTGCACCGGGTCTCCGAACAGCCCCTCCATCGTCAGGCCGATGAGCACGGTCCAGTAGTGCTGCTCGCCCGAGCCGCCCGGCGAGTCCTTGAACTCGGTGAGGAGCCGATCTTGCTCGGCCGGGGCGAGCGCGGCGAAGGGCTTCCGGTGGCGGGTCTGCGCCCGGCGCATCAACGCCTCGGTGCCGCGCACGAAGTCGTCGCGGACGTGGCCGAGCGTGGGCGTGGAGAGCGCCCGGTCGATGTACTCGGGGACCCCGAGGTCGATCGCCCCAGGCTCGTCGTCGCGGGGGACGATGCGCTCCACCGCGGCGGCCACGGTGTCGTACTCGTCGTTGGTGAGCGAGCGGTGCGAGGTCTCGACCACCGGCCCGACCGTGGCCTCGGATTTCTTCGGCTCCGACGGCTTGCAAGCGGCATAGAGCAGCGCGGTTCCGGACATGAACCCCACGTGCTCGATGAAGTGGCGGCGGCTCAGGTCCGCCGGACGCGTGTCCTCGGACGTGGGTGGTGGTGTCTCCGACATGCGGTGGAGTGTCCCCCGGGAAATCGACTCGTCGCAAGGCGAGCGCAGGTCGGCGTCATGCAGCGCCCGGGGTAGAATGCGTCCTCGGATCCGGGGGTGAAAGTGAAGGAAGGGATGCGTCCCACATCGATGGCGCTGGCGATCGGCGCCATGGTCGCGCTCGCGCTCGCTGGCTGCGGCAGGAAGCTCGGCGATCTGATCTACAACGACAGCCTGCTCTGCGGTGACCAGAACCAGGCCTGCGCGCCGGACGGCGGCCGGTTCGACATCCACATCGTCGACCGCACCACCCTCGAGGTGGCCAATCCCTCCATTCCCACCTTCGACATGGTGGCCAAGCCGGACAGCACCCTGGTCGGCTTCGCCTACGTGGTGAAGAGCCCGCGGCAGGACTCGGGGGTGATCGCCATGTTCCCCGACGCGGGCCTCGTCGACTACGACATCATGTTCGAGGAGTTCGACGTCGACGCCGGGGTCGGCTCGGGCGCGCAGCGGGTGCAGACCGTGCAGCGCTTCTTCGGGGTGAGCGTGGCCTATCAGGCCAGCGGCTCGCCGGCGGTGGCCTACCTCGGCGGCCCACCGGACTTCACCGCGACCTTCTGGTTCCAGAACGACGCCGCGGTCTCGTACTACACCGGCGGGCGGTGGGTGGAGCAGGTGGCGGCGACCGACTCGTCACCGCCGGTCTCCGGCTCCGCCCCGAGCGACAACGGGAACGTCGTCGGCTTCTACCCGGCGCTGATCTTCGAGGGGAACAACGCGGTGCTCGCCTACCGCGATGGCCACTTCGGCAGCTCGGCCGGGACCGGCGACTGGAACGCGGCCGATCTCGAGATGGCGATCGGCGGGCCCACTGCCTGGACCCCGGTCGCCCTGCTGGAGGCGGGGAACGCAAAGGGCGCGAACAAGGGCGGTTACGGCGCGCACAGTCGCATCATCTACGGCGCCAAGACGCTGAGCTCGGGGCTGCGGGGCGCGGCGGTGGTTTCGGATCGCGCGGCAAGCGGGCCCGACACCTTCGGCGCGGACATCGAGTTCTCCGAGCAGCAGAGCGACGGCACCTGGAAGAGCTGCGGAGCGCTCCAGCCACTGACCGGCCCGGACACCCCGAGCATTCTCGGGGCCAACGGGGCCACCATCGTCCCCAACACCCAGGCCGGGCCGTCCATCGACTACCGGGACAACTTCGGGTACGGGGTGGCGGTCACCAATCGCAGCGTGAACGGCGCCTTCTTCACCGCCTGCGCGGCGAACAGCGACTGCAACCAGCCCGGAAACTGGGACACCCTGGACCCGGTGTTCGAGCGCGGCAGCGGCGGCTGGTACGCGGCGGTGGCCATCTCGCCCGATGGAGACCCCTCGGTCGCGTACTACGTCTGCTCGAAGCAGCCCAACCGCAACGAGAACAACTGCACCCCCGACCACTACCTCGCGGTGGCCAATCGCGGCCTGAGCCAGGTATGGAGCGACCACGAGGTGGTGGTGGACGTCGGCGCCGTGTTCCAGACCCGCATGGTCTACATCGGCAAGCGCCGGGTCATTGGCTACCGGAACGGCGCGAGCGGCGTGCTGCAGATCGCGGTCGAGAAGCCATGACTCGGGCGTCGCTGCTTCTGGTCACCGCAATGGCCGTGGCCGCCGCGATGGCCTGCGGCCAGGGGGAGAATTCGCTCGACGGGAGCCTCTCCGAGGTGTTCGCGCTCGACGTCTCCACCGTCCACGTGCTCCGCAACGACCAGGCCCTGGTGGTGAGCTACGAGGCCAACAAGGGGCGGGACATCGACCTGGTGCTGCGCTTCACCCTGGCCCTGGATCAGCTGCAGCTTCAGAACGGCAAGACGGTCAAGATCGCCGGGTACACCGACGGCGGCACCCTCCGTGCGACCTTCCTCCACAACGCCGCCGGCGAGCCGGCGCGGGTGCTCCCCGACGTCTCCATCGGCGAGTTCACGCTGGACAAGGGCGGCAATCCGGGCGACGACACCCGGGGGAGCCTCAGCGCCTCCTTCGTCAGCGACGGCAGCTATGGCAGTGGCCGGGCCGTGTCGGGCAGGTTCCACGCCACGGCGCTGGACGCCGGCTACGGCGACTGGATCCCCTGACGTGAGCGGCTGTGCGCCTTTCCGTGCCCAGGTGGGATTGACGAAATTCGTCAGGGGAATCGCCTTGGTGGATGCGTTGACAGCTCTCCACAGCGTTCGATTTACTCGCCGTCGACCCATGCGAGCTCGAACTGCGCTCCGCGTCGTGGCGCTCCTGTCCACGCTCGCGGGACCGGCTGTGCTGCCTCCGACCGCCGCGGCAGCGACCTCCAAGAAGACAGCTGCGAAGTCGTCGTCGAAGAAGTCCTCCTCGAAGACCAGCGCGGCCAAGAGCAGCAGCAAGGGCAAGAGCTCCAAGAGTTCGTCCACCGCCAAGGCGACCCGGGCCAAGACCTCCACCAGCTCGGCGGCGAAGGCGGCCTTCGATCCGGTGGCGCCCTCCACCTCCATCCCTGCCGCTCCGGCCACTGCCTCGGCCAGCGGCGCACCTCCGCAGCGCGGCCCCACCCGCATCGACTTCGACGACCGGCTCATCCAGGGCCAGACCAACAAGTCGGGCGCGGTGTACCTCTACGACCGGAAGGAGCTGAAGCAGCGCTCGATGATCAAGAAGCGCGAGTCCTTCCGGGAAGAGATCGTCGGCGCGGTCTACGACTCCGAGCTCTGACGTGAGCGCTCAACCGGCAGTGCTCCAGGTCGTCATTCTGCGCGACGGGCTCCTGGTGGGGACCGAGGTCTTCGTGCCCGGCTCGTACGTGCTCGGCAGCGCCGACGACGTCGACCTCCGCCTGGACGATGCGGCAGTGGATCCGCACCACGCGGTCCTCTACTTCCAGAACGGCAAGGCGGCAGTGCAGGACTCGGGCTCGCTGGGCGGGCTCTACGTCAACGGCCACCAGGTCACCGCTTGCGAGATTCGCTCGGTGGACGAGGTGGTGCTCGGACCCTTCGTGCTCAAGACGCGGGTCCTCGGGCCCCGCACCACGCCGAAGACCACCCCGCCCCCCGAGGTCTCGGCGCTGCTGGGCAGCGTGGCCCCCGCGAACATCCCGCAGGTCGCGCCCATCTCCTCTCCCCGCCGCGCCTCCGCGCCTCCGCCTCCGCCCGCCGAGGCGGACGCCACCGCGCCTGCCCCCTACGCGACGCGGTCGCCGGTGGCCAACGGCCAGACCGAGGGCCCGGGCACCGTGCCCTCCGCCCGCCGGCGGAAGGGCAAGTCCCAGAAGCACGACGACGAGCCGCTCGGGCCGCTGCCCTCGCCGGTCCAGTCCGAGGCGCTGCCACCGCTCGACGCCTACGAGCGGCCGGCCACACCGGCGCGCCCCGCCGCGGAGCGCCCCTGGAGCGAGCCCGCGCCGGCGTGGCCACCTGCGGCCTCGGCGCGCGGCCCCGCGCCGTCCCGCCCGCCACCCGCCCCCGCTGCGCCGCCGCCCGCTCCGGCGCCGCTCCCGCGACAGGCCGTGCGCCGCGCTCCGGCCGGCGCCAGCGCCCATGGCCCGCAGCTCTTCGCCGTCCCCACCAAGGGCGGCCGGGGCAAGCCGCGCCTCTACTTCGAGCTCTACTGGCGGGACGCCCGGCAGATGGCCCGCAGCTTCGGACCCACCTCGCAGAAGAAGCCCATCACCAGCGGCCTGGCCGACGTGGCGATGGTGCCCTTCTACGGCTTCAGCATGCCCGAGGGCTTCCCGGTCGCCGAGTCCGCCGGGCGCGGCGCCTACCGCCTCTACCTGCCCCCCAAGGCGGAGCTGGACAAGCGGCGGAGCGACGGGCGGTTCGTCCCGGCCGGCGGGGGCGAGCTCGAGTCGTACGACGGCCGGGCCTGCGTGCTCTTGCAGTCGGGCAACGCGGTCGCCCTCCGCGAGGGCGACATGACCTGCTTCGTCTACGTCGCTCCGCCGCCCGAGCGCACCTTCGTCAACCCGCTCCGGGGCAAGCCCTGGTTCTTCATCTTCCTCTTCCTGGCCTTCTTCTCCCCCACGGTGTGGTGGATCTTCTTCGGGCCGCAGGGGGCGGAGCTGGCGGACTTCAACGCCCGGAACCTGAATCCGGTCGCCGTGCGGCTGATGGTGCCGAAGAAGGAAGAAAAGAAAAAGGAAGAGAAGAAGCCCGAGAAGAAGGAAGAGGCGAAGAAGGAAGAGAAGAAGCCCGAGAAGAAGAAGGAGCCGGAGAAGAAGGTGGTGAAGGCGCCGCCCCCCAAGGCGCCGCCGCAGCCGGTGCCACCCACGCCCCAGCCGCCGGCCAACGTCCAGAAGGCCCTGGCCAAGGTGACCGCGGCAGGACCGGCGATGAAGTCGATGCTCGCGGCGATCAACAAGCTCGGGCCCGGCGGCAACGCCGCGGCCTTCAAGCTCAATGGTCTGGTGGGCAAGGGCCCGGTGGCGAGCAACGTGGGCATGCCCGGACTGGGCGTGGGCAACGGCACCGGCGGCGGCCGCGAGCTCCTGATGGGCAAGGGCGGCGGCGGCATCGGTGCGATGGGCGCGGGCGGAGTGGGGAAAGGTCCGGTGCGTGCCGGTGTCGCCCGCGCAGCGTCCGACCGTGTGAGCTCGCAGGGGCAGATCGACAAGGAAGCAGTGGCGAAGGCGATCAACTCCCACCTCGCTGAGGTGCAGCGCTGCTACGAGGCCGCGCTGCTGAAGAATCCTGGGTTGGCCGGCAAGGTCGTGCTGGAATGGAGCATCTCCACCCAGGGCAGGGTGGTGAGCTCGAAGAGCAAGAGCTCGACACTGAAGGACAGCTCGGTCGAGACCTGCATCCTCCGCTCGCTCAACACCTGGCAGTTCCCGCCCGCCAGAGGCCAGTCGGTGATCATCAGCTATCCCTTCATCTTCAACGCGGTGGGTTTCTGAACGAGGCGGCGTCGCTCGAAGCGAGCGGCACCAACTCCCCCACCGTTCAGGACACGACTTGAAACGAACGCTCTTGCTCCTGGTGTGCCTCGCTCCCGTCCTCGCATACGCGCAGGGCGATGAACTGGAGTCCCCGGGCACCGTGCTCGCGGTCCAGGACCGGACCTACCGGATGGTCAGCGAGCTGTGGATCGGCGTGGGCATCGCGCCGCTCGACGCGTTCTACAAGGGCCTCACCGGACAGGTGGGCTACGTCTACCACTTCAGTGATTACTTCGCCTGGCAGGTGGGACGCGGGCTGCTCTCGTACAACATCAAGACCGGCCTGCGGAACCAGCTGGAGACGCAGTTCGGGGTGAGCCCCACCGCGTTCCCGCAGCTCAACTGGATCGTCGGCTCGGACGTGATGTGGACGCCGATCTACGGCAAGACCTCCTGGCTCAACGGCAGCGTGGGCCACTTCGAGGTCTTCGGTACGCTGGGCGGGTCGGTGATCAACGAGCGGATCGCCGCCGACGTGGCCAGCGGCACCGGGCAGACGGTGTTTCGCCCTGCGGTTCACCTCGGGCTCGGGGCGCGTATCTTCACCAGCAAGGGCGTCTCGTTCCGGCTCGACTTCAGCAACGAGTTCGTCATCTACAAGGGGCTGGAGGCCAACATCCTCCTCGTCCAGCTCGCGCTGGCGCTGAACTTCGGCGGAACCGAATGAGGGTCGTCCGGATGCAGTCGGCGACCGCGGCCGCGGTGACGCTCCTCCTTGCGCTCCCGGGGCTGGCCCAGGCCCCGGCGCCCCAGTCCACGCCCCCGGCGCCGGGAAGCAAGCCGCCGGCGGCGGCTGCGCCCGCCCCGCCGGCACAGCCTACGGCCCAGGCGCCGCGCCCGGCCGGCGCCCCGGCCCCGGTCCCGGCGCAGGCCGCGCCCGCCCCGGGCCCCGCCGCCGCTCCGGCGCAGGCCGGCGCGCCGCCCCAGCAGCCGGCGGGGCAGGAGCCTCCTCCGAAGGTCGATCCGAAGATCTTCGACGAGGCGCTGAAGGACTACTTCGACAACAAGCAGGAGCAGGCGGCGCGCAAGCTGTACGCCTTCATCGAGTCCACCCCGCCGACCGACGAGAACTACGCCTGGGCGCAGTACTTCCTCGCCCGCTGCCTCATCGACCTGAACCTCCGCCACGGCGGGGCGGTGTACCTGGCCAAGGTGGCCCACGAGCGGAGCAACCCGCAGGTCCTCCCCAAGACGCTGGAGGCGCTGAAGGTCCTCACCCTGGTCCCCCACGACGAGGCGCTGATCGACGAGCAGATCTTCGGCTCGCTCGACCTCGGGTTCCTCCCCGACAGCGTCAGCGACTACGCCAACTACCAGCAGGGCCTGGTGGACCTCCGGGTGGGCAACGAGCGCTGGGCCCGGACCCACTTCGTCAAGCTGGACGAGGGGGGCGTCGAGGCCAGCCGCGCCAAGTTCGCGCTCCTGGTCACCCGGCTGAGGAACGCCAAGGGCGTCGTCGACGACCAGATGATCGACGACTTCCTCGAGCTGTCGAAGGACGAGAAGCTCACCATGGAGGCACGGAACGAGGCCCGCCTGGCGGTGGCCCGGCTCCGCTACGAGAAGAAGGACTACGAGGGGGCGCTCAAGGCCTACGACATGGTGCAGCTGCCCTCGCTCGACCCCGGGCGAGCCACCCTGTACCTGGAGGAGGCCTGGACCCGGTACAATCTCGGGCAGCTCCGGGCGACCATCGGCCTGCTCACCACCCTGGACGCGCCGAGCTTCCGGGACGAGTTCCTCCCCGACAAGTACATCCTCCGCGCGCTGGTGTACCGCGACCTCTGCCAGTACCTCCCCGCCAAGCGCGCGGCGAAGGAGCTCACCCGCCGCTTCAGCGACTCGCTGGAGTCCATCCGCGAGCGCGACGACCTGACCCAGGACTTCCGCCTCCGCCGGGCGGCCAACAGCCACGGCTCCACCAAGCGAGCGTCGAGGTACCTCGAGTCGCTGAACCTCGAGAGCGAGAACCTGGGGCGCCACGCCGGCGGCTTCGGCGACCGGCTCTACAAGCACCTCACCAAGATCTACGACCTGGCGCGCGCCGAGGCCGAGCGTGTCTACCAGCAGCGGCTCCGGGACGCGGTGCGCGAGGAGGCGGACAAGCTGCTCCGCGCCGACGAGCAGGTGCGGCTCATGGAGTACGAGGTCGGCCTCAAGCTCTACGAGCGGGTGAAGCGGGGGGCGAAGCTGGTCCAGCCCGAGAAGCAGGCTTCTCTCACCTCGGCGCAGATCGCCTTCAAGTTCACCGGCGAGTACTGGAACGACGAGCTCCGCAGCTACCGGGTGAGCATCCCCAGCCGCTGCCTCGAGGAGGGCGCCCAGTGACGGGTGGACTCCTGCTCCTGCTCCTGGCCCAGGCCAGCGGGCCGTTGCTGCCCACGCTGGACAAGAGCGTGAACCCGGTCGTCACCCGCCAGCGGGAGAAGACCGAGTACGTGGAGAAGCTCAAGCGGGACATCTTCAAGGTGGACCGCTCGCTCCTCGAGACCGAGCGGCTGATCGCCAAGAGCCGCAACGCCCCCTACCTCCCGGACCTCCAGTTCCGCCTGGCCGAGCTCTACGTGGAGAAGAGCCGCTACGTGTACTTCCTCCAGGTCGAGCAGCGCGGCGGGGACAACAAGGGCGCCATCGTCAGCCCGGAGACCAAGCTGCTCAAGCAGAAGGCGGTGCAGCTCTACAACCGGCTGCTGCGCGAGTTCCCGGACTTCCACGACGCGGACAAGGTCACCTTCTACCTGGCGCACGAGATGCGTGAGCTCGGTCAGTTCGACGACATGCTCAAGACGCTGGGCGAGCTGATCGCCAAGTACCCCAAGAGCCCGCTCCGGCTGGAGGCCGAGCAGATCATCGGCGACTACTACTTCGACAAGACCGACCTGGCGGAGGCCGAGAAGCACTACCAGGAGATCCTCAAGTTTCCCCAGAGCCCGGTGCACGACCTGGCCCGCTACAAGCTGGGGTGGATCCGGGTAAACCAGCAGAAGTTCAACGACGCGGTCAACTTCTTCGAGGCCGCCGCGGGCAGCGAGCCGCTCCCCGGCCAGGACGCGCAGAAGGCGCTCAACGTCAAGCGCGAGGCGCTGCTGGACCTGGTCTACAGCTACACCGAGGCGCGGCCCCCCAAGGGGGCCCTCCCCTACTTCGAGAAGCTCTCGGACAGCCGCACCACCTACGCCCTGGCGCTGGACAAGCTCGGGAACCGCTACTTCATCAAGCAGCAGTACGAGTGGGCCATCCCCGCGCTCCGCAAGCTGATGGAGATCCAGCCCGACCCGGACCTGGACATCGAGCGTGCCGAGAAGCTCTACGACTCGCTGAAGGCCGCCAAGGGCCGGGTGCCCACGCAGCAGGAGGACATCAAGTACCTGGTGCGGGCGGCGGTGAACGTGAAGGTGGATCCCTTCAAGGAGGAGACCACCCGCCGCAAGCAGCTGGTGGAGCTGGAGGAGCTGACCCGCGACCTGGCCACCCAGCTGCAGGCGCTGGCCCAGAAGAGCGACGACCGGAAGGTGTATCTGGCGGCGGCGAGCGCCTACAAGGAATACCTCTCGCTCTTCCGTCCCGAGAAGTACGTCCGGGACATCATGCACAACCGCGCCGATGCGCTCTTCGCCGCGCACGACTACCCCCAGGCGGCCCGACAGTTCGAGGAGCTCGAGGCCTACGAGGTCCGGGCCAAGAACGCCGCCGGGGCCGAGGCCGCCGCCTACGGCGCGCTGCTCAGCCACTTCAGCGCGCTCAAGCCCGGTGAGGTGGACCGGATCACCGCCTTCGAGGTGGCCGACGCCCGCCAGGCCCTGAAGCTCGACGGCGCGAAGTTCATCGCCAAGTACCCCCGCAACCCCAACGCCCTCACCGTCAAGTTCAACATCGCCCGCGCCTACTACGACGACGGCGAGTTCGAGCGGAGCAGCCAGCTCTTCACCGCCTTCGCCATGGAGTACCCGACGCAGAAGGACGCGCCGGTGGCGGGCAAGCTCGCGCTCGACAGCCTCCGCCAGCTGAACGACTTCAAGGGCATCGAGGAGACGACCCGGAAGTTCCTCTCCAACGGCCAGCTCCCCGCCACCTTCCTCGCCGAGGTTCGCCGGTTCCAGGCGGAGAGCAAGGGCGAGGCGCTCGGCGAGCTGGCGCTGCAGAGCTCGGCCGAGACCGGCGACGTGGTGGAGGGCCTGCTCAAGGTCGCCTCGGAGAACAAGGGCGGCGACATCGCGGAGAAGGCGCTGTACGGGGCGTTCACCGCCGCCCGGGAGAAGAAGGACTACGCCAAGGAGCGGGAGATCGGCGCCAAGCTGCTCACCGACTTCCCGAAGACCGCCTACACCTCGGACGTGCTCGCCACCATCGCCCGGCACTCGGCGGAGGCCGGCCGCTTCCCAGAGGCCGCGCAGTGGTACGAGCAGCTCGGCACCCGCATGGGTCAGGACTCCACCGCCTACGACGGGTGGATGGCCGCCGGTCGGCTGCGGATGGTGCTCAACGACCTGCCCGGCGCGCAGAAGGACTTCCAGTCCGCAGCGAACGTGGGCGGCAACCGCCGCGGCGAGGCGCTGGCCCTGCTCGCCCAGGCCAAGCTCAAGGCCCGTGACCTGGCCGGGGCCAAGACCGCAGCGAGCCAGGCGCTCTCGGCGGACAAGACCAACCCGCAAGCCGCGGCGGTGCTCGCCGAGGTGGCGGCCACCCAGGGCGAGCGGCCGGACGTGCTGGCCAAGACGCTGGCCCCGGTGGTCAATGCGCCGTCGAGCCAGGGCGAGGACACCGCCAAGGCGCTCTGGTACCTGGGCGAGCTGCTCTACCGGAACTTCAAGGCCATCCCCGCCGACCAGATTGACCAGAAGGTGGCCGCGCTCCAGCAGCTCCAGGGCGTGTACAACCAGTCGGCGTCAATGGGCAGCTCGGAGTGGGCAGTGGCCTCGCTGTGGAAGCTGGGCCTGTCGCTCCAGTCGCTGGCCGAGGCGGTGGAGGCCACGCCGGTGCCACCGGGGCTGTCCGCGGCCGACGCCCAGCAGTTCAAGTCGGCGGTGAAGCAGCAGGTACAGCCCATCAAGGAGCAGGCCGAGGAGGCGTTCAAGACCTGCCTCGCCCGGGCCGGCCAGCTCGAGGTCTTCGCGCCGGCGGTGCTCGGCTGCCGCTCCCGCAGCGAGACCGCGCGCTCGCCGCTGCCGGCGACGCCCGCCGCGGGCAACCTGCCCCCCGGCTTCGCCGAGCTGCAGAAGAAGGCCGAGGCCACCCAGGACGCCGCCTCGCTCGAGGCGCTGGGCCTGGCGTACCTCGAGGCCCGGCAGATCCCCATGGCGCAGCTGTCGCTCGCCCGGGCCACCGAGCTCGGCGAGTCGCGGACCGCGGCCCAGAACGGCCTCGGGGTGGCGCTCCTGTACCAGGGCGAGCCGATGGCGGCCCGCGCCGCCTACGCCAAGGCGCTGGAGGCGGATCCGGCCAACGACAAGGCGCGGGCCAACCTCGCCGCGCTCCGCTGTCGCTACGGAGACCAGGACGGCGCGCGGAAGGAGCTGGCGAGCGTGAAGAGCGCCTCGCTCCCCGGGTTCGACGTCGACCCGGAGTGGAGGGCCTGCCGATGAAGCGCGCCGCCGTCCCCATCGCCGCAGCCGTCGTGGGGGTGGCGCTCGCCTGCAGTCCGACCAAGGTCGAGGGCAGCCTGCAAGAGATCCTCGACCTGACCTACCAGGACATCAAGCTCGGGTTCGCCGGGGACCAGATCGCGGTGCGCTGGACCCGACCGCGGGGCAGCGGCCAGGACACGGTGCTCGAGGTCTCGGAGAAGCTGGACGGCTTGACCGTCCGGACCGGCGACTACGTGAACCTGGCCGAGCCGCTCCCCGACTTCGCGCTGGCCGACGCCGGCCTCCTCGACGGCGGGCTGCTCCCGGACGGCGGGATCGCCACCCAGCAGCGCGGAGTGGTGACCCGCGACGTGTTCAACGACCCGCGCAAGACCTTCCCGCTGATCTCGGACGGCTTCATGGTGCTCTACGACGTGCCGCGCGACGGGGGCACGGTGAACGGCAGCTTCAGCGTGACGTTCCAGCGCTGCGTGGACTTCGGGTGCGGCCGGACGGTGTTCGGCGATTTCAAGGCGAAGGTGCAATGACCCTGCGCACGACGGCGTGGTGGTGGGCGCTCCTCCTGCTCGCGGGCTGCGGCGGCAAGTACGGCCGCACCGTGCCCGACGACATGGTGAACAAGCTCACCTACGAGGACAAGGTGGACCTGGTCGAGGCGGAGAACGATCTCTTCGTCGCCTACGACCGGGTGGACGACGCGGAGAACGAGATTCTCCGCACCCGCGACCAGATCCGCCGGGCCAAGAAGTCCGAGTCGCTCGCCGGCGAGGAGATCGGCCAGGCCAAGGACCAGGCCAGCAAGGACCTGGCGGTGCTCGCCCGCGAGGAGGCCCAGGCGAGGGTCGAGTACCTCCGCGCCAAGCAGGACCTCAACGTCAAGAACCGCGAGCTCGACGAGCTGAACCGGACCTGCGCCATCACCCGGTACCAGCTGGCCCGGCTCACCGCGGTGCGGAAGGTCAAGGTCCCGGGCAGCGAGCGCTACGATCCCAAGGACTTCCAGCGTCAAGTGCAGCAGTGCGAGGGCGACCTGGCGGAGCGGAGAAAGGCCGCCAAGCCCGAGCGCGAGCGGATGGAGAAGGCCCGCGCCGAGTGGGAGAAGAAGCGCGACGTGGTGGCCAGGAAGACCTTCGACGCCCGCGCCAGCCCCTTCGTGGAGAAGCTGTAGATGGCGGGCGCGGCGTTCCTCCCGGCGCTGGTGCTCCTCCTCGCGGGCCCGGAGACGGGCAAGCTCCGGGACTCGGTGAAGGCCGACGAGGCCCGGCTGCGCGACTCGCCGGACGACGCCGAGGCGCTCCGCCGTCTGGGGATGGCGTACCTCTCGCTGGAGGAGCCCGACAAGGCGGTGCCGCCGCTGCGCGAGCTGGCCCGCCGCCGCCCCGGCCCCGAGTCCACCCTGCTGCTGGTCCGGGCGCTGCGGCTCGCCGGGGAGGCCGCCGAGGCCAAGGCGCTGCTCGACGCCGCCATCACCCAGAGCCCGTCGGATCCAGCGCTGCACGTGGAACGCGCGCTGCTGGCCCGCTCACTGGACGACAACGAGGGGGCGGTCCGCGCCTGGACCCGGGTCACCGAGCTCCAGCCGAGGGATGCCACCGCGCAGTTCAACCTCGCCGAGTCGCTGCAGCGCAGCTCGCGCATCGACGAGGCCATCGCCACCTACCGGAAGGCGCTGGAGCTCGACCCGAACCTCACCGTGGCCAAGGTGAACCTGGCCAAGGCGCTGGCCGAGAAGGGCCTGCTCGGGGAGGCCAAGGAGCTCCTGATGGCCGCGGCCGCCGCCGCCCCGCTCGACCCGGCCACCCACTACAACCTGGGAGTGCTGCTGCTGCGCGAAGGCAACGTTCCGGGGGCCATCGGCGCGTTCGAGCGCACCTTGCAGCTGGAGCCGCATTCGGCCGAGGCGCACAACAACCTCGGGGTGGCGCTCGACTGGAAGGACGACTTCGACGGCGCGCGGCGCGAGTTCCTCGCCGCGACCAAGGAGGACCCCCGGTCCGCCGAGGCCTGGTTCAACCTCGGGCTGTCGTACTTCCGGACCGGGGACAACATCCGCGCCAACCAGGCCTTCGCCCGCGCCCAGACCATCAACCCCAGCGCCAGCGCGCCCCACACCCAGCTCGGGCAGCTGTACTTGAAGCAGGGCAAGCGCACCCAGGCGGTGGCCGCCTTCCAGAAGGCCATCGCGCTGATGGCGGAGGACCGCAAGGCCTCGCGCAGCACCGAGGCGTACCGCGGACTGGCCGTCGCCTACGTGGGCCTCGGGCGCTTCAAGGAGGCGATCGCCGTGCTGGAGAAGGCGGTGCGCGAGTTTCCGCAGGATGGGAGCGCCCGCGCCGCGCTGGCCGACGCCCACCTGGCCATGGGCGACCTCGACGGCGCCATCGTCGAGGCGGAGAAGCGGCTGCAGCTCGAGCCCACCAGCGAGGCCCGGCTGGAGCTGGCGGCGCTCTATGCGCGCAAGCGGGTGAGCGCCAGGGCCGAGCCGCTCTACCAGACAGTGCTCAAGGAGAAACCGGACGACCTCGCGGCCGCGCTGGGGCTGGCCGACCTGTACCTGGCCAAGGGCGATTACGCCGCCGCCGAGCGAGTGCTGGGCCGGGCCAAGGATCGCCACCCGGACGACACCGCGGTGCTCTCGCGGCTGGGCGTGCTCCACTCCCGCCGCGGGCGTCCGGACCTCGCGCTGCCCGAGCTGGAGCAGCTGGTCCGGCGCGACCCGACGCAGCTCGAAGCCAAGGCCGAGCTCGGCTCGCTCTACTTCCGCGGCGGAGACCCGGACACCGCGCTGAAGACGCTCAGGAGCGTGCTGGCCACCGACAGCCGCCAGCCCCTGGCGCACATGTACCTGGGGGAGGTGCTCTTCGAGCGTGGCCAGCCGGCGGAGGCGGAGAAGGCCTTCCGGGCGAGCCTGGCGGTCGACCCGACCTTCGGCGCGCCGCACTTCTACCTGGGCCAGCTCTACGAGTCGCAGGACCGGAAGAAGGATGCCCTCCGCGAGTACCGGGAGGCGGTGGCCCGGCAGTCCGACCTCACCCCCGCGGCCGAGGCGGTGAAGCGGCTCGAGGCGCAGGTTCCGGGCGAGGCGTCCGCGCAGGGCAGCGCCGCACACCCCTCGCGCTAGCCTGGCGGGCGCCGCTCACCCCGGCGGCTGTTCGGCCTGGTTCTCCCTGGGCTTCCGGAACACCACGAACCGGAGCGCCAGCAGCTGGCCGATGCTGAAGACCAGCACATCGGCGATCAGCTTCGCCACCACGACCGGCACGCCCAGGCGATCCGCCAGGATCCCCACCAGCGGCGCGTGGATGGACATGGCGATGAGGGTGGAGATGATGAAGCGCACTGCCTGCCCGGCGACCGGAGTGCCCTCCGCCCGGAAGGCGAACCTGCGGTTCAGGAAGAAGGCCAGGGTCGAGCCGATGGCCACGCCAGCCGCGGCGCCCACTGGCGTCGGCAGCTTGAGCACGCGGACGCAGACCAGGAGCACACCGATGTCCACCACCGTGGCGACCGCGCCGACCTGAAGGCTCCGGCCGGCCCAGGAGTGCATCACCCGCTGGACCACCGCCCGGAAGGACGAGCGGCCGAGGCCGATCCACCCCCGCGCCCCGCGCCGCGCCTCTCCGCTCTCGGGCATGCTCACGCGCAGGCCCCTGCAGGAGACATCGGACTGACTAGCGGTGGCCTCCGCCGCCTCCGTGCCCGCCACCCCCACCGCCCGAGTGTCCGCCCCCGCTCCCGACGTGCCCCCCGCCGCCGCCGCTCGGGTGGGGGGCCGAGAAGCCGCGCGACGGGGCGGCGAAGCCACCCAAGCCCCGCGAGGAGAAGGAGGAGCCGCGCGACGGCCCGCCGAAGCCCGTCGAGGGAGCGCTGAAGCCGCGCGACGGGGCGGCGAACGTCTGCGGGCTGGACGGTGACCCGAAGGCTCGCTGGCCCGTGTAGGTGGGAGCCCCCGAGCGCAGCTGCGGCGTCCAGTACCCGAGCGAACGCGGCCGCGGCCCGGGGGATGAGGGCCCGGACGGAACGCTCGGGGCGGGCGTCGCCGGACGGGGCGCCGGGACGCCGCCACCGGTGGCGGGCCCGCGCCAGGGGCTGGGCGTGGCCGGCGCACGCCACCCGCCCCCGGACGGCGAGGTCACGGCGCCCGGAGCAGCCGTGGAGGGCCGGGCAGAGGTCCCCGGAAAGGGCTGGCCCGGCCGCGGAGCGAGGGTGCCCGGCCCGCCGCGGGTGGGAGGAAGCACCGCCTGCACCCGGCCCGGCGCCGGCGGGGTGAAGCCCGTGACCCGCGGGACGGGGCGCCCTACCGCGTGCTCCACCTGCGGCACCGGAGGACCCGCGTACCAGCGCGCCCGCCCGTAGCTCACCGCCTGGTGCACGGGCACCGTGGCCGCGTACGCCGAGTGGATGCGGTCCACGGGGAGCCGGTACGCCCACACGTCGTGGTAGATGAAGACGTTGCTCGGGACGAAGCACCAGTAGGGTCGCCAGGGCTGGACCACGACCGCGAAGCCCACCGGGGGCAGCGGCGCCCAGCCGATGTATCCGCCCCCGAAGCGCCAGTCGACCCAGGCGGGCGCCCAGACGCTGCCTGGATACCAGACCCAACCCCAGGAGGGCGTCAGCGCCCACCGCCCGTAGTGAAACGGCGCCCACCCCCAAGGGTAGTCGCTCTCCCAGGTCCATCCCCAGTCCGAATAGACCCAGTGGCCGCCGGTGGCATACGGCTGAAAATCCTCACCGACCACGTCCGGGTCGGGCCGCCAGGCGTGCCCATCGTTGGGACCCTCGCCGGTCTCCACCCACTGGCCGTAGGGCGAGAGCGTCTCATCGAAGGTGGTGACGCCGACGTCGCCGTCCGGCTGGGGGATGGGCTCGTCCTGGGCCAGCGCACGGGTGGAGATGCCCAAGGGCCCCCAGAGAAGCGCCGCCCCGAGCGTAGCCACCAGTCGTGCGCGCCACCTCACCATCGCGGGGACATCCTTCCCTGGCCGACCTGCCCCGGCAAGGAGCCGCCCCGGCCACCCCGGTGGACGCAGAACCCATGGAACTTATTCACCGGCCGGGGGCTACTCCTCGAGGAAGCTGTGCTCCCGGGAGACGGTCTTTCCGGACTCGATCTCCACCGTCCAGGGCCTGACCTTCTTCCCGTTGACCAGTCGGACGGAGTGGGAGCCCGGCGCGAAGGAGAACCGCCGGGTGCCCTCGACGTCGCCCAGGAACTTCCCGTCCACGAAGAGCTTTCCCCACGGCTGGGCCTTCACCACCAGAAAACCGGGGGCGGCCGGGGCGGTGGCAGCCTCCTCGGCGCGCGGGGGAGGCGGGGCCGGGGGCGCAGGGACCGGCGCTGGCGCCGCCTCCCGGGCGATGCCTGGAGCGCTCGACG
>DATKKF010000090.1:0-17058 GCA_035543115.1 Myxococcaceae bacterium
CCCCACGTGACCACCCCGCCGTCGCGGCGCATCGCCGGACTGACCGAACCCACGGTGCGGCCTCTGGAGCGCGCGGCCATTCGCCTCCGGGAGAGCTCGGTCACCCTCTCGGCGTGGCGCATGACCGTGTCCGGCCCCGAGGGTGCCGGGACGCTGATCCGCGTGGAGACGCCGGGCGGCACGCTCTTCCGTGGCGAGGGCTGGTTCCTCGGCTGGACTCAGGAGGCGATGTCCGGGGCGTGGACCGAGCTGCTCCCGCCGCCCGAGTCGGACGACATCGAGCTGCCGCAGCTCGGCTGAGCCTGACCCCCGACGGCGCGGCCCTGCGCGCGTCTACAGCCCCGCGAGCCCCGGCTCGAGCCGCACGTATCCCTGGTCGATGGCCCAGAGGTCGAGCGAGAGCGAGCGGAGCTCGTCCACCTCCGGGACCGCGCGCGCGTCCACGCCGAGGTCCACCGACTTCACGTACCGGTAACAGGTCTCGCAGGCCTCCACCCGCGCCGCGGGGTGCGTCTCGCTCTGCCAGCCGGGGAGCCGGTCGGGATCCGTCTCCCCGCAGCCCGGACAGCGGATGCGGTTGGTCTGCCACTCGGTTCCGCAGAGGCCGCAGCCGAGGAACCGGGCGGCGCCATCCGAGCCGGGCAGCTCGCGCCGGAACGAGATGCTGGGCGGTGCGCCGCACGCCGGGCACCGGCCGCTCCCGGGCTCGCGGGGCCGATCGAGCGTCATCCCGGCGTGCACCAGCGCCTCGGCGTAGGCCCGGAGCACCGCATGGGAAAGGAAGTCCTGCCGCTCCTCGGGCCCGCCGGTCCAGGCGATGCGAAGCCGGGCGGAGAAAAGGTCGAGCGGCTCGGCGACCCGGGCGGCCGCCGACTCGCGGAGCGCGACGGGGCCGGACTCGGAGAGGAAGCGGAGCACCGAGCGGAGCGGGGCCTCCACCCGGGACAGGTCCTGGTCCAGGGTGCCGCTCAGCGGCGCCCGACCGTGCAGCTCGAGCACTCCCGCGGCCGCCTGTCCCTGCGCCCGGAATAGCCCGGCGGCGAAGCGCAGCGGCTCACGGCCGGACGACGGCGCGTCCGCCAGCGCCTCGGCGCGAGCGGCCCGCTGCTCGAACCGTCCGATGAGCCGCTCAGCGCCGGGAGTCACCGGTCACGTCGCGGTACCACGCCGGGTGGTGCAGACGCGCCCAGGCCTTGGTCACCGTCCCCTTCACCATCGCGGAGAAGGTCCCCGGCTCGGCGATGGCCAGGTAGATGTGCCCGAAGATCATCAGCATGAAGAGGATGAACGTCAGGTCGTGCAGCACCCAAGACACCTCGCGCAGCTGAGCGCCGAAGAACTGCGGCCACCACAGCACCACCCCGGTCACGAGGAGCCCGAGCGAGGCCAGGGTGCTCAGCCAGAAGAGGACCTTCTGCCCGCCGTTGTACTTGCCGGTGTCCTCGTCGTGCGTCTCCCAGCGCAGGTAGGCGAGGAAGTTGGCGGTGAAGCGCTTGTCGGCCGCGCTCAATCTCATCTCGCCCGCCCAGTGCACGAACTGGAGCAGCGCGAACACCGCGAAGGCGATTCCGGTCCAGGGATGGAGCCAGCGGCAGACTTGCAGTCCGCCGAACAGCGCCGCCAGCCACCCGAAGATGGGCGTCCAGATGGGCAGCCCGGTGAAGAGGCAGACGAAGAAGGTCAGCGCCACGCCCCAGTGGACCACGCGGGTGTAGTAGCGGAAGCGGACCAGCTCGTCGCCGACGACCAGGTCCTCCTGGCCCTGCGCGAGGAGGATGCCCGGGTCGGCGCTGGAGTGGGCGGTGACGGCGTGGAGAGGCTCGGCCATGACGTGTCTCCTCGCTCTTCAGGCCGCGGGGGGAGTGGAGGATGGCGGACCCTTGGGCGGTTCCCGGGGCCCGAAGCGGAGATAGTGCCCGACCAGCCCGAGAACCACCGCACCCATCCCGAGCAGGCCCAGCGGGCGCAGCCAGCCCTTCGCCACCCGGACCGCGGTGGGCACCGTCGGGTCACGGGGCAGGCCGTACAGCTCCGGCTTGTCGGCGTGCTTGAGCACGGTGACCACTCCGGTGCCGCCCACCCCCTGCGGGTCGTAGAGGCCTGCGCTGGCGTAGCCATCGCCCTTCAGCTGCTTCACCCGCTCGTTCCCGAGCTCGAGCATGTCCTCCTTGGTGCCGAAGTGCAGGCACCCGGTGGGGCAGGCCTTCACGCACGCCGGCTCGAGGCCGACCACGCTCCGGTCCACGCAGAGCGTGCACTTGGCCATCTTCCCGGTCGTCTCCGAGAAGCGCGGCACGTCGAACGGGCAGCCGGTCTCGCACAGCCGGCAGCCGATGCACTGCTCGGGGTTCACGTCGACGATGCCGTTGGAGTACTGGACGATGGCGCCCGGCGCGGGGCACGCCTTGAGGCAGCCCGGATCCGCGCAGTGCATGCACTGATCCTTGCGCATCAGCCAGGCGAAGCTGCCGTCGACCTCGGTCTCGTTGAACTTGATGAGGTTCCAGAACTCCGCGTTCATCGTCGGCAGGGTCTGGTAGTTGCCGTGCTGCGAGGTCTTGGCGTTGGGGAGGTCGTTCCACTCCTGGCAGGCGACCTCACACGCCTTGCAGCCGATGCAGGTGGAGGTGTCGATGAGCTTGCTGACCGTCGGCAGCTTGCGCAGCCCGGTGCCGGTTCCGCGGAGCGACGCGGACGCCTGGAGAACCTCGAGGCCGGGGATCGCCATGGTCAGGCCCTCCCCACCTTCTCCAGCTTCACCTGGAAGGCCTTGAACTCCGGTGTCCAGGTGTTCGGGTCGATGGCCGAGCTGGTCAGGAGGTTGGCCAGGGGTCCGGCGTGCTTGGCGTCACCGCTGTACCCCCAGTGAATGGGGAAGCCGATCTGCCAGACGCGCTTGCCGTCGATCATGAAGCCCGGCATCCGCTTGGTGACCATCGCCGGGCCCTCGATGGAGCCGCGGGCCGAGGAGATGCGCACCGTCTCCCCGTTCTGGATCCCCTTCTCCTTCGCCAGCTCCTCGGGGATCTCGAAGAAGATCCCCGGCTGCACCTCGTTGAGCCGGCCGCCCTCCTGGTGCTTGGTCCAGTAGTGGAAGTGCTCGGTGAGGCGGTAGGTGGTGCAGACGATGGGGAACTCGTCCGCCTTGCCCCACTTGTCCTTGTCACTGCTGAAGCGCTTCAGCACCGGGCTGGACGAGACCTTGGGGTGGAGCGGGTTGTCCACCGGCGCCTCCACCGGCTCGTAGTGCTCGGGGAACGGGCCGTCGTTCAGCACCGGCGAGAAGAGCCGGCCCACGCCCTCGGGGAGCATGATGAAGGCCCCGAATTGCCCGGGCGGTGAGTCCGGCTTGATGTCCGGCACGTCCCCCACCCACTTCTCGCCGTTCCACTGGATGCCAGCGCGCTTCGGATCCCAGGGTTTGCCCTGCGCGTCCGCGGAGGCGCGGTTGTACATGACGCGGCGGTTGGCCGGCCAGCTGAAGCCCCACTGGTGGAACATGCCCAGCCCGAGCGGGTCGGCGTTGTTCCGCCGCTGCGACATGTTGCCTGCTTCGGTGAAGACGCCGGTGTAGAGCCAGTTTCCGCACGACGTGCTTCCGTCGTCCCGGAGCTGGCCGAAGCTGTCGAGCTGCTGGCCGGCGGTCTTGAGGACCTTCGGCGGCTCCTTCGACTTCGGGTCCTTTGGCGGCTCGACGAGGTCGGTGATCGCCTTGCCGTTGATCTCCCTCAGCACCTCGGCCAGGTCGGGGTTGGCGGGGTTGGTGTACGCCCAGGCGATGTTGAGCACCGCCTCGGGGAGAGCGCCTGCTTCCTTCCGGTAGAGGTCCTTCACCGCCAGCAGCAGGCGGGCGATGACCTCCTGATCGCTCTTGCTCTGGCCCGGCCCGTCCACCGCCTTCCACTTCCACTGCGCCCAGCGCGCGGAGTTGGTGAAGGTGCCGTCCTTCTCCGCGAAGTTGGTGGCCGGTAAGAGATACACCTCGGTCTTGATCTGCGCGGCGTCCGGGGTCCCGAGCTCCTTCGGCGCCTTCCAGAACGCCGCGGTCTCGTTCTCCTGGTTCTCCACCATCACCAGCCACTTCAGCTTGGCGAGCGCGGCGACCATCTTCGGTGAGTTGGGCCCGGTGCCCACCGGGTTCATGCCGAAGGAGATGAGACCTTCGGGCCCGGGCTCGTCGCCGCCCGCGCGCTTCGAGGTCCCGCGGTACATGTCGTCGAACATGTAGGACCAGGAGTAGTTTCCGTCGACCTTGGGCAGCCAGGCGTAGCCGAAGTCGTTCTCCTTGGTGGCGGTCTTGCCCCAGACGCACTTGAGCAGCGACACCATGAACTTGGGGTAGTTGGTCCAGTAGTTCATGGACGCCCAGGCCATCTTGTTCAGCGTCCAGGGCGTGCTCTTCTCGAGGTAGGTCGCGAGGTCGGGGAGGGTCGAGCTCGGCGTCTTGAGGTAGCCGGGCAGGATGTCGAAGGTCCCGCCCATGTCCGTGGCACCCTGGATGTTGGAGTGCCCGCGGAGCGCGTTCACCCCGCCGCCGGGCCGGCCGACGTTGCCGAGCAAGAGCTGGAGCATGGCCGCGGTGCGGATGATCTGCACGCCGGTCGAGTGCTGGGTCCAGCCCAGGGCGTAGAGGATGGTGCCGACCTTCTCCGCGTTCCCGGTGGAGGTCACCATCTCGGCCACCTTCAGGAACTGCGCCTTCGGTGTGCCGCAGATCTTCTCCACCATCTCCGGCGTGTAGCGGTCGACGTGCTTCTTCAGCAGCTGGAAGACGCAGCGGGGGTTCTCCAGCGTTTCGTCCACGCCGTAGGCCTGGGTCTGGGTGTCCGGCTGGTAACCCCAGGCCGCCTTGTCGTACTCGCCCTTCTTCTCGTCGAAGCCGCTGAACAGCCCGTCCTGGAAGCCGTACTTCTCACCGACGATGTACGACGCGTTGGTGTGCAGCTTCACGTAGTCGGCGTGGTAGCGCCGCGTCTCCAGGGCGTAGCGGATGATGCCGTTGAGGAAGGCGATGTCCGTGCCGGCGCGGAGCGGGGCATAGAGGTCGGCCACCGCGGCGGTCCGCTGGAAGCGCGGATCCACGGAGACGATCTTCGCCCCGCGCGTTTTCTTGGCCTCGATGGCCCACTTGAACCCGCACGGATGGTTCTCGGCGGGGTTACCGCCCATCACCAACACGACGTCCGCGTTCTTGATGTCCACCCAGCCATTGGTCATCGCACCGCGACCAAACGTGGCGGCCAAACTGGCCACCGTTGGGCCGTGTCATACTCGTGCTTGGGTGTCTCGGTACGTGATGCCGAGGCCGGCGCCGAACTTCCACTGCAGCAGGTTGAACTCGTTGGTGTCGGTGCAGCCGCCGATGAGCCCGATGCCCGGGGTGCGGTTCACCACTGCGCCGGCGGCGTTCTTGGCGACGAAGGTCCGATCTCGGGTGTCCTTGATGCGGCGGGCGATGCCGGCGATGGCCGCGTCCCAGGAGATCTCCTCCCATCGATCGGAGCCGGGGCGCCTGACCTTGGGCGTCGTCAACCGGCCGGGGTGGTGGATGTCGTTCTTGAGGGTGATGCCCTTGGGGCAGAGCGTCCCGCGGTTGATGGGGTGATCCGGGTCACCCTCCACGTGCACCACCGCGCTCTGGACGTTCTTCGCCTTGTCCCCGAGCGTGTGGATGATCACCCCGCAGGAGACGGAGCAGTACGGGCAGGTGCTGCGTGTTTCAGTGGTGCGGGCGATCTTGAGCTCCCGCATCTCCGCGCGGGCCTCGGACAGATCGAAGAACCCCAACCCCAGCGCTCCACCGACGGCGGCAGTCCCCCTGAGGAACGTGCGGCGGTCCACGTGCATGGAACCCCTCCGGCGCAATTGAACCCGCGACCGGGGCGAACGGTGGCCGCGGTGCACTCGCGTGTCAAGAAGAGCCGGCCCGTGACGCACGGCATCATCGGCTCGACCCCACACCGCGTCATTGCGTGCGGGTGCGGCGCAACAGGCGGAGAGTCCGGTGTCTCCTCGGGCCTCGTTCGCGAGTCCAGGGGGTCGCGCCACGAGGCGGGCCCGGCCCGTCACGAGGTGGCCCCGTCACGAGGCGTAACGAGGTGTCTGGCACCTCGACCCGTAACGAAATGTCTGGCACCTCGACGAGGGGCACCTCGACGAGGTTTGCTCAGGCCGCGAGCCCGCCGGCCTCCACCGCCAGCCGTGTATCCACCGGGCGTCCGGACTCCCGCCGCAGTGTCGCCGGCGCCAGCCAGCTCCGGCGGAGCCCGTCCGAGAGCGCGTCGCTCAGCACCACCAAGCCGAAGATGAGCAGCACCATCGTGCTGACCTGATCGTAGAAGCCCAGCTGAATGGCGTTGTACAGCTTCAGCCCGAGCCCGCCTCCGCCGAGGAAGCCCACCAGTGCCGAGGCCCGAAGGTTGAACTCCCAGCGCAGCAGTCCGTAGCTCGCCACCAGCGCCCGTGCCTGCGGCCAGGCTCCCCAGAGCGTCCGGACCGGAGCGGTCGCCCCGGCCGCCTCGAGCACCTCGAGCGGCTCGGGGGCTGCCTCGTCCAGCGCCTCGGCCCAGAGCTTCCCCAGGACGCCGCCGGTGTGCAGCCCGAGCGCGAGCACGCCCGCGAAAGGCCCGAAGCCCACCGCGACGATGCAGAGGAGCACCCAGAGCAGCTCGGGGATGCCCCGGAGCACCGCCAGCACCCAGCGGACCAGCCCGCGCACTGCCGGAGCGACCCAACCCGCGGGCCCCGGGCGGCCAGGAGTCCCCGGTGGGCGGAGCATCAGGCCGGTGCTCGCCAGCGGCGCGAGCCCGGACGCGACCACCGCCCCGAGCAGCGTGCCGGCGCCGGCCACGGCGAGCGTCTGGAGAACGGGGGCGCGCAGTGAGGAGAGGAACGCGAGGGAGATGTCCGGGGGAAACAGCCGGGCGGCGAACCGGCCCATCCGTCCGAACAGCCCATCGTCGGCGCCGCCAAGCAGCTCGGCGCCCTGAAGCGAGAGCCCCACCGCGGCGAGCGTCCCGAACCCGAGCAGCGCGCGCCCGCGACCGGTGAGCGGCCTCCGTCCGGACACCCGCGCGCTGCGGACAGCCCGGCGAAGCAGCCGGCTCACCGCCTCGCCGGCGAGCATCAGCCCGAGCAGGGCCAGCAGCAGGCTCGAGACCTGCCGGTACTCGAACAGTCGCATCGAGAGCTGCAGCTCCTGGCCGATTCCTCCCGCCCCCACGAAGCCCAGCACCGACGCGGAGCGGATGGCGCACTCCAGCGAGTACAGGCTGTAGCTCACCAGTCCGGGCAGCGCCTGGGGGACGAGCGCGAAGAGGACCAGCGAGATGCGCCGTCCGCCCGACGCGGCGAGCACCTCCCCCGGCCCGGGGTCCACGTCCTCGAGGAGATCGGCGTACACCCGCCCCAGCACGCCCGCGTACGAGACCCCGAGCGCGAGCGCCCCGGCCCGCGGCCCGAGCCCCACCGCCACCACGAAGAGCAACGCCCAGAGCAGCTCCGGCACCGCCCGGAAGACGCGGAGGGTGGCGCGCGCACCGAGGTGCAGGACCAGCAGCATCCCGGCCCACGGACCATCGCCGGCCGCCAGCGTTCCGGGCCGGAAGAGCGTGGGCGTGGCGAGGATGCCCAGCGGGACCGCGAGGACGATGGCCAGCGCCGTGCCGGCGACGCCGATGGCCAGCGTGCGGACCACCGCCGCCGCGACCACGCCCAGGAAGCTGGACGAGAGGTCCGGGGGGAACAATCCGCCGAGGAGCCGGCCCAGGCCCTCCAGCGCGCTGGCCGACAGAAGCGCCCCGGGAGAGACCTGCGCCTCCACGACGCTCCATCCCCCGAACGCCGCGAACAGCAGCAGCGGTACCCATCGGGAGGGCCCGCCACCCCTCCGCACCTCAGCGTGCGCAGGCGAAGGCATCTCCCAGCTCCCTTCTGCGGACCTCCGGGCGCTCCTCCATCACCCGGGGATAGAGCTCCTCCAGCAGCGCGGGTGTAACCTGCGCCGTCGGCAGGTCGAACAACACCCGGCCCGCGCCGAGCCCGACCACCCGCGGGAAGTGCCGGAGCGCGAAGTCCACGTCGTGCATCACCGCCACCAATGTCCGGCCGCGCGCCGCGACGCCCAGGAGCAGCTCGCCCATGCTCTCGCGCAGCGCCGGGTCGAGCGAGGCGAATGGCTCATCGGCGAGCACCGCCGTGGGCTCCTGCACCAGCACCCGGGCAATGGCCACCCTCTGCTGCTCTCCACCCGACAGCTCGTCTCCGCGCGCAGCGGCCCGATGCCGCAATCCCACCGCCCCCAGCGCCGCGTCCACCCGCTCGAGGTCTTCCCTCGAGGGCCGGACCCAGGACTGCACGGCGTCGGCCAGCGACCAGTGGCCCACCCGCCCGAGCAGGGCGTTCTGGCGCACGGTCAACGACGGCACGAGCCGTGGCTGCTGGAACACCGTCCCGATGCGCCGGCGCACCGCCCGGAGCGCACCGCGCGCGAGCCCCATCACCTCCTGCCCCTCGAAGCGCACGGTGCCCTCGGTGGGCCGGAGAGTGGTGTTGAGCAGCGCGAACAGGGTCGTCTTCCCCGCCCCCGACGGCCCGAGCACCACCAGCCGCTCGCCCGGCGCCACCTCCAGGGACACGCCGTCCAGCGCCGTCACCCGGCCCGCCCGCCCGTCGAACCGGCGGCGGACTCCCTGGAGCGCGAAGGTCACTTCAGCAGTCCCTCGCGCAGCGCCGCGTCGCGGAGTGGCCCGTACGCCGCGGCGTCCACGGCCGCGTAACGACCCTTCGCCGACAGCAGCTCGAGGATGGCCTGGTCCTCGGGTTTCGCCGGGTCCAGCGCCAGGAACGCGTCGGCGACCTTCTTCATCACCGAGGGGTCGAGATCCTTCCGCGCGGCCCAGACGTAGTCGACGAACGGCGGCGTGGTCCAGAAGACCCGGACCTTCGCCGGGTCGACCTTCCCCTCCTTGGTCAGCCGCTCCCACACCGCCTCGTCGAGCGCGCCGGCGTCGACGCGTCGCTCGGAGACCGCCAGCGCCGTCGCATCGTGCCCGCCAGTGTAGATGGCCTGGTCCACCACCGCCGGGTCCACGCCCTCCTTCCTCATGAAGTAGGCGGGCATCAGGTGCCCGGACGTCGAGTTCACGTCGCCGAAGGCGAAGCGCTTCCCCTTGAGGTCCCCGAGGCTGCGCACGTCCTCGCGTGCGGTGATGAACTTGGAATGGAACTCCCGGTCGCGCGCGCGCTGCACCAGCGGGACGGCCCCGGCGCGCCGGTTCGCCTGGACGAAGGTGAAGCCGCCGAAGTGCGCCAGGTCCACCTGCCCCTGCACCATCGCCTCCACCACCGCCGCGTAGTTCTGGGGGATGGTGAGGGCGACCTTCCGCCCGGTCGCCTTCTCCAGCCGAGCCACCAGCGGCTCCGCGTCCCGCAGCATCTTCGAGGGGTCCGTCGCGGGAATCATGCTCACCCTCAGCGGAGCGTCGGCCGCCCGCCCGGGAGCCGCGAGGAGGAGGAGACCAGCCAGCACGGCGCGAGGCGAGACGGTCATCTTGGTGGCTCCCGACCGGAGTCCTGAGGGTGTGTGGGGCGGACTGTACCGGCCGCGCACCCAGCATGCCACCTGGAACAGTGCAAGATTCCGTGACCGACGTTGCGCTGCGTCGGGCCCACCCCTTTCCTCTGGAACCCACATCGCCCGGCGCGAGAAAGGAGTCCCTCGGGGCCGGAGACATCCTTGGAGGCGGGCGTGCGCAGAGTCGTCATCGCAATTCTGGTGCTCGCGGGGCTGACGGCGGGCGAGGCGCGGGCGCAGGGCTGGTCCGCGATGTCGGGACAGACGCTGGGAAGCGGCGCGGGGATGATCTGGGGGCAATTCGGCTGGCCCGGCATCTCCGCCGACCTCGCCTACGGCGTGAGCCCCACCCTGGACCTCGGCGGACGCTTCACCTTCAACTACGGCGAGGAGGGCATCACCGACACCGGGGTGCTGGGGTTGAAGTTCCAGTTCACGCTGCGGGCGCAGCTCGTCCGCAAGCCGAAGTTCGACCTCGCGCTCCGGTTCGATCCCGGCCTGCTGCTCTACTTCCCCAGCAGCACCGTGGTGGGGATGACCTTCCCGGTGGGGCTGGAGTTCGGCTTCCCCATCACCCCGGTGTTCCGGGCCAACGCCAGCTTCGACCTGCCGTTCTGGATCACCTTCAGCCCCTCCGCGGTCGAGGGACACATCCCCATCCTCTTCGGTGGTGGCCTGGAGTACCTGGTGGAGCGGGACCTCGCGCTCACCGCGCGCATCAAGATGGGCCCCACCATCGGGACGGCGGACCGGACCCGGAACGCCTTCTTCACCCTCTACTTCCTGTTTGGGCTGGCCTATCGCTTCTGAGCGTCGCCGCTCTGGCCGAAGAGGACCTTCTTCGCCGCGTCGTCCATCGGCTGGGCCTGCACCTGCTTCGCCACCGCGTACGCCCGCTCCACCGCGGGACGCTGGGCGATGGTGGCGAACCACCGCTTGAGGTTCGGGAAGTCGTCGAGCTTCATCTGCTGCTTCTCGTGCGGCACCACCCACGGGTAGCTGGCGATGTCGGCGATGGAGTAGTCGCCTGCGAGGTACGGCCGGTCCGCCAGCCGGGTGTCCATCACCCGGTACAGCCGCGCCGTCTCCTTCACGTATCGCTCGATGGCGTAGGGAATCTTCTCCGGGGCGTACTGGACGAAGTGGTGGTTCTGCCCCGCCATGGGCCCCAGCCCCCCCACCTGCCAGAACAGCCACTGCATGACCTCGAACCTGCTCCGCGCGTCGGCGGGGAGGAGTCGCCCGGTCTTCTCCCCGAGGTAGGTGAGGATCGCTCCGGACTCGAAGATGGACAGCGGACCGGCGCGGTCGGCGGGCGCGTGGTCCACGATCGCCGGGATGCGGTTGTTGGGGGAGATGCGGAGGAACGCCGGGTCGAACTGCTCACCCTTGTTGATGTTCACCGGGCGGATCCGGTACGGCAGCCCGAGCTCCTCGAGGGCGATGGTGATCTTGTGCCCGTTGGGAGTGGTCCAGTAGTAGAGGTCGATCACGGCGCGGGTTCCTCCCGGGGCGCCCCGTCCGGTAGCGGCCCGGCGTCGACCGGCGCAACGAAATCGGCGGTGGACGTTCTGCCCGGACGCCCGGCAGTGTGCGGCTGAACGCGTCGTCTGTCGGGCCCAACGCGCCGCGCGCCTCCTTCAAGCACGCAGCCTCTCCCCCGAGCGGCACCAGGCGACCCCGGCAGACGAAAGGGCCCCTCTCGCCGATTCATCGTGCAGTCGCCGCGTGGGCGCAGATGCGCTCCGGTTGGACTTGACGGAGGCCGGCGCACGCTGCAAGCCCTCCCTACGGGAGGCCACGCATGGATGCGCGCTCGGTGGTGGAAGCCGTCATGTCGGGGAAGGACCGCCCGTTCGGGGTCCGGTTCTGGGACGGCACGCTGCTTCCCCCGGAGCCCACCCCCGGGATGCCGGTGCTGGTCATCTGCCACGAGCGTGGCGCCAGCGCCTTCGGCATTCCCCCATCCGAGGAGCGGCTCGCCGAGGCGTTCCTCGCCGGAGACCTGGAGGTCGAGGGAGATCTGGTCGACTTCCTCCAGCGCGCCTCCACCTGGTCCGGGTCGGACGAGCTGCCGGCGACGGCGGTCGCCGCAGGGCTGGTCGCCGAGGTCAGTGCACGCGCGGGCGAGCTGTTCCGCTCCGCCGCCCGCCACACCCTGGCGCGCGACGAGGGCGCCATCAAGCACCACTACGACGTGGGGAACGAGTTCTACCGCCTCTTCCTCGACGAGCAGCTGGTCTACTCGTGCGCGTACTGGATCACAGGCGCCGAGCAGCTGGAGCTCGCGCAGGCGGTCAAGCTCGAGCTCATCTGCCGCAAGCTGGGGCTGAAGCCCGGTCAGCGCTTCCTGGACGTCGGCTGCGGCTGGGGCGCGCTCATCGCCCACGCCGCGAAGGAACACGGGGTGCGCGCCACGGGCATCAGCCTCAGCGAGCCCCAGCTCGAGGTCGCGCGCGAGCGACTGCGGTCGGTCCTCGCGCCCGACGCCCTCCCCGACGTGCGGCACCAGGACTACCGCCAGCTCCCCACCGACGAGCGCTGGGACGCCATGGCCTCGGTGGGGATGATGGAGCACGTCGGACGGGATCACCTGGACCGCTACTTCGGCGCCCTGGCGCACCACCTCGTGCCGGGCGGGCTGCTGCTCAACCACGCCATCGCGGACAACGCCGACGGCCGGCGCACCATCCCCTGGCTGCAGCGCCCCCACGGTGGGTTCATCCAGCAGGAGATCTTCCCCGACAGCGACCTGCCGCCGCTCGATCTCGTGCTGGCCGCCGCGCAGCGCGCCGGGTTCGAGGTGCTGGACGTGGAGACGCTCCGCCCGCACTACGCGCGCACGCTCCTCGAGTGGCTCGGCCGGCTGGAGCGACGGTTCCCGGAAGCGGTGCAGCTCGCGGGCAAGCGCAAGGCCCGGGCCTGGCGGCTCTACCTCGCCTCGTGCGTGGTCTCCTTCCGCACCGGGCGGATCACCGTGGCCCAGGTGCTCCTCCGCAAGCGCGACGACGGCGAGGCGAAGGTCATCGACCGGCTGGGCTGGTACCGGGACCTCGTGCCGCGGAGCTGACGCTCACGCCCCGGTGCTGGCGCCGAACGGGTCCGGCATCAACAGGTCCCAGCGCTCGAAGTCGCCCAGCCGCTCGCCGGGGCGAACCTCGCGGAAGACACCGACGTCGGGGCGAACCTGGTACACGGTTCCGTCCGCGGCTCGGAACGTCTCCAGCGGCTGCCCGGAGAGCTCGGTCCGCCCCAAGTACTGCATCCCTCCGAGCTCGCTCCAGCGCATACCCGCAGTCCTGGACACGAAGGATGCGCGGCCGTTGCGTGCACCGCAAGCCCGGCCCTGGCCGGACCGCTCACCCGAGGAAGCCCAGGTCGTCGGTGCCGAACCGTCCGACGTTCGGCAGGACGGATGCGAGGTCCCCCGGCGTCACCCCGAACCAGCGGGCGAGCGTCGCGGCATACTGGTCGGTGGAGGTGGTGGGGATCCATCGCCCCTCGGTGCTGAAGTCGTCGGGCCCGCCGAGAGCGAGCGTGGGGAAGGCCCCGTAGGTCTGCCGCCCGCGCACCGCGCCTCCGAGCACCAGCTGGTGGTTCCCCCAGGCGTGGTCCGATCCGCCCCCCGACGCAGGCTGCAGCGTCCGGGCGAAGTCGGAGAGCGTGAAGGTGGTCACCTGCGAGTCCACGCCTAGCTGCACCGTGGCCGCATGGAACGCCGAGAGCGACGGCGACAGGTCGGCGAGCAGCTTGGACTGTCGGTTCAGCTGGTCGTTGTGGGTGTCGAAGCCGCCCAGCGAGACGAAGAAGATCTGCCGGCTGGCCCCGAGCACGCTGCGCGCCTCGATGATCCGCGCGACCTGGAGGAGCTGCTTGCCGAACGCCGACGGCTGCGGCCCGAACAGCGCGTCGGTACTCGAGCCCGTGCCCGCCAGCACCGGGGCGAGCGCCCCCGAGGCGGCGAACGCGGCCACCGTCTCGCCGGCCACGGACTGCACCAGGGCGTTGTCCAGGTCGAGCCCCCGGACGGCGTCCATCGCCGCGCGGATGGCCCGGCTCCCCACGGACGCGTCGAACCCCGACAGACCGAAGGCCGGCCCTCCTGCCGGCGGCACCGCGAGCGGCTGCGAACGCTCTCCCGCAGCGAAGAGCACGTTGCCGGCGACCGAGACCAGCGGCGGGAGCGAGGCGGCAGGCAGCCCGTCCGCGATGCGTCCCCCCCACCCGGAGCGCACCGGCCGGTCCGGCATCGACGTCTGCCACTGGTTCTGCTGGTCCTGGTGCGACATCAGGCTCTGCGGCCTGGGCACCCGGCCCGCGGCGTCGTCGGCCTTGGTCGTGGGCGCCACCAGCGTCCCCACGTTGAACAGCACGCCCAGCGCGCCCGCGTCCCAGAGCTGCTGGAGCTCGGGCATGTCCGGGTGGAGGCCGTACGCGGCCGCGCCGCTGGCCGGGGCCAGGGGGAGCAGCTGGTCCAGGGGGAGCGCCAGCCCTCCGTCCGCGGGCTGCCGCCGGGCCGCCGCGTAGTCCGCGTAGCGCGCGTCGACTGGGACCACCATGTTGTTCCCGTCGTTGCCCCCGAAGAGGAACACGCAGACCAGCGCCCGGTAGTCGCCGGTGGCGGCGAGCGCCCCGCGGCGCCCCCCGAACACCCCCGCCGAGAGCCCGATGAGAGAGAGGCCGGAGAGAAGCTCGCGTCGAGAGATCCGCATGGTCAGCGCTCCACCTGGTAGGAGGGCGAGGTGAGGACGAGGTAGGCCGCGGCGCGCACCCTGTTCGCCGGGTCGGTGCTTCCCTGGGCGTTCACCGCGTCGGCGATCTTCCCCCGCGCGGCGGCGGAGAGGGTCCCGTGCAGGAGGAGCGCGTTCGCCGAGTCGACCAGCGCGCCGGCGTCTCCGCCGTAGGGGGCAAGATCCCCGAAGTCGATCTGCGTGCCGGTGGCCCCGCTGACCGTCGCGTCTGGTCCCGGCGGCGCGTACAGCAGCTTCCGGACCACGTTGGCCCGGGTGAAAACCGAGCCCGAGTCGAGCAGCGCCGAGGCCGGGCTCAGCAGGCCCGAGGCGAGCGCGTAGTCGGGCGGGTAGAAGTTGAAGACGCTCGGCGAGGCGTACGGAGGCTGCTCCAGCGCGCCGGCGGCGTTCGCGAAATAGACCCCGTCGGTCTCCACGCCGAGCGCACGGGCGAGCCCGGTGAGCAGCAGCACCGGGTCCTTCACCCGGCCGTAGCTCGGGTCGTTCCTCGTGTCTCCTCGGGCCTCGGGGTCGAGGAGGATGGCCCGCACCACCGCGCCGAGGTTTCCCCGGACACGGTGACCGTCGTCGGCGAAGACCGCCGAGATGCGCGCCACATAGGCCGGGCTCGGATTGGCGGTGACCAGATGCTGGATGAGCTGCTTTCCAACGAACGGCCCCACGTTCGGGTGCGCGGCCACCGCGTCCAGCGCCTGGGCCAGATCCGCCTGGGGCGTCTGTCCGGCGGGAATCTGCGTGCCGCCGAGGACGACCTTCGCCGCCGGGTCGTGGTTGGCGCCCACCGCCACCATCTGGCCAAGGTAGTAGGCAGGGTTGTGGGTGCGCTGCGGGGCGCCGGGCTGCAGCGGGTAGGTCCACCCGGTGAAGACATGCGCCTGTCCCTCGACCACGTCCTGGTCGTAGGTCGGGATCGGCGCGCCCGTGCCGTCGGTGACCACCGAGCCGTCGGGGCGCAGCTGCACCAGCCCGATGGAGAAGAGCTGGAGGAGCTCGCGGGCGTAGTTCTCGTTGGGCGAGGTGCCCTTCACCGGATTCGGCTTGTCGTTGTTCACCATGTTCAGGTACCGGCCCATCGCCGGGCTGAGCGTCACGTCCTCGATGAGCTGGCGGTAGGTGCCAAAGGCGTCGCGTAGGAGCAGCTTCTGGTACTCGGCGAGCCCGTAGTTGGCCCGGACCTCGTCGCCGGAGATGACCAGGATCTGCGACAGGGCGAAGGCCACCCGCTGCCGCAGCTGGTCCGGGCCCGCGATGGCGTTCCGGAAGAAGGCCGCCTGGGTGAGGAACGGAGTGAAGTTGTCCCGGTAGCAGGTGGCCGGTGCGCCCGGGGGACAGACCGTGGCCACGCTGTCCGCGACCACGGGGTAGGTGCCGAGGTCGGAGGGGGGGAGTGCCAGCTGCGCGTCGATCCACCCCTCCGCGCCGCGCCGCTCGATCTCCCGCACCATCGCGACGGTGGGGCCGAACGTCGCCTGCGCGGCGAGGCGCACCGCATCTGGCGCGAGCGTGAGCGGGGCCGTGCCGGACGGTGGGGGGTGACTGGAGCAGCCGGCGAGGACGATCGCCGCGGCTGCGATCCGGAGGACAGGTGAGGTCACGACTGGCTTCCCTCCTGGCCGGCTGTCCAGCAGCGGCCCGGGCCTTCACACGGGCCGAGAGAGCAGAACATTCACTGCGCCCTCGCACCCGCCCTCGGGTGGCGCGAACCCTCTCGGGCGCGGTAGAGACTCCGCGAGCTTCCCGGACGCGTGTCGCTGACGACCCTCGCACTGCTGTCCATGCTGGCCGCGTCCGCTCCAGCTCCTGCGCTGGAGAGCGTGGCCGAGCTGCCCGAGCGGCCGGGGGCGATCGCGCTCGTCGGCCCGCGCCTCTTCCTCGCGCTGCATCCGCTGGGCAACCCGGAGGCGAAGCTGCTCGAGCTTCTCCCCGGCGGGCGCCGGCAGCCCTACCCCAGCGGCGTGCTGAGCCGGGGCTTCACCGCGGTCACCGCGCTGGCGGTGGACGGGGCCGGGGGGTTGTGGATCCTCGACGCGGGCGGCGAGGGCAAGCCTCCCCGCCTCACCGGCTGGAACACCACCGACGAGCGCCGGTTGCGAGCGCTTCGCCTCCCGGCTGCGGCGATGAGGAGCAACTCCTGGGTCTGCGCGCTGGCGGTGGATCGCCCGCACCAGGTGGCCTACGTCGCGGACCGTTCGCGCGCCGACTGGACCGGCGACTCGCACCCGGCGCTGCTCGTGGTGTCGCTGCAGAGCGGCGAGACCCGGCGCCTCCTCGAGGATCATCCGGCGCTCGAGCCCGACGCGGTGCCGATCGCGGTGGACCGGCGCCCCGTCGCGCATCGCGAGCTCGACGGGACGGTGGAGAAGCTGAGGCTCGGGGTGAGCCAGCTCGCGCTGGATCCCTCCGGAACCTGGCTCTACCTCGCGCCCCTGAACAGCGGCACGCTGTGGCGGGTGCGCACCGCCGACCTGGTGGATGGGGGACTCGAGCCGGAGGAGCTCGCCACCCGCGTCGAGTCGTACGCCGAGCGGCCGCCGGGCAACGGCCTGGTCGCCGGCGACGACGGACGGGTGGTCCTCGCCGACGTGGAAGGGCACGCCCTGCGGGTGACCTGGCCCGCGGGGCAGGCGCTGCTGGTGCAGGATCCGCGGCTGCAGTGGCCGGACGGGCTCGCGCGCGGGCCCGAGGACTGGATCTACGTCACGGTCAACCAGCTCGACCTTCACCCGGCGCTGA
>DATKKF010000091.1:0-38486 GCA_035543115.1 Myxococcaceae bacterium
TCCCCGGACCATCCGATGATGGCGCTGGTCCCGCTGCAGGACGTCTGGGTGGTGGCGAACTTCAAGGAGGACCAGATCGGCGAGATGCGCCCCGGCCAGAAGGCCACCGTGCGCGTCGACACGTACGGCCGGCGTGACTTCCAGGGCCACGTGGAGAGCCTGGCCGGCGCCTCGGGCGCGCGCTTCGCCCTGCTGCCGCCCGACAACGCCAGCGGCAACTTCGTGAAGGTGGTCCAGCGCGTCCCGGTGCTCGTCCGGCTGGACCGCCCGTCCGAGGTGCCCCTCCGTCCGGGCATGAGCGCCACCGTCACCGTCCGGACCCGGTAGGACCGACCGCCCGTGGCCGAGCAGACTCCCATCCAGGGCAACAAGGTCCTGATCACCATCGCCGCGATGCTCGGCGCGCTGATGTCGGTCATCGACATCAGCATCGTCAACGTCGCCCTGAGCGACATCCGGGCGAGCTTCGGCACCCCGCTCGACCAGATCGCCTGGGTGTCCACCGGCTACGCCATGGCCAACGTGACCATCATCCCGCTCTCGGGGTGGCTGCAGCGGCGCTTCGGGTTCCGGAACTACTTCTCCGGGTCGCTCCTGATGTTCACCGCGGCCTCGGCCCTGTGCGCCCTGGCCTGGAACCTCCCGTCGCTGGTGGTGTTCCGCATCCTGCAGGGCATCGGAGGGGGGGCGATCATCCCCACCTCGCAGAACATCCTCTTCGGCCGCTACCCGCAGAAGGAGCACGGGATGGCGGGCGCGCTGTTCGCCCTCGGCGCAATCACCGGTCCGTTGCTCGGCCCGACCCTGGGTGGAAAGCTCATCGACGTCGCCAGCTGGCACTGGATCTTCCTGATCAACGTTCCGGTGGGTCTGCTCGCCGCGTGGGTGGCGTTCATCTCCATCAAGGAGCCGACCTTCCAGCCCACGCGCGAGCCCATCGACGGGCGCGGCATCGGGCTCCTGGCGGTGGGCATGGTCTCCCTCCAGTACGTGCTCGAGGAGGGCAACCGCGACGGCTGGTTCGAGGACGCGCGCATCGTGGTGCTCGCCTGCGCGGCGGCGATCTGCCTGGTGACCTTCGTGGTCCACGAGCTGGAGATCGAGCACCCGGTGGTGGACTTCCGGGTCTTCAGGAACGTGAGCTACACCGCGGCCACCGCGCTGAACTTCCTCCTCGGCACCGCGCTCTTCGCCGGCTCGTTCCTCTACTCGCTCTTCTGCGGGACCATCCTCCACTACGGGGCGATGGAGATCGGGCTGCTCTTCCTCCGCGGGAGCTGGATCCAGCTGCTGATCATGCCGCTGGTCGGCCGGATGATCGGCAAGGTGGACAGCCGGGCGCTGATCGCCTTCGGGGTGCTGGGGTGCGTGGTCTCGCTCTGGCTCAACGGGCACCTCACCCAGCTGGGCGACACCCACGCGCTCACCATGCCCATCTTCGTGCGCTCGCTGGGTCTCGGCTTCTGCTTCGTCCCTCTGTCCGTGGTGGCGCTGTCGGGGCTGAGCCCTCGCCAGCGCGGCAGCGCGGCCGGTCTCTTCAACCTGACCCGCGAGCTGGGCGGCTCGATCGGCACCGCGTGGATGAGCACCATGCTCACCAACAACGCGCACCAGTTCCGGAGCGACCTCGCCCGCTACGCCGACCCTTACAACCCCCTCTTCCAGGAGCAGCTGCGGCAGGCCCAGGGCGCGGTGGCGCGTCTCCCCGACCCCGTCCAGAGCGGCTACGCGCTCCTGGCCTCGCGGCTCGACTCGCAGGCGCTCATCCGCGCCTTCAACAGCGGGTTCCTGGTGCTGGCCGGGGTGTTTGCTCTCTCGTTCCTGCTGGTCTTCCTGCTCCGGAAGCCGAAGGGGAACCCGGCCGAGGCCGCAGCCGCGGCCCACTGAGGCTCACGCCGGCTTCCACTGCTCGAGGTCGTGCTCCTTGAGCTTGTAGTAGAGCGAGCGCCGCGAGATCTCCAACAGACGCGCGGCGAGCGCGCGGTTCCCGCTGGCCTTCTGGAGCGTGTCGAGGATGAAGTCCCGCTCGGCGGCCTTCATGCGCGGAGCAAGCGCGCTCCCCAGCGCGGCGTACCGCGCATCGAGCTTCTCGTTGTCGGGAGGACCATCGAGCGATTCCCGGACCTCTTCCAGGGTGATGGTTTCCTCCCGGGCCATCACCGACAGCCGCTCCACCGCGTTCTCCAGCTGTCGGATGTTCCCTGGCCAGTGGAACTCGAGCAGTGCCCGCATCGCCTCGCGGGAGAAGCGCAGGTCACTCCGCCCGTTCTCCGGTCCGAACCGCTCGAGAAACTGCACCGCCAGCTGCTCGATCTCGCTCCGTCGCTCGCGGAGCGGAGGGATCCAGACCCGGATCACGTTCAGCCGGAAGTAGAGGTCCTCCCGAAACGCGCCGTCCTTCACCATCTTCTCCAGATTCCGGTTGGTCGCGGCCACCACGCGAACGTCGGCGGTGAGCTCCCTGTCCCCGCCGAGCCGCACGTACGTGTGCGGCTTGGCGGTCAGCTGCAGGAGCTTGACCTGAAGATGGAGTGGCACATCGCCGATCTCGTCCAGGAACAGTGTCCCGCCCTCGGCCCAGGCTACCCGCCCCTCCTTCCGCTTCGGCCCCGCCCCGGTGAAGGTGTTGGGCTCGTGCCCGAAGAGCTCCGACTCGAGGAGCTGGTCGGGGATACCCGAGCACTGCACCGTGACGAAGGGGCCCGACCGCCGCTGGCTGAGGTCGTGGAGCATCCGCGCGGCCACGTTCTTCCCCGTGCCGTTCTCCCCGCGGAAGAGCACGGTGGTCGTTCCCCCGGCCGCCCGGCGCACGTCCTCGAGCGCCCGCTCCATCGTGGGAAGCCGCTCCAGCGCAGCCCGGGTCTGGGCACTCCGTGGCCGTACATCCCGGTGCTCGGGCGGAGAGGCGTTGATCGCCCGCTTGAGCGAGGCCACCAGCTCCTCGAGGTTCCAGGGCTTCTCGACGAAGTCTGCGGCGCCAAGGCGCATCGCCTCGACGGCGAGCGGGATGCTGGCGTGCGCGGTGAGCATCACCACCGGCGTCCCCGGCAGGTCGTGCTGGATCCGTTGCAGCAGCTCGATCCCGTCCATCCCCGGCATCCGGAGATCGGCGATGACCACGTCCGCGAACCCGTCGGCGAGGTGGGCCAGCGCCTTCTCCCCGGAGAGCACGTACGCGGCCTCGAAGCGCTTCGGGTCGAGCTCGTCCGGCCGCGGGTCCCACTGCTCCAGGTTTGCCGAGAGCGTCTCGGCGACCGCAGCGTCGTCGTCGACGATCAAGACGCTGTGCGGAGTCGAGTCCATCGCTTCACCTCGGCGGTGCGGCCAGGGCGACGGTGACCGTCGTCCCCTTCCCCGGTTGGCTCTCGATCCTCAGCTCGCCGCCATGCGTCTCGGCGACCCGCCGTGCAAAGGCGAGGCCCAGCCCGCTCCCGCCCGGCTTGGTGGTGTAGAACTCCTTCAGCCGCTCCCGGGTGCGGGCGTCGATGCCCACCCCGTCATCCTCGACCGAGAGGTAGACGTGGCTCCGGTCCCGCCAGCCGGTCCTGACCATGACGTTCCCCCCCTCCGGCAACGCTTCCGAGGCGTTCCGGAGCAGGTTTTCCAGGGTTTCCCTCAATAGCCCCGGATCCCCGGAGAGCAGCGGCAGCGAGCCGTCGAGCTCCGAGTGGATGCGGACTCTCTCGCCGTCGATGTAGGACTGCAAGGCGAGGACTCCGCTGACCAGCGCATTCAGGTTGACCGGTTCGGTGATCGGCTGGGCCTGACCGAGCTTCCGGTAGTCGCCGATGACGTTCTCCAGCCGGTCCACCTGCGCGAGCAGGAGCCGGATGAAGCGCTCCTGCTCCTCGAGGCTCCGCCCACGGTGAAGCTCCACCTCGAGGTACTGGGTCGCGCCCTTCAGCGCGGCGATGGGGTTCTTGAGGTTGTGGGCCAGCTGCTGCGAGAAGCGCCCCAGCAGCACCAGCTGCTCCAGCCGCTCGCGGGCCTGCGTGCGCTGGGCGTGGACGCCGAGCCCGATGACCAGGGCGACGAGCGCGAGCACCGTCACCATCAGCAGGATCACCGCCGGGCCGTTGGAGCGCTTGGCCATGAACAGCCAGGCCGTCACGCCGGTGGTCGCCGCCAGCACGGCGACGGGGATGAGCTTCCGGGGGATCGAGATCTCCGGCAGCCCAGGCTGGAGCACGACCACCGACAGGACGAGGGTGAAAAGGATGAAGCCAAACAGTCCCAGCCCGGGTCCGGGGGCGAACTCGGACACCCCGAGGGCGATGAGCACGCCCACCGCCACCAGCACGCCGCGTGCCTGTGACTTCTCTCCCCGGCCGGCGGTCCGCGCGTGCCGGATGAGCAGCCAGAGACCGATGCTCGCCGTCACCACCAGGTGAGCGAAGTTGATCGGGTACCAGGCGCCTTCGGTGAAGCGCCGACCCCAGGCGGCGAGGGGCCCGAGCTCGTCGACCAGCGCCAGCAGCGCGGGCGCGCCGGTGAGGAGCCCCACCGCCCAGCTGGTCGCCAGCAGCCAGCGCAACTGATGCCGTCGTCCGACGAACACCAGCGCGAACCCGAACGCGAGCGGCATGCTCAGAGGCGACAGCGCATGGTCGAGCAGGTGCCACACCACCTGCGTCTCTCCCGAGGCGTGCCAGGCGTCGTCCGCGAAGTTCCACGCGGTGAGGTTCAGCACCAGGACGGCGAGCGGCGCGGCGAGAGGGCTCTGCCGCCCTCGCCAGATGACCAGCAGGACCAGCGACAGGCCGAAGACGCAGGCGATGATGACCGGCCAGTCGCGAAGCGTCATGAGGTGCAAGCCCGGGGGGAGTGGGCGTTCGCTTTGGCCGGGAGCACGCCGCGTGCCGTCCGGGCAAATCGAGGAATCCCGCTCGTACGCCGCGCCGCGCAGCGTGAGGCACAGTGCACAGCGTGCAATCCGCTGCACAGGGCCCTGGCCGGACAACGGGATCGGGTGGACGCGGGTATGGAAGGTGCACCCGGGCTGCGGCCATGCGTGTCTCGCTCGCGGCCGTGCTCGTCCTGAGTCTCGGCGCGGCCTCCGCGCGTGCCGGCGAGCCGCCGCCGGACCTCGGGTTCAAGGTGGGGGCGGTCCCGATTTTGGACTACGGCTCGGACGAGGGCTGGGGGTTCGGCGCGCACTTCAAGCTCACCGAGTTCGGCGACGGCACGCGGAAGCCGTTCATCTACAGCCTCGAGGGGAACGTCTTCGCGACCACCGGCGGCATCCAGACACACTGGCTCGCGCTCGACCTTCCCCAGATCGGCGGCTCGCCGTACCGGGTCACCCTCCGGGCGGGATACGAACGGGCCAAGTTCCAGCCGTACAGCGGGCTCGGCAACGGGAGCACGAAGGACGAGAACGCCGATCGCTGCGACGACGACGCGCTGACGCAGCAGCTACCGGCACCCCCCAACGTCTGCCCCTCGGCCCCGCCGGACGGCGCGCCCAATCCGCAGTTTCGGGGCAAGCGCTTCTACCAGTACGACGTGGAGACCTTCCCCAGCGTCCAGCTCACCGTCATCCGTCCCGTCGGTGGACCGTGGAGCATGCTCCTCGGCTACCAGTTCCTTCTGGTCGGGTTTCAGCCGCTCTACCGGCCCGACGACCTGGGCCAGGACACCGGGTCGCAGCTCGATGCGGACGCGCAGCGCGGCCTGCTGGTCGGGTGGAATGGCCAGCCGTTTCCGGGCGAGCCCTACCACCGCTTCAAGCAGCGCTACGCGGCGCTGACCGGCGGCGTGCGCTACGACACCCGGGACAACGAGTTCGCACCCACCCGGGGGATGTTCCACGAGCTGTCGGTGCGAGGAGCGGCGCACGCGCTCGGCGGCGAGTCGAACCTCTTCGGCGCCAACCTCACCCTGCGCCTCTACCAGCGGCCCATCCCCGAGTACTGGCGTCTGGTCCTTGCGCTGCGGCTCCTCGCGGACGTGGCCACGGATGGCTTGCCCTTCTACCTGCTGCCTGCCACCGGTGGAATCAGCGAGGCTGGGCAGCTCAACGGCCCGGACGCGCTGGGGGGGCGTGCGTCGATCCGTGGCCTCTCGCTCGATCGGTACCAGGGCAACGTGAAGCTGCTCGGCAATGCGGAGCTCCGCTGGCGATTCCTCACCCTCGGCGAGTTCGAGATCGGCACCGTCGCGGGCGTCGACGTGGGCCGCGTCTGGGCGCGGCTCGGCCAGTCCGACGTCGGGCCTCTTCACGTCGGGAGCTCGGTCGGGTTCCGGCTGGCGTGGAGCCACCACCTGGTGTTGCGCGCCGACGTGGGCCTCACGCCCGAGCAGACGTTCTTCCTCGACTTCGGCGAGATGTTCTGAGCCCCGGCGTGGCGGCCGGTGCGCAGGTGTGCAAGGCGATGCACGGGCTCGTCTCGATCACGGCCGGGCCAGTCGACGGGCGAATCGCTGGACCGTCGATTGCTATGCACCGGCCGCGACACGACACCGGAGGGGTCCTGCGCATGCGCCATCACTCACCGTTCATTCCCTTCGCCCCCTACCCGCTTGACGGAGGCGCGGGCATCACCTTTGCGCTGCGTGGCGTCCGCTTCGACGGGGTGACGACGTTCGGCGCGGACCGGGCGCAGGTGGTCACGCCCTGTCCCTGAGACAGGCCGATGGGGGGAGAGCAGGGCTCCGGGTGCGAGGGGCATCGCGCAGGCGGGGGGAACACCCCTCGCACCCGGAGGTAGTCCCCGCGGCGGCCTCTACAGCTTGAAGGGGTCGGGGTGCTTCTGCTTCCGGGGGATCTTCGCCGAAGAAGGCGTGGTCGTCCGGGGCAATCGCGGAAGCGCGACGTGGACCTCGCGCTCGGCCTGGGGCACCACCTCGACCTCCACGCCTCGACGTCCGGCGTGCTCGAGCCGCAGCCGACTCGGTGCGCTGGAGCGATCGAGCACGACGCTCAGCGGGGTGATCCCCAGCGCACGCCCCGACGGAAGCTCGACCACCCGTGCGCCCGGTGGATCCGACACCACCGTGACCTGGACCTCGGGCGCTGGCCCGGGCGCGACCGGTGCGGGCTCCGGCGAGCGCGCCGCGTCGGGGGCGCCGACGATGGTCCTGGTGACCACCGGCAGCGGTGCGGGCGCCCGGCGCGCCGAGCGGACCGTCGCCACCCCCGTCCCGAGCGCCACCACCGCCAGCGCACCGGCAGCCACACTCCAGCGCGGCGGACCACGGCGCACCGGCCCCTGCGCCGCGACCTCGAGCGCCCGGGCCAGCTCGCGCAGCGACGGGTACCGGTCGTCCGGGTTCTTCGCCAGGCACCGCTTCACCACCGCCCCGACCGCGCCGGGGATGCGGTCGCCGCTCCTTGTGTGGAGGGGCAGCGGCGGCGGAGGCGACGACAGCACCTGGGCCACCAGCTGCCCGAACGCCGGCGCCTGGAACGGCGGGTGTCCGGCCAGCAGCTCGTAGAGGACCACGCCCACCGAGTAGAGATCGGTCCGGGCGTCCGCGCTTCCTCCCGTCGCCTGCTCCGGAGCCATGTACGCCGGAGTCCCGACGATGGTTCCCTCGACGGTGGTGGTCAGCGGCACGTCGCCCAGCGGTGCGACCAGCTTCGCCACCCCGAAGTCGAGCACCTTCACGAAGTCGCGCCCGTCCCGCTCGAGCACGAAGAGGTTGTCCGGCTTCACGTCGCGGTGGATGACGCCCACGTCGTGCGCGGCCTGGAGCGCGTCGCAGACCTGCCGGACGATGCCCACCGCTCGAGCCACCCCCGGCAGCTCCCTGGCCAGGAGATCCGTGAGGCTCTGGCCCTCGAGCATCTCCATCACGCAGTACACCCGGGACCGGCCGGCCACCGCCGTCTCCTCGACGAAGTCGAGGATCTCCACGATGTGCGCGTGGTTGATCTGGTTCACCGCTCGCGCCTCGTGGAAGAAGCGCTGGATGAGGTGGGTGTTCTTCGCGTGCTCGGCCCGGAGCACCTTCACCGCCGCCGGCCGCCCGAGGCTCACGTGGCGGGCCTGGAACACCCGGCCCATCGCTCCCTCGCCCAGCATCCGCTCGAGCCGGTACTGGCCGAGCACGTCGCCCGGCTTCTCGCGCTCGGACTCCTCCACCAAGAGCAGCGGGGGCTGCTCGCCACCCTCCTTGGTGGGCAGGAGCTGGGTCCGCGGCTGGGCCTCCAGCAGCGCCCGCGCCAGCTCGCCCGGGGTGGTGAACCCACCCGCGGCCGCCTCGAGGACGCACCCGCTGTGGACGCCCTCCAGCCAGCCGAGATGCTCGGGGCAGGCCTCGCGCATCAGCCGTCCGAGCGCCACCACGTCACCGCGGGGATCGAAGGAGGTGCCGGCGTCCCCCAGCCCTGGGCCGATCAGCTTCGGGGCGAAGCGGGCCAGCCCGCCGACCAGGAACACCTGGGAGGAGGGAAGCACCTGGACCACGATGCCCCGTCCCCGCAGCTCCTCCAGCACGCTGCACAGCGGGAGGAGCAACAGCGCGAGTTCGTCGGGGCTCAGCGGGCCTGACCGCCGGAGGTGAGCGCCGAGGTCCTCGCCGTCGAGGTACTCGCTGACCACGTACGGCCGTCCGTCGTCGAGGCACCCCGCCTGGAGCTGCCGGGCCAGATGCGGGTGGTCGAGCCGGCCCAAGGCGTCGGCCCGCTCCCGGAACGCCCCCCGGGCGTCCTCGTCACCCCAGCGGCTCCCGTGGAAGACCCGGACCATGGCGCGACCTCCGCTGGTGCGGGCGCGGGCACGCCAGGCCGTCCCGGACGGCCCATCGTCGAGCTTCGTGAGAAGCTGGTACCCGAAGTCGCTGGTCATCCCGTCGCCGCGCCTGCTTGCCTGACTGTTGCGCATCGCCCAGGTCGCCGCCGAGCCGGTCTAGGTCGGATGTGGCCTTCGACACCACCCCTCTGTGCACCCGGACGGCAACCGGTCTCCCGGGTGACCGCCCGTCTGGCTGCTTTCGTACAGCTGGGTCCGGCACGACATCGGCGCTTGCCCGGCGCGGCCCGCGCTGTACTGTCGCGCGTTCACGATGGCCGAGAACTTCATCTTCACCATGCAGGACCTCCGGAAGGTCCGGGGCGGCAAGGACATCCTGAAGGGCATCTATCTGTCCTTCTTCCCGGGGGCGAAGATCGGCGTCATCGGCCCCAACGGCGCCGGGAAGTCCACGCTCCTGCGCATCATGGCGGGGCAGGACAGCGAGTTCTTCGGCACCGCCCGGCCCGACCCCAGCATCCGTGTGGGGTACCTCCCGCAGGAGCCGCAGCTCGACTCGTCGCTGGACGTGAAGGGCAATGTGGAGCTGGGGGTGAAGCCGCTCCGCGACGTGCTCGACCGGTTCAACGAGGTCTCGAACCAGCTGGGCGAGCCCATGGACGACGCCCAGATGGAGAAGCTCCTCGCGGAGCAGGCGAAGCTCCAGGACGCGATCGATGCGCAGAATGGGTGGGAGCTCGACCGCACGCTCGAGGTGGCCATGGACGCGCTGCGTCTCCCGCCCCCCGACGCCCCGGTGGCGCAGCTCTCGGGCGGCGAGAAGCGCCGGGTCGCGCTGTGCCGGATTCTCCTCGAGCGGCCGGATCTGCTCCTGCTCGACGAGCCCACGAACCATCTGGACGCCGAGAGCGTGGCTTGGCTCGAGCGGGCCCTCCAGGAATACCCCGGGACGGTGGTGAGCATCACCCACGACCGGTACTTTCTCGACAACGTCGCCGGCTGGATCCTCGAGCTGGACCGCGGCGAGGGCGTTCCCTGGAAGGGGAACTACTCCAGCTGGCTCGAGCAGAAGCAGAAGCGGCTGGAGATGGAGGAGAAGCAGGAGTCGGCGCGGCAGAAGCAGCTCAAGCGGGAGCTCGAGTGGGTGCGGTCGAGCCCACGCGCCCGCCAGGCGAAGAGCAAGGCGCGCGTCGCGGCGTACGAGCAGCTGGTCGCGGCGGCGCCCGAGAAGCGCGACACCTCGGGCGAGATTACCATCCCCAACGGACCGAAGCTCTCCGGCCTGGTGGTCGAGGCGCGGGGCCTCCGGAAGGCCTACGGAGACCGGCTGCTCATCGACGACCTGAACTTCAAGCTCCCGCCCGGCGGCATCGTGGGTGTCATCGGTCCCAACGGCGCGGGCAAGACCACGCTCTTCCGGATGATCACCGGCCAGGAGAAACCCGATGCAGGCGAGCTCCGCATCGGCGAGAACGTCAAGCTGGCCTACGTGGACCAGAGCCGCGATGCGCTCGCCGGCGAGAAGTCCGTGTTCCAGGAGGTGTCCGGCGGGCTGGATCAGCTCGACCTCGGCGGGCGGGTCGTCCCCTCGCGCGCCTATCTCGCCGGGTTCAACTTCAAGGGCGCCGACCAGCAGAAGCGGGTGAAGGACCTGTCCGGCGGCGAGCGCAACCGGGTGCACCTGGCCAAGATGCTGAAGAGCGGCGGCAACCTCCTGCTGCTCGACGAGCCGACCAACGACCTGGACGTGGAGACCCTGCGCTCGCTCGAGGAGGCGCTGCTCGCCTTCGCCGGCTGCGCGGTGGTCATCAGCCACGACCGGTGGTTCCTCGACCGGATCGCGACACACATGCTCGCCTTCGAGGGAGACAGCCGGGTGTTCTTCTTCGAGGGGAACTTCCAGGACTACGAGGCGGACAAGAAGAAGCGGCTCGGAGCGGAGTCGCTCCAGCCGACGCGCATCCGCTACAAACCGCTGGTCAGAGCCTGATCGACCGGACGCCCCTGCGCGCGGTCGCGGGCGTCCGTCTGGTCCCCTTACTTCTTCGCCTTCTTCGTCGAGCTCGAGGCGGGCTTCACCTCGACCTTCTTCGCGGTCATGGTGTACGTGATGGTGACCTTGTCGCCGGCCTTGACGTCGGTCTTGTCGTCGCCGCGGGCGATCTCCCAGTTCTCGCTGCCCTTCTTCACGGTGATCGAGTCCGGGGTCGAGGACACGACCGGTCCAGTCACCTGGTAGGTGTGCTCGGCGAGCGCGGCTCCGGGCAGGACGAGGGCGGCGGCGATGACGAGGGTGCGGAAGTTCATTCGAGTCTCCCCTGAGGTGGGACTGCCCGGGGGACGCTCGGGCAGCCGTCTCGCACTGTCAAGGATGCTGTCATCCCCCCCCAGGCGGGGCCAGGCAGCGACGTGCAGACGGATGGCCCGTGTCTCCGCTCTGTCACGCTGCGGCACGCGAGGAACATCCGCCGCCGGGCGCGCGTTGGGCCGCTGCCAGGCCTAGACTCCGAATTGGACCGGGTCCCCCCATGGAGCAGAAGAGCGACGTGGACGCGCGAAGGCGGGTGTGGATGAAGCGCGGAGCGGTCGCAGGGCTGGCGCTGACCTTCGTCGCGGTGACGGCGATCGTCGCCCCGCGGGTCCAGGCCCGGGGCGGGCTGGGGGGCGTCCCGTCGGGCAAGGGCGCCAACTGCGGGGGCGCCTTCGCCGACGACTTCGCCGCCCTCTCGGCCGTCGCACGCGAGGCCGAGCAGAAGCCCCAGTCGCAGTCCTGGGTGTACGCCATCCGCACCACCGCCACCTACGAGTGCCTCAGCTACGCGGGGGACGGCAACGTTCGGCGCGTGCGGCGCAAGGCGCTCGCCCACGGCACCGGCTTCGGCTACCGGCAGCAGAACGGCGAGACGTACATCCTCACCAACCAGCACGTGGCCGAGTGGCCGCCGGTGACCGACGACGAGCACAAGGTGGAGGACGTGCCGCCGGGCTGCAAGCGGGTGTCCGACGCGCTGAAGATCGTCGAGTCCGAGCGCGACACCTACGACCGCGACGACATCCCGCTCCAGCGCGTGGTGACCGACAGGTCGATGGACATGGCGGTGCTCAAGGCGCACGCGCTCCTGCCCATCCTGCCCTGGAAGGTGGGCCGCTCGGCCGACCTCAAGGAGCGCAACGTCGTCGACGTGCGCGGCTTCCCGCTCGGGGCGTTCAAGGCCACCAACGTCGGGAAGGTGGTCTCCACCTACGACCACGACGACGAGAAGGACTGGGACCACGTCGACTTCGTGGTGGATGCCCAGCTGTCGCCGGGGAACTCGGGCTCGCCGGTGCTCGCGGTGTCCTGCCGCACCGGCGAGTTCGAGCTCGTCGGCGTGTACCACGCGGGGTACGCCGGAAACACGCCGCTGAACGTCGTCGTCGCCATCGACCAGGTGCGCGACATGATGACCACCCTGAAGAAGAGCGCCCGGCGCGAGCGCGGCGAGGTGTCCAGCCTGGATCGCAAGGCGCGGACCCGGCTGTTCTCCGGCCTCGAGGGCACCATCGACCCGTTCTTCCCCTTCGATGGGGCGGTGGCGGTGGCCCGGCCGAGGAGCGACGGCGCGCTGGTCTTCGAGGTGATGTCCCCTGCATTTCCGGTGCGGAGCACGCCCGCGCTGGTGGTCGAGGACCTGGCGGAAGGGTCCGGGGAGGTCTACGGCGAGCTTGGCCGGGTCTGGGTGGGAGGGCGGTTCGGGCTCAAGGCCTACCCGAAGGGCGGGCTCGACGCGGACGGCCAGGCGCTGGTGGAGCGGGTGCTGGACGGGCTCCGGGCCAACGCCGGGCTCGCGCTCGAGCTGCGGGCTGCGCAAGGGCAGGCGTCGCGGGACCGCGAGCACTACGAGCACATGGGCAAGCTCGAGCGGCAGCTCCGGCGCGCCTCCGCGGCCCAGACCGACCTCGCGAGCAGCCTGACCGACCTGGTGGAGCGGCTCTCCCCGAAGGTGGGCGAGGCCACCGTCAGCCTGTCCGAGGCCTTTGCCCCGCCGGCCCCGCCGCCGGCGGGCAAGAACGTGGCCCAGGGGCCCGGAATGACGGAGGCTCCGCCTCAGCCTGAGACGCCTGCCCGGTAGCTTCCTGTCGCAGGTGTCACAAGACTGGCGACGACGGATCACCCCTGTACACTGCCCAGCCTGGTGAGCGACGGACGGGCAGAGGCACTCTTGAGGAGTGCCCTCGAGAAGATCGTCTATTTCGAGGCACGCTCGGAGGCGCTTCAGGCAGACGCGGCGACTCTCCGGGCGGAGGCCGAGGCCCTGCGCGCCGATCTCGCCGCCGCCTCCCAGCGTGAGGTCGAGCTGCGCCGCCGCGTGGCCGAGCTGGAGGTGGAGCTCGGTCGGGCCCACCGCGACCGCGAGGAGGCCGCCCGGGTGGTCGACGCGATGCGGGCCGAACGCGCCGGGCTGATGGGGAAGGTGCTGGAGGCCTCGCGCATCCAGGGTCACGCGGCCGGGCTGGACTTCGACCTCGCCGGGTTCATCGCGGACCTGCGGGCCGAGGCCATCGCGCTCCGGGTGCCCGAGGTGTCTGCGGCACGACGGAGCGAGCCCGGGGCGATGCTGGACGGGGCCGCGCCGGAGCGTGCCGAGGCGCCGGCGCTGGAGACGGTGGTGGCGCTGCACGCCAACGCCCCGCGGTCCTCGCTGCGAGCATCGTCCCCGGGCGGTGCCCTTCCGGGTGCTCCCCCGATGCCCACCCGGAGCACGCCCGAGCCGCCGGTCGACTCGGCGGCGACCATCCTCTCCGTGACCCGCGAGGCCGAGCGTCTCTTCGAGCAGGGGCGCCTCGCCGTGCCCCCGAGCCCCCGGCTCGGTGAGGAGAGCCTCTTCGGCTTCTCCATCCGCGAGCTGTCGAGCCCGGATCCCACCGCCCGGTCTCGCGCCGCCGAGCGCCTGCGTATGCTCGGTGACCGCACCGCCGCCCCCGCTCTTGCGGTGGCACTCCACGCGGAGCGGGACGAGACGGTGCTGGTCGCGCTGCTCGAGGCATTCCGCGCCCTGGCCACTCGCGAGGGCGCGGCCGTGGTCGAGCCGCTGCTCGGCGCGCCCGAGGCGACGGTGCGCATCGCGGCGCTCCGGGCCATCACCCATCTGGACCCGGACGCCGCCACGGCGCACCTCTCCCGCGCCGCGCACGACCCCGACGCCTCGGTCCGCCGCCGGACCGCGCTCCTCGCCGTGTCGCTCGGGCCGGAACGGATGCTCGAGGTCGAGCGGCAGGTCTCACGCGATCCGGATCCCGAGGTCCGCCGGCTGGCCGTGCTCGCCGCCGGCGCCGCGGGAGGCGAGCAGGCACGGACGCGGCTGCTGGGGGCCCTGGAGGATCCGGACCTCGGTGTCCGCCGCGCCGCCGCCCGGACCCTCTCGGGCCTCCTCGGCATCGAGGTGGGTCACGTCGCCACGCTCTCGGAGGAGGAGCGCCGGCGGGAGGTGCGGAGGCTGGCGACGGTCGCCTCGGTGCCTCTGTCCGAGCGCGCCCGTGCCCTGACCCTGGCGGCGCGCTCCGCTGCGCTGCAGGCCGCGCCCGATCTCGCTGCGAGCGGGCCCGGGCCCGACTCACCGGCGCCGCTGCACGCCGCCGAGCCAGCTCCACCGACGGACACCCGCCTGGTGCCCGAGCCGGAACCCGCGCCTGCCCGCATCGAGGTGACGCTCCCGCCCGCTGCCCGCGAGCATCCCGGCGCGAGCCTGCACGCCGACGAGGCGCTGTGCCGGCAGATCGCCTCGGAGCTCCGGACCTCGATGCGCGGGCGGACGGTGGTGGACCTGGCGACGCACCTGGGCGTGACGGACGAGCGGGTGATCGAGGCCGCAGCACTTCTCACGGCGCGCGGGCAGGTGGTCCGCCGCGGGGCGAAGCTGTTCGTCGCCTGACGAAGCACGAGGACTGACCAGATGGAACTCCCCATCTACACCCCGAAGACGACCGCCGAGCTGCTCGGCATCCCCCCCAAGGCGCTCCGGTCCGCGCTGGAGCAGGAGAGCTACTCGGCGCAGGACCTCTGGGCGCTGCGCAAGGCGCTCCGGGTCTACCCGCGCCCGCTCGGGCGGCGGAGGCAGCTGTTCCTCAACTTCAAGGGCGGCACCGGGAAGACGTCGCTCTCCACGTCGTACGCCTACCGTCTGGCCGAGCTGGGCTATGCGGTGCTCCTGGTCGACCTCGACAGCCAGGGCCACGCCACCAAGTGCCTCGGCTACGAGGGCGAAGACTTCGAGAAGACCCTGCTCCACGTGCTGGTCCGGAAGGTGCCGCTGTCCGAGGCCATCCAGCACACCCCGCTGCCCAACCTGGACTTCGTCCCCAGCAACCTCGGCATGAGCACGGTGGACCTGGCGCTGATGCCCATGGCCGGCCGGGAGTTCAAGCTGCGGAAGGCGGTGGAGGAGATCGAGGACCGCTACGACGTCGTGGTCTTCGACGCGCCGCCGTCCTTCGGGCTCTTGAACCTGAACGCGCTGATGGCGGCGCAGGACCTCATCGTCCCGGTGCTGCCGGACTTCCTGTCCTTCCATGGGCTGAAGCTGCTGTTCGAGACGGTGCAGAGCCTCGAGGAGGACCTGAACCACGTGCTCGACCACGTGTTCATCGTCGTCAATGCGTACAACCAGACCTACAAGCTGGCCAAGGAGGCCCTGGCCGCGCTGCGGGAGCACTACCCGGAATACCTCCTGACCACCCTGGTACGGCAGTGCACCAAGTTTGCTCAGGCCTCGAGCGAGGGTGTGCCGGTGTTCATCGCCGAGCGGGATTCCAAGGGCGCGCACGACGTGGACGCGTTCCTGAGGGAAGTGCTGCACCGGCTGGAGCAGTCCCGGGCACGGGCGGCCACCGACGCGCGGGCGGGGTAGGTGGAGAGCCGATGAAGAAAGCCTTCGACCAGAACGTGTCTCGCGCCAAGCCGAGGCTGAAGCTCGGCGGGTCGCCTGCCGAGCCTGTCGCGCCCGAGACGCGGGCCCCCGACGAGGACTGGGTCTACGAGGTCGCCGCGCAGGTGGCGGGTCAGCCCGCCGCCGCCCACGCGCCCACTGCCCGCGAGGGTCTCGCCGCGGCCGCCCGGGCGACGGTCGAGGAGGAGGCCGCGGAGGTCTCGACCCGGAGCCGCGTGGAGGCGACTCTTCGCGAGGCCGCCGCGGTGGCAGCGCCGGTGGTGGAGGAGGAGCAGGTCCCCGTGGCGGTCGGCGCGCGAGCACGCGGTGCGACCGGAGCGAACGGCTCGGTGCCCCGCGGATCGACCGCGGTCTCCGGCCCACCGTCGGCCCGCCGCGCCCCCGAGCCGGCGCCCGGACCGTCGGCCCGCGCTCCCTCGGTGTCCTCCTCTCCTGTCCCATCCGGACGCGCCTCCTCGCCCGCCCCGTCGGCACGAGGCGAGCGGCGCCCTCCGGCGCCAGCGCCGGCGCCCGTCCGTGCCTCCCCCCCGGCGACTCCGGCTCCCACCAGCGCCACCTCCGCCGCGGTCACCGAGCGCCGCCCATCCGCGACGGTACGCACCGAGACGGTGGTCGTGACCGACTCGGTGGAGGTCGAGCCCCCGGTGCGTCGTGCCTCCGCGCCCCCTCCCGACGACAACGCCTCGCGCCGTGAGCGGCTGCGTGAGCGGCTGCGCACCGTTCGCGAGCATCCGCGCCCCGAGCCGCTTCCCACCAGCGTCGCCGCCGCGGGCGTCCTGGCGGTGGAGCGCATCGCCCAGCTTCAGTCGGAGCTCACCGCGGTGAAGCAGCACAACGCCGCGCTCCAGCACGACCTGGACGTCTCCCGGCGCGCCGCCGAGCGCGCCACCGAGGAGGCCCGTGGCCGCGTGGAGGAGGCCCGCCGGCTGGCGGTACAGATGGAGGAGCGGGCCGGTCTCCTCTCCGAGCTGGAGCGCGAGCTACAGTCGGTCGAAGGTGAGCGCGACGAGGCGCTGCTGGCAGTGCAGGACGCCCGGACCCAGGCCGCGGCCGAGCGCGAGGAGCGCGAGCGGCTCTCGTCGGTGCTGGCGAAGAAGGACGCCGAGCTCGCCGACAGCCTCTCCGAGGAGGAGCGTCTGGCCGGGGAGCTGGAGCGCTTCCGCGACGAGTCGGTCCAGCTCCGGCGCAGCGTCGAGGTCCTGAGCGCCGAGCGGGACACCCTCGCCCGCCAGGTGGCGGACCTCACCGCCGAGCGCGCGGAGCTGCTCGAGGCCCGCAAGGCGCTCGAGTCGGTCCACCGCGCCCTGACCGAGGCCGCGCGCCGCTGAGGGTTCCGAACCCCCGAACCCAGGGGGACGCCTGAGGAGCCGCGCAGGGGCGCGGCGCGTCCAGGCTCAGCGTGCGGCGGCCAGCTCGTCGTGCAGCGGCACCAGCGGCAGCTGCGACATGTCCTGGCTGAACGGGGAGAACGGCGAACCCACCGGGCCGGACGTCATGCTCGCCATCCGCGTCTTCCCCAGCAGCAGCTTCATCGAGGCCACCCGGTCGCTGGGCGCCGGGTGGTGGGCGAAGAAGTTCTGTCCAGGGGGTAGCGCGCCGATGAAGTCCACGAACCCGCGCGGGCTGTACCCGGAGGCCACCGCCAGCTCGAGCCCGGTCGCGTCCGCCTGGATCTCCTGGTCGCGGGCGTAGCCGCCCTCCAGGTAGCGGTGGACGAACTCGTCGCTGAACAGCGTCAGGAGCGCGTTGTTCGCCGCGGCATTCAGGTCCAGCGCGCCTCCGCTGAACGCCTGCAACGCCGAGTAGGCCTGGTTGATGAATCCCGGCGAGTACGTTCGCAGCACCGCCGCGCCCTCCTTCTGGCCGGCCTTGGCGTACGCCAGGCTCTTGCACTGGTCGACCTTGGTCCTCTGGTAGATGGCGAAGGCGTCCTTGCGCGTCACGTGGGCGATCTCGTGCGAGAGGACGCCGGCCAGCGCCGCCTCGTTGTTGACCCGCTTGAGCAGCCCGCGGGTCACGAAGACGTAGCCCCCGGGCGCGGAGACCGCGTTCACCACCTCCGAGTCCAGCACTCCGAAGGTCCACTGCAAGCTGGGGCGGGTCGAGCGCGAGGCGAGATTCCTCCCCACCACGTTCAGGTATTTGTGCAGCTGGTTCCGGGGCGTGTCCTGGACGCCCAGCGTCTTCGGATTGCCGAGCGCGCTCGCCTCGCCCGTCGGCACGTCGACCAGGAGCCCGCCGCCCTGCTGCACCCAGTTGAGCGCCACCGTGCCGCCGATGGTTCGCTCCTCGTCGAAGCTGACCTCGGCCGCGCCGATCTGGTCGCACTTGGAGAGGTCCTGGGTGAGGCCGACCACCGTGGTGGTCGACTCGGCGAGCCCGTTGACGATGGAGTTGGGGTCCCCCTTCATCAAGCCCGCGGCGGCGCTGCACGCCACGAGGCCCAGGGCACCGAGGGACAGGAGCGCGCGCCTCACTGCTGCCCCCCGGTGACCCGTGCCGCCTGCGCGTCGAGCTCGGCGTCGGTGCGCTGCACGGCGATGGCCTCCAGCGTCTGGGTCTGCCGGACGGCTTCCTTCATCGTCGGATGCATCTCGCCCTTGTTCTTCTCGTCCTGGTTGCCGTAGCGGATGGCTCCCTCGGTCAGGGCCTTGCCGGCGGCGCCCGAGCTGGCGAAGGCCTGGGCGTCGACCTTCTTCGCCCCGCCGGGCGAGGTGAGCAGCTCCGAGGCCGGGGGGCTCAGGGAGAGGTTCGCGAAGTAGACGAACCCGCTCGTCCCCTTTGTCTCCACCCGGTGCCAGGTGGGCTTCTTCTTGTCGGCGCCGCGCCACAGCACCGCGTCTCCCGGCTGGAGCTTGGCCAGGGTCACCGCGTTGACGGCGGTGCTCTGGAGCACGGCCACGTCCCTTCCGCGGACGTACACCCGGTCTCCCGGGGCAAGCGCCCACGCCGCGCCCGCACCCAGAACGAGCGCCAGCACCGTTGCTGACTGTCGCATCGGAACACCCTCCAGCAGGCGCGTCAGTCTACTTGTCCAGGTCGACGACTCCATCGAAAGCCGGTGGCGGTGACGTCACGTGTCTGTCGCACCGCGCCAGCAGAGCCCGGGAAGGCGCGTCTTCCGGGTCGACGCCGACCGCCCGGGCGAAGGTGTCGCGTGCCTCGGCGAACCGGGCGCCCCGCCAGAGCGCCAGCCCTTGGGCGTAGAGGGCGCAGACCTGGTGCTTCCGGGACGACAGGGTTCCCTTCCGGCCCAGGAGCTCGTGGATGGCCACCGCCTCGTGCTTGCCGGCCACCCGGACCCGGTCGAGCTCGCGGGTCTCGAAGGCCTCCGACACCAGCGCCTGGGTCCGCGGGCCAATGAGGATGCGCGAGCCGTACGGCTTGTTCGCCCCTTCGAGCCTGGATGCGAGGTTCATCCCGTCGCCCATCGCCGTGTAGTTGAAGAGCTGCTCGCTGCCGAAGTTGCCGACGAACATCACCGCGGTGTTGAGGCCGACGCGGGTGTAGACGTCGGGCAGTCCCTGCGCGGCAAACTCGGTGCGGATGCGCTCCACCTCCGCCTGGACGTCCAGCGCCGCGGCGCAGGCCCGGAGCGCGTGGTCCTCGGTGCGGAGCGGCGCTCCGAAGATGCACACCACCGCGTCGCCGATGTACTTGTCGAGGCAGGCCCCGTGCTGGAGCAGCACCCCGCTCACCCGGGTCAGGTAGGTGTTGAGCACCCGGACCAGCCCCTGCGGGTCCTGGGCGAAGCGCTCGCTGAAGGTGCTGAAGCCCTTGATGTCGGAGAAGAAGGCGGTGACCTCGATCTGCTCGCCCGCCAGGCGCGGCAGCTCGGGCTGGGCGACCAGCTGGTCCACCACCTGGGGTGAGAGGTAGCGGCTGAACATCGCCTTCACCCGCGCCCGCTCCCGGTCGGCGTAGAGGTGGTTCACCGCCACCGCGGCGAGGTTGGCGATGGAGATCGCCAGCACCGGGATGACCAGCGCCACGTGCAGCTTGGCCCAGACCAGCAGCCAGCCCGTGGCGAGGAAGAGCAGCACCGGCGCGGCGAGGGGCCAGAGCCCCTCGACCCAGACGTTCCGCGTGGCGAGGAGGAGCAACGCGGAGCCCAGCGCCAAGAGGAAGGCGAGGGCGGCGGTGACGCCGGAGGGCGCCCGGGTGATGAAGCGGCCGCCGAGCAGCGCGGCCAGCTCGGTCGCGGGCTTCACCACTCCCACCGTCGCGCTGTCGAACGGCGTGGCTTTCATGTCGAAGGTACCCACCGCGAAGCCGGCGATGAGCACCACCTTGTCCCGGAAGAGGTCCGGTGCGAGCTGGGGGGGCTGGCCGTGCTCGCGGCGGACCGAGTCGTCGACCACTGCGAGCAGGCTCCGGGCGTCGAACCGCTGTCCCAGCGTCCCGCCGTAGTCGAGCGCCGCGCTGCCGTCGTCGTCGATGGCCAGGGTGCGAGGGCCGAGCTGGAGGCTTCCCGGGGAGAGCACCAGGGCGTCGGCCCCGAGCAGATCCGCGGCCAGCGCCACCGCGATCGTGACATAGCGGTTGGTGCCGTCGGTGTAGGCGAAGCGGGTGCGGCGCAACTTCCCATCCGGGTCCGGCTCCGGGTAGACGAGCCCGAGCGCAGGCACCACGTCGAGCAGCGGCCCGACCGGCGGCACCGGGTGTCGCATCGTCCGCGCCGCGCCGGGCAGGTCCACCGAGAGGTCCGGCAGCGGGCGCTCCGAGCGGACCGGGAAGGCGAGCACGCTCGCCACCAGCTCGGGTGTCGGCGGGGCCTCGGTGCCGTCGGGCGGGGCGAACGGGTCTTCGGACCTCACCCGCGCGCGCGGCGCCCGGGACTGCACCGTCCAGTTGTGCGGCGTCACCGCCGGCAGCGGCTCGCCGTTCTGGGAGGGGACGTTGACCGCGTAGCCGACGGCGACCGGGATGTGCAGCTGGGCGATGGTGTCGCGGAGGAGCGCGTCCTGTCCGCGGTCGGTGCTCTGTTCGTCCATGGTGAAGTCGAGCACCACCCCGCGCGCGCCCATCGCCTCGAGGTGGGTCAGCACCCGTGCCCAGAGCGAGCGGGCGTAGGGCCAGTTTCCCCAGGCGCGCGCGTAGCTCTCGTTGGCCCGGAGCCCCTGCACCGTGGCGTCGTCGACGCCGAGGATGACCACGTCCTTCTCCCGGGCCGGCGGGGGCGAGAAGCTGGTCAGGCGCAGGTCGTACGCGGCGTCCTCGGCGTTGCGGACCCCTGGCACCCGGCCGGCGAGCAGCGCCACCCCCGTCGCTGCTGTCGCCAGGGCCAGCGCCCAGGGCCATGAAACACGAAGGGCCGCCATGAATGCGGCCCTCGATGCTACTGGGAGCTGGACCCGATCAGGAATTACCGGGCGGGGCTGTTCCGGGCCAGGGGCGCGGGGTTCGAGCCGCGAGCGCTGATGGGCCCCGAACGGGCGTCACCCGGCACGGCGCTCCCCAGACAATCGGAGAGGAACGCGCGGAACCCGGCGGCGTCGGGCTTGGCGACCGGCCCGCCCGAGAGCGCAGGTCCGCCGGCGTCCTCGACCCAGGCGTTCAGGCAGGAGTCGAGCGCGTCCTCGCTGGACGTCTTGGCGAAGTCGGCGATCACCGCCTGCCCTTCGGCCGAAAGCAGGTAGGCCTGACGCAGGGCGCTGATGCTGGGCGACTGATTCACCGCATCGGTTTTGCGAACTCCACCGCCACAGGCGGCGAGAAGGAAGAATGCAAACAAGATCGTGCGACGCATGACGGGACCTCCCGAAGTTCCCGCCGCGAGGAGTTCGGGCGGAACGGTCATCCGGGATTGCACGCGTCTTGCCAGGCGCCTTTTCGAGGGGAGCCGCGGACTTGCGCGCGCCCGCAGTTGCCTGGCGTGCCGCTCGAGGACGGATCGATGTTGCGCCCGGCGCGACGGACCATGCGGCGCATGGTACGGCCTGGACCGGGCAACGCGTGCCGTCTCCGCTCGGATCTGCGCAGGTCGCGCAACGGCCTGCGCACGATGAACGGGCCACCGAGGAGCGATCGGGGAGGTTCCGGGCGAGCGGAGAGGCCTCGAGCTCAGCCGGCGTGGCTCACTCCCGGACGGGCAGGTCGACGGTCAACCCGTCGTGCGCGACCTCGACCGGGCCCTGGTACTCCTCGCGCGCCTGGGCGAGCAGCCGCCCGAAGTCGGTGTCGTACCGCGAGCTGAGGTGGGTGAGGATGAGGCGGTGCGCGCCGGCCTGCTGGGCGATGCGGCCGGCCTCGCGCGCCGTCGAATGCCGCGTCTCGAGCGCCCGGGCCTGGTCGTCGTCGCTGAAGGTCGACTCGTGGATGAGGATGTCCGCCTCGCGCGCCGCCTCGGCCATCGCCTCGCAGGGCCGGGTGTCGCCCGAGAGCACCAGCTTCCGCCCGGGCCGGGCGGCTCCCATCACGTCGGAGGGCTTCACCGTCTTCCCGTCGAGCGCAACCACCGACTCGCCTCGCTGCAGCCGCCCGAAGTCTGGCCCCTCGCGGACGCCCAGCGCCCGGGCGCGCTCGAGGTTGAAGCGGCCCGCGCGCACGTCCTCCTCCAGCACGTAGCCGAGCGCGTTGATGCGGTGCTGCACCCCCACCGCCCGCACCGCGTAGCCGTGCCGCTGGACCTTGTCGCCGTCCTTCAGCTCGATGATCTCCAGCGGGAAGCCGAGCTGATCCACGCCGAGGTGCACCGCCTGGTTCAGCAGCCGCTTTGCCGGGGGAGGGCCGTGGAGCACCAGCCTCTCCTCGCGGCCCATCATGCCCAGCGTGCGCAGGAAGCCGATGATTCCCAGGTAGTGGTCGGCGTGGAAATGGGTGAAGAAGACCGCGTCCACGGAGAAGCCGGTGCCGTAGCGGATCATCTGCCGCTGGCTCCCCTCGCCGCAGTCGAAGAGCAGGAGGTCCGAGTCCGCCTTCACCGCCAGGCCGGAGAGGTTCCGGTGGATCGTCGGCTGGGCGGCCGACGTGCCGAGGAAGGTGAAGCGCAAGAGTGACATCCCGGCGTTGCCCACGGCGTCTCGGACTCCTCCTACCTCGGCGGGGCAGGGGCGTTAACACGCCGGTCCGGAGCGCGCCAAGCCGCCGCCAAGCTCGTCTCTCAGGCGGTCGGGTGTGACGGCACGCCGTACTCGGTCGTGGCCGTCCGCGATCCCCTGCGGGCCTCAGCTCCCCGGACGCTCGATGGCGGCGAGCGCGGTGTCGATCGCCGCCCGGAGCTGGGGCCCGGCGAGCCGGGCCGCATCGTGAAGGGAGTGCCCCGCGACGACTTGCTGCGCCACCCCGAGCGCGAGCCAGCGCCCCACCGTGGCCTGCGGGCCCTCCGACGCGTCCACGCCGCTCGCCCGCCGGTCGGCGGCGCGGGTCGAGTCGAGCGAGCCCCGAACCCTGCGGGCCAGCGCGGCCACGGCCCGCGGGTCTCCCGCGCCGGGCGCGAGACGGAGATCGGACTCGGTCGCCCCCGGATCGATGGTTCTGACCAGGGCCAGCGGGAAGCCCTCTTCCCACAGCGCCCACCAGAGGGGCGCGGGTCCCGGGCCGCTCCATGGAGGCAGCAGCGCCGAGCCGAGGGCGTGGTCGAGGAGGGGCTCCAGCGGTACGTAGGGGCCCCGGTAGAAGGCGATGGCGTCGAGCCCGAGCACCAGCGTCCGCCGTCCTGACACTGTCCGCCACACCGCCTCGAACTCGCTGAAGGAGAGGCTGGTGGCGACGGGACCCGACCAGGCCAGCTCAGGGAACTGGTCCAGGAAGCGCCGCGTGCTGCGCTCCACCTCGCCAGGCATCCGCTCGGCCAGCGTCCGCAGCTTTGGCTCGAGCCGGGGCATCTCGACCATCAGCCGCTCGAGGTCGCGGTCGAGCGCCGCTCCTGGCCCGAAGATCTCGGCACCGAAGAGCTCGGGATGGGAGCCGAGCAGTGCCTGTCGGGTGCGCGCCACCTGCTCCGGTCGCGGAGCGGTCCGGACCGTGTCCCACGCGTCGAGGAATTCCGGCACGACGTTCACCTGGACGATGGTGTGGCCGGCTGGGGGAGGCGTGTGGGCGCACCCGGCGATCGAGGCGACCAGCAGCGCCGGCACCCCGAGGCGCACTCGGCGAACGTGACTTTCCATGTCGCCCGGGCTTACCAGAGGGCCGCCGCTCCGGCGGATCCCTTGCCCGCCCCGGAACGGCGACGCCCGCCCGGAGCACGAGGGCTCGGGCGGGCGACGGTGAGACCAAACGACCGGTGGCCCTTACGCGGCCTTGGCCGGGACCGGGGCCTTCGCCTCGGCCGGGCTGGTCTCGATGCGCATCCGGTAGAAGGACCGCCAGACGAAGACCACCGCGATGACGAAGAAGAGCACCGCGAGGATGGCGCTGGTGGTCCGGGGCAGGGTGATGGCCAGCTCGACCGCGAGAAGCCCGAACAGGGTGGTGAACTTGATGATCGGGTTCATCGCCACGCTCGAGGTGTCCTTGAAGGGATCGCCCACCGTGTCGCCGACCACGGTGGCGGCGTGCAGTTCGGTGTTCTTCGCCTTGAGCTCGGTCTCCACGATCTTCTTCGCGTTGTCCCAGGCGCCACCGGCGTCGGCCATGAAGATCGCCTGGTACAGACCGAAGGCGGCGATGGAGATGAGATAACCCACGAAGAAGAATGGCTCGACGCAGGCGAACGCCAGGGTGGTGAAGAACACCACCAGGAAGATGTTGATCGTCCCCTTCTGGGCGTACTGGGTGCAGATCTCCACCACCCGCTTGCTGTCCTCGACCGAGGCCTTCTCCACGCCCTCGAGCTTGATGTTCCGCTTGATGAACTCCACCGCGCGGTAGGCACCGGTGGAGACCGCCTGCATCGAGGCGCCGCTGAACCAGAAGATGATCGCCCCGCCGGTGATCAGGCCGAGCAGGAAGGGCGCGTGCAGCAGGGACAGGTTCTCGATTCCCTGGGTCAACCCGTTCGTCAGCAGCACGATGATCGAGTAGATCATCGTCATCGCGCCGACCACTGCGGTTCCGATGAGCACGGGCTTGGCGGTGGCCTTGAAGGTGTTGCCGGCCCCGTCGTTCTCCTCGAGGAACTGCTTGCCCTTCTCGAAGTCCGGCCTGAACCCGAACTCCTTCTGGACCTTGTTGGACACGTCGGGAATGTTCTCGATCAGGCTCAGCTCGTAGACGCTCTGCGCGTTGTCGGTCACCGGGCCGTAGCTGTCGACGGCGATGGTCACCGGGCCCATCCCGAGGAAGCCGAAGGCCACCAGGCCGAAGGCGAACACCGCCGAGGGGTCGATGGTGCTCCCCGCCACCGGGAACAGCGCGCCCAGGCCCAGGGTGCTGATCCCGAACGCGGTGGCCATCAGCGCGACGATGACCAGGCCCAGCCAGTAGGCGCTGAAGTCGCCCGCGACCAGACCGGAGATGATGTCCAGGGACGCGCCGCCCTCGCGCGCGGAGGTCACCACCTCACGGACGTGGGCCGAGTCCACCGAGGTGAAGGCCTTGACCACCTCGGGGATGATCGCGCCGGCGAGCGTTCCACAAGTGATGATCGCCGAGAGCTTCCACCAGAAGGTGCCGTCGCCCAGGCCGGGGATCACCAGGTAGCTGATGATGAAGGTCACCGCGACCGAGACCAGCGAGGTGATCCACACCAGCGAGGTGAGCGGCGCCTCGAAGTTCATGTGGGTGGCGTCATTGAAACGCACCGACTGGATCGCCTCGTTGATCACGTAGGAGACGAAGCTGGCGACGATCATCATCACCCGCATCACGAACAGCCAGACCAGGAGCTGCACCTGGACCGCGGGGTCGTGTGCCGCGAGGAGAATGAAGGTGATCAGGGCCACGCCGGTGACCCCGTAGGTCTCGAAGCCGTCCGCCGACGGACCGACCGAGTCGCCGGCGTTGTCCCCCGTGCAGTCGGCGATCACCCCGGGGTTCCGGGCGTCGTCCTCCTTGATGTGGAAGACGATCTTCATGAGATCCGAGCCGATGTCGGCGATCTTGGTGAAGATGCCGCCGGCGATGCGGAGGGCCGCGGCCCCGAGCGACTCGCCGATCGCGAATCCAATGAAGCACGGGCCGGCGAAGTCCCGCGGAACGAAGAGCAGGATGCAGAGCATGATCAGCAGCTCGGTGCTGATCAGCGCCATCCCAATGCTCATCCCGGCGCGGAGGGGAATGACGTAGCAGGGAAAGGGCTTCCCCCGGAGGCTGGCGAAGGCTGTCCGGCTGTTGGCGAAGGTGTTCACCCGGATCCCGAACCAGGCGACGCTGTAGCTCCCGCCCGCGCCGATGAGGCTGAAGAGCAGGATGGTGATGACCTTGATCGCGTCCATGTGCTGAAGGACGCCGAAGTAGAGGACCATCACCGCGCCGACCAGGACCTCGAGGACGAGGATGAATTTCCCCTGGGTGATCAGGTAGGTCTTGCAGGTCTCGTAGATGAGCTCGCTGATCTCGAGCATCGACTTGTGGACCGGCAGCTGCCGCAGCTTGGTGAATTGGTAGATCCCGAAGCCGAAGCCGAAGAGGCAGACCAGCAGGCCCCACATCAGGAGCGACCGGCCGCTGATGCCGCCCAGGAAGCCGATCCTGCTGAGATCGGGTAGCTGCAGCTCCGCCTCGCTGGCGAAGGCCGAACCGGACAGGACCAGCCCGGCAAGGGCCGTCCAGCGGGCCAGGCCCCGAAGACCCCGGTAGGCCCCGGGGGTGCGTGACGAGATCATGTGCACGTCTCCTCGAAAGGAAGATCGAGGGGTTGGCCGCCCGCATCGCGCGGACGCTTCAGCGCAGCCTCGTTCCACGGGGATGCGGGGAGTTCACCCCCTTCCGTGGCGGGCGGGCGCTTAGCACACACCGGGGGCCGACTTGAAGGGTCGGACGCCAGGGACTTCCGGAACGCGGGTGGCGCGCCTGTTTGGTCCGGTGAGCGGCCCTGGGGCCCGGCCAGCCCCCGGACGTCGGTCTCACGGGGGGACTCCCTGGCCTTCCCGCTCAGGCAGAGGGCCGGGGGGGGGCCGAAGCTGGGGAGGGCCACCGGGAGGAGCAACGGCCGCGGTCTCACCCGGCAGGGGGACTGAACACCGCGTCCGCCATGGAGCGAAGGCCAGTCCGGACGGTGTCCAGGCTTGCGGCGTCGAGACCCCAGGTGCTGAGCCAGAGACCGGTCTGGACCGGCCCGGTCCTGCCGGGCTCCATCTCCGCCAGGAGCAACGCGCCATCCAGGTCGGGGAGCCTTCCCCAGAGATGCGTGGGCAGCCGGACGTGCTCCACCTCGAACCGTCGCCGGGACCCGGCAAGCCGAAGGTGCGCGACCGAACCGGGCTGCGGCCGGTCCGGGTCGAGCGCCAGACCGATCGGACCGAAGAGCCGGGCCCCGATCTCCTCACGGGAGAGCACGCTCGCTCTTCGCTCCCAGACCACGACCCGCGGCTTGCCGGGATGATGGCGGAGCGTCTCGCCGAGGTGCCAGAGGAAGAAGCTCCACCCCGCCTCGGTGCCGTCGTATTGCTCGTCCCAGTCCCCCCCCTCGCCGAAGCCGGAGTGGACCAATCGCAGGCGGGTGCCTCCGGACTCGGTACCGAGGGTCCACTCGATCACCATGCCGGCCGGTGGACCGCCCTGCTGGTCGGCAGGTGCATCGCACCAGCGGACGAGCCTCCCGGGCTCGACTGCCTCCACCCGCGTGCGCCACGTGACGTCAGGGCCCCAGCTGAGAGTCAGCAGCTCGCCGACTCGCCCGGAGCCGTCGACGTACGGTGCGAACCACCGTGCGAGCTCGGCGGGATCGGTGAGCATTCGCGACACCTGCTCGGGCGTGGCCGGGAGCCGGGCCTCGAGGGTGAGCGTTCGTTGCGGCTTCTTGGGCGGGTCGCTCATGCCGTCGTCTCCTGTGCGGGGGGATTTCCGGAGGCTGGGGTGGTTGGGAGCGCCGGGTGGCCGAAGAGCGAGAGTCGGAACGAGCGGCCCGCGGTGGCGTCGGGATGGTGGTGCCTCGCGACGAGATCGGCGAAGGCGGCGAGCAGCTCCTCGAGGAAGGCGTTCTGCGAGCGGGCGGAGGCAAAGCGGATCTCGGTCTGGAGCGTGAGCGTGGGCAGCTTCTTCCCTGCCGCCTCGGCGCGAGGGCGGAGCGCGCTCACTTCCTGCACGACCCGGTTCGCCGCCGCGAGCAGGTAGGTGCTGGAGAAGCGGTCCTGGACCTCGTCCGTGGAGACGCCGAGCTGGCCGAGGAGCTGGGGTGCGAGGACATACGACCGCGCGGTGGCCTGCAGCAGCCTCTCGACGCAGTTCCGCCTCTTCCGCTCGCCGACGCAGGTGAGCAGGCCCGCCGCCTCGAGGGCACGGACGTGGTGCCCGACGCGCTGCCGTGGAAGCCCGAGGCGGCGGGCGACACCCGCGCTGGAGTCTGGCTCCCGGAGGACTGTCAGGATGCGCCGCCGGGCCGGCTCGAGCAGGGCCGCAGCCGCGTCGGCTGCCTCGAGGACCTGAACCGGCAGCTGCGCAGGAGCTTGCACGACCGGCATGTTGGTCAAGATAGCAATGCCTGTCAATGCCTGGCTGGCCGGCGGCAGGAGACAAAGACGAGAAAAATCATACGCCTGGACAGCGCTGCGAGGTGTCCGCTGCGAGGTGTCAGACACCTCGTTACGGGCGCCCCAAGGCCCGCCGAGCGCGGGCTCAGACCTCGAGGCGCTCGAACACCCGGACGGGCAGGGCGCGGATGACGGCCATGATCCACCGCCACTTCCCGGGCACGTAGACCACCCGCTCCCCTCGCTCGAGTGCCCGGTGGATCCTCCGGCCCGCAACGTCGACGTCGGCGACCAGCCGGGGCGAGAGCTTTCGGCCAGCGATCATCGGTGTGTCCACCGGTCCCGGTTTGATGGTGACCACGGTCACTCCGGTTCCGCGGAGCCGGTGTCCGAGCCCGCCGGCGTACGCCGTCAGCGCCGCCTTTGCCGCGCCGTAGACGTAGTTGTCTGCCCGGCCGCGGTCCCCCGCGACGCTGGAGATCGCGCCGATGGTGCCATGTCCCGCCACCGCCATCCGCTCGGCTGCCGCCTCCATCAGCGTGGCCGCGCTGGCGAAGTTCACGTCCCACGACGCCACCGCGCGCCGCGGGTCGTCCTGGCAGGCCTTCTGGTCGGGCAGCACCCCGTGGGCCACCAGGACCACGTCGAGGCCGTCCAGCGCCTGCTCGGCCTCCGCGACGAGCCTCCGGTGCCGCTCGAGCTGGCACAGGTCCACGGTCCGCTGCAGCACCACCTCCGCCCCGCGCACCGCGAGGTCGTCGGCCACGGTCGCCAGGTGGTCCCGCGAGCGGGCCACCAGCGCAAGCCGGGCGCCTCCCGCCGCGTAGACCCGCGCCACTGCCTGGGCGATGGCGCTCGTCGCGCCGAGGACCAGCACCCGTCGCGCCGTGCTCATCCCATCACCCGCGACCAGAAACGCGACCGGAACGCCGGGTCGATGAAGGTCGCGAAGGCGTCCAGCCGGGGGTAGCCGAGCCGGAACGTCTCGCCCGACATCCGCGCGTCCTTGGCCGGGTACATCGCTCCGCCGTAGGTCCGCACCACCGCGTCCATCTCGTCGAGGTAGGCCAGGCTCTCCTCACCGCGATTCGGCACGTCGAGCGCCAGGGTCCAGCCCGGCCGCGGGAAGGAGAGCATCCCCGGCGAGGTCAGCGGCCCGAACCGCTTCAGCACCGAGAGGAACGCGCCCTGTCCACGCGTCGAGGTGAGCGCGAGCAGTGCACGCACACCCTCCATGTCCGGCACCACCGACTGGTGCTGGAAGAAGCCGCGTCGACCGTACAGCCGGTTCCAGCTCCCGAGCGCGTCGAGCGGATGGAAGAACTTCCACACCGAGGTCCGCGAGCGCCCGCGGGGCAGGTGGTCGTAGAGCGCGTTGAAGGCCCGCAGGAGGAACGGCGAGAGCAGGAACTCGGGCGCCTCGAGGGAGATGTTCCTCGGGCTCGGCCGCCTCGGCGGTGTCGCGGGCCCCTGGGCGATGTTGCCCCGGAAGTAGACGCCCCGGCCCAGGGACCTCCCACGCGCCAGCCCGTCGATCCAAGCCACGGTGTGCGCGTGGGTGTCCCTTGACGCATCGTCCAGCGCTTCCATCTCCTCGAGCGAGGCGAAGCGGATGCCCTCGGTCTCGACCCACCCGCTCGGAACGCGCTCCAGCTGGAGCTCCACCCAGGTGATGAGCCCGGTCAGCCCGAGCCCGGCGATGGTGGCCTCGAACAGCGGATCGCCCGGATGGAGGGTGCTCACGCTCCCGTCGCTGCGCCGCAGGCCCAGCGCTCGCACGTGCCGGCCGAAGCACCCTGCGCGGTGGTGGTTCTTCCCGTGGATGTCGTTGGCCACCGCGCCGCCGAGCGTGACGAACTGGGTTCCCGGCAGCACCGGCGGCAGCCAACCCCTGCCGAGCACCAGCTCCGTCACCTCACCGAGCGAAGTCCCCGCCTCGGCCCGGAGCACCCCGGCCTCGGTGTCGAAGCCGATGAACCGCCGCAGCGTCCGGGTCAGGAGCACCGGACCGTCGGCGTTCAGGCAGCTGTCGCCGTAGCTCCGCCCCATTCCGTACGCCAGGACGGGCGCCCCCGACGGAAGTGGGTCATCCGCCCAGGCGAGCGGCAGCGCCTCCTGGACCCCCGGGGGATACCGCCCCCAGCTCTCCGGCCCCGATTCCCGTCCCGACCGTTCCACGCTGGGCTGGCGTAGCACGGTCCCTCGCCCCGACGACATGCTGGCATCGGGCGACCTTCGACATCGGACCGCGGGGCGACAGGCGGCCCGTTATCTGACCGCGGGATCTCATGGCCAACGACCCGGACGGGCCGCCGTCCTCACGACTCGCCCGGCTCCGGAAGCTCGCCGGCCTCGGCGCACAGCTCGGCAGCGACGCGCTCACCCGAGGGGTGAAGCGGCTGGCCGGCGCCGACCCGAGCAGCCTCTCGAAGGGTACCGCCGAGAAGCTGGTACGGACGCTCGGCGATCTGAAGGGCGCGGCGATGAAGCTCGGTCAGGCGGCCAGCATGGATCCGGACCTCTTCCCGCCCGAGGTGCGGGCGATCCTCTCCCGGCTGCAGAACGAGGCTCCGCCCATGCCCTTCGAGCGGGTGGCCGCGGTCGTCGAGGACGAGCTGGGCGGCAGCCCCGAGGTGCTGTTCGCCGAGTTCAGCCGCGAGCCTATGGCCGCCGCGAGCCTCGGACAGGTCCACCGCGCCCGGCTGCGCGACGGGCGCGAGGTGGTGGTGAAGGTCCAGTACCCCGGCATCGATCAGGCGCTCCGGAGCGACATCGACAACCTGGGGCTGGTGGTGAGGACCATGGCCCTGACCCACCGGGCGCTCGACGGCCGCCAGTACTTTCGGGAGCTCGCCGAGGAGCTGGGGCACGAGCTCGACTACTCCCGCGAGGGACGGCTGGCACGTGAGTTCGCCCGGGCCTCGGAGGGCATGCCGGACATCGTCGTCCCGGAGATCATCGACGAGCGCACCAGCACCCGGGTGCTGACGATGCAGTTCATCCCCGGTCACACCCTGAAGACCTTCCTCGCCTCGCACCCGGACAACGCCGAACGGCTTCGCGTCTCGGGTCTGATGATCCGCGCGATCCACGGCTCGTTCCTGGTCGACGGCACCGTGCACGCCGACCCGCATCCCGGGAACTTCACCGTGATGCCCGATGGACGGCTGGGAGTGCTCGACTTCGGGAGCGTGAAGCGCTTCAGCCGGGAGTTCTTCCAGGGTCATCGCGACGTGTTCCACCTGGTGCTCGAGCAGGCGCCGATCGACCTGCTCGCGCTGGCGCGCCGGGTGGGCTTCACCGTGGACCTTCCGGACGACCAGGCCCGCCCGCTGCTCGAGGAGCTGATCCACCTCGCCGGCCGCGCCCTTCGCACCGACGACTACGACTACGGGAACGACACCATGGCCTCCGACAGCAGGAGGCTCTTTCTGCAGCACGCGGGACAGCTCCTGAAGATCCGTCCGCCGGCCGAGGGCGTGATGTTCTTTCGGGCCTTCGGTGGGCTGCAGCAAAATCTCCGGCTGCTCGGGGCTCGCGGGGATTTCCGGCCGTTCTACCGGAGCCTGCTTCCGCTGCTCGGCTGAGCCGGCCGCGCGGCGCTCGGAGGACCTGCTCCGTTGTCGCACCCAGAGCCGGGCCCGAGCGAATGGCCAGGGTCGGCGAGCCGTGAGAGGCTTGCCCTCGCCCATGGTCCGTCGGCTCGCTCCGTTGCTCCTCGCCGCCGTCCTGCCCTCCACCGCCCTGGCCCAGGCAGCCGATCGCGCGCTGCTGACCGAGCTGGCGAAGGTGAAGGCGGTGGACGCGCACTCCCACCTCCTCATCAACCGCGTGGAGCCGGCGGGGAAGGCCCTCGCCCAGCAGCGCAGCGCGACCGACCTGCCGCTGCGGCTCCGCGGCCTCGGTCCGGAGTGGGCCCGCACCTGGAAGCTGCTCTACAAGGTCAACGTCCCCGACCCCTCGGACAAGCGCTTCGCCGAGCCCGAGAAACGCTTCGCCGATCTGCAGCAGGCCCGTGAGCTCCTGGTGGAGGACCTGGACGGAGAGTTCTCCGCCCGCATGCTCGACCAGGCGAACGTGGAGATGGCCATCGTCTCCGGCGAGCCGCTCACCGGAAAGGGCCTGGAGCGCTTCCGCTTCGTGCCCCGCGCCGACGTCTTCCTCCGCCCGTTCGCCCAGGACTCGGCCGAGGCGCTGAAGCCGTTCTTCATCGCCGCGCGGATCTACACCCTGCCCAAGGGACTGGACGAGTACCTGCGCAAGGTGGTGACCGCGGCGCTCGAGCGCTGGGTCTCCGAGGGCGCGGTGGGCATCGACCTCGGCATCTCGGCGTGGCGCAGCCTCGACTTCGACGAGGTGAACGCCGAGGCCGCGCGCTCCGCCTACGGCCGGCTGGTGATCGGCGGGGAGTTCGGTGCCAGCCCGGCCGACCTCAAGGCGTTCCAGGATTACACCTTCCGCTACCTGGCCCGGGAGGCTGGACGGGTGGGCCTGGTGGTACACGTCAAGACGGGGATGTCGCGCGATGCGACCGGCATCGTGGGCAACGGCAATCCGATCCTCCTCGGCTCGGCCATGGCGGACCCCACGCTGCAGAAGACCAAGTGGCTCCTGGTCCACGGGGGCTTCCCCTTCGACAAGGAGACCGGTCCGCTGCTCCTCCGGCCGAACGTCTACGCCGACGTGAGCGTGCAGGACCTGGTTCGCTCGCCGACCGAGCTGGGTGAGTCGCTCCGCCGCTGGTTCGAGCTGGCCCCGGAGCGGGTGTGCTTCGCCACCGACGCGGCGTCCGACCCGTCCGCGCCGCAGCTGCGCTGGCCGGAGCTGACCTACCTCGGCGCGGAGACCACCCGCGCGGCATTGGCGATCGCGCTCTCGCGGATGATCAGCGACGGCATGGTGACCAGGACGCAAGCGCTGGAGATCGGGAAGGGCGTGCTTCGCGAGAACGCGCTCGCCCTGCATGGGCTCGGCCCGCAGCAGTCGCGGCCCACGCTCGGCTCCGCGGAACCGGCCGCGCGCTGACCGCGCGCATCCGCCAGGGCACCGCCCCGGCCGCAGGCTGCGCGCGCCCCTGCCGGTCGGCCCCGCTGACCCGGCCGGGCAGGTACGCGCCTCGCCACGCGACTCCCCCCGGGTCCCGACGCAAGTCCGACCGGAGTCGTACGTCGGCTTCTGGTTCGGCAGTCGGCGATGCTTGCGTCGATGCGCAAAGCGGAGCAAACGCCTCACGTGGCGTTCGTCCCGGGAATGAAGGTCCGCTACGTCCTCCAGCCCGAGTGGGGCGTGGGGCATCTCGTCCGGACGCTCGAGGGCGGCGCGGTGGCCGAGGTGATGTTCCCCGGTCGCGCGCAGCCGACCCTCGTTTCCACCCGTGGCAACTCCCTGCTCCCGCACCCGTTTGCCCCTGGCGACCGGGTCCGAACGGCGAAGGGTCGGGCGGCCACCATCACCGGCGAGGAGCCCGGAGGGCGGGGCCTCCGTCGCTACGTGCTTCGCTACCAGGACGGGAGCGAGGACGAGCTCCCCGAGTCCGAGGTGCAGGCGCCGCCCCCGGACACCGACCTCCTCACCAGCCTCCGCGAGGGCCGGGTGGCGGACGCGCGCGCCTTCCTCCTCCGCCGGCAGGCTCTCACCCTCGACGAGGAGCGTCGGAACGACGCGCTCGGGGCGCTGCTCGCCAGCCGGGTGATGGTCAAGCCGCACCAGGTCGGTGTGGTGCAGCGGGTGCTCTCGGCGCGACGGCCTCGCTTCGTCCTCGCCGACGAGGTGGGGCTCGGGAAGACCATCGAGGCGGGGATGATCTTCTCCGCGCTCCGGCTCTCCGGCCTCGCCGCGCGGGTGCTGGTGATCGCCCCCAGCCACCTCACGGTGCAGTGGCTCGCCGAGCTGTTCCACAAGTTCCAGCAGCTGTTCACCCTGATGGATGGGGACCGGCTCGTCCGGAGCCGCCACGAGGATCCGGACACCTCCCCGTGGGAGCGCTTCAGCCGCGTCGTCACCAGCCTCGAGCTGCTCTCCCGCTCGCCGGACGAGGTCCGGGAGATCGCCGCCGCCGGCTGGGACCTGGTCATCGTCGACGAGGCCCATCACCTCCGCTCCGAGAAAGCGTTCGCGGCCGTCGAGGCGCTGGCCGCCCGCACCTGGGGTCTCCTGCTGCTCACCGCGACGCCGATGCAGCTCGACCCGGCCGAGTACCGGGCGCTGCTCACCCTCCTCGACCCGCTGACCGCGCCCGACGCGCAGTCATTCCGGGCGCGCATCGAACGTCAGGAGGCGCTCTCGCGCACCGTCCGCGCCCTGCTCGAGGGAGACGACGCCGAGGCCGCCTCGGCGGTCGGCGCGCTTCGCGCCCGCTTCCCCGACGACCGTGAGCTCGCCACCCTCGGCGGCCGCCAGGCGCTCCTCGCGCACCTGGCCGAGACCTACAGCCTCTCCGAGGCCCTGATCCGCAACCGCCGCGCGCGGGTGGGCGGGTTCAGCGCCCGCCGGCTCCATCGGCACGTCGTCGAGCCGCCCGAGTCCGAGCTGGTGGCTCGCGACGCGGTGCTGGGGGCAGTGAGGGCAAGCTCCGTCCGGGGCGCTGCGCTCGCCGGTGTGCTCCGGCGCCTCGACTCGTCGCCGGCCGCGTTCGCCCAGGCGGCGAGCGGGGTGCTCCCGTCGCCCCCCAGCCTCCCGGCGCGCGACGCGAAGTACCAGGCGCTCCGGGCGCTGCTCGATGACGTCTGGGAGGGCGAGCCGGACGCCAAGGTCCTGCTGTTCACCGAGGCCCAGGCCACCCTGGACAGCCTCCGGGCCTTGCTCTCGGCCGACGGGATCGAGGTGCTGGGCTACCACGGCGACCTGCCGCTGGTGGAGCGCGACCGGCAGGTGGCGCGCTTCCGTGACCCGGACGGCCCGAAGATCCTGGTCTCCACCGAGGTGGGTGGGGAAGGGCGCAACTTCCAGTTCGCCCACCACCTGGTGAACTACGACCTCCCGTGGAGCCCGGCGGCGATGGAGCAGCGCATCGGCCGGCTGGACCGCATCGGCCAGACCCAGCCGGTGGACATCCATGTCTTCGACGTCCGGGGCACGCTCGCCTCCGACGTGCTGGCCCTCCTGGCGGACGCGGTGGGCGTGTTCGGCGAGACGATGGGTGGCCTGGACGCGCTGCTCGAGGAGGTCGAGCCCCGGATCCTGGAGCTCGCCCTGGCCACTCCGGCGGAGCGCGCCGAGTACCGGACCGCGCTCGGCGCCCGGGTGGCCGAGGCCCGGAGCGCCATCCGCCGTGCCTACGACCCACTGCTCGACGAACGCAGCTTCGACCGCGCAGCGGTGCAGGCCCTGGTCGACCGCGCCGGAGTGCGCATCGGTCTCGATCTCGACCAGGACGGCTCGCTCGAGGACAGGCTCTGGGCCATCGCCCGCGACCTCGACGAGCGGCTCGAGGAGACGGTCACCGAGCTGGCGCGGCGGGTCGGGATCGGCGTCGACACCGACGAGCAGGTCGATGCCTTCCAGTGCGCGTTCCACTTCGGCCACGCGCTCAAGGTCGAGGCGCTGCCGGGCCTGCAGCTCGGCGAGGAGCGCACGGTGCTGGGGACCTTCTGGCGCGACACGGCCGTGGAGCAGGAGGAGATCGACTTCTTCGCCACCGGCCACCCCATCGTCGAGTCGCTCTTCGGCTTCCTGCGCGACGGACCCTACGGCCGCAACGGGTGCCGGGCCATCCAGCACCACGGCCCGGCGGCCCGCGGGATCGAGGTGCTGTTCCACGTCGTCCCCCCCGAGCCCGAGGACACCAGCCCCGGGGCTCGCGTGCCCTCGCGGCAGCTCGTCCGGGTGCTGGACCGCAGCCTGCTGCCGGTGGTGGTGACGGCCGGGCCGGGAGGCGCTCCGCGTCTCGAGCCGAAGCTGCTCGATCTGCTTGCCCGCGAGGAGGGCCGCTCGCTCCAGGGCGACCAGATCCGGGCGGCGTTCCCCGATCTCGCCGCGTTCGTCGATCCCGCCGTCGCCGAGGCGATGGGCGCCGCCAGCGCCGAGCTCCAGTCCCTGCAGGCGCAGGCGCGAACGAGGCTCGATGACGAGCGGGACCGGGTCCTCGCCCGGCTGGAGCGGGCGCTGCGGCACCAGGGGCTCGCCCCAGCGGCGATCCAGGCGCAGCTGGAACAGGAGCGTGCGCACCACCGTAGGCTCGCCGAGGCGCTCGACGGCCTCCGGCTCCAGCTCGACTCGGTCTGCGCGTTCGTCGTCGCCCGGTGAACCGAGGCCCCGGGCGCTTCGGCCGTGGGCACCCGCCTCAGCGGCCCATCGTGAGGACTGCTGCGCCGGTGAAGCGCCCCTCGCGCAGCGCCCGGAGCGCCTCGTTCGCCTGCGCGAGCGGGAACAGCGTGACCTCGGGACGGACGCCGAGCCGCGCCGCGAGCGGGAGAAACTCGCGCCCGTCCTCGCGGGTGAGGTTCGCCACCGAGCGGATGCTCCGCTCCTCCCAGAGCTCGTGGTAGCGGAATGAGGGGATGTCGCTCATGTGGATGCCGGCGCAGACCACGGTGCCGCCGGGAGCGAGCGACTCGAGCGCCCGCACCACCAGCTCGCCCGCCGAGGCAAAGACGATCGCCGCGTCGAGCTTCACCGGGGGCGGCTCGCTCGAGCCGCCCGCCCACACCGCGCCGCGCTCCCGGGCGAAGGCCTGTCCGCGCCGGTCGCCGTCCCGGGTGAAGGCGAACAGCTCCCGGCCCTGCGCAACGACCACCTGGGCGAGGAGATGGGCCGATGCGCCGAATCCGTAGAACCCGATGCGCGGAGCATCCCCGGCGAGCCGCAGCGCGCGGTAGCCGATGAGCCCGGCGCAGAGCAGCGGGGCGGCGTGCACGTCGTCCAGAGCGGGAGGGAGGGGGAAGCAAAAGCGCGCGTCGGCCACCGCCTCCTCCCCGTAGCCCCCGTCGAGCGTGTACCCGGTGAAGCCCGCCGCCACGCAGAGATTCTCCCGCCCCGAGCGGCAGTAGGCGCACGTCCCGTCGGTCCACCCCAGCCAGGGGATCCCGACTCGGCTACCGAGCTCGAGGGAGGTGGCGGCTGCGCCACGCTCCAGCACCGTCCCGACGATCTGGTGACCCAGGATGAGCGGGAGCTTGGGCCGGGTCAGCTCCCCATCGAGCACGTGCAGGTCCGTCCGGCACACGCCGCAAGCGCTCACCCGGACCCGCACCTGCTCGGGGGCAAGCGCCGGCGACTGCAGGTCACGCAGCACGAGCTCGCTCCGCGGACGCTCCAGCACCTGGGCAAGCATGATGGCCAGGATGGCGCTCCGGGGCTCCCGGGAAAAGCCGGGCCAGCGGATGGCGTCGTCCACTGGCGCGTCCCGCAGGAACGGTCTGCGAGGCCTCGCGCGAATGGCCCGTCGATCGGACACCAGCGGAATCCGGTTTCACGAGAACGGGTCCACCTGAGCCGGACCCGCCGGCCGTCACTTGCGCCAGCACCGGCATGGGTCCAGGGTTGCGCGACCGGCGCTGGCGCAGTGCCGGCGTCGGCCTCGCGCAAGGAGTCGAATCATGCCGACCTACGTGACGCTGATGCGCTTCACCGATCAGGGCATCCGGAACATCAAGGAGGGACCGGCCCGTCTGGAAGCGGCGAAGAAGGTCTTCCAGTCCGCCGGAGCGGAGATCAAGTCGTTCTACCTGGCGCTCGGGAACTACGACGCGGTCCTGGTCACCGACGGTCCGAACGACGAGACGGCGGCCCGACTGGCGCTGACCGTCGGCTCGCTGGGCAACGTCCGGACCGACACGATGCGGGTCTTCACCGAGGCCGAGTACCGCAAGTTGATCTCCTCGATGCCCTGACCATCACCGCTGACGCCGGGGGGCGGGCCCGACCTGGTCGCCCCTCGACGCCGGGGCTCCCCGGGAGGCGTGCACCAGGGGTACGCTGCAACGCCATGCCCACCGAGGACGAGCTGCGAGCCGAGCTGGAGCGGCTGAAGGCGGAGAACGAGGCGCTCCGGAACCGGCGGACCGGGGCGGTCTCGATGAAGGTCAGCGAGAAGGGCGGTCTGTCCGTCTACGGTCTGGGCCGCTTCCCGGTGACCCTGTACCAGGAGCAGTGGCTCAAGCTCCTGGACATGGCGGAGGAGATCCGAGCCTTCATCCGGGAACACCAGGCCGAGCTGAAGAAGCGAGCCTGAGCGTCGGGGGAGCCCGCCCCGGGTTCCCCCGCGCACCCGGAGGGAGCGAGCGGTCGTTTGCCCGCCGACCGTCCGGAGCAGTAAGACTTCACCGGTCACCCGTGCTCGGAAGGGGAGCGAGGCCCGGGCCCGGAGGTGCACCCATGCGCCGCGTGCTCGCGTGCTTGCTCGTCGGAGC
>DATKKF010000092.1:0-22264 GCA_035543115.1 Myxococcaceae bacterium
CAGCGCGTCTCACGCTGATAACTGCAGGGAGTTTGCTCCCCACGGCCCTCATCGTCCTCTGGGCGTTCGCAATGATCGCCCTCGAGCGGCGGTTCCCGTACGAGCCGCAGCCGTTCCTGCGCCGCGAGTTCTGGACGGACCTGCTCTGGTTCAGCACCGTGTTCTCGGTGCTCATGGGCTTCCTGGCGGCCAAGTTCGTCATCCCCGGGATCGATCACCTCACTGGCTGGAGCCAGACGCGGGGAATCCGCGAATGGCCGCTCTGGTCACAGATCCTGGTGTCGCTGTTCACGCACGACCTGTTCATCTACCTGTTCCACCGGGCGATGCACGTGAACAAGTTCCTGTGGCGCCTCCACGAGGCCCACCACTCGACACCGGATGTCGACTGGGTTGGCGGCTCGCGCGGTCACGTGCTGGAGAACATGATCACCGGGACGGCGGAGCTGGCGCCCATCGTGCTGTTCATGTCCCCCGAGGTGGCGGCCATCAAGTCGGTCATCGACGCCTGCTGGGGGATGTGGATCCACTCCAACATCGACTGGGGCATGGGGAAGCTGAAGTACCTGATCAACGGGCCGTACATGCACCGCTGGCATCACGCCCGCGAGGTTCACGACATCAACTTCGCCACCAAGTTCGCGTTCTGGGACTGGCTGCTGGGAACGGCTTACCTGCCTGATCGGAAGCCAGAGAGCTACGGCCTGGATGTGGAGTGGCCGCAGAACATCGTCGTCCAGCAGGCGTTCGCCTTCCGGCCGTTCCGGCCCAAGGCGGTGCTCCGGCCGCGCGGCCCCAAGGAAGCGGCCAGGTTACACGCTGGCGATCCGGAGTTCGTGCGTCCGGCGGAGGAGTACGTGCGCCGGCTGCAGCCGGAGCAGATCGAGCGCCCGGTCGGTCCCGGCATCGCCGCGTAGCGCTCCCGACTCGAAGGGCGCGCCGATCGGTGGAGGACGGGGGTCAGGTGCTCCGCGTTCAGGCATCATCCAGCCATGGACGGGTCGGTCCACGTCGCGGTCGTCGGGGCAGGAACGGCGGACGCCGGGACCTCGGGTCTCGCCGAGGATGTGGGGCGGTTGCTCGCACGGCGTGGGGCGCTCGTCGTCTGTGGCGGCCTCGGCGGGGTGATGGAGGCCGTGTGCCGCGGGGCGAAGTCGGAAGGCGGAACGACGGTCGGTCTGCTCCCCGGAATGGACCGCCGCGAGGCGAACGCCTGGGTCGACGTGGCGATCCCGACCGGACTCGGCGAGGCGTGAAACGCGTTGGTCGTTCGTGCGGCCGACGTGCTCATCGCCATCGGCGGCGAGTTCGGGACTCTGTCGGAGATTGCCTTCGCGCTGAAGACGGGCAAGCCCGTCGTGGGGATCGAGACGTGGGAGCTCGCGCGGCGAGGCGTGACCGAGCGCGGGATCGTGCGGACCGAAACAGCGGCTGAGGCCGTTGACCGCGCGTTCGAGCTCGCAGGGAGGCCCTCTCCAGAGGCCAGGCGTGACGACGACTGATGCTGTCCTGCGCGATTCGCCCACCACCCGCGCATGCCCGCAGGCTTCAGGCTGCGACGAGTACGCAGACCTCGTTCCGGCCGGGCCTCCGCCACGAAAGCCCCAGTCTAGGGAAAGGGCTCGGCGACGGGCTGGAGCGTCTCACCGCTGGCCGGTCAGGGCCAGAGATCGAGCCGAATTCCGAGTACCAGCCAGCCATTCGACAGCGGCACTGGCGGCCGGCACGTCGTCTGTCTCCAGCGGACCAACGGCGATCTGAACTACCCCTTCTTCCCCGAGCTGGGTGACTGGCCCTACACCCTGCTCGTGCACCCGTGAGTCCTCACGGCGGCACCCGCGGGCCCCCGTCGCTCGAGCGGCGGTCGGCCTTGCCCGATGGACGGCTCGCCCACCGGATGAAGCGGGCCTCTGCCACCGGACAGACGCACCTCGTCCTGACTCCGGCGGCCTTCCTCCGACGGGCGGCCCGCGCCCGTCCCGCCCCCAGGGCCACCCGCGCCCGCTACTTCGGGGTCTTCGCCCCAACGCCCGCCTGGGGCCCCGCGTCGTGCCTGTCCCGGTACACCGTCGCTTCCCGCGCTGCGGCTGCGTATGTTGGCTGCGGCGCGGAGGCCCCCACATGCTCAAGCTCAACGTGGTCGTAGTCAGCACCCGACCGGGGCGGGTCGGCCTCGCGGTGGGGGAGTGGTTCCACCGCCGGGCGGTGGAGCACGGGAACTTCGAGGTGACCTTCGTGGACCTCCACGACCTCGCCCTTCCGCTCCTCGACGAGCCGGAGCACCCCAGGTTGCGCAAATACACGAAGGCGCACACACACGCCTGGAGCAAGAGCGTGGAGGGCGCCGACGCCTTCACCTTCGTCACCCCGGAGTACAACTTCGGGCTGCCTCCGACCCTCCTCAACGCCATCGACTTCGTCTATTCGGAGTGGAACTACAAGGCGGCGAGCTTCGTCAGCTACGGCGGGGTGAGCGGAGGGCTCAGGGCGACGCAGATGGCGAAGGTGCCCCTCACCTCGGTGAAGGTGATGCCCATCGTGGAGCAGGTGTCGATCTCCTTCGTCTCCAAGCAGATCACCGACGGGAAGTTCACCCCCACCGACGCCCAGCACAAGGCCGCGGCGGACATGCTCGACGAGCTGCACCGCTGGGCCGCGGCGCTCAAACCGATGCGCGAGGCGAAGCGCTGACGGGCTGCCCGGGACCGGAGCGCCGCGCGGCCGCGACGCTGCAACCTCGGATGTCGAGGGAGAGCGGAAACCCCATCACACCGGCTCCCGGCTTCGCCTCGGTTGCCGGCTGGCGTGCGTTTCTCGCGCCTGTGTGATGACGTGACCTGCGCAGCTGCGCCACCGGCTGCACGCGACGTCTGGTTCGACCGAGCGAGACGCGGCCTCCAGACACGGCAGCACGGGGGGTGCAGCAGGCCGACGCTCCGGCAGCGGGAACCGATCTGCCGGGAGCAGTCGACGCTTGTGCCGTTGGACGACGGGGCGCGCGATGAAGATCGAAGTGGCTCGAGTGGCGCGTGCCGCGCGGACGGCGGCAGCTTTGCTTTCCGTGTCGTATGCCGTGTCCATGGGTTGTGCGACGGCTCCCCCGGCGGAGTCGCCGCCCGCTCCCTCCCGTCCGGTGCTCGAGTTCCCCAGCCGGGAAACGCTCGCCACGCTCTCCACCAAGGGCGCGGCGGTCACGATCCCATGGGAACGCGCCGCGCCAGCACGGGACTGGACGATCTCGCCCGAGGCGCCGGCGACCTCGCACGGTCAGCGCTGGGTCCCGGCCTCGGCGTGGGAGTTCGCGTTCGCCGAAGAGTTCTCTCGTTCCGGGCGCGACCCCCGCCTCCGCAGGAAGAGGGGCTCCTCCCCAAGAAGCGCGACAAGGATCCGCTCTGGCGCAAGACGGCGTTCTTCGAGCCCCACGAGGTGCGGGCCTTCCTGGAGGACACCCGCATTCCAGAGGACCGCCGCGTCCTCTACGCGCTGGCCTTTTTCACCGAGAGCCCACCGAGGCGGACCTCCTCATCCCGTCGCGCGAAGCCAAGCACCGCACGACGAGCCAGGCCCTCAAGCGCTTCCACGAGGACTCGGAACGGCTCGGCGTGCGCCGACGCCGCTTCCACGACACCCGCCGGACGTTCCGCACCCTCTGCCTGGCCAGGGGGCGCAGGACCTCGAGGAGTTTCGAGGGCTTCACCCGAAAAACAGCCATGGAGGCGGCGGGAATCGAACCCGCGTCCGGAAGCCTTCCGCCCTGAGACCCTACGTGCGTAGTCCGCGATTTGAAGTCGGGCGGAGGACGGGCACGGACGCCCTTCCAGCCACCCCATCCCGGAACAGTCTCGCCGTCCAGGGCCCGGGCTCTCCCGGACGGCCAGCCCGCATTCTGACGGTCAATCCCGAGCCCACGGGCCGAGACCCGGGTGACCGCGCACTAGGACTGTTTAAGCAGCCAGCGCGAGCTCAACGTTGTCGTTGGCTTTTGTGTCGTTGCCTTCGTGATTTACGAGTGTCAGGCCCACTCGGCACGCGTCCAAGGGCTTCTGTGCCCCCGTCGAAACCAGGGCGCCCCCTTCAACTTCATCTACACTAACCGGCCGCCCGCCGCGGTCAACCGAGGTGGGTGCCATGCCCACCTCGCAAGTGGCCGTTTTCTCCGGAAATGCCCCGGGGTGCGATAACCCTTGACCTGAATGAGGGGCGCCGCGCTCACGGCCGGACTCGTCGCGGTGCTCGTCGCGGTGCCCGCGGCTGCCCAGCTTCCCGACCCGAACGTCCGAGGGTTCGACGCCGTCCCCCAGAAGGCCACGCCGCTGTCCTCGTCCGCCTTCGTCGTCGAGGGTGCGCGCGCGGCCCCCACCGGCAGCTGGCATGGCGAGCTGCTGTTCGACTGGAACGTGCAGATCCTCGCCTACCGGGACGGCGACCAGAAGAAGGGCAACTTCATCCCCTGGCGAGTGGACGGGCACCTGCTCGGCGCCTGGACCGTGCTCCCGTTCCTCGAGCTCGGCGGCGACCTCCAGGTCACCTTCGCCCAGGGCGACAACTTCCAGGCCATCGCCGGGGACTTCCCCCCGTACTCCAACGGCGTGTCGGGAGGCCTGGGCGACATCCGGCTCGTCCCGCGGCTCTTCACCCCGGCCAGCTGGAAGTGGCCGATCGACATCGCCATCGTCCCCGAGCTGCGCTTCCCCACCGGCAGCGCGGAGAGCTTCCTCGGCGGGCGGGGCTTCGTCTTCGCGCCGCGGGCCAACCTCGAGCACGCGTTCGGGCCGGTGCGCCTCCTCCTCGACCTGGGGCTCCGTTACCGGAGCACCGCGCGCTACCTCCAGCTCATCGTCGAGAACGAGCTCACTGGCGGCGGCGCCGTCATCTGGACCCTGCCCACCGGCAACGTCTTTCGCCGACCCGAGCTCATCGCCGAGACCACCTTCTCCACCCCGCTCTCGCAGCCGTTCGCTACCAACTTCGGGACGACCAGCGCCTCGGCGACGACACCATGGGAGTTCCTGGTGGGCGCGCGCGCGCTGTTCGGCAAGCACTGGGGCGGAGAGGTCGCGATGGGGCGCGGCTTCTCCACCACCGCCGGGTACGGTCGCGAGGCCTTCCGGATGCTCGCCTCCGTCCGCTACGAGTTCGAGCCCGAGCCGCCGCCGGCGCCGATCAAGGACCGCGACCACGACGGCGTGCCGGACGACCTCGACCGCTGCCCCGACGAGCCCGGCGACGGTCCCGACGGCTGCCCCGACCTCGACTGGGACAAGGACGGCATCCCCAACGTCGACGACCGCTGCCCGCACGAGCCGGGCACCCGCGAACTCGACGGCTGCCCCGACCGGGACATGGACGGCATCCCCGATCCCGAGGACAAGTGCCCGGACGAGCCGGGACCGGCGGAGAACGACGGCTGCCCGGTCACCGGTCCGCTGGTCACGCTGGAGTCGGACCGCGTTCGCCTGAACGGGAGCGTCCACTTCGACACCGACAAGGCAATCATCAAGCCCGAGTCGTTCCCGCTGCTGGACGAGGTGGTGGGCGTGCTCGCCAAGAACCCGCAGCTCAAGCACGTGCGCGTCGAGGGCCACACCGACAACCGCGGCACGGCTCCTTACAACCTGGACCTCTCCCGTCGCAGGGCGGCCTCGGTGGTCGACTACCTGGTCCAGCACGGCATCGCCCGGCAGCGCCTGCTCAGCGCCGGCTACGGCTTCGAGCGGCCGATCGCCGACAACGCCACCGCGCTCGGCCGGGCGAAGAACCGCCGGGTCGAGTTCCGGCTGCTCGAGGACGAGGCCACCAGCAAGCCGAAGAAGTGACGCTCGGGCGGCCCGGCTCCGCGTTATGCGGGGAGCACGCTCTTGCCGGAGGTCTCCCATGCCCGACGCCGCGCCCCGCCTCGATGACTACCTGCTCCTCGGCCGCAGTGGCCTGCGCGTCTCCCGGCTCTGTCTCGGAACGATGACCTTCGGCACCGAGTGGGGCTGGGGTTCCCCCGAGCCGGCGGCCCGGGAGATCTTCGATCGCTACCTCGACGCGGGCGGCAACTTCATCGACACCGCGGACGGGTACACCGGCGGGACCAGCGAGACGCTCCTCGGGAAGTTCATCCGCGACCGTGGGAACCGCGACCGGGTGGTGCTGGCCACGAAGTTCACCTTTGGTGCCGAGCCGGGAAACCCCAACGCCGGGGGGAACGGGCGGAAGAACATCCAGCGCGCGCTCGAGGGCTCGCTCCGGCGGCTCCAGACCGATTGCATCGACCTCTACTGGATGCATGCCTGGGACGGGCTCACCCCGATGGAGGAGGTGCTGTCCACCCTCGACGCGCTGGTGCGCGCCGGGAAGATCCGCGCGGTGGGCTTCTCGGACGTGCCGGCCTGGTACCTGGCGCGGGCCCAGACCATCGCCGAGTTCCGCGGCTGGGAGCCCATCTGCGCGCTGCAGCTCGAGTATTCGCTGGTGGAGCGCAACATCGAGCGCGAGCACGTACCCGCCGCCCTCGCCCTCGGCGTGGGCATCTGCCCCTGGAGCCCGCTGGCGAGCGGGATGCTGAGCGGGAAGTACCGGCGCGACCGGTCGCTCGAGGGGCAGGGCAGGCTCGCGGCGCTGCAGCAGTCCAAGAACCCCGGCTTCCTGAAGCTCTTCACCGAGCGGAACTGGCAGATCGTCGACGTGCTGATCGCCGTCGCCTCCGAGGTGAGGCGGTCACCGGCGCAGGTGGCGCTCAACTGGGTCGCGCGCCGTCCGGGTGTCGCGTCGACGATCATCGGCGCGACCAAGCCGTCGCAGCTCGACGACAACCTCGCCGCGCTCTCGTTCGAGCTGCCCGAGGCGCTCCGGAGGAAGCTGGACCAGGCCACCCGGCCCGAGACCGTGCACCCGTACCACTTCTTCGAGCCCGAGATGCAGCAGATGATGACCGGCGGGACGCGAGTCTCGAGGCGCTAAGTTAGCTCGCGCGCGGCTCAGTCCCCGAGCCTCATCATCACAGCGGAGACCAGGTTGGTCGGTCGGATGATCGCGCTGGGCCGAGGCCTAGGAGCGAGGAGGGCGCGGGGCTCGTGTCCGGTCACGGACGAGCGACGATGGGATCGGCCGCGAGGGCAAGCGAGGGCCGAACGACCAGCGTGGTCTCCGCTGTCAATCCCGGGCCAGCACCGCGTCGATGCGCGCGCGCCAGGTACGCTCGCTCGCCGCGCCCAGGTAGCTCGCCTGCAGCTGCCCCTTCCGGTCGATGAGCACCATCGTCGGGATGGCCGAGACCGCGTAGGCATCCGCGGTGCCGTCGTCGGCGAACGCGGCATAGCGGGCGAGCGCCGGCGCGCGCTGGTCGATGAACATCCCCACCTGCACCTTGGCGATGCTCGGGTCGTCGCGGCTGGCGGCGAGGAACACCACGCCCCGCGGCTCGTACTCGCTCGCCAGCTTCAGCAGCGCCGGCATCTCGGCGATGCACGGCCCGCACCAGGTCGCCCAGAAGTCGAGCATCACCACCTTGCCCTGCAGCTCGGACGAGCTGATCGACCCGCCCCCGAACTTCTCCAGACGGAAGGGCGGAGCGGTCCGCTGTCCGGGCAGGGCCGGTTGGGACCGGCGCGCCTCCTGGATGCCGGACCAGAGGAGCCCGGCGATTCCAAGGGCGAGCAGCCCGACGGGCAGCACCGGGAACCGCCGCGGAGTCGCCCCGGCCAGCTCGCCCGCGGTCTCCTCCGATCCGTCCGTCGTCACCCCAACCTCCGCACCAGCGCGTCCAGCCGCCGCCGCACCCAGCCCCTGGTGCGGGGCCGATGCTCGAGCCACCGCACCATCCACGGTGAGCACCGGTCGTAACATGCGACGGCGGCCCGGCCCATCCTCGTTGGCAGCAGAACCTCGTCGCGCCACCTGCGCAGGACATCGAGCTCGGCCGCGCCTTCGCCGAAGGCCTGGGTGGCGATCCAGCAGGGACCTGTCCGGCGCCGCCAGAGCGTCCGCCCCGAGGAGAGGTTGCTGACCCCCCGCAGCAGTGGGCCCTCGGTGTAGAGGAAGGCGAGAAGGTCCCCCCGAGCGGCGTGAAAGGGCTCGGGCGAGCCGTCGTCGAACTCGACGCGCGAGCCTCCGCCGCCGAGCGGCTCGAGCCGGAACGAGAGCCGGCGGCCGAACGGTGCGGCCAGCGAGCGAACCTCGCGCGACTCCGCCAGGTACGCGGAGAAGGGCTGCCGGCAGCGGATGCAAGTGAAGACATGCAGCGCGTACGTCGGCGGGAAGCTGATCTCCTGCTCGGCGCGGCAGCCGGGGTGGGCACAGGCGATCCGGGCGCGCACCGTCGGCGCCGGACGCGGGTCGTAGCGGGACAGGCGCCTCTTGGCGTCCCACACCGGGCGTTCCAGCTCGTCCTCGCGGACCCACGCGCGTCGGCGAGTGCGGCTCTCGCGCTCGAGGAGGCTCGCGCGGGCCCAGGCCTCTTCCGCCTGCGCGACGCGCCCCTCGGTGGTGGCGGCCAGCGCCTCGGCGTGCGCCTGGACGGCGCGGACCAGCGGCACGTCTGCGTCCTCGAGCCGAGAGGCCCGCTGGAGGGCCCAGCCTCGCCCGAGCAACCCGATGCCCTCGTCGAGCAGCTCCCCGGCTTGGGCACGGGCCGGATCGTCGGCGCGTGGATAGAGCGGCGGCTCGGGGATCCGCGCCAGCCACTCGGTGCTCTCGCTCCGGAAGGCGTCCAGGGGCCCGGGACCGGGCGGGGGCGGGCCCAGCGCTCGGGCCCGTTCGGTCGCTGCAGCGAAGGCCTGGTCCGGGGTCACGCGCGGCCTGTCACTGCCCGATTCGCCGGGTCCAGGGAAGCCCCCTGCGACGTCGATGCGTCAAGTCCCCGGAGTTCCAGCGGAAACGAGGCGGCGGCAGCGGAGTCTCACCGTCGAAAGCTTCGGGATTCCGTAATTTGTGGGCTCAAGTATGTTGATGTAAGACACAGGCCGGGAGGTTCCGATGGGATTCATTCGGTCCTGCGTGTGGACGGCGGCGACGGTGGGGCTGGGCATCGCGCTGGCGACGCTGGAGGTCGGGGGGAAGACGCCCCTCGCATACGCCCGGTCGGCGTGGGCGAGGAGCGAGGCGGGTGACTGGCTCCGCGACCGCGCCGACGATGCCGCGGACCGCGCGCGCGGCGCGCTGGGGCAGCCGCAGAAGCCACGGGAGCGGCACAGCGACGAGGACCGCGCCGCACTCGACCGGATCATCGCCAAGCGCAGTGGCCGCTGAACACTCAGGGCTACCCCCTCGGGGGCAGGCGATGGGTGGGGCGTGGGCGTTTGGGGTGACCGCGTGCGTGCTGCTGGCAACACCAGCGACGGCGCGGGCGGCGGCGGCCCCTGATTCTCACGTCCAGGCGGGTTCACCGCCGCGTCACCGGGCTGCACCTCGCGCCGCCTGCGCGCCACGAGCTCCGCCGCGCCCCTCGCTCCATCCCTCGCCCGGCGCGGCACCGACGCTCGCTGGCGGTGCCCGGTGTGCCGTCGCAAGGGAGCGTGGATGTGGGCACCACTGCGAACGCACTGGACTTGGACGGCCGAGGCGGAAACGCAACCGCCCTGTCTAGCTCGCAGAACGGCAGCAGGCTCGTCGCCCTCAGTTCACGCGAGACCCCGCCCTCCCCGCGTAATCCGTTGGCCGCTCCGAATCTCCGGAGGGAGGGGACCGCACCCATGTCTCGAGCCGTCGTCGCACTCTGCATCCTCGCTGCACTGCCGGCCTTCGCCGACGACCAGAGGTCCCCCGGCGCGGGCAACGGCCTGGCCATCGACACCGCCCGTGCCTCGGCCCGTCTCCGCTCTGCCTCGGCGTTCCTGATCGAGCAGGCCCGGCAGATCCGGAACGGCGAACTCCGCCGCGAGACCCTCGACATCCTCTCCCACCCGGACGTCTGCGCCCGCCACCGCAAGGGCCTGACCGAGGCGGACAAGGACCAGATCGTCGCCGAGCTGCTCGCCGCAGGACTGGTCAACCCCACGGACGCGGCCGCCATCGATGGCGGGGTGAAGGCCGGCGTCTTCCCGCCCGCGATCGGTGAAGGCACGAGCTGCGTGCGGCCGCCGCTGCCGTTCATCGCCGCGCCGGGCAGCAGCTATAGCAGCCACCACGCGTACCCGGGCGGCCTGACCCTCCACACCGAGTACAATACGCGGAGCAGCAAGGCCCTGGCCCGCGACTATCCGCAGACCTACGGGGGCGAAGGGCACGACCACGACGGGGACGAGGACGACGGCTGGCGGGGCGCCCTCCTGGGAATCGACCCGGACATCGTGATTGCCGCCCCGATCTGGCACGACTGGGCGAAGACCCTCGTCTTCCAGTGGAATGCCGACGGGAGCGAGTTCATCGAGCTCAACTTCGGCGGCGCGGGCGTGACGGACAACGCCGGGAAGCCCGGTGACTCGCGGACCGGCGGCCACCACATCATCGGCGTGGCCGAGAGCATGAGCCGCGGTCTGGCCCCGGCGATGGTCATCGCCCAGGCCTCGGCCCACTCCAACCCCACCCTGGGCAACGAGTTCAAGGTGGTGAACTGGCTCCGCGCGGCGGCGATGATCGCCCGCATCGATCCGGTTGCGACGGGCTACCTCTCCAAGGACGGCACCGGCGCGCTACGGCTGCCCCCGCTCCGCCAGCTCGGGTCGCTGGACCTGAACGCCGCGGGCCAGACCAACGTCCTCGCCGAGTACACCATCAACAATCTCTCCGACGGGGACTTCACATTCTCCATCCCGGTCATCCCCAGCTCGCTGGCCATCCTGAAGACGCTCGCGCCGGAGTTCGGCTACGACCCGACCGGGGACGCGACCAAGTACAACACGAAATTCCGGAACGTGGTCCTCTCGCAGCTGAGCGGGGAGTTCCTCTACCTGACCTACAGCCGCGGAGGCCTGGACGCGATCCGCGCGGAGCTGAAGACGCTCCGCAGGCACGGCCTCATCTAGCCTGTGACGGTATGGTGCTGGCCGCGACGGCCGGCGCTGGGCCTCGAGGTTCAGGCCGGCGGGAGGAGGCGGCTCGGAGTGCCGGGCGAGACGAGCCACAGCTGCCAGGAGGCGCGCGTCACCGCGACATGGAGCCGCCGCCTCCCGTCGTCGGAGAGCGGCCAGGCCGACTCGACCACGTCCGGGACGACGACGTAGTCCCACTCCAGCCCCTTCACCCCGTCGACGTCGGTCACGTCGAGACCGGGCTCGAAGCTGAACCGCCCGTCGAGGACGAGGCGGCTCGAGGGGAGCTCGGCGACGACGCCGGCGAGGCGCCGGGCGGTGCCGGCGTCGTGGCAGATGGCGGCCACCGCCGCGTGCGGCTCGGACTCGAGGAGCTCCCGCAGCGCGCCCGCGAGGAAGAGATGCGCCTGGGGCTCACCGGGAAAGCTGAACCGGCCCACCGGGACGCCCTCGCGCGCCGCCCGCACCGGCTGCGGCGGAGCCAGCGGTCCGAGGATGGCCCGCGCCAGGTCGGCGATGGGCCGCGGGCAGCGGTACGAGACGGGGAGCCGCACCCGGGCCGCTCCCGACGCTCCGAGCGTCTCCAGCGCCCGGTCCCACCCGGCGAAGCTCGGCGAGGTCTGCTGCGCCTCGTCCCCCGCCACCGTCACCGAGCGCGTGCCCCAAAGGAGGCTGGCCAGGGTCTCGAGGTCGAAGAGGGAGAAGTCCTCGGCCTCGTCGAGCACCAGGTGCGACGCCTCGGGGAGGGAGAGCTGGCCGCGCCAGGCCGCGATGGCGAGCAGCAGCGGCAGGTCCTCGACGTCGAGCGTGCCGGCGAGCGCGTCCTCCGTGCCCTCGTCGATGGGGCGACCGTCCACCGCCTCCTTCCGGGACGCATCGGTGATCGAGGCGAGGAATCGGCTGGTGGAGTCCGCGAGCTGGCGCATCGTGTGGCGCACCGTCTCCTCCACCACGGTGCGCGGCAAGGTGCCTCCGGCGCGCTCGACGACGCCGTCGAGGAACGTGCGGTCGGTGAGCAGCGACGCCAGCTCGCGCCGGAGCGGCTTCCAGCGCGGGGCGCCGCCGCCGCGTCGATGGCCGAGGCGTGAGCGGAGCGCGTCGTACAGCGCGGGATGGCGCTTCGCCGCCGTCACCAGCGCCGGCGGGTCGTCGACGATGCGTGGGAGCGGCCCGAAGACGCGCCGCCCGAGCTCGAGGAAGGCGGCGTCGAGCGTCTGGACCTTCGCCGCGCCTCCGCCGAGCGGCGCCAGGAGACGGGCCGACAGCCGCGCCAGGCCTTCCTCGGGGACGACGACCCGCGCCTTCGACAGCGGCACGCGCTCCGGCTCGGCGGCGGCGAGGCGTGCCAGCCGGTGGAGGGCGACCGTCGTCTTCCCGCTCCCGGCGCTGCCGAGGACGACCAGTGGCTCATCGGCGGGCGCGCGCACCGCGGCGTACTGGTCGGCGTCCAGGAGCGCGGTCACGTCGGCACGCGTCCCGCGCTCTTCGGCGCCAACCCCGAGGCCCAGATGTCCCGCCCGCGGCGCCGTGCCCGCGCCACCCGCGGCAAGGGCCTCGCTCCCGCCGATGGCCCAGCTCCCGTCCGGCCGCCGCCGGGCCTGGAAGCCCTCGCCGAGGACCTGGAGGAGGCGGCCCCGGTGCACGACGACGACCCGGCGGACCTCCACCACCCCGCTCGCCTCGCGGCCCGGGAACGACTCCTCGAACGGGTCGCCCTCGCGGTAGCGGTAGAAGAGCTGGGCGACGGGAGCGACGCGCCAGTCGACGACCCAGACGTCCGCCTCGGCGTCGACGAAGGTGGCATGCCCCAGCAGGTAATCGCGGCGGCGCCCGCCCTCGTTGATGGCGAGGTGCGCGACGTACGGCGATGCGGGGTCCGGGAGCACGGGCGGTGTTCGACCGCCGAGCTGGTGCTGGACGGCGAGCTCGTGGAGGAGCGGCGCGGCGTCCTCCTCGCGTGCGCTCGCCGCGTCCTCGCGGAGCGTCTGGAGCGTCTCCCGGCTCGGTCCGGTGGCCCGGGCACGGCGGCCCTGGGCCGAGCCCAGCGCGCTCCGCACACGCTCCAGGAGCGCCTCCTCCTCGGCGATGGCCCGCTGTGGATCGGCTCCCGGCATCGTGGGCGGAGCAGCGGATGTGTCGTTGTCGGCGGGCGGTGTCAACCCCTTCCGGCGCCCCGCGCTTGCAGCACCTGGCAGAGGCCCGCTATGGAGCGGCCAATGCCTGCCATCACCACCGAGAAGAAGGGCTGGGCCCGCCGCGCCAAGGGCGGCCCGGACCACGCCTGCAGCGTCGAGGGGTGCAAGCGCCCCTACCGCGCCAGGGGCTATTGCTACTTTCACTTCAAGAAGTGGCGGCAGGGCGAGCTGCCCCACAGCCGGTACCGGACCTGCAGCAAGGCCGACTGCCGCCTGAAGGCCGTGCGCCACGGGCTGTGCCAGAAGCACGAGGCCGAGACCTACGGCGCCAAGGGCGGCGAGTCCGCGGCCTGACCTCCGGCGCGATGTCCCCCGTCCCGGAGCTGCAGACCCCTCGCGCGCGGCTCCGTGAGGTTCGCCTCGAGGACGCCGAGGCGCTGCTCGAGATCTACGGGAGCGCCGAGGGCGTGCGTTACCTCGGGCGCCCGGTGCAGACGCTGGAGCAGGTGCAGACCCGGCTGTCGCGCATGCGCGAGGAGATGGACCGCGGCGAGGCGGCGTTCTGGGTCATGACCGATCCGGCCGCCGATCGGGCGCTCGCGTACCTGGGCTTCTTCCGCTGGGACGTGCCGCACCAGTCCGCCGAGCTGGGGTACGTCCTCGCGCCGGCGCGCTGGGGGCAGGGGCTGATGCGCGAGGTGCTGCCGATGCTGGTCCGGTACGGCTTCGAGGCGCTCGGGCTTCACCGGATGGAGGCGCGCATCGACCCGGGGAACGAGGCGTCGATCCGCCTCGTCGAGCGGCTCGGCTTCCGCCCCGAGGGCCGGCTCCGTGACCGGACGCTCAACGAGGACGGGACGCGCGAGGACCTGCTCGTCTTCGGTCTCCTGCGCCCGGAATTCGACGAGGTGAACATCACCCCGGGCAGGTGAGCGGCCGCGCCCTCCGTCAGCACCTGCCACTGCGCCGCCGTCGTCACGGCTCAGCCGATGGCAGGGGCGGCTCGACCACTCCTCGCTGTCTTGCGGCCTAGTCGCCCGGTGCGCCGGCGGCACGCGCCACCTGCTTCCACGCCGCCGCCCAGAGCTCCGCCTCCCGGCGTGAGAGCTGGGCCCGGTCGAGCGCCCGGAGCATCTCGTCCAGCACCGGGAGCGGTGACTGTGGATTCAGGCCGTCGGCCGCGCGCAGCGCCCGTTCCATCCGGCGCCGCAGCACCTCGCGCAGGGCCTGGGGCGCGCCCGGGTCAGCAGTGACCGCCGGCTGCGGGCCGTCGTCCGTCCGCGACGCGAGATAGAGGAGCACCGCCGCAGCCTGCGCCACGTTCAGCGAGGGCTGGGGTCCGGGCGCCGGGATGCAGGCCACGTCCTGGCACAGCGCCAGCTCCTCGTCCGAGAGCCCCCGCCGCTCCCCCCCGAACACCAGCGCCACCGGCCCACGCGCCGCGGCCGCGCGCAGCCGTTCCACCCCCTCCTCCGGGGTCACTGGGGTCCGTCCCCGCAACGCGTCGCGTCCGCTGGTTCCGAGGACATAGACCGCGTCCGCGATGGCATCCTCCAGCCGCGCCGTGCGCTCCGCAGCCGCCAGCACCTGCCCGGCATGGACCGCCGTCCGGTGGGCAGCACCCAGGTCCTCCACGCGTGGGTCGGACAGCCGAAGCATCGGGAACTCGAAATTGGCCAGCAGCCGGGCCACCGCGCCGAGATTCTCGGACGACTGGATCTGATGGAGCACGACGCGTAGCTGGCGACGGAGCAACATGCTGGTGGCGCCCTCCACTCGTGACTTTCCCCCTCAATCGGCACGTTGGTAAGGTGGTTGGCCGCTTTCCCCCGATGAGACGTCTCCCTCTGCTCCTGCCTGTGTTCCTGCTCGCCGCCTGTGGCGAGGTGGGCCTGGGTGCGCCTCCGCCGACCCAGCCCTCGGTTCGCCAGGTGCTGCTCGAGCTCCCCGAGCAGGTCGAGGCCCTTCCGGTCCAGGCCCGGGCCGAGCTCTTCCGCTCCCTGCTCCGGGCGAGCGGTGCCGGCACGCCGGATGGGCTCCTGGCCCTCTTCCCCGTCGTCCAGAACGGGGCGGTGCGCGCCGCGCCCCCGCTCGAGGGCCGGCTCGACCTGCTCGACGGCGCCGACGGCGGGGAGCTGCTGGTCCTGAACCTCGACGCCGCCCTGACGGACCAGTGGCCGCTCGAGCGTCATGACGCCCTGCAGGGGCTCAGCGAGCGTGAGGCCGCGGAGATCGTCGCCCGGTCCCTGGCCACGCGCTGGGGTCTCCGGCCGCGGGCGGCGCTCCGGGTCGAGCGTGCTGCGGGTGCTCCCTACGCGGCGGCCTACGCCGAGGGCGTGCTCCGCCTGAACCCCGCCCTCCTCTACCTCGCGGCGGCCCCCGCCGACGTGCGCTGAGGCACCCGGACTTGGCGGACCCCGTCCTCTCCGAGCAGCTCGGACACACGCTGGCGGACACGCAGCTCGACGCCCTCGGCGAGCGCTACCGCGGCAAGGTGCGCGACGTGTACCGGCAGCGCGACCGGCTCTTCCTCGTCGCGACCGACCGGCTCAGCGCCTTCGACCGCGTCCTCACCACCATCCCCTTCAAGGGCGAGGTGCTGAACCGCATCGCCCAGTTCTGGTTCGAGAAGACGAAGGACGTCGTCGCCAACCACGTCCTGGATACGCCCGACCCCAACGTCACCGTCGCCCGGGCCACCAAGCCCTACCCGGTCGAGGTGGTGGTGCGCGGATACCTGACCGGAAGCCTCTGGCGCGACGTGCAGAGGGGCGCCCACACCGCCTACGGGCTCCACATCCCGCCGGACATGAAGAAGGACGCGGCCTTTCCCGAACCCATCCTCACCCCGTCGACCAAGGCGCCGGTAGGGGAGCACGACGAGCCGCTCTCGGAAGCCGAGGTCGTCCGCCGCGGCATCGTCCCCGCGCGTGACTGGGCCCGCATCCGGGAAGCGGCGCTGGCGCTGTTCCACGCCGGACAGGCGTGGTGCCAGACCCGCGGGCTGCTCCTCGTGGACACCAAGTACGAGTTCGGCACGGTGGGCGATGCGCTCTACGTCATCGACGAGATGCACACCCCGGACAGCTCGCGCTTCTGGCGAGCCGCCAGCTACCAGGAGCGATTCGCCTCGGGCGCCGACCAGGCCATGCTCGACAAGGAGAACGTCCGGCAGTGGCTGATCCGCGAAAAGGGCTTCAGCGGCCACGGCCCCCTCCCGGTCATCCCCGAGGACATCCGCGTGCAGACCGCCGAGCTGTACCTGCAGGCGTACGCCGAGATCACCGGGACGGCGCTGAAGCCGGTCGCGGGCGACGTCGAGGCCCGCATCCGGAAGAACTTACAGACGCACGGGTACCTCTGAACACTCGCGCATCTCCTCGTCCCCTGGGTCATCCGTCCGGGCAACCGGGCCAAACGGACCCGCCGTTCCGGACACCCTTCGTCAGGAGGGCGTGCCCGTCGAAGCGAACCCCGCGGAACTCCGGACGTTGGATTCTGGCCCGCCGATTGCTTCGAACACGCATCGGTCGGTTCCGGAGGTGCCCGGGAGATGCGCGGTGTCATCACCAATCGAGACGTGGTTCGCCACCTCGGGCTCATCTACCGGGAGTTCGGTACCCGCTGCGTCTTCCGCTGCCTCTGGGTGCTCGCGACACGCCGCACCACGACCTTCCTGGACGTGGTGAGCCAGCGGTCCTAGCGGATCTGGAGTCCAAGTCGCACCGAGGCGCTCAGGCGGGGGCGTCCGCCCCGAACACCCGCTCGAAGATGGCGTCCACGTTGCGCAAGTGCTCGTCCAGAGAGAAGCAGGCGGCGATCTCCTCGGGCGTCATCAGATTGCCGAGCTCCCTGTCCTGCGAGAGCGCGGTCCGGAAGTCCACCCCTTGCTCGTAGGTGCGCATGGCGTTGCGCTGGACGATGACGTACGCCGCCTGACGGTCGACCCCCCGGCGGGCGAGCTCGAGCAGGACGCGCTGGCTGTGCACCACCCCCCCGAGCGCCGCGAGATTCTTGCGCATCTGTTCGGGCGAAACCCGCATCTGCTCCACCAGCCCCGCGAAGCGGTGGAGCATGAAGTCGAGTGTCACGGTGGCGTCCGGTCCGATGACCCGTTCGACACTGGAGTGTGAGATGTCACGCTCGTGCCACAGCGGCACGTCCTCGAACGCGGAGAGCGCGTAGCCCCGCATCAGCCGCGCGAGTCCGGTGAGGTTCTCGGCCAGGATGGGGTTGCGCTTGTGCGGCATCGCCGAGCTGCCCTTCTGGCCGGGCCCGAACGGCTCTTCCACCTCCCGGACCTCGGTGCGCTGCAGGTGGCGGATCTCCACCGCGAACTTCTCGATGCTGCTCGCCAGGAGCGCGAGCGCGGTGAAGTACTCGGCGTGCCGGTCGCGCTGGATGATCTGGCTCGAGGCCGGGGCCGGCGAGAGGCCGAGCACCCGGCAGGCGTGCTCCTCCACCGCCGGCGGCAGGTACGCGAAGGTGCCCACCGCTCCGGAGATCTTCCCCACCGCGATGGTCGCCCGCGCCCGGACCAGCCGCTCGCGGCCGCGGCGCAGCTCGTCGTACCAGATGGCCAGCTTGTGGCCGAAGGACATCGGCTCGGCGTGGATGCCGTGGCTCCGGCCCATCATCACCGTACGCCGGTGCTCGAAGGCGCGCGTCTTCACCGCGGCCATCGCCCGGTCCACGCCGGCGAGGAGGAGGTCCGCCGCGTCGCGGAGGATCATCCCCAGCGAGGTGTCGAGCACGTCGGACGAGGTCATGCCGAAGTGCAGCCACCGGGCAGCGGGGCCGATGCGCTCCTCCATGAAGGTCAGGAAGGCGATGACGTCGTGGCGGGTGGTGCGCTCGATCTCCTCGACCCGCGCCGCGTCGACGTCGTCGAAGTCGCCGGCACGGGCGCGGCACTGGACGAGCGCGTCGGCCGGGGCGATTCCGGCCTTCACCATGCCCTCGAGCGCGGCCAACTCCACGTCGCGCCAGCGGCGGAGCCGGGCGGGCGCGGTCCACAGCGCCACCATCTCCGGACGTGAGTAGCGGGGAATCATCGTCCGAAGGCTTAATCCGACGGGCACCGACCGCGCCAGCGGCCGCGCGGCGCCGCGACGGTGGAAGTGCCCGGGGCGGACCGACTCGCCGAGCGGTGGGCGGGGAGTGCCGGTGGCGTCAGTTCTTCGGCGCCGGGGCCTGCGCCGGCCTGGCCTCGGAGATGCGTTCGGCCTGGGGACGCGGCGGCTTGGAGAGCACCTTCATCGCGCTCCACCCGGCCAGCATCCCCATGATGAGACCGGCCGCGGTGAGCAGCGCCATGCGCATCCCCGCCCGCCCCGCCTCGTGACGGAGCGCCGGGAGGTCCTCGTCGTCCTCGGCCGCGGCGATGGACACGGTGGCCGGCCCGCGGGTCTCCGCCGCCAGCCGCGCCGCCACCTCGTCGGTGGAGATGGGCTGCGTGGCGTCGAGCGGCACCGGCTCCCAGGAGGTTCCCTGGGGGAGGCCCGCCAGGCGCTCCTCGGCCCGGACCTCGGCGATGACCTGGGCCAGCAGCTCCGCCGGGCTCCAGCTCCCCGCACCGCGCGCCGGGGCGATGGCCGCGACGGGCGATGGAGCCAGCGCCTCGACCGGAGGTGGGGGCGCCACCACTCTCTCCTGGCGCGTGGGCGACGGCTCGGGGACGACCGAGAGCGGCGTCGGCGCGGCGGAGCTCTGCGGAGCCACCGGCTCCACCGGTGAGAGACGCGGCACGGTCGAGAGCAAGGGCGGGATGCTCGGGGGGGGAGGCAGTGCGCTGCGCGCGGTGATCGCCGGGGCCTCCGTCAGCGAGGCGGCCGGCGCGACGACGGGCGCAGGACGCGGATGCAGCACCGGCACCTGGCGGGTCCGAGGGGCGTCGGGCGTCTCGCGCCGGAACGGGCCGGGCTTCGGCTCCGTGGCCCAGGGCTGGGAATCGGGAACGAGGCGGGGGACCTCGCGGACCGGCGGGAGCGTGGGCGATGGGCTCGCCGGCTGCTCGGACGGGGGCGACGACCCCGGAGCGGCGCTCGCGGGCGCGGGACGCGGCGCCTCGCGCACTGGCTGATCGGGGGCCGCCCGCGGTGCCTCCGGGACGGAACCGGGCTCGTCTCCGTCGACCACCAGATCGACGCCGAGCGCCTCGGCGAGGAGCGGCTCGTCGCCGGGCTCCTCGCCCACCCGCTGGGGGCCGGCCTCGTCCTCGGTCAGGCCGGCCACGGCGCGCTCGGCCTCGTCCTCGGAGGCGTCGAGGACGCCCGCGGGTGACGGCGTCGGAGCGCTCCCCAGGAGCGCGAGGGCGGGCTCGGTGTTCAGCGGAAGCTCGGGTCCGGTGGCCTCGGCCGCCGCCGCCGGCCCCGGTGCCGCCCCGTCTGGCTCCGGGCCGTCGGCGTCGGCATCCCAGAGCTTGAGCGAGCGCCAGCGGTCGGAGCCGGAACGCGGGGACGCCCCCTCCGCGGAGGGGGCGGAGGTGCCTGTCCACTCGGGCGGCTCGAGCGCCACCACCTCGCGGGTGTGCCGCGGGCCTTCCCAACCCTGTGAATCGAACCGGGGAAGCGCCGCGGCGGCGATGGGCTCGGCGCTCGTCTCGGGCGCGGCTGGAGCCGCCACCGCGGTCCCGGCGGCCACGGACGCGTCGGTCTCGTCGATGGGCTCGAGGTCCTCGATCACCGCCTCGGACTGCTCGGTGGACACGGACCCGGCGATCGCCTCGGCGGACTGCACGACGACCGGCTCGGAGCCCGGCACCGGCGGCGTCGCGTCCTCGACGAAGGCGCCGGCCGGCACCGCCGCGGCCTCGGGCACCGGCGCGAGCAGGGCGACGAACTCCTCGTACAGCTCGCGGACGCTGCGGAAGCGCGCCTCCGGGCGCTCGTTGAGCGCCTTGCGGTAGAAGCCCTCCACCGCCTCGGGCAGCTCGGGGGCGGTCAGCCGGAGCTCGGGGATCTCCTCGTCCGGGGTGAGGCCGGTGAGCATCTCGCCCACCAGCACGCCGAGCGCATAGAGGTCCGCGCGCGGGTCGGGCTCGGCGCCGGCCACCACCTCGGGAGCGAGGTAGCGGTGGGTGGACCTCTGCTTCTGCGCCTGAACGAACGGGAGCCGCGGCAGTCCGCGCAGGAGCCCCCAGTCCACCACCCGGAGCATGTCCGGGAGGATGACCACGTTCTCCGGCTTGAGGTCGGCATGCGCCCCCAGCGGGTGCGCGGCCTCGAGCGCCGCGGCGAGCTGCCCGAGGAACGGCTCGACCTCCTCCAGGTTGAAGGTCTGCCCCTTCGCCAGCCGCGAATCGATCATCCGCCGCAGGGTGAGCCCGTCGAGGAAGCTGTAGGTGACGTACGGCCAGCCCTGGTCCACGCCCAGATCGTGTACCCGGGCGAGCGAGGGCTGCATGAACCGGCGCGCCGGCTCGACGGCCCGGGCGAACGCCTCGCGCTCCTCGGCGGTCTGCACGAAGCGCGGGTGGATCATCTTCACCGCCACGTCGATGCCCTGCTGCTCGTCCGCGGCGCGGAAGACGTAGCCGAGCGGGCCGACCCCGATCGCGTCCTTCACCACGTAGCGCTCGGCCATCCGATCGCCGACGCGGTAGGGAGCCCCGGCGAGCAGCGCGGGTGAGAGGCGGCGGCGGATGCCGGTGGTGCTCGGCATGCGGGCGGTGCCCACCTGGCGTTGACCACAGGTGTTGCAGCGTTCGGCCGAGTCGGGAACGTGGCTGCCGCAGCGATAGCAGAGCAAGTGCGCGGGCTCCGGGACACCAGGCGGGAGAGACGAGCGGCGAGTGTACCAGGCGGCGAAGCAGCGCCGAAGCGGGCGCCGCTCAGCGTCCGGTGCTTCCGAACCCGCCGTCGCCGCGGACGGAGGTGGGCAGTGTGTCCACCTCCTCCAGCTCCGCCCGAACCACCGGCGCGACCACGAGTTGCGCGATTCGCTCGCCGCGGCGGAGCGTGAACGGCTCGCTGGAGAGGTTCACCAGCAGGACCTGGATCTCACCCCTGTAGTCCGCGTCGATGGTGCCGGGAGAGTTGATGCAGGTGATCCCATGTCGGAGAGCCAGCCCCGATCTCGGACGGACCTGGGCCTCGAGGCCCTCGGGCAGCGCGATGGCGAGCCCGGTGGGGACGGCACGACGGGCGAGCGGCGCGAGGTTCCACTCGCCGTCGATGTCGGCGCAGAGGTCCAGTCCGGCCGCTCCCTCGGTCTGGTATCGGGGAAGGGGCAGCGGGGCGTCGGGTGACCGCACCCGCCGGACATGGATCCGCACCGCGGTCACGGGCACCTCACCTCGGGGCTGAGCGGAAGGCACGGCACCGGGCGATCCTTCCGCCTGGCTCTGACGTTTGCCCGCGGGAGAGCGGTCAGGCCTTGGCCTTGGGGGCCTCGTCGGCGGACCCGCCCTGGGTAGGAGGGACCTGGGTCCCCGCGCGCTCGGCGAGCGCCTCCTTGCGCGAGAGGCGGATCTTCCCGCTCCGGTCGATGGAGATGACCTTCACCATCACCTCGTCGCCCTCCTTGAGGACGTCGGACACGCTCTTCACCCGCTTGTCCGAGAGCTCGGAGATGTGGATGAGGCCGTCGGTCCCGGGGAACAGCTCCACGAAGGCGCCGAACTCGGCGATCTTCCGCACCGTGCCCAGGTAGATCTTCCCCACCTCGGCCTCGCGGGTGAGCGCCTGGATCATGGTGATGGCCTGCTGCACCGCCTCGGAGTTGTTGGAGGCGATGTCCACCCGCCCCGAGTCCTCGATGTTGATAGAGGCGCCGGTGCGGGCGATGATGTCCTTGATCACCTTGCCGCCCGGCCCGATGACGTTCTTGATGAACTCCGGCCGGATCATGATGGTGGTGATCCGCGGCGCGTACTTGCTGATCTCCTTCCGAGGGGCGTCCAGGGCCTTCAGCATCTCCCCGAGGATGTGCAGCCGGCCGCGGCGGGCCTGCTCCAGCGCCCGGGACATGATCTCGGTGGTGAGTCCGGTGATCTTGATGTCCATCTGGATGCTGGTGATGCCGTCCTTCGTCCCGCAGACCTTGAAGTCCATGTCCCCGAGGTGGTCCTCGTCGCCGAGGATGTCGGAGAGGATGGCGATCTTCTCGCCCTCCTTGACGAGGCCCATGGCGATCCCCGCCACCGGCGCCTTGATGGGCACTCCGGCGTCCATG
>DATKKF010000093.1:0-26795 GCA_035543115.1 Myxococcaceae bacterium
GCGCCGACGCCGAGCGGGAGCGCATCGCCGCGTTCCGCGAGCGCCTCCACGTCTGTACCGCCGCGAGCTGTCAGGCCATCGGCAGCGACACGCTCAAGGCCGGCATGCAGGCGCGGGCGAAGGCGGGCGGCCAGTCCGTCGAGGTGGTCGGCACCGGGTGCATGGGCCTGTGCAGCAAGGGCCCGCTGGTGAAGCGCGAGAGCGACGGCGCGCTCTTCCTCCAGGTGACCGATGACGACGCGCCAGGGCTGGTCGACGGCACGCCCTCGCCCTCGCTCCAGTCGCGACAGGTCAGCTTCGAGACCCACCCCTTCTTCGCCGGCCAGCTCCGCATCGTCCTGGAGAACGCCGGGAAGGTGGACCCCGAGCGCATCGACTCGTACGTCGCCGCCGGCGGGTACGCGGCGCTGGCCAAGGCGCTGACCCAGATGAAGCCGGCAGAGGTGGTGGCCGAGGTGACGCGCTCCGGACTTCGCGGGCGCGGCGGTGCGGGCTACCCCACCGGGGTGAAGTGGCAGCTGGTCGCCAAGCAAGAGAACGACGTCAAGTACGTGGTGTGCAACGCCGACGAGGGTGACCCCGGCGCGTTCATGGACCGGAGCGTGCTCGAGGGCGACCCCCACCGGGTGCTCGAGGGCATGGCCATCGCCGCCTACGGCGTGGGCGCGCGCCACGGCTACATCTACGTCCGCGGCGAGTACCTCCTGGCCATCAGCCGCCTCCAGACCGCCATCAAGCAGGCAGAGAAGGAGGGCCTGCTCGGCGCGCGCATCCTCGACACGACCTTCGACTTCTCGCTGCAGATCCGCATCGGCGCCGGCGCCTTCGTCTGCGGCGAGGAGACGGCGCTCATCGCCAGCATCGAGGGCAAGCGCGGCGAGCCCCGACCCCGGCCTCCCTACCCGCCGGAGAAGGGGCTCTGGGGCAAGCCCACGCTGATCAACAACGTCGAGACCTTCGCCAACGTCGCCCCCATCATCACCCGCGGCGGCGAGTGGTTCTCCAGCATCGGAACCGAGAAGTCGAAGGGGACCAAGGTATTCGCGGTCGCCGGGAAGACCGAGCTCACCGGGCTCATCGAGGTGCCGATGGGCACCCCGGTGCGGCGCATCGTGAGCGAGATGGCGGGCGGCATCGCCGGCGGGGGCAAGGTGAAGGCCATCCAGACCGGCGGCCCCTCCGGCGGGTGCGTGCCCGAGCAGCTGCTCGACGTGCCCGTGGACTACGAGTCGCTGGTGGCCGTGGGCTCGATGATGGGCTCGGGCGGTCTGATCGTCATGGACGAGGCGACTTCGATGGTCGACGTGGCCCGCTACTTCATGGAGTTCTGCCGGGACGAGTCGTGCGGCAAGTGCGTGCCCTGCCGCGCCGGGACGGTGCAGATGCACCTACTACTCCAGAAGTTCTGCGACGGAGAGGCCACCGAGGAGGACCTCGCCCTGCTGAGGGCGCTGGCCGACCTGCTCCGCAACACCAGCCTCTGCGGCCTTGGTCAGAGCGCACCGAATCCGGTGATGACCGCCCTGAAGTACTTCCCCCAGGAGTTCGCCGCCCGGATGAAGAAGGAGCCCACGCGGCCATGACCGTCAAGACGCTCACCATCGACGGCCGCATGCTCACCGGCGTGGCCGGGCAGAGCATCTTCACCGTCGCCTGGCACAACGAGATCAAGATTCCCCGGCTCTGCCACCTCGGAGGCGTCACCGACGTGGGCGCCTGCCGGCTTTGCCTGGTCGAGGTGGAGGGGCGGGCGCGGCTGCAGACCTCGTGCATGACCGAGATCGAGGAGGGGATGGTGGTCCACACCGACACGCCCCAGCTGCGCGAGTACCGCAAGCTGCTGCTCGAGCTGCTCTTCGCCGAGGGCAACCACGTCTGCGCGGTCTGCGTCTCCAACGGCCACTGCGAGCTGCAGCAGATGGCCGCGGAGGTCGGGGTCGAACATGTCCGGGTGGCGTACCGCAACCCGACCCGCCCGGTGGACCTCTCGCACGAGCGCTTCGGGCTCGACCTGAACCGCTGCATCAGCTGCACCCGCTGCGTCCGCACCTGCGACGAGGTGGAGGGCGCGCACGTCTGGGACATGGCGGGCCGCGGGGAGAAGCTGCATCTGGTGGCGGACCTGGCCGCGCCGTGGGGCGACTCGGAGGCCTGCACCGACTGTGGCAAGTGCGTGCAGGTCTGTCCGACCGGCGCGCTGTTCGTGAAGGGCGCTGGCGTGGGGCAGATGAGCAAGGACCGGCGCTTCCTCAAGTACATCGTGTACGGCCGCGAGCGGAAGCAGTGGGGCGTGCCATGAGCGGGAAGTTGAAATTGGCCACGGTGTGGCTCGGCGGCTGCTCCGGCTGCCACATGTCCTTCCTCGACCTGGACGAGCGGCTGATCGAGCTCGCGGGGAAGGTGGACCTCCTCGCCTCCCCGCTGGTCGACACCAAGGCGAAGGACTTCCCCCACGTGGACGTGACGCTGGTGGAGGGCGCGGTGGTGAACGAGGAGCATGTGGAGACGCTCCACCGGATCCGCGGGCGGTCGAAGGTGCTGGTAGCCTTCGGCGACTGCGCGGTGACCGGCAACGTGTCGGCGATGCGCAACGCCTGGCCGGTGCAGGAGGTGCTCGACCGCGCCTACCGCGAGACCTCGGCGGTGGTGCACGGCGTGCCGTCCGCCGAGGCGGGGGTGCCGAGGCTGCTCCCCAGGGTCAAGCCCCTGCATCAGGTGGTGAAGGTGGACCTCTGGCTCCAGGGCTGCCCGCCGTCCGCCGACCGCATCTGGGAGGCGGTCAGCGCGCTCCTCGAGGGGCGTGCGCCTCTCCTGGAGCAAAGGTTCGGGTGAGGCGATGGCGAAGCGGATCCTGATCGACCCCGTCACCCGCATCGAGGGCCACGCGAAGATCTCCCTCGAGGTGGACGGCGCGGGAAAGGTGACCGACGCGCGCTTCCACATCGTGGAGTTCCGCGGGTTCGAGAAGATCTGCGAGGGCCGGCCGCTCGAGGAGATGCCCGGGCTCATGGCCCGGGTCTGCGGCATCTGCCCGGTGTCGCACGCCCTGGCCTCCTCGAAGGCCGGCGATCGCATCCTGGGCGTGGACGTGCCGGTGGCGGCGGTAAAGCAGCGGCGGCTCGCCTCCTGGGCCCAGGTGCTGCAGTCGCACGCGCTGTCCTTCTTCCACCTCTCGAGCCCCGATCTCCTGGTGGGCATGGACGCGGACCCGGCGACCCGGAACCTCTTCGCGATGGCCGGGACCGAGGTGGACTTCGTCCGCCGGGGCATCCGGCTCCGCCAGTTCGGGCAGCGGCTCATCGAGCTGGTGGGCGGGCGCAAGGTTCACCCCGGCTGGTCGGTGCCCGGCGGCGTGACCAGTCCCGTCACCCGGAGCGCGGTGGACGAGTTGCTGCCCTGGATCCCCGAGCTCTACGACTCGATGCGTATCGCGCTCGAACGGCTGAAGCGCACCTTCGAGCCGCTCCGCGCGGAGATCGGCGGCCTGGGCGACTTCCCCTCGCTGTTCCTGGGTCTCGTCGACGAAGACGGGAACCTCGAGTTCTACGACGGCACGCTGCGGCTGGTGGACTCGAGCGGAGCGGTGGTCGCCGAGCGACTCGACCCGCGCCAGTACCGGACGTACCTCAGCGAGGTCTCCGAGCCGTACACCTACGTCAAGCCTGTGTTCTACACGCCGCTCGGCGAGCAGAAGGGGATGTACCGGGTGGGTCCGCTCGCCCGGCTGAACGTGGTGAAGGCGACCGGGACGCCCAGGGCCGACGCCGAGCTGGTCAACTTCCGCTGGCTCGGGAAGCACGGCGTGGTGTCACAGTCGTTCCACTACCACTATGCGCGGCTGATCGAGATGCTCCACTGCGTCGAGCGCATCGAGCAGGCCCTCGCCGACCCCGAGCTGCAATGGACGCGCGTCCGGAGCTGGGCCCGGCCGAACCACACCACCGGGGTGGGCTGCTGCGAGGCGCCCCGTGGCACCCTGTTCCACGACTACGAGGTTGACCTCAACGGCCAGGTGAAGAAGGCCAACCTCCTCATCGCCACCCAGCAGAACAACGGCCCCATGGAGCGGGCGGTGAAGCAGGCCGCGGAGCGCTTCGTGAACCCGGTGGCGTTGACCGAGGGGATGCTCAACCGCGTCGAGGCGGCCATCCGCTGCTTCGACCCGTGCCTGTCGTGCTCCACGCACGCGCTCGGACAGCTGGCGATGGTGGTCGAGGTGCGCACAGCTGAAGGAGAGCTGCTGGCGCGGAGGGAGCGGTGAGCGGTGAGCACCCTGGTGGTCGGCATCGGAAACACGCTGCGCGGTGACGACGGCGTCGGACCGTTCGTCATCGACCTGCTGCGTGAAGCACGAGGCGGGTGCCTGGAGCTGCGAACCGCATTTGGCGTGGTGCCCGAACTCGCCCAGGAGCTGCCCGGTCACGACGCGGTGGTGTTCGTCGACGCGGATCTGCGGGCGCGCGAGGTGACGCTGAGCCCGCTCGCCACGGAGGAGCGGGATCGCCTTCACCGCTTCGCGCTGGCGCGGGTGGTGAAGATAGCCCGCGCGCTTGGCTTCGTCGGTCGGGCGTGGATCTGCAGCGTGCCGGTGATTTCGATGGAACCAGGGGAAAAGCTGTCGCGCGAGGCCGTGCTGGCGGCGGGGCGCGCGGCGGCGGTGCTGCTCGACGCGCGATGGGGCGCACCACCTGTGGAGTCCTGATCGCCGGTGCCCGTCATCCCGAACCGCTCCGGCCCTCGACCACGGCGAACGCGCCGTAGCCCACCACCTGGTCGGGATCTCCCGCGGTGTCCGACGAGTTGCGCAGATCGAGCAGCTCGATCGAGAACCCCGCTCGCCTCGCGGCGAGCATCAGGCCGGCGAGTGGGTGGTAGCCGCAGGCCATGTCCGCATCGAGCCTCTCGAAATCCTCGGCGACCACGAGCCCGGACGTCCGGGTGTCCATCTCGCGCGCCTCGTCAGCGGGGAGGTAGTGCGAGAGGTCGGTGCTCACCAGCACCAGCGTGCCGGGCGGGTCCCACAGGAACTCGATCACCTCCGAGACCTCGTGCGGTCCTGCTCGGCCCACCGCCAGCGGCACCACGGTGAAGCCGGCGGGGAGCACGCGCTGGAGAAAGGGCAGCTGCACCTCCAGCGAGTGCTCCCGCTGGTGCGCCCGGTCCGAGCGAATCACCTGGGGAAAGCGCTCCGGCAGCGATGCGGCGAGGGGATCGACCCTGACCACGCCGAGCGGAGTCTCGAGCCCCTCCGCCTCCGGGAGCGCCAGTCCGGAGAAGCCGAGGTAGTGCGACGGGCCGAGAAGCGCGACGCGACGGGGGACAGGTGATGCTCTGGCGAGCACGGCGTAGGCGCTGGCGGCGATGGGCCCGGAGTAGACGTACCCCGCATGCGGCGCGATCAGCGCTCGCAGCGAACCGTGGATGGGCCGTGGCGCAGCCTGGGCCACGAGCTGGTCCACGGTGCTGCGGAGTGCCTCGGGGCGTCCGGGATAGAAGGCCCCGGCCACTGCCGGTCGCCGTACCTTGCTCACAGAGCTCGAAGACATCGGTCGACACTCCCCATCGCGGCGTGGATCCAGCGTGGATCGGGAAGGCCGTTCAGTGGGACTCCTGCGCGGCAAGGATCAGTGGTCTGCGCCGGGATCCCCAGCGACCCGGCTCCGGGTCGAAGTGGCCGGCCAGGCGCTCCTTGCAGGCACTGCACCTGCCCTCTCGGTCGAGCCGCCAGCCGGTGATCTCGTACCCATCCCGGCCGATGACCTGCTGACCGCATGCGGCGCAGTAGGTCGACTGGCCACGGACATCATGGACGTTCCCGGTGTACACGTGCTTCAGGCCGGCGGCCTTCCCCTGCTCGCGCGCGCGGATGAGCGTCGCGACCGGCGTCGGGGGAACGTCCATCATCATGAAGTCAGGGTGGAATGCGGTGAAGTGAAGCGGCACCTCCGGTCCGAGCTCCCTGGCGAACCACGCGCAGAGCTTCTCCACCTCCTCCTCGGAATCATTGCGACCGGGGATCAGAAGGGTCGTGACCTCGAGCCAGACCTCGGTCTGGTGCCGGAGCCACCTCAGCGTGTCGAGCACCGGCTCGAGGTGGGCGAAGCTCAGCTCTCGATAGAAGCTCTCGGTGAACGCTTTGAGATCGATGTTCGCCGCGTCCATGTGGGCGTAGAAGTCCTGGCGGGCCTCGGGTGCCATGTAGCCGCTCGACACCGCCACCGTCTTGATTCCGCGCGCGTGTGCCTCGATGGCGCAGTCGATCGCGTACTCGGCGAAGATGATCGGGTCGTTGTAGGTGAAGGCGACGCTCTTGCAGCCGGCCTCCAGCGCGGCCTGGGCGACCCGTGCCGGCGACGCGCTCGCGGACAGGATGCGGTCCTCGCGGGCCTTGGAGATGTCCCAGTTCTGGCAGAAGCGGCAGCCGAGATTGCACCCGGCGGTGCCGAAGGAGAGCACGCTCGAGCCCGGGTAGAAGTGGTTCAAGGGCTTCTTCTCGATGGGGTCGATGCAGAAACCGGTCGCGCGCCCGTAGCTGGTGAGGACCATCTGTCCATCCCGGGCCTCACGCACGAAGCAGAAGGCCTTCTGGCCCTCGTGGAGCTTGCAGAAGCGCGGGCAGAGATCGCACTGGAGGCGGCCATCGTCGAGGCGATGCCACCACTCGCAACGGACGACACCGGGGGCGATCTCCTCGCGAAGGCCCCTTGCCGCGGTCGCGGTTCGAGTCATGGGCACACTCCCCGTCCTTTCCTCTGGGTAGCATCTCTCGTGCCGACTCCGGAGCGGGCGGGCGGGCGGAGCGTCCCAGGCGCTCCCGCCGGGTGAGGTTCCTTGGCGCGAGCTGGGCCAGGCCCCGAGGCGGGAATCGGGGCACGCAAGCCTTGCGTCCCAGGTCAAATCGGAACGACTGTCACCGCCCGCGCCGCCGTCGCGGCGCCAGTCGAGGGGCGCTCGACCGACCCGGCAGCCGTCGTCAATAGAGGACGGCGTGCCGCACCACAACAGTCGCCGCCGACAGCTGGCGAAGACGCAGAGCATCGTGCCCGGGAGCCGCGCCCGCCGGGAGATCCACCTGTCCGCGGTTCCCGAAGATGCGCGCGCCCTGGAGATTGCCCGCGCCGCCCTGCGCGTCGGCGTCGACCCTCAGGACCAGCTCGGAGCGGCGCCCATCGTTGAAGAGCACGTCGGTCTTCACGGAGGTGGAGACCACCACTGCTGCGCAGCAGTGGTCGCTCACCAGGACGCCCACACCCTGGGCCGCGGCGGCCGGGTTGTGGGGGATCCGGAAGACGTTGCCGGCGACCCACGAGCGCTCCTGGCCGAGCACGAACACCCCGGTCAGCGAGAACTCGTTCAGACCGTCCGGGATGTCGCCCTGGACGTTGTTGAACGCGGCGACGTTCCCCGTCGGGCGCCGGTCCAGCACCAGCCGCTGCTGGAACACGATGGCGTCCCCGCCCGCGCAGCCCCCGTCGCAGGTGAGCGCCGTGAGGTGCTCGACACGGTTGAAGAGCACGGTCCACCCGCTCCCGTCGGTGTTGGTCACTGCCTGGAAGGTCCCCTCGAAGTCGTTGTCCATCACGGTCACGTCGTCGGCGGACCTTGCGAGGATCCCCGCGCCGAGCGGCGTCAGGTCGGCGTTGGACACGCCCCGCCCATCGAAGCGGAAGCCGCGGATCCTCGTCCCGGAGGCCCGCGCATCGGGCAGGAAGAACCCGACCCGGTAGGTGCCCGTCACCGGCGCCTCGCATCCGATGATGGTCGCACCGTCCTTCCCCTTCAGCTCCAGACGCTTGGTGACGGTCGCGCCGCAGAAGCGCCCGCGGCCGACCTCGATGCGAACTCCATTGCTCGCTGCGTCGACCGCTTCCTGGATGGTCGCAAAGTGCCGAGGAACCCGGAGGACGTCCTCCCGCTCCGGCCGGGCGTGGTGCTCTCCGGCCCACGCGCTCGAGGCGGCGCCGAGCAGCGCCGCGAGGCCACAGGCGGACAGGGGATGAGTGCTCATGGATTTCCTCCCCGAGAGGCGGATTCTGAACGCCACCCCGCGCGGCGCAAGACCCTGCCGACAGGCAAGCGGAACGCGAAACGCGCCCCTCGGTTCTACTCCGCGCAAGCGATGCAGCGAGCCCAGCGAAAGCAGCGAGCTCGGCGCAGTTCCGGCACCAGACTTCACGGTCCCGTCGTGCGGAGCCTCTCGGGCTCGAAAAATGCAGCCTTCTTGTTCAACGTTTTGCGATGTCTTGACCGGCGTCTCGGTGCTTCACGGACGAGCCCGGGTCCGGCGTTAGGCCACCGCCCCTGATGACCTCCGCTCCACCCGCGAGAGCTGGTCGGAGGGTTCCACCATGGCGTCAAGGAGGAGAAGCGCGGCCATCGCAGCCGTCCTCGCGAGTGGCCTGCTCGCGAGCTGCGGCAGCTCAACCTCATCGAACTCGAACCCAGGCCCGTCGACCCTGACCTTGACCTGCGGTTCCATGAACGCCGGTGATGGCGAGGCGGGCCTCGTCGTGGGAGCGGTCATCGAGCCTGCACGACCGTCGGATGTGGTGCTCAACGTCTACGGAACGGGGCCGTTGGCGACGATGACTTGCAAGGCGGGCCAGCGCCTCTGCCTTGAGGCGTTTCCGGAGATCACCGCCTGGTCGGACTACCGCGGCGAACTTGGCCGAACGCCTTTCGCGACAGTCGTGGACGGCGACGTGGGTCGGGGACTGGAAGCCTGGGCCTGCACCTTTGACCTGGACAGCGTGCTGGCGCAACCCGACGGTCATGCCGAGCTCGACGCAGGACAGGTCCGGGTGACGTGGAAGCCGGTGACGGGTGCCGCCACCTATGTCGCCGTCCTGCGCGACCTCGGTCCGCCTGGGGTTCAGCCCCCGCGCGTCCTCGGAACGGTGCCGACGTCCGGGACCCAAGCCTCGTTCACCCTGAGCGGTCCAGCGCCAGAGTTGGCGGTCGTGGAGATCGAGGCCTGGGCGACGGATCCCGCGGTGCCGCCGGTCGGGAACCTTGCTCCAGGGGGAGCGAACCGATCGGTGCAGGTCATCCCGCTCGTGGGTGCGCCCTGGGCGTTGAAGCAGCCGTCCGATTTCTCCTCGGGCAGGCTCGATGTGCCGATTCCCGCGGGACGCCGGATGGCGGTCATCCTCCTCAACGTGGTGGGACCGGATCAGGCAGCAGCCACGATCCAGGCCACAGGCACCGCCGTGTCGTCGGTCACTGCGGCGACGGAGAACGGACCGGGCACCTTGGTCGTCACCCCCTTCGGCCGTGTGCACCCTTCATCGGAGGCCCACCGCCTCGCTGCCACTGACCGGTTGTCGACTGTCGCAGGACTCGTCGCACCGGGCACCAAGACGTTCTGCGTCCAACGTTACGACTCCGTCGGGAATGCCCTCGGCCTCGCGCGCCGACCAGCGACGCTGGTCCGCGAGACTGCGAGCGGCGTGTTCTACGTCGACGACGACAACGCAGCGGAATTCACCGCTTCCGACTGGGACATGCTCGCCTCGGCGTGGGGCACAGCCTTCGCCTCCGTGACGGGATACGCAGGCCCCCCTCCCGACATCGATGGGAATGGCAAGGTGCTGGTCTTCTTCACCAGCGCCCTGGGGGCCGGGGCGTTTGACGTGAGAATCGGGAGCGACGAGGAAAACGCGCTCGACACCTCGCCCGATTGCTCCGGCCCGCGCGCCCGCGACAACTTCGCGGGTTCCAACCACGCAGAGCTGATCTACGTCCATTCACCCGCGGGCCTGGGGGTCTCCGCGGAAACGTGGCGAGCGTACGCAGAGAGCGCGTTTCCATCCGGGCTTCAGGTCCTTGTCGACTTCAATCGCTTCGGGAGGCCGGCTGGGTCCTTCGAGCCGGAGTTCTGGCTCTGGTTCAACGGTCGCCCTGCGCTCGCGGCAACCATGGCGGGATTCGGCGATCACCTCGCGGCGATTCGCGCAGAGAGCCTGCCCCTCTTCCAGCGCACGGATCCGTCGGGAGGAGGTGAGGGATACCCGAGGATGCAGTTGCTTTCTTTCCGGAACGCAACGAGCTCCGCGGGCGCAAACTCCTTCATCCTCTTCCTCGCCGATCGGCTCGGGCCCGACTACGTCAGGAAGTTCTTCGAGGAGGGAACCGGAGTGCGGCAGATCGGAGTTCTCTCCGGGATTCCGTTGCCGGTTGCCTACGCCCTATGGACGAGCGCCCTCGTCTTCTCCAATGAGCCTGCCTCGCCGTGGCGAGGGTTCGACTACACCGGCGTGGACTGGACACCCCTGCACCAGAAGTTCCAGCGCTTCGAGTATGCCCCGCTGAACTCGGGCGCGGCGGTCCCGGTCACGCTGACGACCAACGGTTTCGACGTCTACGTGACGGGGCCGGCCGGGCCCGGGGGAGGCTCGGTCACCGTCGCCAGCAGCGAGGCCGTGAAGCCCTACGTCGTTGCCATCCCGTTCACCGGGGCGCTCCCGTAGCCGGCCGAAAGGCGCCATCCTCGGGTCGAGCGAGGCGTCTTGCTCGAGTCGGCACCGTCAGAGGAGGTTGCCAGGCAGGGCGAACATCGCGTTTCTCGGGACCGGTCTCATGGGTGCTGCCCTCGCCGAGGCTGCACCGAAGCGCGGCGACCGGGTGAGGCGCGCCTGGTGCGCCGCGCCGGCAGTCCGCCCGGCGAGACGCACCAGGGCACAGGTCACCTACCAGTCGTCGTGATCGTCGTCGTTGTCGCCGTGCTTCGCTCGGGTGACTTCCCAGGTGATGTTGTCGCCGTGCTGCTGGGTCCAGAACATCCGCCACCCGTCGTGGCCGAACCGGGGAACCTTGGCGCCGAGGATGCCGTTCACGGTCGGGTCGCCGTCCGAGACGTGGATGCCGGTGATCTCGTTGTCGCCCTCGTTCTTGCCGAAGCCACCGAACGCCGAGTCGATCGTCGCCGAGGCGTCGCGGCCCTCGGCGAGGAAGCGGATGGGCTGACGTCCGGTCGAGTAATCCGCGTCAGCGTCGAACAGGTAGCCGGAGTCGAGCGCGTTCCGCTGGCTGTGGAGCCCGTCGCCGGCGTCCTCGACCAGCAGGAGCTTGTCCTCCGAGAGGAAGGCGATGTTGTCCAGGCCGGCCACGGCCCGGCTGCCCTGGAAGAAGATCGAGAGCTGGCCCTCGTCGGCGTTGGCGCTGTGCTGGACCAGCTTGAAGATCGAGGTCCATCCACCGGCGCCGGCGTTCTCGGCGCTGGTGGCGTTGGTGTCGCCGGTCTCGTCGAAGAAGAACTCGCGGAAGTGGGTGCCGGGACGGAACACGCCGTTCTCCGGCCGCTTGAACGGGGTTCCGCCCGCGGCCTTCGCCAGGGTGTTGGCATTGAATGGCGCGCTGCCGTCGACGGCGGTGTCGTGGATGGTGATCCACTTGGTCTTGTGCGAGGTCCCGTAGGTGCGGATCGCCACCTGGTCGGGAGCGAACAGGGCCGCCTGGGAATCGAAGGTCGCCGGGTGGTCGCCGACGATGACCTGGAGGACCTGCAGCTTCCCGTTGTGCAGGTCACCCGGGTGGCGCGGCACGTAGCGGTAGATGAAGCTGTTGGGCCGCTTGGACGTGGTGCCGGGCTTGTTGGAGCCCCCGATGTCCTCGACGATCCAGACGTTCCCGTAGTTGTCGTTCTGGATTCCCTCGTAGCCGCCGCGGCCCAGGGCCCCCGACACGTCCTCCACCTGCGAGGGGACGCTGAGCGTGGCCGCGTAGACGGGCGCCGCGGGGCTCTCGGTGGTGAACAGCAGACGCTGGGCGAACGGATCCCAGGTCGAGCCGTCGATGGGGGCGATCGGGTTCCCCTGCACGTCGTGGGTTGCCATCAGCGTCACCCGGTGAGCCGTGTCGGCGTCGAGGTTGATGCGTGTGATGTAGGACTGGCCCTTGACCCCGAGCTCGTGGCCCTGAAAGAGGAAGTGGGTCCCGTAGTTGTAGTGCGGGTCGGCGCCCTTCTGGTTCCAGAGCACCAGGTAGGTGTTCTTGTCCGGCTCGGTCTTCTGCGCCTCGGCCGCGCTCAGGGGCGTGGGCAGCATCTGCGGCTTGGTGGGGTCGGTCGGGCTCGGAGAGTCGTTCTCGTAGCCGTACCAGCCGACGATCCCCTCGGGGTTCTCGAGCGGCATCGAGCCCTGGGCGACTAGGTGCTGGCGCCACTCCCGGGTCAGCTGGTGGGCCGGCGCATAGCCGTCGGCCTTGTTGTTCGCGGCAGGCACTCCGCTGATCGGCGCTGCATACGCCGCGACTCCGGTGGTCAGACACATTGCTAGAACACGCTTCATCTCGTCCTCCGGGAAAGGGCGCCGGCCCGTTGGAAGCCAGCGCTGCCGACAGTTCGGCGGGGGCGCAGACGACCCCAGGTGGCGCGCGGCGGGCGCAAACCCTGCGCAACCTCGTGTGGCGGCGGCGACACACTTGTGCGCACAAATCACCACCCGAGGATTCGTCATGACTGGGTGTGAATGCGACCCGCACCGTCGCACTCGAGTGGCTTCTGCGCTCCGACGCCTCCGCGGTCGATCAACGGCAGAGCGCAACAGGTTTGTCGCGCCCGAGCGTGGCCGCTCGCGTGAGCGCGGGTCGCCCGGCGCAGCTCGCTCTGTCTCCAGCCGATGTGTCGAGGTTGACTCGATGCGGCTTGCGACCCGCATCGCGGGGGAGGATAGCCGGCGCATGCTGACCCGAGTCGCCGAGGCCGACGCCACCCTCCGTTTCGCCGAGCTGCTGGAGCGGGCGCAGGCCGGAGAGACCATCCTCGTCGAGCGGGACGGCGTGGCGGTGTGCCGCCTCGGACCGCCCGGGCCCGCCTGCACGCTCGACACCTTCACCCGCTTCCTCGAGATGCTGCACGCCCAGGGAGGCGTTCGCGAGGTCACCGAGTCGCCCCAGAGGCTGGCGTAGCGCTGGCAAGGGGTCGCCCGTCCGCCGCAGTCTGGTAAGGAGCGACCCCCATGATGCACCTCCGCCTCGCGCCCGCGGCGCTGGCCGCACTGCTCGCCGTCGGCTGCGCCACCCAGGGCTCGGGCGCGATGCCGGAGCTGCCCGGAGCGCCTCCACGGAAGCCGAGCGGGGAGATCCGCAAGGACCCCAACGCCGACCAGGCGCTCGCGCAGCTCGAGGCCACCGTCAGGAGCCAGCCGAAGCAGAAGCAGGTCGAGACCTACCTGAACTTCCGCAAGGCCTACCCGGCCACCACCGCGGGCGAGGAGGCGCTGTACCGCGCCGGCGTCCTCTCCTTCGAGCTGGGCGACTACGTGAACGCCCGCAAGCAGTTCAACGAGCTGCTCTTCGAGAACCCGCTCTTTCCCCAGGCGCAGGATGCCCGGTTCAAGCTTGGGCTGTCGGCGCTGGAGCTGAAGAGCTACCGCGACGCGTACCAGACGCTGCTCCCCCTGCGGGATCACCTCCCGGCCGAGCAGCGGGCGCAGCTCGAGGACGCCCTCCGCCGCTCCGCCGAGGGGGCCCGGCTGTACGACCAGGCGATGAAGATGGCCCTGCAGAAGGCCGAGCAGGCCTCCACGCCCGAGGAGCGCAGCGCAGCGCTGGCGCACGTCGGCGAGCTGGTGGACGTGCAGGTGGGCAGCGAGGAGGTCGCGCGGGTGCAGGCGGAGCTGTCGCCGTCGCATCCGGCGTGGCCGCTCCTCACCTTCAAGCTGGCCCGCGTGTACCAGCACACCCGCGACGTGCCGAAACTGAAGGCCACGCTGCAGTCGCTGCTCTCCAGCGCGCCGGGGAGTCCGTACACCGCAGAGGCGCAGGAGATGCTGGCCCGCGCCGACCGGGTGGGCCAGGTGCGCGGGCGGACGCTGGGGGTGCTGCTCCCGCTCACCGGCAAGTACAAGGCCTTCGGCGAGGCGGTGATGCGCGGCATTCGCCTGGGGCTCAAGGGCAGCGACGTCGAGCTGGTGGTCAAGGACACGCAGGGCGACGGCACCCGCGCGGCCACCGCGGTCGAGGAGCTGGTCTTCAACGACGGGGCAGTGGCGGCCATCGGCCCGCTGTTCATCGAGGACAGCAAGCGCGCGGCGCTGGTGGCGCAGGACCTCGGCCTGCCGCTCTTGACCCTCACCCGGAGCGAGGACGTGACCGACATCGGCCCGTTCGTCTTCCGGAACATGCTGACCTACTCCGCCCAGACCAGGGGCCTGGTCGCCTGGGCGACCAGGGTCATGGGCTACAAGACGTTCGCCGTCCTCTACCCGAACACACCGTACGGGGTGGAGATGACCAACGACTTCTGGGACGAGGTGGTCCACGACGGCGGGGCGGTGCAGGGCGCCGAGAGCTACACCGCGGACCAGACCACCTTCACCACCCAGGCCAAGAAGCTGGTGGGCCGGTACTACCTCGAGGACCGACGCGACTACTTCGAGGAAGTCCAGGAGGCGACCAGGGACGTCAAGGACAGCTACCACCGGCGCAAGGCGGTGGAGAAGGCGAAGAGCAAGCTCGACCCGATCGTGGACTTCGAGGCGCTCTTCATCCCCGACGAGTGGCAGCGGGTGGGGCTGGTCGCGCCGGCGCTGGCGGTGGAGGACATCATCACCAACACCTGCGACCCGAAGGAGATCGAGAACCTCAAGAAGACCACCGGGAAGAAAGAAATCCGCACCGTGACCCTGCTCGGGGGGAACGGATGGAACTCTCCGAAGAACGCCGACGGCATCCCGCAGCTGGTCGAGCGGGGGGGCAAGTTCGTGCTCTGCAGCGTCTTCGTGGACGGCTTCTACGCCGACAGCAGCCGTGAGGCGACGAAGCGCTTCGTCCGGCTCTACGGCGAGGCGTACAAGGACACCACGCCCACCCTGCTCGATGCAGTCGGGTACGACTCGGCGCGGATGCTGCGCCAGCTGCTGGACAAGCAGACCGCGGCGCTGGACCGGGCGTCGGTGCGGGAAGGGCTCGCGGCGACGAAGAACTTCGAGGGCGCGACCGGAAAGACCAGCTTCAACGACAAGCGCGAGGCGGAGAAGCCGCTGTTCTTCCTCACCATCGACCCGAAGGGAATCCGGGAGATCCAGCCCACCGAGCGACTCAGCGGATCCTGAACCGGCTGACCTCTTCGGGTGCGCCGAGCGACCAACCGGTCTCGCGCCCGAGTCTCGGAGCTCACGGGTCGGGCGCCGGTTTGCTGCTTCAAGCGTCGTGCTCCGCGACCAGCCTCGCCCGCACCTGGACCTCGGGCTGCACCTTGAACATCAGGAACGACGGCGGCGGTAGAGCGAACTCCCGCATGTCGATGACCCGAGCGCCCTCGATGACCAGGCACGCGGGGTCGAGCTGCCGGACGGTGACGTCCACCTCCAGGCTCCGTGTGACACCGTGGAAGGTGAGCGCTCCGGTGAGACGGAGACCGTCTCCTGCCACGACGACGCCGGTGAGCTCCGCGCGGATCCTCGGGTACGTCCGGGTCTCGAGCCGTCGCTGCAGCTCACCGTCGAGGAGCCCGTGCCCGGAGCGCAGAAGCCGTGCCTCCAGCTCGACGTGCGTGGGTGTGGCGAGCATCGCCCCGTTCGCGCCGAACTCGGCCTCGACGACCCCCGTGAGGCCAGCGGTGTGGACCCGGACCGGATGGAGTCTGGAGCGCGCCTCGGCCCACAGCTCGGACTGCTCGGGGACGAGACGGAAGCGGGCCATCGCCTGCTGAGGATAGGGTGGACGCGCGTCCCTCGCACCGGCGCCACCCGGGGAAGCGACCAGGCTCAGACCCGCGGAGGGGCGGACGCCTCTCGCGAGGCGAGCCAGCGGTACCATCCGGGGAGCCCGTCCCCGCGGGTGGCCGAGACCTCGAGCACCTTGGCCGTGGGGTTCACCAGGCGCACGTGGGCGGTGAAGCGGCCCACGTCGAAGGTCAGGTAGGGCAGGAGGTCCACCTTGTTCAAGAGGATGAGGTCCGCCGCCCGGAACATGTGCGGGTACTTGAGAGGCTTGTCCTCACCCTCGGTCGTGGAGGCGATGACCACCCGCGCGCCCTCGCCGAGGTCGAAGAGCGCGGGGCACACCAGATTCCCCACGTTCTCCACGAAGAGCAGCGAGCCCATGGCCGGCCCCAGCTCGTGCAGGGCCCGGCCGAGCATCTGGGCATCGAGGTGGCAGCCGGTCCCGGTGTTGATCTGCACCACGCGCGCCCCGGCTCCACGGATGCGCTCGGCATCCAGCCGCGTCTCCTGATCGCCCTCGATGACCGAGACCACGACCTCCTTGCCCAGGTCGCGGATGGTCCGCTCGAGCAGCGTGGTCTTCCCCGAGCCTGGCGAGCTCATGAGGTTGACGGCGAAGATCTCCCGCCCCTCGAGCCAGCCGCGGTTCCGCTCGGCGAGGAGACGGTTCTTTCCCAGGATCTCCTGCTCGAGCTGGACGGTGCGCGCCGCCGTCGAGTCGGGTCCGGAGGGGGCGTGCGGGTGCTCGTGGCCGTGACCGTGGCTGTGGTCGTGACCGTGCTCATGCGCGTGGTCGTGGTCGTGGTCGTCCGAGGGCCCGTGCCCGTGCACGCCGAGCGCCGCCGACTCCGCTCCGATGGTTCCGGAGCATCCGCAGGTCGCGCACATCACGTCACCTCCACCGATCGGATTCGGAGCTCGCGCCCACGAAGAATCTCCAGGAAGGGATTGCCGCACGGGCAACGGGTCACCAGCTCCGGCATGTCCATCTCGCGCTGGCAGCTCCCACAGCGGCCGCGGCCCGGCACGTCGACGATGTCCAGGCGCGCGCCCTCCACCCGGGTGCCCTGCGCGCAAGCGTCGAAGCAGAAGCGCACCGAGTCCGAGACGACGCCGGAGAGCTGGCCGATCTCCACCCTCACCGCGAGCACCTTCCCCTCGGGGACGGCCTCGCACACGGACTCCACGATGCCCTGCGAGATGGACAGCTCATGCATGCCGGTCGGCCCTCCACCCGCTGCATGGCACGGGCCAGGATGCTCCGAAGCTCAGGAAAAACCGTGCATTGCGCAGGAATTGCGCCTCTGCGTCGCCCCACGCAGCGCGAGCGTTTCTCCTCGCCTCCAAGGCTGCCGCGACGTCCCCCAGCCGCCACCTCTGCCCGCGGAGAACAGCTGGTTCGGGTGTTCGGGGTGCTCGCAGCGCACTCCCGCTGGCGTGCTGGCCGTCGTCGCTCTTGTTAGCGTCCGTGCAGCCATGCCTTCCTCGAAGCGTCGCAAGACACCCCTGCGTCGCAGCGCCCCTGCGGGCAAGCACACCGGCGCGCGGTCCTCCCCTCCCCGACCGCGCCGCGCTCCCACCAGGGCGGTCTCGAAGGGGCCCCCGGCAACCTTGCCGGTGGACGTCCAGCCGGGCGCGATCGACGAGGCGCTCCGCAAGGTGACCGAGACGCTGCGGCAGTGGGCGAACGCCGGGCGCTACACCAAGGTGCGGTTCAAGTTCCGCGGCAGGCCGCTGCTCCCGGACCTCCCGCTCGCCGCGGTGGTTGCCGCCGAGGGTCTCACCTTCTACTGGACCGGCATCCTTCGCGCGCTGCTGGTCAACGTGGCGGGCAAGAGCGTGCTCGACGTCGAGCTGGTGAATGACTCCGAGCACCATGTCCAGAAGGGCAAGGAGGAGCTCCTCAGCGGCGAGGTGGACCGGGCCATCGCCGAGTTCCGCGCCGCGCTCTCCAAGCAGCACGACAATCCCCGGGGCCACCTGAACCTCGGCATCGCGCTCAAGCTCAAGGGCGACCGGGCCGGCGCGCACGCCGCGCTGGAGAAGGCCCGGGGCCTCGACCCCGACGGCCCGGTGGGCAAGGAGGCCGCGCGCTTGCTCCAGGGCCTGAACGGCGGACCGGAAATGGCCGGGCCCGGTCCGGCGTAAAGCAAGGGTGGACTTCCTCCTCAACGTTCTGTGGGTCATCCTCGGCGGCGGCTGGCTGATCTGCCTCGAGTACCTCGCCGCCGGCGTCATCCTCTGCCTGACGGTGGTGGGCATCCCGTTCGGGCTGCAGTGCTTCAAGCTGGCGAAGCTGGGCCTGGTCCCGTTCGGGCACGACTTCGACGAGGCACCCGGCGCGGGCGTGGGCAGCTTCGCGCTCAACGTGCTGTGGCTCCTGGTGGCGGGAATCTGGATCTTCCTCAGCCACCTGGTGCTCGGTGTGGGGCTGGCGCTCACCATCATCGGCATCCCCTTCGCCTTTCAGCACCTCAAGTTCGGGATGCTCGCCCTCGCGCCGTTCGGCAAGCGACTGCAGCGGTAGCGGAGGTCAGCGGCAGGCGAGCCAGGTTCCAGTGCTGATGACCAGCATGGCGATCGCGCCCGGGACCGGGGCCTGGAGCACCACGGTCCACCCCAGCGTGTAGAGGGTGGCGTAGCCGACAGCGCCGAGCAGGATGCCAGAGGCCCGCGCCCCGGCCTTGCCGCGGAGTCGCTGGCGGGCGACTACCACCGAGCCACCGACGATGAACACCAGGTCCGGGACGACGAACGCGGTGAAGGCTGGATCGAGCCCGCCGTAGGGGAAGAACCAGGCGCGGACCGGCGCCGAGCCGAAGACCAGCACCCACCACACCAGCACCGCAAGGGCCTGTGCGACGAGATAGCCCGCCGCGGTGCGATTGGAAGCTCCCCGGGGGGTCGAGGCGGAGGTGGAGGTCACCCGAGCACCTTACGCCCGGGGTGGCGCGGACGTCAGCCCGCCAGCGCCGCGAGCACTTCGGAGGCGTGCCGGTCGGGTGGGAACACCGGGTACCAGACCCGCTCGATGCGGCCGTCGCGCTGGAGCCAGCTGAGCCGGGCGAGCAGAACATGGCCGGCGATGGTCAGCGTGGGGAGCAGGAGCGCAGCGGTCAGGCCGCGGCTCACGTCGCTGAGCACGGGGAAGGGCAGGTGCAGCCGCTCGGCGAGCTCACGCTGGTAGGCGGGCTCCTGCGTGCTCAGCCCGAAGATCCGGACGCCGTGCCTTTCGAAGTCGGCTGCGAGGTCGCGGAAGGCACAGGTCTCCGGCGTGCAGCCCCGCGCCCCCGGAATGAGGTCCCAGCCGGGCGTGAGCGGCGGCTGTCCGGGCTGGCCCGTCCGCGGATAGGCGAACACCACCGCGAGGCCCGGGACGGCCGAGAGGTCGATCCGCTCACCGGTGGTCGCTGGCAAGGGGATGGACGGCACTGGAAGGCCGGTCAGGTGCCTCGCGCGCCCGTCGTCCACCGGGACCGGAAGTCCCTCGGGGAGCGTGCTGAGGTCTCGGGTCGTGTAGTCGGCCATGGCGTGGCGCGTTCTATTCGAGACGGCCAGCGCTGGCACCCGGCAGCCAGCATGTCCCGGCGGCGGGCTGCCCCTCGCGCCCTGGTGAACGCCGCCCCATCCCGGCGAGGAGGCGCCTACCCACGCTTCGTCCCGGTGACCTGGAGGACCTGACCACCTCAGCGGAACAGCGAGAGGTCGACCTTTGTCGGGTCCCCCACCACCGCCACCTGCCAGTCCTTCAACCACCGGCGGGCGAACGTCTTCACCTGCTCGCGGGTCACCGAGGGGAAGGCGTCGGGGATGCGGCGCTGCAGACGCCAGTCCCCGCCGAGCAGCTCGGCGCGCGCCAGCTGCTGGGCCTCGCCGTTGGTGCTCTCGCCGTCCATGAGCCAGCGGGTCCGGAGCTCGGCCACGGCGCCGCTCAGGCGCTCCGGCTCGACGTCCTCGTCCTGGAGCCGCCGCACCTCGTCCTGCATCGCCCGCCAGGTGGTGGGCGGGTCCACGGCCGTGACGTACAGGTTGGCGAGCGGGAGCCGCTGGCGGCTGACCAGACCGGCGCCGACGGCATAGGTCAAGTTCCGCTTGGTCCGGATCGCCTCCCACTCCCGATCCTGCAGGATGCGCATGCTGACCAGCCCGGGCACGAACTCGCGGTCGTCCCACCCGGGGGCCGGCACCTGGGCGAGCAGGTAGTTGGTGGGGAGCGCTCGCTGCACCGCGTTCATCCGGGGGGCGGCGAACGTTGGCCGCGCGACCGGCGGGGGCAGCGGCGCTCCGGCCGGGAGACCGCCGAACGCGGCCTTCGCCCGGGTCAGGACCACCTCCGGGTCCACGTTGCCCACCACGACGAGGAGCAGACGGTTCCGCGCGCGCATCGCCTCGAGCTGCCGGCGGACGACGTCCGCCGTGAGCCGAGGGACGCTCTCCGCGGTCCCGAGGACCCTCTGCGCGTACGGCGTGCCCTCGAACACGGTGCGGCGGCCGAGGTCGACGAGCAAGAGGTCGGGGTTCTCCTCGATCTGCCGTACCTGGTTGAGCTGCCGCCTGCGCTGCAAGTCCAGCTCCGACGCAGGCAACGCCGGGTGGAGGAAGGCGTCCGCGAGCAGGTCGAACGTCTCGCCCCAGGCGGGGACCAGTGCCTTGGCCTCCAGCGCCGAGCCATCCGGCTCGACCCGCGCCTCGAGCGAGCTCCCCAGCCGGGCCAGCCGGGCCTGGAAGTCCTGCTTGGGGAGCCGCTCGGTTCCGCCAGCGGCCGCGGTCTGGAGCGCCAGCCACTCGGCGCCGGCGGTGGCCGGGTCGGACAGGGTCACGCCGCCCCGGACGACGAGCTCGGTGGTGACCAGCTCGGCCTGGGGTCGGCGACGGACCACGATGCGCACCGCCTGCCAGTCCTCGACGCGGGTATCCGGGTCGTGCGACTCGAAGGCCGGCGTCGCGACGGTGGCGGTCGGTGCGGGAGCGGGCGCTGGCGCGGGGGGGCGGGGCTGGCTCGAGGCGCAGGCCGCGAGCAGGAGCGCGACGAGGGTGAGCGATCTCATCGGTTCGCCTCCTGGGTCACGAGGCGCGGAGCGTGCACCGGGCGCACCAGCCTCGCTAGGCTGGCGCGGTCCAGCCCCTGCTTCTCCATCTCGGGCGAGACCATCAGTCCGAGCACGTAGGGCCGGTCGAGCAGGTAGGTTCTCACGTACCGGCTCACGTCCGCCGGTGTCACCTCCCTGGCCCGGTCGAGGTAGGCGCGGTAGTAGTCGAGCCCGGCGGAGCTCCACCAGAACGTGAGGACGTGGGCGAGGTCGCTCGGCTTCTCCCGCTCGAGCGCCCGGTTCACCGCGAGGCGGTGCACGGCGTCACGGAGCTCGTCTGCGGTCAGGTAGTCCGGCTGGGCCATCTTCGGGAGCTCTCGCTGGATGGCCTCGACGCAGTCCTTGGCCCGCTCGGGCGTGCTCTCGAAGAAGACGTAGCTCGGGCCGGTGTTCTTCTGCGTGAGCCAGGTCATCTCCGCGCGCACGCAGTGTCCGGAGTCCACCAGCGCGCGCTGAAATCGGGAGTCCGGGCGGTTCAGAGCCACGCTCTGCACGTCGGCGGCGTAGGTGGCAGCGAGCTCCTTTCCGACCGTGGACGGCCCATGCCAGACGAACTGCCCGGACACGGTCTGCACTGGCTGTTCCACCAGCACCAGCTCGGAACGCTTCAGCGGCGGGTGCTTCACCAGCGGATAGGCCTCGAGCGGATCGCGCCCACTCGGCTTCCACCCGGCGAACAGGGACTGGGCTCGGGAGAAGACCTCCTCCGCCTTCGCGCCACCGGTGATCACCAGGATCGAGTTGTTCGGCACGTAATAGCGGGTCTGGATGGTCTTCATCTTCTCCACGGTGGCCCCGAGCACGGTTTGCCGGTTCCCCAGCGGGTCCTTGCGCGAGGGGTACTTCCACCAGACACGCCGGTCGACCTGGTGGAAGAAGTGGTATTGCGGCGTGGACTCGTTGCGGTCGATCTCCCCGGTGACGACCACCCGTTCCCGCTCGAGCTCCTTCTGGTCGAAGAGCGGGGAGACGATGGCGTCGCGCATGAACACCAGCGCCTCGGGGAGCCGCTCCCGGGCGGTGGTGAAGAAGTAGTTCACCCGCTCGGTGTTGGTGGTGCCGTTCCAGACCAGGCCCAGCTCCCGGCCTCGCGCCAGGTAGGCCTCCTGGTCGGGGAGCACCGCGTTCCCCTTGAAGAACATGTGCTCGTACAGATGGCTCAGGCCGTTGTACTCGGGCGACTCGGTCATCGAGCCGTTGCGCACGCCGAGCTCCACCGTGACCAGAGGAGAGGACGGGTCCTCGGCCACCAGCACGGTCAGCCCGTTGGGGAGGGTCCGGGTCTGGTACGCCGGCTCGGCGAGCGCGAGCGAGGGGAGCAGCAGGACCAGCACGAGCAGTCGTCTCAGGAGGCACCTCCGGGCGTGGGCGCCGCACTGTATGCCTGGCCCCCTGCTGCCATGGCCGTCCGAGGCCCGGGAGGCCCCTCCCGAGGAGGATTGACCCAGAGGTTCCGGGCAGTTAGGTAAGAAACAGCCCCCTCATGCCCGAAGATATCCCGACCCCTCCCGCGCCCCCGAATCCCCCCGGCGGCGGCGCCGGCGATCTCGTCCCAATCAACATCGAGGACGAGATGCGCAAGAGCTATCTCGACTACTCCATGTCCGTCATCGTGGGTCGGGCGTTGCCCGACGTGCGTGACGGCCTGAAGCCCGTCCACCGCCGCATTCTCTACGCGATGCAGGACGAGGGGCTGCTCCACAACCGCAAGTACAGCAAGTGCGCGGGCGTGGTCGGCGAGGTGCTCAAGAAGTACCACCCGCACGGGGACGCGAGCGTCTACGACGCGCTGGTCCGCCTCGCCCAGCCGTGGAACATGCGCTACCTGCTCGTGGACGGGCAGGGGAACTTCGGCAGCGTCGACGGGGACTCGGCCGCCGCCTACCGCTACACCGAGTGCCGGATGACCGAGCTGGCCGAGGCCATGCTCGCCGACATCGACAAGGAGACCGTCGACTTCGGCCCCAACTTCGACGACTCCACCAAGGAGCCGCTGGTCCTTCCCACGCGCTTCCCCAACCTCCTGGTCAACGGCAGCTCGGGCATCGCGGTGGGCATGACCACCAACATCCCGCCCCACAACATGCGGGAGGTCATCGACGGGACGCTCCATCTCATCGACCACCCCAAGGCGACGGTCCGCGAGCTGATGCAGCACGTCCCCGGGCCGGACTTCCCGACCTACGGGTTCATCCTGGGCCGCGACGGCATCCAGCGGGCGTATGAGACCGGCCGCGGACAGATCACCCTCCGGGCACGGCACGAGATCGAGACCTCGGCCAAGGGCGAGCGCGAGGCCATCGTCGTCTCCGAGATCCCCTACCAGGTGAACAAGGCCCGGCTCACCGAGAAGATCGCCGAGCTGGTGCGGGACAAGAAGATCGACGGGATCAGCCAGATCCGCGACGAGTCGGACCGCCGGGGCATGCGCCTGGTCATCGAGCTGAAGCGCGACGCCATCGCCGGGGTGGTGCTGAACAACCTGTTCGCCAACACCCCGCTGCAGACCACCTTCGGCATCGTGCTTCTGGCGATCGACGGCGGACAGCCGCGGACGCTCAATCTCCGGGAGCTGCTCGAGCGATTCATCAGCCACCGCCGCGAGGTGGTCACCCGCCGGAGCCGCTTCGAGCTGAAGAACGCCGAGCGCCGCATCCACGTGGTGGAAGGGCTGCTGGTCGCGCAGGACATCATCGATCTCGTGATCACCATCATCCGCCGCTCGCACGATCCGGACGAGGCGCGGTGGGGCCTGATGCACGTCCTCTCCCCCTCGCTCTACGAGCACGAGCGCTTCCGGGAGCTCCCGCGGCTCGACCTCGCCGCGGCGAAGGCGCAGATGGAGCAGCTGGTGGCCCGGGCCCGCGCCGAGGAGCCGTCGTACGCCGGCCTCCAGCACCGGTACGAGGACGGCGGGTTCAGCGAGGAGCAGGCCAAGCAGATCCTCGAGATGCGGCTGCAGCGCCTCACCGGTATCCAGCGCGAGGAGCTGTTCACCGAGCTGATCTCCCTCACCCGGGAGATCGCCCGGCTGCGGGACATCCTCGAGAACGAGTCGTCGCTGCTCGAGGTGGTCAAGGGCGAGCTCCGCGAGGTGCGGGAGAAGTTCGGAGACGAGCGGCGCACCGAGATCACCGGCGAGGCCTCGGAGCTGACCAGCGAAGACCTGATCGCCGAAGAGGACATGGTGGTCACCGTGTCCCACGCCGGGTACGTGAAGCGCAGCCCGCTCTCCGAGTACCGGTCGCAGCGCCGCGGCGGGCGGGGGAAGACCGGGGCGTCGATGAAGGAGGACGACTTCGTCTCCGACCTCTTCGTCGCCAGCACCCACGCGTATCTCATGCCCATCACCACCCGGGGCAAGCTGTACTGGCTCAAGGTGCACGAGATCCCCGCCGCCAGCCGCACCGCGCGCGGCAAGCCGATCATCAACGTGGTCCAGATGGGCGAGGGCGAGAAGCTGGCCTCGATCCTCGTCACCAGGGGCTTCGAGGACGGGCGGTTCGTGTTCTTCGTCACCCGCAAGGGCGTGGTGAAGCGCACCGACCTGAACGCGTTCTCCAACGTGCGCTCGGCCGGCATCATCGCCCTGGGGGTGGACGACGGGGACTCGCTGGTGGCGGTGTTCATCACCGACGGGAGCAAGGACATCCTGCTCTCGACGGCTCAGGGCATGAGCATCCGCTTTCCCGAGGCCGAGGTCCGCTCGATGGGCCGGCAGGCCTACGGGGTGAAGGGGATCACCCTCGAGGACGGCGACGAGGTGGTGGGCGCCGACGTGGTGGAGCCCGGGTCGACCATCCTCACTGTGACCGAGAACGGGTACGGCAAGCGCACCGAGGAAGCCGAGTACCGGGTCCAGGGCCGCGGCGGGAAGGGCATCATCGACATCAAGACCACCGAGCGGAACGGCAAGGTGGTCGGCCTGGCCCAGGTGAAGGACCGTGACGAGGTGATGCTGGTCACCAACGGCGGGATGCTCATCCGGATCAAGGTCCACGACATCTCGGTCATCGGCCGGAACACGCAAGGGGTGCGGCTGATCACCCTGGAGAATGCCGGGGAGAAGGTCAGCGGCATCTCCAAGCTGCCCGAGGCCACCGAGGAGAACGGCGACGGCGGCAACGGCGAGGAGATCGTCCCGCCGGGTACCGAGCCACCGAGCCCCGAGCCGACCGAGGGAGAGAGCTGAGCGATGGCGCTGGAGCGGACGCGGACCGTGACCAAGCTCTGGCGCTACCTCCGGGACCCAGGGGTGGCGGTCTGGCGGAAGCTCGCCGGGGCCGCCGCCGTGGCCTACGTGCTCTGGCCGCTGGACCTCATTCCCGATGGAATCCCGGTGCTCGGCTGGCTCGACGACGCGGGCGTCGTCGCCGCCGCCGCGGCGTTCCTGGTCGCCGAGGTGCGCCGGCACGAGCGGAAGCTCGAGCGGACGCACCAGCAAACCGCCGACGCGCGCTGAGAGAGCACCGGTCGCCGTTGTCCGCCTGGCGGGGGCCGCGCCTGCCTGGCGCGTCAGGCCGCGAGGCGGTGCAGGGCGCTGAGGAGCTCCTCGGCGGTGAACGGCTTCTCCACCACGGCGTGGACGCGGAGCGCCCGGCGGGGCAACGGGTGGACCTCGGCGCTTCCCGAGCCGGAGATGATCACCACCCGGAAGCGGGCGGCATCGGCGCGGCGGTCCAGCCGCTCGAGGACCTCGGAGCCCCGCATGCAGGGCATCATCTCGTCGAGGACCAGCAGCACGTCACCGGAGATCGCGCTCGCGGCCTTGAGGGCCTCGCAGCCGTCCGCGGCCTCGACCACCGAGAAGCCCTCGTCGCGAAGCAGGTCGCCGTAGGCGCCCCGGATGAAGTCGTCGTCGTCGACGAAGAGAACGGTGGTGCGATGCATCGGGTCAACCCCCAACCGGAGATCTTCCGCTCAACTGCGCTGCCGTGTGTAGAGAGTCCCCGCCGACCCGAGTCGCCGTGCCGGTGACTCCCGTCCTCGGTGCCGGACGTGGGCCGCGCCCTCCTCCTCAGCGCCCTGCCCGATGACCGTCTTCCTCCGCCGGATCACCCCTGGCTTTCGTCGACAAACCAGAGAGCCACGGGCAGGAAGGCTGCACCATGATTCCGTAAACGCCCGTCAAAGGGACGAGCGCGAACGCCACTCAGTGCGAGGCGCAGGAGGGGCAGGAGACCAGTGTCGCCGGGCCACGTCCGGTGCCCGCAAGGGCGCCGGCGGACCACGACATGTGGCTAGGGTGGGGCACCGCCCCCGAGTCCCCAACGCCCGACCCGGCTGACCCTGGGTGCGCCTGGGCCGGAGTGGGACGCGCCCCCCTCCCGGCACCCCCGTCCGGGGATCCGGATCATCGTCGGGCGCAAGAAGCTGGGGTACCATTTCAGCCGTGGACGACGCTTCTGCTCCGGATGTTCGCACCCCGTACGTGCTCATCGTGGACGACGAGGCGTTCTTCCGGCGCGTGCTGAGCGAGACAGTCGAGCGACAGGGCTACACCGTGCTCGGTGCACGCGATGCGAGCGAGACGCTTCGCTTCTTCGAGCGTGCCGCGGCCGACGACGCTCCGGTCATCGTGGTCCTGGACCTGATGCTCCCGGGCATGAGCGGCATCGAGCTGCTCTACGGGCTGGCCCGCCGCGTGGGCGCCAAGGTCCGGTTCATCCTCTGCTCGGCGCACAGCGCGCTGGAGCAGGTGGCGCCGGAGCACCCGCTGGTCTCCGGGCGGCTGGCCAAGCCGGTCGAGCCGGGCGAGCTCGAGTCGCTGCTCGCCTCGGCGAGCTCCGCTCTCGGCGCCGCGCTCCACTAGACGGCCCGGCTTGACTGCCGGGGAAGCGCGTCCTATTTCTGCGCGCCCTCCGTTTCGGGCGGCCTTTCCGGCACTCGGCACGGGGGGATTGACGCAACGCCCAGGTAGCTCAGTTGGTAGAGCAGGGGACTGAAAATCCCCGTGTCGGTGGTTCGATTCCGCCCCTGGGCACTGTTTTCGCTGGCTTGGCTCGGCGGGAACGTCCATTCCGCCCACGTTTTCCCGCCG
>DATKKF010000094.1:0-5053 GCA_035543115.1 Myxococcaceae bacterium
CTGTCACCGAGCGATCGACGGCTGGATCATACCAGGCTGCTGCTCGCCACGGCAGGAGGTCGTCCGTCGACCTTCGGTGGAGGGTAGCGCAAGTCGTGTGCTCCGGGGACGCGGCGTGTCCCCGCCCGGGGCTCGCCAGGCGTTGCCCGCGCGGCGTCACCGAGGAGTGGGGTTTCCATGAGCGCCTCCTCCGTGGATGCTAGCGATCCGCTGGAAGGTTTCCGGGGCGGGGACAGAGGAGTGGAATGATCCGGACTGGCCTGATCGGGGCTGGCAAGATGGGGATTTCGCACTGTGCGATCCTCGGTGCCCACCCGCGTGTGGAAATGGCGGCCGTGTGCGACAGCGCCATGTTCGTCACCGCCGCACTTCGCAAGCACGCGCCCTTCGAGACCTTCAGGGAGTATCACCGCATGATCGAGGAGGCCAAGCTCGACGCGGTGGTGGTGGCGACGCCGACCGTCAGCCACTTCGAGGTGGCTTCCCACGCGCTCGAGCGGGGGCTGCACGTCTTCGTGGAGAAGCCGCTCTGCCTCGACCCGGGGCAGAGCCGGCAGCTCGCCGAGCTGGCCGCCTCGCGGGGGCGGGCCAACCAGGTCGGCTACCACAATCGGTTCATCGGGACCTTCCGCGAGGTGAGACGCCTGGTGCAGGCAGGCGCCCTCGGCGAGGTGTACCACGTGGCCGGCTCCGCCTTCGGCCAGGTGGTGATCCGGCCCAAGTCCGGCAGCACCTGGCGCTCGAAACGCTCGGAAGGGGGCGGGTGCCTGCACGACTATGCCTCCCACGTCGTCGACCTCATGAACTTCGTCATGGGGCCGCCGGAGAAGGTGCTGGGCGCCCACCTGCGCAGCGTCTTCTCCAGGGACGTCGAGGACGCGGTGCACGCGACCTTCGCCTATCCCGGGGGAGCGAGCGGCCAGCTGGAGACCAACTGGAGCGACACCAGCCACCGCAAGATGAGCACGACCATCGTGGTGTACGGAACCTCCGGGAAGATCGTCGCCGACCGGCAGGAGTGCCGGGTCTACCTGCGCCCGGGCGCGAGCTTCGAGGGATACCGGGAAGGGTGGACCGTGCGCTACATCACCGAGCTGCAAGAGCCGGTCTGGTACTACCTGCGCGGGGAAGAGTACTCGGCACAGATCGACGCCTTCGTCGGGGCGGCGGAGAGGGGCGACGTGGACCAAGAGAACAGCTTCGCCAGCGCCGCGCGGACGGACCAGGTCATCGACGACATCCAGCGGGCGGCGCAGGGGCGGGCCTAGCCAATGGACCGCATCCTCTTCGGCGACAACCAGTTCTTCGGCGTGAACCACATGTCGGAGGAGAAGGCGCGCGCTCAGGCCATGCAGTTCCGGGACACCGCCTCGATGATGAAGGTGCTGGACAGCGCCTACGACGCGGGCATCCCGGTCTTCATGTGCACCACTCACGACGCCGTCGGCGAGATCACCGACATCGTCCGCGGGAGCCCCGAACGCTACCCCGACCTCCAGTTCTATCCGTGCATGCCGTACGCCCACAAGTACGCCAACTCGGTGGGCGAGGTGGGCATGCTCGAGACCATCCGGCGCTTCGCGCCCGGTGGACTGATCGAGACGCTGGTCAAGGGGGCGTTCTCGGCGGCCACGCAGGACGTGGAAGCCCTCATGCGGCTCCTCGTGGACGCGGAGATGAAGCGCTTCGCCGGGACCCGCACGCCGGTCATCTTCGTGCAGAACGTGGTCACCGACCTCCTGCTCGGGCTGCACATGGAGAAGTTGCTGGCGAGCTTCGCCGAGCACATCCGCGAGCGCTACCGGGCCGAGCCCGGCTTCATCACCATGAACCTGCCGCTCTTGGTGGACCGGCTAGAGCGGGTCGGGGTGAAGGACCCCGTGGTCTGCGCCAACATCAACAAGATCGGGTTTCGCATGTGCGGTGGCGTCGACGCCTACCGGGAGGTGCTCCGCGCGGGGCGGTGCCGCGCCATCGCCATGTCGGTGTTCGCCTCGGGCGCGATCCGGCCGGAGGAGGCCATCGACTGGGTGTGTGGGCTGGAGGGGGTCCACTCCATCGTGTTCGGCGCCTCCTCGGCCGGCAACATCCGGCGCACCAAGGAGCTGATCGACCGGGCCTGGGGGCCGGCCAAGCCGCCAGCCCTGGCCCAGGTGGGAGGGCAGCGATGATCGACGCCACCGCGGTGCGTGCGCCCGCTCGCCGGCGGGTCAGACTCCTCAACGTGGACGTGGACGACATCACCATGAAGGAGCTGGTCGAGACCTTCGACGAGGGGCTCCTCCTCACCGTCCACGTCGACATGATCATGAAGCTGCAGCAGGACCGAGAGTTCTGGGAGATGCTCCCGCAGTTCGACGTCGTGACCTGCGACAGCCAGATCCTGGTGGCGGCGGCCCGCCTCCTGGGGACGCCGCTCCAGGAGAGGGTCTCGGGCTCGGACTTCTTCCCGCTGTACTACAGCAGGCACCTGCATGACCCCGCGGTCACCATGTTCCTGTGCGGCGGCGCCCCCGGCGTGGCCGAGGTGGCGGCCCGGAACCTGAACGCCAAGGCCGGCCGCCAGATGGTGGTCGGCGTCGACGCGCCGCCCTTCGACTTCGATCGCCGGCCAGGCGAGGTCGACCGAATGGTGGAACGGATCGACGGCTCGGGGGCGAGCGTGCTGGTGGTGGGGCTGGGCGCCGGCCGGCAGGAGAAGTTCATCGTCCGGAACAGATCGCGGCTGCCGAGGGTGCGCACCTTCCTGCCCCTGGGCGGGACCCTCGACTACGAGGCGAACACGCTGCCCCGGCCCGCGCCGTGGATGACCGACGCCGGCCTGGAGTGGCTCTATCGGCTGGTCCGCGAGCCCCGAAAGCGCTGGCGGCGCTATCTGCTCCACCAGCCGCCGGCGCTCTACCTGCTGGCCAAGCAACGGCTGGGCCTCTACCGCAACCCGTTCGGCGAGGAGGGCGCGGCGTGAAGGTCCTCCTCACCGGCGGCGCCGGCTTCATCGGCTCGAACCTGGTCCGCCTGATCCTGGCGGAGCGTCCGGGCTGGCGGGTGGTCAACCTCGACCGGCTCACCTACGCCGGCAACGCAGAGAACCTGGCCGATCTGGCCGGCGACGCCCGGTACCGGTTCGTGCGCGGGGACATCTGCGACGGAGCGTTGGTGAGCCGGCTCCTCGAGGAGGAGGGGATCGAGGCGGTGATGCACCTCGCCGCCGAGAGCCACGTCGACCGCTCCATCCTCGCCCCTTCCGCCTTCGTCGACACCAACGTGCGCGGCACGCAGGTGCTGCTCGACGCGGCCCGGGGGGGAACCGTCCGGCGCTTCCTCCACGTTTCCACCGACGAGGTGTACGGCTCGCTGGGCCCCACCGGCCTCTTCACCGAGGAGAGCCCCATCGCACCGAGCTCCCCCTACTCGGCCTCGAAGGCCTCCAGCGACCTGCTGGCCCTGGCCTACGCCCACACCTTCGGCCTCCCGGTGGTGGTGACCCGCTGCTCGAACAACTACGGCCCCTACCAGTTTCCGGAGAAGCTCATCCCGCTCATGATCGCGAACGCCATCCGCGACCTGCCGCTGCCGGTGTACGGCGACGGGAAGAACGTGCGCGACTGGATCCACGTCGAGGACCACTGCCGGGGGCTCGTGGCCGCGCTGGAGGGCGGCCGCCCAGGCCAGGTCTACAACTTCGGGGCCTCCAGCGAGCGCCGCAACATCGACATCGTCCACCTGGTGCTCGAGCTGCTGGGGAAGCCCAGGTCGCTCGTCCAGTACGTGAAGGACCGGCCCGGGCACGACCGCCGCTACGCCATCGACGCGAGCAAGGCCACGCGCGAGCTGGGCTGGTCGCCCCGCCACCGCTTCGAGGAGGCGCTTGCCGGGACCGTGGCCTGGTACCAGCAGAACCGGCCGTGGTGGGAGAGGATCATCTCCGGCGAGTACCGCACCTACTACGAGCGGCAGTACGGGCAGCCCTCGTGAGGGTGGCGATCGCGGGCGCCAGGAGGCTCCTGGGGGGTCGCGAGCAGCCGCACCTCTGCGGGTCTCCATCGGGGCGATCTCGGCGGGGAGCCCGGACCGGCGGGCCCCCGGCCGTTGAGCTTCGGGCTCGGGGCGGACCTCCGCCCTGCTCCGCGCCTGGCCGCCTCCGCCCGACGAGCGTCGGGATCGCTGCCCGGCGAAGCGGGCGCTCAGGGGTCGCTGTGATGACGCCATGGTGGCGGTCGCCGGCGCTGGCCAGCTTCTGCCGGAGCGCGCCGCCGACTTGCCGGGCGCGGGTCCGCTTCGCCCGGGTGGGGGCGCTTCCCCGGAGCATGGCCGCCAGGCGCTCGCGGGCCGAGCCATCGTGGCGGGTGGACGGCAGCGGGTGGTTCCCGACGCTCGCAGACGCGGGCTGCCCGCAGTAGGATGGCGGGAGGTGGGTCGAACATGGCGCGAAACGTCAGTGAGCTGGACTTCGACTACGGCGACGAAGACGACGGCAGGCGGCCTGGGCCGCAGCCCAAGGACTGGTTCCTCCTCACCCTCCGGGCGGCGCGCCGGCGGAAGCTCCTCTTCCTGGCTGTCTTCGTCGCCGCCTGCAGCGCGGTGTTCGCCTACTACCACTTCAAGACCCCGGTGTATCGGGTGGAGGCCAAGATCCTGGCCCAGCGCCAGCAGCTGCTCTCCACGCTCCGCTCGGGGCCCGAGGACCACCCGACCCATACCGCCTGGGAGCTTATCCACCGGCGGGAGAACCTCGTTTCGCTGGTCAAGTCGGCCGGTCTGCTGACCCCCGCCGAGCCCGGCTGGCTCCAGAATCTCCTGGCGAAGATCGGCGGGCCCAGGGACGACGAGGTCCCGGTCGACCGGGTGGTGAAGAAGCTCGACCGCGCGCTGACCGTCACCGCCGACGAGGGCACCATCGACATCTCGCTCAACTGGCCGGACGCGGAGCAGGCCTACCGGGTGGTCGACGGGGCTCTGCAGAACTTCATCGAGGCACGGCACATCCAGGAGGTCACCGCCATCGAGGAGGTGATGGCCGTGCTCCGGGCCCGCGCGGCCAAGGGCAAGGAGG
>DATKKF010000095.1:0-42566 GCA_035543115.1 Myxococcaceae bacterium
GTGGGCACGCGCCGTCGCTCGCCAGGGGCTCATGTCGTCGGCTCCAGCGCGGAGGTGAGCACGGCGAGGCCCGTCTGCTCCAGCGCCCGCGCAGCCGGCGGCCTCGGGAAGAGCGCCACCACCGCCCCGCCGTCTCCGCCCGCCCCGGTGAGCTTCGCTCCCAGCGCCCCGGCCCGGCGCAGCGTGTCCACCGCCGTGTCCAGCGCGGGCGAGCTGACCCCGGCCGCTGCCAGCAGCCCGTGGTTGACGTTCATCGCGTCGCCCAGACCCTCGAGGTCGCCGGCCTCGAGCGCGGCCGTGCCCTCGACCGCCAGCCGCCCCATCTCCCGGAACAGCCGCCCGTACCGCTCGGGCCAGCGGGCCGCCCGCCGGCGGAGCGCGGCCACCGTCTCCTGGGTCCCCCGGCGCGGGCCGACGAGCGCGAGCACGAGGGTGGCCCGCACGCCGATGCGCACCTTCCGGACGCGGCCGGGCCGCCCGGGCACGGGGCGGCGGTAGAGGAGCGGGGCGCCGCGGGCGCTCACCGTGTGGTCCACTCCGGACGGCGTTCCGTGGAACGTCTCCTCCATCCGCAGCGCCAGCGCCAGCACCCTCGCCGCGGAAGGCCGGGCGCCACCCACCCCGAGCAGAAGGCGCGAGACCGCCACCGCCAGCGCCGCCGAGCTGCCGAGGCCCATCGAGACCGGGAGCGTGGACGAGACGGTGATGCGCAGCGGCGGACGACCGGTGGCAGCGGCGACCGTGTCGAACGCGGCGTCGAGCATTCGCCGCTGCCGGACGGTGAGGTCGGGGAGCGCGGAGAGGACGCAGTGGTCGGCCGGCGCCCCCCGCGCGGTGACCCCGAGCGTCAAGGGGACGGCGAGCGCCGGATGCCCGTAGACCACCGCGTGCTCCCCCAGGAGGATGACCTTCCCCGGGCCGAACGCCTCGGGGAAAGGGCTCGGGTGCGGCGCGCCGCCCGGGTCAGCGGACCCTTGCGCGGCGCTCGACCTCGGGCTCACGACCGCTCGATCGGCCCGTGTGCGTCGGCAGGCCCGAGCGAGGCGAGGATCTCCCGCGCCTTGTCCACCTTGACCATGCCGCTCTTCACCAGGAGATGGGCCACCCTCTCCACGTGGTCCCCGCGAGCGCCGGCGGTCACCGCGACGCAGCGGGCGTGGAGCGCCATGTGGCCCTTCTGGATGCCCACCGAGCCGAGCGCCCGGAGCGCGGCGAAGTTCTGGGCCAGGCCCACCGCGGCGAACACCATGCTCATCTCGCGCGCGCCGTGGGTGCCCATCAGCTTCAGCGACAGCTGCACCCCGGGGTGAATCTTGATCGGCCCGCCCACGGTGCCCAGCGCCAGCGGCAGCTCGATGCGTCCGACCAGATGGCCATCCTCGACGTACCACTGCGAGAGCGGCCGGTACTGGCCGTCGCGGCAGGCGAAGGCGTGCGCCCCGGCCTCGATCGCCCGCCAGTCCTGCCCGGTGGCGATGGCCACGGCGTCGATGCCGTTCATGATGCCCTTGTTGTGGGTGGCCGCGCGGTAGGGGTCCGCCCGGGCGAAGCGGCTGGCCTGGCTGATGCCCTCGCCGATCTCCGGACCGGCCATGTCGAAGTCCGCCAGCGCCTCGAGCGGAATCTGGCAGCTCGCCCGGGCCAGGCGCCGGTCGGCGAGGTTGCTGAGGATGCGCAGGTAGACGTGTCCGCCGGTGATCTGCTCGATCAGCGGCGCCACGCCCTCGGCCATGGTGTTGATGAGGTTGGCCCCCATCGCCTCCTGGGTGTCGATGAACAGGTGGACGACCAGGAGCGGCTCGCCGCGGCTGCCCTCGGGCGCGGGGAGCAGGCGCACCTCGACCTCACGCGCTCCGCCGCCCCGGCGCTGCATCGAGGGGTGGAAGCTGTTGGCCAGGGCGAGGATCTGCTCCTTGTGGGCGCGGATCTTCTCCGCGGCGATGGTGGGGTCGCCGTACCGGGTGACCTGCACCTGGCCGATCATCAGCGGCTCGTCGGCGTCGGCGGTGAAGCCACCTGCCTCGCGGACGATCTTCGCCGCGAAGGAGACTGCGGCCACCACCGACGGCTCCTCGACCGCCATCGGGACGACGTAGTCACGGCCGTTCACCTGGAGGTTCAGCCCCAGGCCCAGCGGGAGGGAGAAGGTCCCCACCGCGTTCTCGATCATCGTGTTCGCCGTGGCGAGCGGCAGGGTCTCGGCGCTGCGCAGCAGCTCGAGGTCCTCCTTGGAAAAGCCGAAACGTCGCTCCAGCTCCGCGAGGCGCTGATCCAGCGTCAGCTTGTGGAATCCGGGAAAACGCGAGGAGGGCGCCCGCTCCCTGGCCTCGTCGTCCACCCGCAGCACTGCCCCCGTTCCTTGTGCTCTCACAGCGACTCCATCCAGTCCTTCAACGGAGCCGTCACCACCCGCGGGCTGCGCCGCAGGTCGGCAACGGTCCGGCTCGAGGTCAACAGCAGCGCTTGCCGCAGTCCTGCGACCACGGTGCGCACTGCCGCGTCGGCGCCGGCCACGCCGCCAGTCTGCTGCGCGCGGAAGAGCGGCAGGGCCATGCCCGCCAGGTCCGCGCCAAGCGCCAGGGCCTTCGCAACATCGAGGCCGTGACGAATTCCACCCGAGGCGACGAGCTTCACCGACGGGCCCACCGCCCGCCGCACGCTCGCCACCGCTGCCGCCGTGGGGATGCCCCAGGCGGAGAACAGGGCGCCCAGCTCGGCCATCGGGCCGCTGCTGCGGAGCTGCTCCACCCGCACCCAGCTGGTCCCGCCGAGGCCGCTCACGTCGACGGTGCGCACCCCGCAGTCGACCAGCCGCCGCGCCACCGCGGGCGAGATGCCGCAGCCAGTCTCCTTCACCAGGAAGCGGTCGGCGAACGCCGAGGCCAGCGCCTGCACCAGGCTGTAGCCGCCGCGGAAGTCGCGGTCACCCTCGGGCTGGCTCAGTTCCTGGGCGGCATTCAGGTGCAGCGCGACGCCGTCGGCGTCGATGCCGTCTTTCAGGCGCCGGACCCCATCCACGCCCATGGCGATCGCCTGCTTCAGCCCGATGTTGCCGATGAGCAGCACGTGCGGGGCGACGTCGCGGACCTGGAACGTGCGGGCCAGCTCCGGGTGCTCGGCCATCGCGCGCTGGCTGCCCACGCCGAAGGCGAGCCCGTGCCGCTCGGCCACCTGGGCGAGGTCGCGGTTGACCTCGCGGGCCCGGTCGGTCCCGCCGGTCATCCCGGTGACCAGGATGGGGGCGCGGAGGACCTTCCCCCACAGGGTGACGGTCAGCTCCACCTCGTCCAGCGCCAGCTCTGGGAGGGCGTTGTGGACCAGGTGCACGCAATCGAGCAGGGTGGAATTTCCGTCCGGCTCCACGTCCCCTTGCGCGCACAGATCGAGGTGGGCGTCCTTGCGCCGCGCTGTCTGAGCCTCTGGCATCCGGGGTCTGGGGGGAGTACCAGCCAGGTCTTTCATGCGCAAGACGATCCGGGGTATCTGCCCTGTGTGTCGGCCAGCCTTGAAAGCGCTACCCTCGCGATTTTCCTACATAGTGGTGCCTATGACAGGCTGCATCAAGGCCTGTCCATCGCAGCCTCCGGGGTGGCGCTCGGGCGCCCCGTCGACGTCTATTTCTTCTGGTGGGCACTGGAGCGTCTACTGACCGACCGGTTGGACGAACCCGATTTCCCCGAGCGGGACGATGTGGTGGCGCGGTTCGAGGCCCGGGGTCTGCCCACGCTCCGCGCCCTGCTGGGCCATCTCCGCGCGTCGGGGCAGGTCACGCTGGTCGCCTGCACCGGGAGTCTGGCTGCGCTCGGACTCACCGCTGCGGACGCCGAGGGCCGGGTGGACACCCTGCTCGGCTGGACCGCCATCCTCGCCCGTACTGCCGGCCTCACCGACCGCTTCTACCTCTAGACGGCGCCCGCTCCGGTCGAAGCGCGATCAGCGCCACGGCCATCACCGCCTGAAGGCCGAACAGCACGGTGGAGACGCCGTGGAGCACCCCGAACCGCCGGCGGGTGGGGTCGCCGGGCGGCAGGTGCGACAGCGCCTCGCCGGTCGCGCGACGGATGCCGGCGATCTCCGGCGTGACGAGGAACAGGCTCGCCGCGGCGAGCGCGGCGAGCACGAGCCCGAGCACCACCGCGGGCCTACCGGAGCGGCCGGTCGCGCCGAGCACCACCGCCGCGAGCCCCAGGACGAGGCCCACCGCATCGAGGACGGGGAGCACCCGGCCGACCACCCGGGCGGCGGTCGCGGGAGGCACGGTGGCGAACAGGGCGGGGGTGACCGTCGTCGCGAAGAGCGCGAGGGCACCGAGGAAGGCGACCAGCAGCAGCCGGTGGGTGGAGTGGAGCATGCCGCCTCCATGCTAAAGGACGTGGGCGGAAGGCACCCATGGCACTCCTCCTGGTCATCGTCAGCACCGCCCTCGTCGTCTGCCTCGGCCTCCTCATCTTCGGACGGAGCGCGCCCGCGGTCCGCGCCCCCGCGCCCGCCGGGGCCTCGGGCGCCACGCCCGCGGCCCGCAGCGGGCCGGACCCCGAGCTGGAGAGGAAGCGGCGCGAGGTGGAGGAGCTGAAGACCACTGTGGCCGAGCTTCGCGGCGAGCTGAAGCAGACCCGGAAGAGGCTGCACGACCAGCGCGCGTCGGAGAAGGACGGGGCCGATCTGGTCAAGGCCCGCGCCGAGGTGGAGCGCAGCGCCTCCCAGCAGCTCGAGGCGGTGCGCAGCGAGCTGGCCGCCGCGCTCGCCGAGGTGAGCCGGATCAAGAGCGAGGCCGAGGCCTTCCGCACCCGACGCCCGGCCCCGGCCCCGGCGCCCCAGCCGGCGGCCCCCGTCCCCGCCCCGGCGGTGGCCCCGCCCGCACCCGAGCCCCGGCGCTTCCGCGAGCTGTCCGACACCGACCGCGAGAAGATGGACCGGCTCGAGCACCTGGCCAACCGCGAGCGCTCGCGGGCCCAGGAGCTCTCGGCCGAGGTGCGCCGGCTGAAGGGCCGCACCGAGACACAGGGCCGGGTCTACACCGTCATCAAGGGCGAGCTGGATCTCCTGAAGGACAAGTTCAAGGCGCTGGAGAAGCGCTTGAACCGGACGCTGCTCGAGCGGGACCTGCTCCGGCGCGCGATCCGCGATCTGGAGAAGAAGAGCGGTCTGGCCGCGGACCGCACCGAGCTCACCGCCGACGAGGTCGCGGCCTCGGACCGGTCGGTGGAGGAGCGGGCCGCGGCCGAGGCGGCGGAGATCGCCCGGCGCACCCGTCCTCCGGAGCCCGCCGAGGCCCACGAGCGCACCGACGCCGCTGCGCCGCCCGCCGCAGCCTCGAGCGCACCGACCGCTCCGGCGCTCGAGACCGCGGCCGCCGCCGACGCCGCGGGCGCCCCGGCCGCCCAGCACGCGGAGAAGGCCGGCTGACCGGCACCCCCACTCCGGGCCGGCCGCCCAGGGTGTCGCTGGCCACGCGCATCTTCCTCGGCCACGCGGTGGTGCTGGTCACCTTCGGCCTCCTGATCCTCTTCAGCGTCAGCGAGCTGCACCGCAACCAACAAGAAATCCGCCTGGTCAGTCAGGGGTACCTCCCGCTCGCCCAGGACGCCGCCGCGCTCGACTCGTTCCAGCGCAACCAGGCACAGGAGGCCGCGCAGATCAGCGCGGAGACCGACCCGCAGACCCGCGCCGCGCTGGCGCGGCTGGCGCCCCTGACCTACCCGCCGCTCCTCCGCTCCCGGCTGAGCTCGCTCGAGGCCACGCTCTCCGCGCTCCGGACCACCGCCCCGGTCTCCGAGCGGGCCTTCCTCGATTCGGTCCAGACCCGCGTGGAGCACGTGGCGCGCGAGCTCGAGGTGGTGGAGCGCTCCACCGCGAGCACCTGGGCGGAGACGCCTCCTCCGGAGGCTCAGCGCACGCTCGCCACCGCCCAGGACTCCTTGTCCCGCGAGCTCCGGGCGCTCCGGGCCGCTCTCGACAGCCGGACCCGTGCGGTGGTGGAGGAGGCCGAGCGGCGCGACCGGCGCCGGGGCGTGCTGCTCATCGGGCTGTCGGTGGCGGCGATCGCCGTGGGGCTCCTGGCCACCGCGCTCTCCGCCCGGAGCCTGCGCCCCGTGCGCGCGCTCATCGCCGGCGTCGGGCGCATCCGCCGGGGCGACTACACCGCGCAGCTCAACATCCCGGGCGACGACGAGATCTCCCAGCTCGGCCGGGAGTTCGACGCCATGACCCTGGCCCTCGAGGAGCGCGAGCAGGCGCTGGCCCGACAGCAGCAGGCGCTGCTCCGCGCCGAGCGGCTGGCCGCGGTGGGGCGCGTCTCGGCGCAGGTGGCCCACGAGGTCCGCAACCCGCTCAGCTCCATCGGCCTCAACGTGGAGATGCTCCAGGATGCGCTCGGGCACGCCCGCTTCACCACCGCGGCGGAGGCGGACGAGGTGCGCACCCTTCTCCAGGCCGTCACCCGGGAGGTGGATCGCCTCACCGAGACGACCGAGCGCTACCTGCGCATGGCCCGGTCCCCGGCCCCGGCGCTCGCCGCCGAGGACGTGAACGGCATCGTGGACGCGGTGCTGGACTTCGCCACCGGGGAGCTGGGCCGCTCGGGCATCCGCATCGAGCGGCGGCTCGACCCCGCGATTCCGCGGGCGCTGGTGGACGAGGGCCAGCTGCGGCAGGTGCTGCTCAACCTGGTCCGCAACGCCCGCGAGGCGATGGAGGGCGGCGGCACCCTGCGGCTGTCCACCTCGGCGGAGGACGGGGCGGTGCACGTGCGCGTCGAGGACACCGGGCACGGCATCCCCGAGGAGGCACGGGCGCACCTCTTCGACCCACTCTTCACCACCAAGCGGCACGGGACAGGGCTGGGGCTGGCGCTCAGCCGGCAGATCCTCGAGGCCCACGGCGGGGCGCTGGGGTGCGAGCGCACCGGACCGTCGGGGACCGTCTTCCACCTCCGGGTGCCCGTGGCCTCCCAGCCGTCGGTCGGCGAGCGGCCGGCCGCCCACGCCTGAACGGGCCGGAGCCCTGGAACGGGCGAGGGCTCCGGGCCGTTGCTACGCTCCCCTGACACCTCGCCTGCCGATGGATTCCTTCGTTCGCCGCCTCGTGGAGCGGCTCCTCGAACCCTCGCTGCCGCTCTCGCGGAACCGCCACTTCCACACCTTCGAGACGCCGGAGGGACGGAGGGCGCTCACCCTGGCCCGGCGGCTCCGCGGGCTCGCCCGCGACGTGCGCCGCTGTCTGGACCGCGGCGCCCGTCCCGAGGTCCTCGAGGACGGGTCGGCCGGGGACCTCCGGGTCGAGCTGCGCTTCGACGACGTCGCCGGCCGGCGGACCGCGTTCCTCACCGGCGAGGAGTACGCGCTGTTGCTCCGGGTGCCAGGGATGGCGGACGCGCTCGAGGCGGACCGTTAGCCAGCGTCAGCTCACCAGTCCCGCGTAGGCCAGGAGCACCGCCCGGACCGCCTCGCGCGCGCCCGGGTGGGCCGACGCCCCGCGGCGAGCGAGCTCGTCGGGGCAGGTGTCGGCGAGCGCGGCGAGCGGCGCATGCTGCTCGTCCGCGACGAAGCGGGCCAGGGCGAGGGTGGCCGGCGACAGCTCGACGACCACCAGCCCGGCGGCCTCGGCGGTGAACGGGCGCCACAGCGGACGGCCCAGCTCCCCGGCGGGGACGATGCAGAAGTGGAGCAGGAGCCCCTCGGCCACCTCGAGCTCGGCCACCGTCCCCAGCGCCTCCACCGGTGTCCCCTCGGGTGCGAGCAAGGGGAGCCCGGACAGCGCCTCGCGGGCCGCCGAGGCGTCGCGGGCGGCGAGCAGCACCTTCACCACCTGGCCCCGGGACGCTCCGCGTCCGCGCTGCGCCCGCCCCCGGACCGCGTGGGCCTCGGCAGCCGAGAGGAGCGGTTCAGGCGCCGGCGGCGCGTCCACGTCCACCGGGACGACCAGACCCTCGCCGTGGAGGAGCAGGAGGCTCTGGAGCACCGCGAGGTCGGGCGCCTCGACGGCGTCGAGCAGCTCGGGCGCGCTCCTCGGGGTCTCGAGCTGGGCCAGCACCTCGCGGGCGAGCGGCGGCACCGCCCGGAGCGCCGCGCCGGCGGTCTGGACCCAGCGCGTGGCCGAAGCCGGGAGCGCGTCCAGGAGCCGCCGGCACTCGTCCGTCTGCCGGGCGGCCTCGAGGAGCACCTCGTCCGTGCCCCGGGCGATGCGCGCCTCCGTCGCCGCCGGCCCCGGCTGGAAGGAGAAGGTCCCCTCCGTCCACCCCAGCATCCGGAACAGGGCCTTCTCCCCCTGCACCGCGCCGGCGCGCGCGTCCACCGGGCGCCCCTCCACCAGATCCACCTCGCCGCGTTCGGCCCCGCGGCGCAGCGTCACCCGCCCGGTCCGCCGTCCCAGGGCGAGCGTCTGGAGCAGGTCCGGCAGGGAGAGCTGGCCGAGGGCGCCCTCGATCTCCTGCGGCTCCGCCGCGTCGGTCCGCGCCCGGTCGGCGCGCGCCAGGAGGTCATCGATGTGGGCGAGGACCTCGTCCAGGTTGTACGGCTTGCGCAGCAGCGTCCCCGGGCCGTCCCGCATCGCCTCGTCCGCCTGCTCGGCGCTGGCGGTCACCACGACGGGGATGGTGTCGGTGCGGGGGTTGGTGCGGAGGATGTCGACGAACGTCCGTGCGTCGAGCACCGCACAGCCCCGGTCGAACAACACGAGATCGGGGTGGCGGAGCACCGCGAGCTCCAGCGCCCGGGCTCCGTCGCGCGCCGAGTAGACCTGGCATCCCTTCTGGCGGAGCGCCCGGGTGAGCGCGCGCACCGAGGCCAGGTCGGGGTCGGCGAGGAGCACCTTTCGGACGGAGGTCATGGCCCCGGGGTCAGTACGGTTGCAGGTCGTACGCGGTCTGGAGCTTGGAGACGAGCCCGTCCACCAGCGCCGCGTCCGACGAGTGGAAGGCCCACGTCGCGCCCCGGCCGCGCCGCTGGAGCAGGGCGTACGCCGCAGGCCCGTGCAGCCAGAGCACGAACTGGTGCCGCACGAGCCGCTCGTCGCCACCGAGCACCAGCGGGGTGAGCCCTGGCCGGGGCGTCACCTCGGCGCGCCGGGCGAGGAGGTACACCCGCGGGGCGAAGTCCTGGCTCGCGCGCTCGAGCGTGCGCACCAGGGGTAACCCGTCGCCGGCCTCGGCCCCGCCGAGGTAGACCAGGCTCCGGACACCCGGAGCGCGGAGCAGCGTCCGGCCGATCTCCGCCTGGACCTCGTCGAACAGCCCCTCGGGAACACGACCCCGCCGCGAGGGGTCGGCGCCCTCCTCGGCCGGGAGCCGCGGCCCGTCGGGGGAGCCGAGCAAGAGCTCCACCGCCTCCCAGAACCCGACCGGGTCCAGCACCAGCCGGCGGTAGAGCGAGGCGCGCCGCTGCTCGAGCCGCGCCCGGCAGGCCTCGGTGAGGTCGTCGAGGTCCTCGCCGTCACGGGGGAAGCTCGCCGCGCCCCCAGTGAGCTGCAGCAGGGCGGCGCCGTCGACGGCCCGCAGCTCGGGCGCCTCGCGCGCCGCGGCCAGGGCCCGGCGAAGGAACACCTGCGCGCCGAAGGCGTCCGTCTCCGGCAAGAGCAGGAGGAACTCCTGCTCGGCCACCTTGGCCAGCACGTCCGATTCGCGCAGGACACGGCCGAGCGCCCGGGTGGTGGCCCGCACCACCGCCCGGGCCGGCTCGGTGCCCGCCCGGGCGCGCAGGTGGGGGAGCCCGTCGAGCGCGAAGCTGAGGACCGAGAAGCCGCGGCCGTACCGCCGGGCCTTGTCCACCTCCTTGGTCGCGACGTCGGTGAAGTAGGCGAGGTTGTAGGCGGACGAGTCCGGGTCCCTCAGCGCCAGCCGCTGCAGCGCCCGGAACCGCCGCGCCGAGAGCAGGGCCGCGGCGCCCACCCCGGCCAGCGCGGCAGTCGCCTCGACCGCCTCGGGCAGAAAGCCGCCCGGCGCGTCCGACAGCTGGGCCAGCGCCAGCCCCTCGCCCCGCGCGGCGAGGGGGACCCAGAGCCCGGGGCCCTCCACCACCCAGGGCCGCCCGGCGGAGAGCAGCGCCCGGGCCTCGGGGTCTGGCGCGAGCAGCTCGGAGTGAGCGTCCGCCGGCAGGCGCCCCAGGGTGGCGCGGAGGACGAACCGGCCGGCGTCGTCCGCCAGCCACAGCGCCCCCGAGCCGGCCCCGGCCGCACGGACCAGCTCGCCGAGGAGGAGCTCGTGGAACCCCTCGGCATCGGGATCCCGGAGGAGCCCGGCCGCGCGCCGGCGCAGCTCCGCCTCGGCCCGGGCGGTGTCCCGTTCGCGGCGCAGGTTCACCCAGGGCACCGTTCGCTCCACCGCCGCGAGCAGCCCCCCGCCGTCCGCGGACGAGGCCCACTCGAACGGTGCGGTGAGCTCCGGCACCGGGCGCCCCGGCTCCACCCAGGCCACCACCGCGACGTCGGGACAGACGCCGCGGAAGGACTCGAAAGCCGAGGGCTCGTCCGGGACACCGATGACCAGGACCTCCGGCGCCCCGGCCTGTCGCTCGAGCTCCGCCGGTGACCCGGCCCAGGAGACCACGTGCCCCGCCTCGGCCAGGCGCGCTGCGAGCCAGGAACGTACCTGCGCGCGGGCATCCACCACCCAGAGCTGGAGCGGGGCGGGCGCGGCGGGCCACGGGATGTCGAGCGCCGTGGTCAGTCGAGCAGCGCCTCCGGCAGCTCGGCGCGGAAGACGAAGCGCGCCGGGCCGCGAAGGGTGGTGTGCTGGAGATCCGCGGACACCCGCACCGCGAGCCGCCCGCCGGGCAGGTCCACCGGCACGAAGACGTCGGGAGGAACCCAGCCTGCCACCACCGCCGCCGCGACCGACGCGACGGCCCCGGTTCCGCAGGCGTCGGTCAATCCGGAGCCGCGCTCCCACACCGAGACGCGCAAACCGTCACCCGCACGACCCACCGCCTCGACGTTGGTGCGATCGGGAAAGCCCGGGAGGTGCTCGAGCCTCGCCCCGTGCTCGCGCACCACCTCCGGAGGGGCCCCGAGCAGCACGAGGTGCGGATTGCCCATGCTGACCGCGGTGCCGGGCCATTCCACGCCGGGCACCGGCGCCGAGACGAACGGGCCGCCCCCGGGCCCGGGCGGCAGGTGAGGGGCCCGGAGGCGGGCCGGGCCGAGCTCGAGCTCCACCTCCACCACCTCGGCACCGGCGCGGCGCGCCCGGGCCGGGAGCACGCCCGCGCCGGTCTCCACCTCCAGAGCGTCGCGGCCCGGCTCCCGGTCCAGCAGGTGCTTCACCACGCAGCGCAGCCCGTTGCCGCACATCTCCGCGATGCTCCCGTCGGCATTGTGCACCACCATCCGCGCCGCCGCGCGCGACGAGGGCAGGAGCACCAGGACCCCGTCGGCGCCCACGCCGCGCCGTCGGTCACACAGGGCGCGGGAGGCCTCGGGGGAGACGTCCCGCCCGGACATCCGGCGGTCGAGCACCACGAAGTCGTTGCCGAGCCCCTCGTACTTGAAGCCCGGCTCGACGCCGCCGCTCACGGCTCACCCTGGCCCGGCCGCCGGGGCGCGGAGCGGGCCGACGCGGCGCGACGGAATGCCAGGAGCTCTCCCTCCTGGGCCGCGAGACGCCGCTGCAGCTGGTCCACCCGCGCCGAGAGCTCCTGCGCCTGCGCCCGGGCCGCCTCCACCGCCGCGCGTGCCTCCTCGCGCTCGCCGGCCCGCTCGTCGGCGAGCGCGTCGCGGGCGGCCACGGCGTCGGCCAGCATCTGGTGAAGGGCGCCCGGAGCCCCGCCGCCCGCGGCGCGCACGGACTCCAGCGCCTCGGCCAGGGACTGCTCCCGGGCAGCCGCCTGCTCGGCCTGGGCGGCGAGCGCATCCCGCTCGAACTGCGCCGAGGCCAGCTCGTCGGAGAGCTTCCCCAGCTGCTCCTCTAGCTCCGCCACCCGGCCCTCGGCGTACTCCTTCTCCTCGTCGCGCATTCGCGCCCGGGCGCGCTCCTGGGCGAGCTCGCGCTGCAGCTGCTCGCGGGCAACCTTGGCCGCGCGGGTCTGCTCCTCCCCGCTGCTCTGGCCCGCCTCCAGGGCCGCCAACCGGGCGGTGGTCTCCTGGCCGGCGGCCTCGAACGCGGCGAGCTGTCCCAGCGCCGCGTCGCGCTCGCTGGCCACGAGGTCGCGCTCGGCCTGGAGCTGCAGGAGCTCGCGCTCCATTGCCTGCGCCCGCTGCTCGGCCGCCTCGAGGCTCGCCCGGTCCCGATCCGCTCCGGCCAGCGCCGCCTCGAGCGCGTCCACCCGCCCCCGGGCGTCCTCGAGCGCGCGGCCGAACGCCTCTGCCCGGGCCGCGGCCTCGGCCTGCTGGGCGCGGAGACCGGACAGCTCCTGGACGGCGGGCTCGGCCCGGGCGAGCGCCTCGGTACGCTCGGCCAGCGCCACCCCGGTGTGCTGCAGCTCCACCTCGAGCGTTGCCACCCGCGCCTCGAAGCCGCTCGCGGCGGTGCTGACCGCACCCTGGGCCTCCTGGAGCGCGTGCGAGAGGGCGGCCCGTTCGTCGTCCGCCTCGGCCAGCCGCTGCTCCAGCGAGGCGAGGTGGGCCTCCAGCCGGGCCGCCTCGCCGGAGACGGACCGGGCGGACTCCTGCGCCGCATCGCGCTCGGCGGACAGCCTCGCCTCCGACTCCTCGAGCGCCGCGAGCCGCTCGCGCGCTCGGGCGAGCTCGGACTCGGTCTCGGCGAGCGCCCCGCCACGGCTCCGGGACTCTTCCCCGAGCCGGGCCGCCTCTGCCTCGAGCTCGGCCAGCTGGGCCTGGAGGGCCGCGTGGGCCTCGTTCAGCTCGGCCCTGCCACGCAGCTCCTCCTCGGCCCGGGAGCGAGCGCCCTCGGAGTCGGCCAGGCTCGCCTCGAGGGAGGCCAGGGCGTCCCGGAGGCGGGCAAGCTCGGCCTGGCGCGCGGACTCGATCTCCGCCTCGGCCTGGGTGCGCGCCCGGAGCGACTGCAGCTGGCTGTCGAGGTCCTCGGTGCGGCGGACCTGAAGCTCGAGCGCGGCGATGGTGCGGGCGTGGGCCTCGGCGCGCTCGGCCGCTGCCCGGGCGTCCTCCTCGGCGCGCTCGGCACGCGCCACCGCCTCGCGGGCGAACACCGCGGTGCTCGAGGCCCGCTCCTCCACCCGGTCCAGCATCGCCTTGGTCTCGGCCAGCTCGGCCGCGAGCGCGTCCACGTCCCGCTCCCGCTCGGCGCGAGCGGTCTGCAGGGCGGCCTGGGCCTGCTCCAGGGCCTGCCGGGCGATGGAGAGCTCCTGGGTGATGGCCGCGTCCTGAGGAGCCTGGAAGTTGGCCTGCGCGAGCGCGGCCTCGGCGCTCGCCAGACGCTCCTCGAGCGCGGCGGCCAGCGCGCGAGCCGACGCCTCCTGCCTCTCCAGCACCGCGAGTCGATCCGCGAGACGCTCCCGCTCACCGGTGGAGGCGAGCAGCTCGGTCCGCAGCGCGTCCACCTCTTCGGCCGAGGGACCGACCGGGACCGCGGCCCGGGCCTGCGCGAGCTGCTCCTCGAAGCGCTGGCGGTCCGCCTCGGCCGAGCGCTGCTCTCGGGCGCTCTCGGCCTCGAGCCACCCTTTGCGCTGCTCCAGCGCCTCCGCCCGGCTCCTCGCCTGAGCGAGCTCCCTCTGGCTCCCCTCGAGGGCGGTGAGGACCAGCGAGTGCTGCTCGGCCAGCCGGAGCTCCCGCTCGCGGGCCTGGGCCAGCCTCTCCTCCAGCGCGGCGAGCTCCGAGCCGCGTGCCTCGAGCGTGAGCCGGCCCCGCTCGCCGTCGGTGCGGGTGTGGGTCAGCTCCTCGCGCACTCCCCGGAGCTCCTCGTAGGCCGCGGTCAGCTTGGTCCGTGCATCGTCCAGCTGCCGCTGCAGCTCCTCGCGCCGGGCACGCTCCAGGCGCACCGACTCCTGGGCCGCCAGCACCTCCGCCTGCTGCTGCCGTTCCTGGACCCGGGCGGCCTCCGACTCCGCGGCCCGCGCGGCCAGCCGGCGCTCGGCCTCGGCGGCCCGCTCGGAGGCGAGCTGCAGCTCGGACTCGAGCCGGCGGATGCGCGCGGCGAGCCCGTCCTGCACCACCGGGTGGAGCGCGGCCGCGCCCCGGACCTCGGCCTCGGCCTGGGCCCGGGCCGCCTCCTCGCGGGCCCGCTCCAGTGCGCCCTGCGTGGCGTCCAGGTCTCCCCTGGCCTGGGCGAGCTCCTCGCGGGCCTCGGCGAGGGCGGTCTTCAGCCGGCGCGCCCGCTCCTCCCACTCCCGGGCGCGGGTGGACGCCTCGTCGAGCCTTCCACCGGTGAAGGCCAGTGGCGCCGGCGGCAGCTGCACCCAGGTGGGGTCCACCGCGCGCAGCCGCTCGCGGCTCGCCAGCACCACGTAGTACGCGGCCTCGCCCGATCCAGCGAGGGAGCCGTCGACCTGGAGCCCCTCGCTCCGCTCGAAGGCCAGCTGGTAGCCGAGGAGCGGGCTCTGGGTGGCGGTCTCGAGGTGGGGGAAGTGGGCGGACAGCGCGTCCAGCACCTGCCCGTAGGTCGGCGGGGCGCCGTCCCCGTCCGGCTCCATCAGCTGGGCGAGCGCCAGCCCGGCGGGGTTCCGGATTCCGCCCACCAGCACGCCGGTCGCGGACACCTGCTCTGCGAGCTGCGCGAGCAGCACCGGGGCACGGACGTAGGGGGCGAGATCGGCCACCAGCACCAGGTCGAAGCCCCCGGGCGGCAGGTCGTCGAACACCGCCGGGCGAAACCGCAACCGCTCGCTGCCCGCGCGCGCCTGGGCGGCCTCCACGGCGGCCAGGTCGTCGTCGCACGCCACCACCAGCCGCGCGCCGCGCGAGACCAGGAACTCGGCCGAGGCTCCGCCGGTCGCGGTCACCGCACCCACCTCGAGGACCCTCCTGCGCACGAAGAGGCTCTCGGCGAAGATGTAGCGTGGGAGTAGCTCGCTGACGCCCAGGCGGCGGAAGGTCAGGTTCACGGCCGTCGTTCTCGGACTCGGGAGTATACCGGCGTTCAGGAGACCCTCATGTCCTCGACCTCCGATTCGTTCGGCCGCCGCGCCGGACGCGCCTTCACCCGGCTGGTGGTGACCCTCCTGGTCCTCGCGCTGCTCGGGACGGTGGGGTTCCTCCTGAGCCGGCTGAATGCCCGGACGTTCACCGTCCAGCAGCAGGACGGGAAGCTGCTGGTGCTGAAGGGCCGGATGTTGCCGCTGGGAACGGAGCCCTACCGCCCTCCGGACCCGGTGCTCGCAGCGGCCTATGCGCCCATCGACCTGCTGGGCGGGAGCGCCGCCGGGCTCGATGGCGCCAAGTTCGACGAGCGCGACGCGCTCGATCGCGCGCTGTTCCAGTTCCTGGAGGGGCTCGCCCGGCCCAGGCTGGTGTCCGACGACCCGGCGGTGCTCTCCCAGGGGCTCGGGGTGCTCGGACGGATGGAGAAGCTCGGGGGAATCACCGACGAGCAGCGCAGGACGCTCAGGAGCCTCGAGTCCGAGGTGGCGTTCTTCCAGGCCCGCACCCGGCTGGACCAGGCGCGGCGCGACATCGCCGAGGCGGTGACCCAGCTGCGGCTCGCGGCCGACAGTGGCGGCCGCCACGCCCGCCCCGCGCACCGGATGCTCAGCGTCGTCGAGCCGTCGGCGGCGGCGCTGGAGGAGGCGCTGCGCCGGGCGGTGTACACGCTGGACTCGGATCTGCCGGAGACGCCCGTACAGCCAGTGCCGGGCGCCCCTGCCTCGCCCGGTCCCGCCGCTCCGACACTCCGCGGGGCACAGGACGCCGGAACCTGGTGACGGCTTGTGGGCGCACCCGCCGCTCGGCGATGCTCGGCCGCCGAGGGGAACCGTCCGCCAGGACGTCACAGGGGGAACACCGCCGCATGATCCGCACCACGTTCATCTCGCTCGCGATGCTTGCGCTCGCCTGCGCCGAAGGAGCCGCGGGCTCCGGCGCCACGTCCGACTTCCAGCCCACCGGCGGCATCACCGTGGCCTCCGGCAACGGCGCCCGCTTCAACGCCAACCGGGTGCAGGGCCCCAAGGTGCAGTTCAGCCAGCGCTCCGACGGGAGCTGGGGCGGCAACATCTACGGAAGCGCGGGCCGGCCCGTGCCAATCGACGCGACGTTCCAGGGCGGGCAGTTCGTCGGCGCCAACATCCGGCTCACCATCAACCGCGAGGGCGGGCAGACGAACATCTTCGGAACCGTCGGGGACCGCATCGTCCGATTCGAGGTCGGCCCGACCGAGATCCGGGTGTACACGAGCTCGACCACCGGAACGGGACGATCCGAGACCTACGTGAAGCTCGCCGGCCCTGGCGAGTACGGCGGGCCGCAGTCGCTGAAGCTGGAAGGCGAGGCCCAGCAGGCGCCGCCCACCCCGGCCTTCGCGCTGGCGATGGTCGGCGCGTTCATCTAGCGACCGCTGACCCCTCGGAAGTCGTCTCCAGCACCCCCACGAACGGCAGGTTCCGCCATCGCTCGTCGTGGTCGAGGCCGTAGCCGACCAGGAAGCGGTCCTCGACCTCGAAGCCGGTGTAGTCGACCGTCACCGGCTCCACCCGGCGGGAGGGCTTGTCCAGGAGCGCACAGGTACGGACGCTCCGGCAGCCGCGGGCCACGAGCGCCTGGAGGAGGAAGCGGAGCGTGAGCCCCGTGTCGACGATGTCCTCCACCACCAGGACGTCACGGTCGTGGAGCGGGGTTCCGGTGTCGCTGGTGATCCGCACCTCGCCGCTGGAGCTCGTTCCGCTCCCGTACGACGCCACCCCCAGGAACTCCAGCTGGAGCGGAAGGGGGATGGCCCGGACCAGGTCGGCGGTGAAGAGCGAGGCGCCCTTCAGGACGCAGAGCACCGTCAGGGGACGGCCGGCGTAGTCGCGGCCGATGCGCGCCCCGAGCTCGGCGACGCGCGCGGCCAGGGTCGCCTCCCCGAACAGCACCTTCACGCCGGGTGCCCACGGGACCGGAGTGTCTTCAGCCATGCGGGCCACTCTACCGTGGCTTCCGGAGCGCCCTAGCCGAGCGATTCCAAGGGGTTCGGCGCTTGTCCGGGGACGTGGCCCTCGACGGGCTGGTCTGCGGGCTCCACCTCTGGCTCGTCGTTCGCTGGGCCGGAGGAGGTGCTTGATTTCTGTCCGATGCTCAACGGATGCTCGCAGCGAGCGAGGGGCAGCCATGGACATCACGGACGTGAAGATTTTTCCGGTCGATGAGGAAAAGCTCAAGGCGTACGTGACCATCACCCTGGACGGCTGCTTCGTGGTGCGCGACCTGAAGGTCATCCAGGGCTCGGCCGGGCTCTTCGTCGCGATGCCGGCGAAGAAGCGGAAGGACGGCACCTACAAGGACATCGCCCACCCGTTGAACACCGACATGCGGGCGCGGATGGAGCGCGTCATCCTCGACCAGTACGAGCGGAGCACGGCGCGGCTGGGCGCGGCCTAGGAGCGGTCGCCGCACTTCCACATCGGGCTCCACTGGTCTAGGTGAACGGACACCCCGATCCATGCCCACGGCGCGCGACTTCAAGGTCTTCGCTGGCAACTCCAACCTCCCGCTCGCCCGCCGGATCTGTGAGCACCTGAAACGCCCGCTGGGCAAGGCCGAGGTGGGCCGCTTCTCGGACGGGGAGATCCAGATCGAGATCGGGGAGAACGTCCGCGGCCAGGACACCTTCATCGTCCAGTCCACCTCCCCGCCGGCGAACGACCACATCATGGAGCTGCTGATCATGTGCGACGCGCTCAAGCGCGCCTCCGCGCAGTCGATCACCGCGGTCATCCCCTACTTCGGCTACGCGCGGCAGGACCGGAAGGTGGTCCCCCGGACGCCGATCACCGCGAAGCTGGTGGCCGACCTGCTCGAGTCCGCCGGCGCCACCCGCGTCGTGTCGATGGACATGCACGTGGCGCAGATCCAGGGCTTCTTCCACATTCCCTCGGATCACCTCTTCGCCTCTCCGGTGTTTCTCGAGGACGTCCGGCGGAACTTCCCCGCCACCGACGAGCTGGTGCTGGTCTCGCCCGACGCCGGCGGCGTGGAGCGGGCCCGGGCCTATTCCAAGCGGCTCAACGCCTCGCTGGCCATCGTCGACAAGCGCCGTACCCGGGCCAACGTCTCCGAGGTGATGAACCTCATTGGAGACGTGCGGGGCAGGGACGCGGTGCTCATCGACGACATGGTGGACACCGGCGGCACGCTCACCCAGGCGGCGATGGCGCTGAAGGCCGAGGGCGCGCGCCGGGTGGTGGCCTACGCGGTGCACCCCATCCTCTCCGGCCCGGCGGTGAAGCGGATCCAGGAGTCGGTCCTGGAGGAGGCGGTGTTCACCGACACCGTCCCCCTCGGCCCCGCCGCTGCGGCCTGCACCAAGATTCGCCAGCTCAGCACTGCCCGGCTCTTCGCCGACGCCATCCAGCGCATCTACTCCGGGGACTCGCTCAGCTCGCTGTTCGTGTAGCCGGGCTCGCACCGCCGCCTCCCCTCGCGCGCATGCGCCCACAAGCCAAGCGCCGCGAGGCCGCGAACGGGCGTTGGCGCAGGCCGCAACCTTCCGCCATACTCGGAAGCGCTGGATCCCGGGTCAGTCCCGGAGCGCGGATGGGGTGCGAGCGCTCCGTCGGACGGAGCGGGCTCTCGTTGCGGAGAGAGGATGCCTGCCCGGAGCCGATCGAAGACGGTGCTGATCGTCGAGGACGATCCGGACATCCGCGAGGTCCTCGAGGAGATGATCGACGCCGGCGGTCACCCAGTGGTGACCGCGACCAACGGCGCCGAGGGACTGGCCGCGCTGGCGCAGGTGGAGCCGCCGACACTGGTGCTGCTGGATCTGATGATGCCGGTGATGAGCGGCTTCGCCTTCCTCGAGGAGCTGGCGCGACGGAAGGATCGCGCCGGGGACAGGGTGCTGCTGATCAGCGCCAACGAGACCGTGGAGCGCGCCGCACAGCTGCCCGGCGTCGTGGGCTACGTCAAGAAGCCTTTCGACCTGGACGAAGTGCTGGCGCTGGTCGAGAAGTTCCTGGAGTGACGGCCGCCATCGTCGCGCGGAGGACGGCCCGGAGCGCAGCCGCCGACTGAGGGCGAGCCGCCGGGTCCGCCGAGAGGCAGTCCAGGATGGGGCGAACCAAGCCGTGCGGGATGGGCTCGCCGGCGGGGGTCTCGAGGGGCAAGGGTTCGGGCGCGCCCCGGACCCTGCCGGGGCGGCGGCCGGCAAGCATCTCATAGAGGACCACCCCCAGCGCGTAGAGGTCGGTGCGGCCGTCCACCGGGGCGCCGCTGGCCTGCTCCGGCGCCATGTAGTGCGGCGTGCCGATGACCGTGGCCGGCGTGCGGCTCATCTCCGGACCGATGCGCAAGAGCTTGGCGATCCCGAAGTCCACCAGCTTCACCCAGTCGCCGCCCCTGCGTGACACGACGAACACGTTGTCCGGCTTCACGTCCCGGTGGACGACACCGGTGGCGTGCGCCGCCTCGAGGGCCTCGCAGACCTGGGAGGCGAGCTCCACCGTCCGGGCCACGTCCAGCGCGCGCTCGCGGAAGAGCGCGCCCAGGGTCTTCCCCTCGAGCAGCTCCATCGCGCAGTACGCGCGTTCCAGACCCTCGGCTCCGCGCTCCTCGCCGACCTCGATCACCTCGACGATGTGCGGATGGCGGATGCGGCTGACCGCGCGGGCCTCGCGGAAGAAGCGATCGAGCAGGAGCCGCGAGCGGAGGTGCTCGCGGCGCAGCACCTTGAGGGCCACCGGCCGGCCGTCGCGCTCGGCGCGGAACACCCGGCCCATCGCGCCCTCGCCCAAGAGGCCCAGCACCCGGTACGGCCCGACGGTGGCCGGCGCGCTCTCCCCGGCCCGCACCGCCATGCTCGGCGGAGGTCCGGGCACGTGACGGGTCTCGGCCAGCGGGTCCGACTCGCACGCCCCGCGGAGCACGCGGGCCAGCACGGTGACGCTCGGGAAGGGGAGCGCGTCGTCCACCGACGTGCAGCGGTCGAGGATGGCCCGGACTGAGGCCCACGCCGGGCCCTCGCCGGCCAGGGCCAGGAGGAGGCGCCCCAACAGACCCTGGTCCACCCGCCGGCCAGGATCGCGCCCGCCGGTCCACTCCTGCGTGGCGCCCCCCTGGAAGACCCCGAAGCCCACACCGGTCAGGCGCGGCGGCTCGCCCACCAGCGAGTCCACCCCCAGGTGGCCGTGGAGCAGTCCACGGGCGTGCAGCGCATCCAGCGCCGGGGCCAGCTGCTCGGCGATGCATACCAGCTCGTCCGGGCGGAGGCCGGAGCGCAGCTCGAGGTGGAGCGGCAGCTCGGAGTCCTCGCCCACCAGATACACGCGCCCGTCCGGGAGCTGCCCCGCGTCCTCGACCGGCACGATGCCCGGGTGGGGCGGGTGGAGGAGTGCCTTCGCCTCGTCCAGGCAGCGGGCAATCGCTTGCGCATCGACGACGTGCACCGGGTGGAGGAGCCGCAGCACCCGCCCCTCGCCCTCCGGCCCCCGGACCTGGAACGCGTCCGCCACCCGCCCCCGCCGCAGTCGCCGCTCCACCTGCCAGCGACCGGCTGTCCACCCCTCCAGCGCGTTGCCGTTCGAGCTCACCTGAGAGGGGGAGGCTACTACGCTCGCTCGGTGGGTCCGGCGTGGGGCGCTGTGCGGAGATCTCGGTCTGTCGCGCCCAGGAGGCCCCTCGCGCGTCGGCCGGGAGACGAAAACACGGCCGGGGGGGAACTTCGCCTGCTCAGGCCTGGCTCACGCGGGCGGGGATCTCGAAGCGCGCGTCCTCGCCGGCGAGGCCCAGCTCCACCGTGCGGCGCCAGTAGCGCAGACCCGCCTCGAGCGCGAGGCGATCGATGCCCGGAAGACGTCCCAGCACCCGACCGGTTCCGGAGATGAGCGTCCGCAGCGCCGGGGCGACGAGCCGCCACGGCGTCCGCGGGTACCCGAGCGCGTCCGCGTACCGCTCGCCGACGAGGTAGCGCCCGATGCCGTAGGCCAGGGGAAGGAAGCGCTCGGCATGCGCCCGCTCCTCGGCGGAGCGGGCCTCGTGCAGCGGAGATTCGAGCAGCGCCGCCGCGAGCTCGCCCGAGTCCGCGTCCGGTGGCTCCTGCGTGGCCTCGAGCAGCTCCCAGAGCACCCTGGCCTCGGGCTCGGTGGCGGCGAGCAGCTCGTGCTCCACGCCCAGCACCCAGCCTCCGATGCGCCAGAGGTGCAGCACGTCCTCGCACTCCTCCCGGCTGATGCGGAACCCGAGCATCCGCAGGCCGTCCACCAGCACCAGCGAGAAGAGGAGCACGGTGCCGGCCATGTCCACCTGGTTGATGGGATCGCCCCAGGCCCGGGCGTCCCAGCGCGGCGAGGCCCGGAGCAGCCGGCGGATCTGCGCGTGCATCAGCCGGACACGGGCCGCGGCGACCCAGCCCGGCGCGCCGGGGGCAAGCGAGCCCGGCTGGTAGACGAGGCTCACGAAGCGGCTGGTCTCGGACAGCCGGCGCGGGGCCGCCTCGCGCAGCCGGCCGGAGAAGACCAGCGGCTTGTTCCCCGCCGGGCTGCAGTAGCCGGCGATCAGCGAGCGAAACCCGAGCACCACCCCACCGAAGAAGCCCGTGCGGAGCAGCACCTCGCCGCCCCGGCGGGCACGCTCCAGGTCGGCCCAGAACGGGAGCGCGGACAGCGACTCACGCAGCGCGCGGAGCTCGCCCGGCAGTGCGCGCCCCTCGCCTCCGAGGGCCCGGTCCACCAGCCGCTCGCGCTCCTCGGAGGTGGTGCCGGCGAGCGCCTCCACCGCGGCGTCCGCCAGCGGATCTCCTGCGCCGAGGAAGCTGCCGAGCCGATCGACCCTGGGTCCGAAGCGGCGGCGAGCCTCGTCGAGGCGAACGAATCGGGACGGAAACATGGGCGGGGGAGGCGGGGCAGTGAGGTAATCGGCGCCCGGGGTCCTCGCCGCACCCCGGCGTGCCCTCGACTTGACGCTCGGGAGAAAGGTTGGCAGTAGAGCGGCTTTCGCCCGTGGCGCCGGGGCCCACCAGGGGGTGGGATGCCGGACGCGGGCCTCGACAGTCGAACAGGAGCGGCACTCCCATGGCAATCACCCGGAACACCCTGGCGGCGCGCGCGCGCGATGGCGCGGGCAAGGGCTCAGCACGGCGGCTGCGCGCCGAGGGGCTCGTCCCCGCGGTCGTCTACGGCCGTCACCTCGAGACCCCGGTCCACATCGCCGTGGACCCGATCGAGGTGAAGAAGGCCATCGCCACCCCGCACCGGCTCAACACGCTGCTCACTCTCAAGCTCGACGGTCAGCCCGATCGGCTGGTGCTGCTCAAGGACTACCAGCAGGACCCGGTGAGCCGGGAGATGCTCCACGCCGACTTCATCGACGTGCGCGAGAGCGAGCAGGTGAAGGTCGACGTGCCGCTGGTCCTGGTGGGCAAGCCGGTGGGCGTCCTCGAGGGCGGCGTCCTGTCGCAGAGCCGGCGCGAGCTCGAGGTGTACGCGCTCCCGGGCGCCATCCCGGAGAAGATCGAGGCCGACGTCAGCGCGATGAAGATCGCCCAGTCGCTTCACATCAACGACGTGAAGCTGCCCGAGGGTGTGAAGGTGAAGAGCCAGGTGAACTACACCATCGCCGTGGTCTCGGTGCCCGAGAAGGAAGAGGTCGCTCCGGTGGTGGCGGCGGCGGTCCCGGCGGCGGGCGCGGCAGGGGCAGCCCCGGCGGCGGATGCCAAGGCCGGCGACGCGAAGGGGGCGGATGCCAAGGGCGCAGCGGCTCCGGCGGCGGACGCCAAGGCCGCCGGCGGCAAGAAGGACGAGAAGAAGAAGTAAGCCCACGTGCGCGGGGCCAGGCTCGTCGTGGGGCTCGGGAATCCGGGCCGCGAGTACGCCGGGCACCGGCACAACGTCGGCGTCATGGTGGTGGACCGGCTGGCCGGCGCGGAGGGCATCGCGCTCGGCCAGGCGAAGTTCCAGGGCCGCTTCGGACAGGGGGACGCGGGGAAGGTCCGCCTGCTCCTGCTCGAGCCCGAGACGTACATGAACGCCTCGGGCGAGGCGGTGGCGGCGGCGGCCCGGTTCTTCAAGGTGCCGCCGGAGGACACCCTGGTCGTCCACGACGAGCTGGACCTCCCCTTCGGACGGCTCCAGCTCAAGAAGGGCGGCGGGACCGGGGGGCACAACGGGCTCGAGTCCATCGTCGCGCAGCTGGGGGACACCGGGTTCGCCCGCCTCCGGTTCGGCATCGGCAAGCCCACCGGCCCGAACGCGAAGGAGCGCGTGGTGGGCCACGTGCTCCACGACTTCTCGACCGAGGAGAAGGAGGCGCTTCCTCTGCTGCTCGAGCGCGCGGTGGACATGGCGCAGGCCTGGCTGTCCCTCGGGCTCGCCGAGGCGATGAACCGGCACAACCGGCGCTGATCCGCCCATGGACTTGACGCCGGGGGGCCTGCCCGATAGTCAGGGCGGCTCGTTCTTTGGCAGCAGCGCGAGGGCGACGGGCGCGCGGTGTTCCCGTCCCCGGTGGGCGTGCCGGCAACCGGCCGCTGACCGCATCCCCGCTCCGGGCAGAGCGACCCGGGGCACAACCCGAGGGGAAGGAACACATGGCAGAGCAGACGACAGCGCATCACCTGCGCGAGTACGAGACCATCTTCCTGGTCAAGCCCGACCTCACCGACGAGGGCGTGGACAAGCTGAAGGACCGCGTCCGGGGCATCGTCAACCGCGAGGGCGGCAAGCTGATCCGCTTCACGGTGTGGGGCAAGAAGAAGACGATGTATCCAGTCGCCAAGCAGCCCCGCGCCATCTACGTCCACGCCTCGTACCTCGGCGGTCACGCCCTGGTGGCCGAGGTGGAGCGCAATCTCCGGAACCTCGACGAGGTCACCCGCTGGCTGAGCGTGAAGGTGGCGGACGACGTCGACCCCGAGACCCGGCCGGTGCAGGAGGACGTGAAGCTGGCCGGCGACGTGGACGAGAGCGCCCGCGGTCCGGCCCCCGAGCGTGCAAGTCCAGTTTCGGGCGTCGAGGTCGTCGAGGGACTGGACGAGGAGGCGCCGGAGGAGGCCTGAGGGCCCGCTTCCAGCGTGACGAGCAGACATGACCGGACAATTCAACAACGGCAACGGCCCCTCCCGCTCTGGCGGCGGGCGCCCCGGCGGCGGTGGCGGTGGCGGCTACGGGGGTGGCGGTGACCGTGGCTACGGCGGTGGAGGCGGCGGTGACCGGGGCTTCGGCGGCGGCGGTGGCGACGACGAGAAGCGTGGCGGCCGGGGCGGCTTCGGTCGCAAGAAGGTCTGCCGGTTCTGCGCCGAGAAGGGCAGCCGCCCCGACTTCAAGGATCAGGCGATGCTGAAGTACTTCGTCACCGAGCGGGGGAAGATCATCCCGCGGCGGATCTCGGGGAACTGCGCCAAGCACCAGCGCCAGGTGGCGGTGGCAATCAAGCGCGCCCGCGGACTGGCCCTCATCCCCTACAACGCGCTGGTGGGCTGAGGAGGACGACGCCATGGCGATGAAGGTCATCCTCCGCGAGGACGTCCCCAACCTGGGGAAGTCGGGCGAGCTGGTGAACGTGAAGCCCGGCTTCGGCCGCAACTACCTCCTCCCCCGGAAGCTGGCGGTGCTGGCCAACGAGGCCAACGTCGCCCAGCTCGAGCACGACCGGGCGGTCATCTCCGCCCGCCAGGCGAAGCTCCGCGGCAACGCCGAGGAGCAGGCCAAGCGGATCAACGCAGTGTCGATCACCGTGGCCCGGAAGGTCGGCGAGCAGGACAAGCTCTTCGGCTCGGTGACCGCGCTGGACATCGCCGAGGCGCTGGCGGCCAAGGGCCAGAAGGTGGACCGGCGGCACATCCATCTACCCGAGCCGATCAAGACCTTGGGCGCCCACGAGGTCGAGATCCGGCTGCACCGCGACGTCACGGCGAAGATCAAGGTCGAGGTCGTTCCCGAGGCCTGAGCGCCGATCGCCCCGCTCGAGGCCGTCCCGGGGCGTCGACCCCGGGCCGGTTTGTCGTTGCTGTCTGTCAGGGAGCGGAGGGATTCTGAAACGCTCCCGCTGGGAGTGGTGATCGATGGCCGTCGTCCAGCCGCTGCGTCAACAGACCGAGGATCTCGCCGCCGAGCGCGCGGTGCTCGGGGCGGTCCTGGGGGACAACACGGTGATGGCGTCGGTGGCCGAGGTGGTCCACACCGATGACTTCTCCAGCCCCGCGCACGCGCAGATCTTCGCCGCGATGCTGGCCCTGGATGGGACGCAGCGCCCGGTCGATCACCTCACCCTCTCCGAGGAGCTGAAGACCCGCGGCCAGCTCGCCAGCGTGGGCGGTCCGGCGTACCTGATGACGCTCGACCAGGTGGTCCCCCTGTCCTCGAGCGCCGTCGAGTACGCGCGCATCGTCAAGGACCAGTCGGTGCGGCGCCGGCTGGCGGGCGTGGGCCGGGAGATCCTCGAGCTGGCGAGCCAGGACACCGGGGAGCTGGACGCCATCCTCGACGAGGCCGAGCGGCGGGTGTTCCAGCTGGCGGAGCGGAAGCGCGAGGGAGAGCTCAAGCCGGTCCGCGAGCTGATGGAACGCACGCTCGACCTGCTCGACCGGATGAAGATGTCCTCGAGCGGCGTCACCGGGCTCTCCACCGGCTTCGTCGATCTCGACCTGCAGCTCACCGGGCTGCACCCGGGCGAGCTCCTCATCCTCGCCGCCCGCCCTGGCGTGGGGAAGACCTCGCTGGCAATGAACGTGGCGATGCACGTCGCGCTGAAGGAGGAGCGGCCGGTGGGCATCTTCTCCCTGGAGATGCCCGCGGACCAGCTCCTGATGCGCCTGCTGGCGAGCGCGGCCCGGGTGGACATGAAGAAGCTCCGCGGCGGGCGGCTGACCCCGCATGACGAGGAGAAGTTCCAGGAGGTCGCCGGGAGCCTCTTCAACGCCCCGCTGTTCATCGACGACACCGGTGCCCTCTCCCCCTTCGACCTCCGGGCCAAGGCCCGGCGGCTGAAGCAGAAGAACCAGGGGCTCGGGCTCCTGGTGGTGGACTACCTCCAGCTCATGCACCAGAAGGGCAAGGTGGAGAGCCGGCAGCTCGAGGTGAGCGAGATCAGCCGCTCGCTCAAGGCGCTGGCCAAGGAGCTGGAGGTGCCGATCCTCGCCTTGAGCCAGCTGAACCGGAAGGTCGAGGAACGCAAGGGTGGCCGGCCGATGCTCTCCGACCTCCGCGAGTCCGGCGCCATCGAGCAGGACGCGGACGTGGTGATGTTCATCCACCGCGACGACGACGGCGACGACGAGGAGGGCGGCGGGGGCCGCGGTTACGGCGGCGGCGGGCGCGGGGCGACGCCCGTGGAGCTCATCGTCGCCAAGCAGCGAAACGGCCCCACCGGAACCATCGACTTGGTCTTTCTTTCGGAGTTCACACGGTTCGAGAGCAGGGCGCGCGGCGACTGACGCCCGCGCCCAGTGCCCGGCGGACGAGAGCGCGTCCCCGTGAGACGGCCCGCTCCGGAGGCGTGTGCCTGGCGAGCTCCGTCGCGAGCGCCGAGGCGAACCGGCAGCCGGTGCCCCGATGATGGGGGCCGCGCTGCAGCCGGGGCGACCGGAAGACGCGCACCCTCCCCTTCCCTGCCAGGACGTCGACCACCATGCGCCCGGCGAGGTGCCCGCCCTTGACCACCACGCCCTCGAACCCGAGCTCTTTCAGCAGCTCGGCGGCGCGGCGCGCCTCTGCTGAGCCCTCCAGCCGTTCGAGCCCGAGGAGCCAGGCCGCCTCCAGCGCGTTCGGGGTCAGCCACACGCCCGGGCCCGCCAGGGCCAGGTAGTCCCGTCGCCCGAGCCCCGAGAGCCGCCCCCCGGACGAGGCACGGACCACCGGGTCCACCACCCAGGGCACCCGGAGGCCTCGCGTGGCCTTCTGGACCGCCCGGAGCTGACCCAGGCCCGGGATCATCCCGAGCTTCACCGCGTCGATGGGCCCGAGCTCCCGGAGCGCGCGGATCTGCGCGGAAACCATCGCCGGCGCGACGGTCTCCCGGGCGAAGGTGTTTCGCCCCTGCGCCGTGACCGCGGCCGCGACCATCAGCGGGACGCCGCCACGCGCCCGCACCGCCTCGGCGTCCGCGAGCAGCCCCGCCCGTCCGGACGGCTCCAGCCCGCCGACGAGCAGCACCCGTGGCCGGGTCCGCGCGGACGCGGTGCCTTGCCGGAGCGCGCGGCGCTCCGTGCTCATCGACGGCTGTCGCGGGCGCGCGTGACCAGCCCGCGATAGACCCCGAGCTGCAGGGGCATCGACTGGAGCAGGAGCTCCGGGTGCCACTGCACTCCCACCGCGAAGGCGCCGTTGCTCGATTCGATGGCCTCCACCACCCCATCCGGCGCCACCGCGCTCGCCACCAGCCCCTCGCCGAGCCGGGACACCGCCTGGTGGTGCGTGGAGTTGACCATCAGCTGCCCCCGGCCCACGAGCTCGGCCAGCACCGTGCCGTCCTTCACCTCGACCGGGTGCGAGGGCTGCGCGCGGTCATGCGCCTGCTCGTGGTTGCGGGCCTCGGGCAGGTCACGCTCGATGTCCTGGAAGAGCGTTCCGCCCAGCACCACGTTGAGGAGCTGCATCCCGCCACAGACCCCGAGCACCGGCAGGGCCCGGCGCAGCGCCGCCTGGAGCAGCGCCGTCTCGAAGCGGGTCCGGGCCGGCTTGAGGGTCCCGAGCCCCTCGCGGGGCGCCTCGCCGTACGCCTCCGGGGGAACGTCGAACGCGCCCCCCGTCACCACCAGGCCCGAGATGCGGTCCAGGAAGGCGTCGATCATCCCCGGGTCCGAGGCGAGCGGAAGCACCATCGGCAGACCACCCGCGCGGAAGACGGCCTCGGCGTAGGGAGACTTCAGGACGTAGCGAGAGGGTGCCTCGCCGCCGGCCACGTCCTCGACGTCCGGAGTCAGGCCGATGGTCGGGCGGCGCAAGACGTGTCCGTGGGGCTTCACGCTAGCCTTCAGTCTCGCCCAGAAGGAACCCCCGTTGCAGCGCCTCCACCCGGGAGGCCGGGTCCCCCCCCGCCCAGAGGTCCGAGACCACCGCCACCCCGTGGACGCCGGTGCGGGCCACGGCCGTCACGGTGTCCAGGCCGATGCCGCCGATGGCGATGACCGGGAGGGGGCTGCCCTCCACCTCGCGGCGGAGCCGCTCGAGCCCGAGCACGGGGGCGGGGACCTCCTTGGTCCGGGTCGCGAACACCGGCCCGAGCCCCACGTAGCTCGCGCCGGCCGCCCGGGCGGCGCATGCGCCCGCAGCGCCCCGGACGGTCACTCCCACCAGGCGGCCGGGCCCGAGCAGCCGCCTCGCCTCCGCCGGCGGAAGGTCCTCGTCGCCCAGGTGGACGCCGTCGGCCCCACAGAGCAGCGCCCAGTCCACGCGGTCATTGACCAGAGCCACCACTCCGGCCTCGCGGAGCGCCGCCACCGCCTGCCGCACGGCCTCCCAGGCCGCTCGCCCCGTCGAGCGCTTGCAGCGGACCTGCACCACCCGCACCCCCGCCCGTGCCAGCACCCTGGCCTGCTCGGCGAGCATCAGATCCGGACGCACCCCGTCGTCCACCACGGCGTACAGGCCTCTCGGCAGGGTGACTGTGCTCAAGGTGTCCTCCTCCCCGCGGAGAGGGTTGTTGACGACCGGAGGGGGGCCCGTCAAATTCGCTCCATGGCTGAGCCGCTCGACCCGAAGAGCATCGACAAGCGCACCGCTGCCCGCTACCTGGCCCAGGGAGACCTCGACGAGAAGGCCTGGGACCGCTACCTCAAGTCCCTCCCCGACGTCTCGGAGAAGGCCGCCCCGGTGGAGACCGTGATGGCCGACACCGACGACTTCCTGGACGACGAGACCGACGAGGAGTGACAACATGGCCGCGTCCGACGAGCGCGCACACGGTGAGACGTTCGTCCTCGAGCGCGCCGGCAAGGCCATCGACCTCACGACGGTGCTCCTCGGATTCGCCTCGTCGGCGTTCATCCACATGGGTGTGCAGGCGCATCCGGACTCCGGCGCGGTGAGCAAGGACCCGGCCCTGGCCCGCGAGGTCCTGGACCTGCTGGCGCTGCTCCGCGAGAAGACGAGGGGGAACCTCACCACCGAGGAGGAGCGGTTCTTCGACGCGCTTCTCACCGACCTCCGGCTGAAGTTCGTGGAGGCGTTCCCCCGTTGACCGCGCCGCGGTCCGCGGTCGGCTCGCAGGCGCGGGCCGTGGCCATCATCTGCATGCTGGTGTCCGGCATCTCCGGCGCTGCGTCGGTGAGCGAGGCCTTCGCCCTGTCCGACCGCTGGAGCGCGCGCCCCGAGGCGCCGCCCGGTGGTACCCCCGCCGCCGACCTCATCGCCCGGCTGTCCGAGGCCAATACCCGGGCGATGCAGCCGGACCGCCGGGCACGGGCCGCGCTGCTCGTCGTCCTCGCCATCTCGCTGTTCTTCACCTTTGTCTCCGCGGGCCGGGTGCTGCGGCCGGCGGGGCTTCCGCGGGAGGGTATCCGCCGGCTGCTCTGCGGCGGGGCGATGGTCTCGGGACTGCTGCGGACCGTGGACGGCGCCGCCGACGCCGCCTTCGCGCTCCGCTTCGCCCGGCTCGCTGCGCAGCTCGCTCCATCGGGCGAACGGCTCCCGGCCGACTGGCTCCTCGGCCCGACGTTCACCGTCGGCACCTCGGTCGTCCGGACGCTGCTCGTCGCTGGCACGCTGGCCATCATCGCCCAGTACTTCCGCTCGGCCAGGGTCAAGGCCTGGGCGGCGCTCCAGGACGAGGCCCCGCGGTAGCGGGCACTCGGGGCCCGGGGGAGGACGCCCGCACCGATGCGAGCCAGAGTGGACGAGGCGGCGCTCCGGGCGATCATCACCTACAAGTGGGTGAAGGGCCTGGTGCAGCTCCTGCTCGCCGGTGCGCTGGCCGTCACCATGGCCCTGGGGCACGGCGACGAGCTGGCCGAGTGGGCCCACGAGTTCCGGACCCACTCGACCCGGGCGTACGCCATCCTGCTCGGGCGAGCGCTCGAGCGGGCGACGAGTCCCCGTGGGCTGCACATCACGCTGCTCGCGCTGATCGTCGACGGGACCATCACCTGCGTGGAGGGCTGGGCGCTCCAGCAGCGGCATTCCTGGGGTCCGTGGCTGGTGGTGGGGGTGACCGGGGCGTTCCTGCCGTTCGAGGTGTACGAGCTCGTTCGCCACTTCCACTGGTCCCGCCTGCTCGTGCTGCTGGTCAACGCCGCGGTGGTCGCGTTCCTGGTCGCGCACGCCCGGGCAGTGGCCCGGGGGTTCGACGACGACGGCGCGCGCGCCACCAGCCCCCATCCCGCCGGCGATGGGACGCAGCACGAGGCGCCACCTCGAGCGTGACGCCCCCGGGGCGGCGTGCCCGCTCGCGGGTCCGGACCTGCGCCCGGGGCTCAGCCGCGCGGGTCGGGCGAGTGCTCCGGGAAGAGGGGCTCGAGCGCTGGCGGCGCATCCACGTCGAGCGGGATCAGCACGCTCCGGGCGTACGGCAGCCGGAGCAGCTCCGGGCGGGTCAGCCCCAGGAGGCGTCCGAGGTACCCCAGGGGCCAGCGTTCACGAAGCTCGTCGAACGCCTCGTCGGAGAGCTCCTCGTCCTCGATCTCCGCCTGGTCATAGACCAGGGTCTCGCCTCCGACGCGGTGGCCGCCGCCGTAAGTCGCGACCTGCTCGAGCTCGTCCGGGTCGAACACGTAGGCGTGCACCGTCACCCCGAAGACGGTCGACAGCCGGGTGGCCAGCGCATGGTGCTTGCCGTACCACTGGGCTCCCCGGCGGCCGTAGGTGTGAGGGGCGTCGTAGGCGAAGCGGACGACCTTCTTCGCCACCGACACCAGGAGTCCCGCTCCCTCGGACTGTTCTCCATCGGCCTCGAGCGATTCGCGGCCCAGGCGGGAAAGCTCACCGCCTGGCAGGCTCTCCAGGCGGCACAAGTAGCCGCCATGCGCATCGGACCTCGCCATTCCGAGGGCTTGTACAGCCGCTGGGGGCTGCTTGCCAACTTCATGCCGGGACTTAGGGTAACCGCATGCGCATCGAACAGTTCACTCTCAAGGCGCAGGAGGCCATCCAGGCCGGCCAGACCCTCGCCCGGCGCATGGGCTCGCCCGAGTATGAGCCCGAGCACCTGGCGAAGGCGCTGCTCACCCAGGAGCAGGGCGTGGCCGAGGCCCTCCTGCGCCGCATCGGGGCCGACCCGGTGCTGGTCCAGGGCCGCATCGACGAGGCGCTGGAGCGCCTCCCCCGCATCCAGGGTGGAGACGGCAGCAGGCTGAGCCAGCGGCTCCTTCGCGACCTCGACAAGGCCGAGGACGAGGCCAAGGAGCTCAAGGACGAGTACGTCTCCAGCGAGCACCTGCTCCTGGCGCTCGCCCAGGACAAGGGCGCCATCGGCGAGGCCCTGAAGTCCTCGGGCGTGACCCGCGACCGCGTCCTGACGGCGCTGAAGGAGGTCCGCGGCGGCAAGCGGGTGACCACCCAGGAGGCCGAGGACACCTACCAGGCGCTGGAGAAGTACGGGCGCGACCTGACCGCCGCCGCCCGCGCCGGAAAGCTCGACCCGGTCATCGGCCGCGACGAGGAGATCCGCCGGGTCATCCAGGTGCTGAGCCGCCGCACCAAGAACAACCCGGTGCTCATCGGCGACCCCGGCGTGGGCAAGACCGCCATCGTGGAGGGGCTCGCCCGCCGCATGGTGGACGGCGACGTTCCGGAGGGGCTGAAGGACAAGCGGCTGGTCGCGCTCGACCTCGGGGCGATGGTGGCCGGGGCCAAGTACCGGGGCGAGTTCGAGGAGCGGCTCAAGGCCGTCCTCCAGGAAATCTCCGCCGCCGAGGGGCAGATCATCCTCTTCATCGACGAGCTCCACACCCTGGTCGGGGCGGGGAAGGCCGAGGGGGCAATGGACGCCGGCAACATGCTGAAGCCGGCGCTGGCCCGTGGGGAGCTGCACTGCATCGGCGCCACCACCGTCGACGAGTACCGGAAGCACATCGAGAAGGACGCCGCGCTCGAGCGCCGGTTCCAGCCGGTGATGGTGGGCGAGCCCAGCGTGCAGGACACCATCAGCATCCTCCGTGGCCTCAAGGAACGGTACGAGGTGCACCACGGCGTCCGCATCCAGGACTCGGCGCTGGTGGCGGCGGCCACGCTCAGCAACCGCTACATCGCCGACCGGTTCCTGCCCGACAAGGCCATCGACCTGGTGGACGAGGCGGCCAGCCGGCTGCGCATCGAGATCGACTCGATGCCCCAGGAGATCGACGACGTCCGCCGCCGCATCACCCAGCTGGAGATCGAGCGCGAGGGCCTGAAGAAGGAGACCGACGCCAACTCGCGCGAGCGGCTGCAGCAGATCGAGAAGCAGCTCGCCGACCTGAACGAGCAGTTCAGCCAGCTCAAGGCCCACTGGGAGGCGGAGAAGGCCGCCATCCAGAAGATCCGCATCACCAAGGAGAAGATCGAGAAGGCCAAGGCCGACCAGGCCACCGCCGAACGCCAGGGCGACCTGAACAAGGCCGCGGAGATCAAGTTCGGGGTCCTCCCCGGGCTCCAGAAGGAGCTCGAGCAGCAGAACGCGGCGCTGGCCGAGCTGCAGAGGAAGCAGCGCTTCCTCAAGGAGGAGGTGGACGCCGAGGACATCGCCGAGGTGGTGGCCAAGTGGACCCACATCCCGGTGTCGCGCCTCATGGAGGGCGAGGTCCAGAAGCTGGTCCACATGGAGGAGCGGCTGGAGAAGCGGGTCATCGGGCAGCGGCAGGCCATCGAGGCGGTGAGCAACGCCATTCGCCGAGCCCGGAGCGGGCTCCAGGATCCCAACCGCCCGATCGGCTCGTTCATCTTCCTCGGCCCCACCGGAGTGGGGAAGACCGAGACCGCCAAGGCGCTGGCCGAGTTCCTCTTCGACGACGAGAACGCCCTCATCCGCATCGACATGTCCGAGTACATGGAGAAGCATGCGGTGGCGCGGCTCATCGGCGCGCCTCCCGGCTACGTGGGCTACGAGGAGGGTGGCCAGCTGTCGGAGGCCGTGCGCCGCCGCCCCTACTCAGTGGTGCTGTTCGACGAGATCGAGAAGGCGCACCAGGACGTGTTCAACGTCTTGCTGCAGATTCTCGACGACGGCCGGCTGACCGATAGCCAGGGGCGCACCGTGGACTTCAAGAACACGGTGCTGATCATGACCTCCAACCTCGGCAGCCAGATGCTCCTCCTGGAAATGGAGGCCAAGGAGACCATCGACGAGGTGACCCGGGCCCGGGTGATGGACGCGCTCCGCCAGCACTTCCGCCCCGAGTTCCTCAACCGGATCGACGAGATCGTCATCTTCGAGCCGCTCCGCCGTGAGCAGATCGACCGCATCGTGGAGATCCAGCTCGCCCGCCTCAAGAAGCTGCTCGAGGACCGGCGGCTCACGCTGCAGCTCACTCCGGCGGCGGTGGCCTTCCTCGGCGAGCACGGGTACGACCCGGTCTACGGCGCCCGGCCGCTGAAGCGCGCCATCCAGAAGTACCTCCAGGACCCCCTGGCGATGTCCGTGCTTTCCGGCTCGTACGTCGCCGGGGACACGGTGCTGGTGGACGCCGGCAAGGGCGCGCTCCGGTTCAGCAAGCAGGGGTCGGCGTAGCTCAGAGCCCCAGACACTGCTCCAGCGGAGGGATGCGGCGCCCGGTGGGGACCCGCACCGTGGTCCCGCCGTCGAGCGTCACCAGGTAGTCGCCCGACTCGTTGCCGTTGCTGAGGCTGACCTGGCCGTAGTCCACCGAGCCCTCGAGCGGCGGGAGCCCCTCCCGCTGGATGCGGAAGCCCAGCACGCCCGAGAGCCCGCCGTTTCCGCCGGTATCGGTGCTCGAGATCTGCACGCCGTCGAGCACCACGCCCTCGAAGTCGGCGTAGTTGGTGAAGGTGATGGTGCTCACCGGGCTGAACAGCCCGACCAGGCCGACGGTCACCTTCCCGGAGAGGATCCCCTCGAAGAGCTCCACCCGGTTCAGGTACTGGGTCATCCCGGCGCTGTTGAATCCGGGGATGCGGGCCTCGGACGACTCGACTGCCAGGTTGGCCAGGTGGAATGCGCAGGCGGTGACGGTGTCGTCGGCGCCGCTGATGAGGGCCGCCCGGCGGATCAAGGTGTAGTAGCTCCCGGCCACGTCCGGAGCGCCGAGGAGCACGAACAGGTCCTCGCCGGCGACGGCCACCGTCGCCGCGCTCACCCTTGGGGGGGACAGCTGCTGGCGGGTGGCCCCAGTCCGCGAGCTCACCGGCTTCGACGCCTCGTTGGGGAGAATGAAGACGGTGCTGGCCGAGAAGTCGATGTCCGTGCCTTCGCCGGACCAGGTCCCCTGGAACGTCTCCACCGCCCGCGGCTGATGCTCGTCGATCCGGGTGAACGGGGCGGTGGCCCCCCCGTCGAGCGGCGCCAGGACGAGGATCCGCGCCCCCCCTCCATCCAGGGCGATGTACGAGGTCCCGCTCACCAGGGCGGTGCTGTCGAGCCTCTCGCCGATTCCAGGGTACGGGCCGAGACAGGCCAGCAGGCTGACCGCGAGGAGCGCCGCGACCGCGAGGAGCATCGGCCTCATGGCAGGTCCACCCCGACCACCCCTCCCAGGCGGAGCACGAACCCATACTTCAGGTCATTGCTCCGGAGCGGGTCGTACAGGTCGAGCGCCAGCGCCGTGACCATTCCCAGGGTCCAGCCCACCCGGCCGGGCCGCCACCCCGGACGCCAGCGGAGGACGCTCATCCCGCCGACCCCGAGCTGGAGGGCGTTGAAGTTGGTGAGCCCCGGCTTCCCGCCGAGGTTGAGGGCGTTGACGTGCGCGCCCGGCCCGCTCTCGATCTCCAGCGCCTCGCCGAGCAGCCACCGCCACTGCCACCCCACGAGCAAGTCGAGGCCCCCGCTGTTCTGGTACACGCTGGAGACGGAGTGAACCTGGCCGTCCTGCCGCGCCTGGAGCGGGACGACGAAGCTCAGGTGGAGGAACGGCCCGCTCGCGTTCACCGACATGAGGTAGCCGAGCGAGAGCGAGTGGAAGGTGTAGTGGCTCTGCTCCTCGCTGAAGAAGGTGGCCATGTGCCACGCCGGAGAGAACTCGTGTCTCCAGCCGGCGCGCCGGTCGACCGGCTCCACCGCCGCGGGCGGCGGCTCGGCGGCGGGAGGTCCGGCCGGGTCGGCAGCCTGGGCCGCGGCGAGCCGGGGCAGGAAGACGGCGACGATGCTCCACCACGCGACCACGGCCCAAGGCTGCGGACGGCGCATTCGGACTCCCCTCCCGCTCCGAGGATACGTCAGAACGCCTCGCCCGCGCCGAAGTAGACGCCCCAGGTCTTCTCCGCCACCGTGACGTCGAGGGTGATGTTGGTCCGGGACTGGCGGTTCATCATGAAGCGCAGGCCCACCCCGCCCGCAGGCGCGATGTACTGGAAGAGGTCGGTGCCGTTGCCGACGAAGCCCAGGTAGCTCACCGGCGCGCGAGAGAAGGTCTCGGCGTTGGCGAACACCACGCCGCCGAGGAGCCCGTTGTCGGTGATCCGGAAGCGCCACTCGACCTCGGCGTAGATCTCCGCCGTCCCGCGGAACCGCCCCTGGACGTAGCCCCGCCCGGTGCGGTTTCTCGCGTCCCAGCCGATCGCCGGGAGGCCGAGATAGGGAAGGTTCCCGGTGACGTTGGTCTGGAACACGGCCCAGAAGGCGAGCACGTTCCGGGGCACGGTCTTGGAGAGGCCGAGGTACCCGCGGAACTCTCCGTAGAGCAGCGAGCTGTCCTGCGCGCTCCCGAGCCAGTGCGGGTACCACTGGTAGGTCAGCGCGGCGTAGATGCCCCGGTAGGGATTGATGGTCGAGTCGCGGCTGTCCCAGACGACGTTCAGGCTCGGACCCGAGGTGTTGTACGCGCCGGGGTTGAAGCCCAGGGCCTCGCTGTAGGCGTAGTGGCTGGTCACCACCGCCGGGGTCGCCTCGAGATTCAGCGAGCGATCGACGATGGCGTAGTAGCGATCGAAGTTGAATCCCGGGCCGATGTAGAAGGTCTCGGTGACTCGCTTGAGGAAGTTCTCGCGGATCCGGATCAGGTTCATGTCCATCGGCTGGGCTCCGGGGATCGCCGCGGTGGTGCCGTAGCCGTTGAGGGTGAAGCCGCTGCTGATCGGGGTTTCTCCCGTGCCCAGCCCGAAGGTGTCCTGGTTGAAGACCAGGAACCGCCAGTCGCCCTGCAGCTGCCAGGAGTTGTCGCTCAGCATCAGCACGCTGTTGATGCCGGAGAGGAACTGGTTCTTGGTGGTGTAGAGGATGTTGGCCGAGATGTTGGAGATGGTGGTGGTCTTCGGGTCTCCGAGATAGATGCCGATGATCGCCGCCACGCCGACCAGCGTTCCCTGCGTCGGGTTCGCACCGATGACCGGGAGGATGGTCAGGAACGGCTTGAACGGCTCGGGCCGGCGTGCCTCCTTCTGGCTCAGGCCGACGGCGACGAAGAGATCGGTCGCGTCCTGGTAGGGCCGGCACTCCGCCTCGACGCACACCGAGCCGCGGCCCTCGCGGTCCGCGCACTCCTCCGCGGTGGAGCAGGACGCGGCCGCGGGTCTCGCCTCGTTCCCCGGCTCCGCCGCATCGGCCGAATCCGGAGCCGCCGCCAGCAAGAGCAAGCACGACAAGAGTGAGTGCAATCAGGGCTCCCAGCGCCGACACTGACCGACGGCCCCCGGAAACGGCAAGCACCGGCGGCCCCGAGCGATGTTGGCCCGAAGTCCTACGGGACGAGGCCTGCGCGCCGCTCCCCGGAGAGGTAAGCCGCCTCAGCCCGGAGGATGCCCATGGCCGCTCCAGCAGTGGCGGGAACGCACGACTTCTCGCTCGTCCTCGGTGGCCCGCTGTACCAGATGTTCCGTCGCGCCCACCTCAGCGGGCCGGCGCTGGAGCAGCTGTCGCGCCGCCTCTGGGTCATCACCCTCCTTGCCTGGCTGCCGTTGCTCCTCCTCTCCCTCGCCACGGGCCATGCCTGGGGACCTCCGAGCGCCCTCCCCTTCCTCCGGGACATCGAGGCGCAGGTGCGCTTCCTGGTGACGCTGCCGGTACTCATCGCCGCCGAGCTCGTCGTCCACCGAAGGACCCGCAGCATCGTCGAGCAGTTCCCGGAACGGGGCCTCATCCGGCCCGCGGACGTGCCGCAGTTCGAGCGGGCGATCCAGTCGGCGCTCCGCCTCCGGGACTCGGTGGTGCTCGAGGTGGGGCTGCTCCTTCTGGTCGCCACCGTGGGCCACTGGCTGTGGAGGAGCACCATCGCCTATGAGGCTCCCAGCTGGTACGCAGCTCCAGAGGGAGGCCGGATGCACCTGACCGCCGCCGGCGTCTGGTTGGCCACGGTGAGTCTCCCGCTGAGCCAGTTCTTCCTCCTGCGCTGGTACCTCCGGCTGCTGATCTGGTTCCGCTTCCTCTGGCAGGTCTCGCGGATGGACCTCCACCTTGTTCCCACCCATCCCGACCGGGCCGCGGGACTGTCCTTCCTTGGCAAGGGCACCTACGCCTTCGGACCCATCCTCTTCGCGCAGGGGGCGCTGCTCGCCGGGGTGATCGCCACCCGCGTGATCTACGGGGGGCAAACGCTGATGGCCTTCAAGCTCGACGTCATCGGCCTGGTCGGCTTCTTCGTGCTCTTCTTGCTCGTGCCGCTGACCGTCTTCACCCCGGGCCTCTCGAAGGCCAAGCTCGCGGGCCTGGCGCAGTATGGGAAGCTGGGCAGCGAGTACGTCTCGGCCTTCGAGAGCAAGTGGATCCGCGGCGAGGCGGGCAAGCAGGAGCTCCTCGGTACCGGGGACATCCAATCGCTCTCCGACCTTGGACAGAGCTACTCGGTCGTCCGGGAGATGAACATCGTCCCGTTCGGGCTGCAGGACATCGCCCGGCTCGCGGTGGCCACGGCCGCGCCGCTCCTGCCGCTGGCACTCACCGTGGTCTCGCTGGAGGAGCTGGCGGTCCGACTCCTGAAGATCATCTTCTGACCCTCAGGCGACGATGTTCGTCCCCCCGTCCACGTACACCGTGCCGCCGGTGATGCGCCGGGCGAAGGGCGTCGCCAGGTAGGCGCAGGCAAAGCCCACGTCCATGATGTCCACCAGCTCGCCCAGAGGGGCCCTCTGGGCCGCCTCGTTGAGGAGCAGCTCGAAGTCCTTCAGCCCCGACGCGGCGCGGGTCTTCAAGGGGCCCGGCGAGATGGCGTGCACCCGGATGCCCGATGTCCCGAGCTCGTAGGCCAGGTAGCGGCACGAGGCCTCCAGCGCCGCCTTCACCGGCCCCATCACGTTGTAGTTGGGCACCACCCGGTTCGCCCCGTAGTAGCTCATGGCGAACATGGTCCCGCCGTCCTTCATCAGCGGCGCGGCCAGCTTCGCCATGCGGATGAACGAGTGGCAGGAGACGTCCATCGCCTTGCCGAACCCCGCCGCCGAGCAGTCCAGGAGCCCGCCCTGGAGGTCCTCCTTGGGGGCGAAGGCGATGGAGTGCACCAGGCTGTCCAGCTTGCCCCACCGCGTCCGGATGAGGTCGAACACCGCCTCGAGCTGACCCGGCACACTCACGTCCAGCGGCGCGATGATGGTGGCCTCCACCTCTCTCGCCAGCGGCTCGACGTGGGGTCGTGCCCTCTCGTTCAGCCAGGTGATGGCCAGCTCCGCCCCGGCGGTGCGGAACGCCTTGGCGCAGCCGTAGGCGATGGACTGGTCGTTGGCGACGCCGACCACGAGGACCTTCTGTCCCTCGAGGACCGGTCTGATGGTGATGTCACTCATGGCGTGCTCCTCGAAGTGCGCTCCTGGTTCAGGCGCTCGCCGGCTGCGCGGACGCCACGCGCTCGGGCTTCACCTCGAACAGCGCCTCGATGCGGTGCAGCCGCGCGAGCCCCTCCTCGGGCAGCGCCCCGCGGGCGGACACCATCCGGTGCAGCACCTCGAGGGCCGCGCGACGCTTCTCCACGCTCTTGGGGAGCAACGCCGGCAACGTCTCGACGGCCCGCTCCTCGTCTAGGGTGACCAGCAGGAACTGCTCCTTGAGCACCTGCTTCAGCTCGGCCAGCGACCGCCGCTCCTCCGGCGGGCGCCCCGCCCGGATGGCCATCAGCATCGAGAAGCCGCGCTCGTCGATGCTGCCCCCGGGGAGCCGCACGTAGACCAGGCTGCGGACGACCGCCTCGGCCGCCCCGCCGACGGTGTAGCGAGCCTCGAGGTCCGTGCGTTGCTGCGCCTCCGCCAACTCGCGGCAGAGGTCTCGCTCGGCGTGACGCTCGTCTTGCACCTGCGGCCCGAGTCCGACCAGCGCCTGGACGACCGGAAGGCCGTAGACGCCGAGGAAGAGCGCCTCGGTCATCGCGTCGCGCATCGCACCGGCGGCGTCGAGGCTGGAGGCGATCCACGACGACACGGTCTTCTCCAGGGTGAGCAGCGGGTTCTCCGGCCCGACCGGCCTTCGCCCCGCCCGCACTTGGGGCGCCAGCAGCTTCACCGGCCACATGAAGGGGTTGCGGTCGGAGAGCACCGAGAACCGGAGCCGGTGCGGGTGCAGCTGCCGCAGCGCCTGGGCCAGCGGCTCCTGCACCACCGTGCGCACCACCGGCGAGGCAAAGGCGCGGTAGAGGCTCTCGTTGACCTCGGAGACCCGGGCGACGGTGGCGAAGCGACGTTCGTCCTCGGGCGGGTTCTGGCCCAGCGCGCGGATGTCGTGGAGGGTGCGCGCCTCGAGCCGGAAGAGGTACTTCCCCTCGATGAGCTCGGGATTCTCGAGGTCCTCCTCGACCTCGGTGATGACCGCCTCGTAGAGCCCGGGAGGAAGCAGGTCGATGAGCGCCATGCAGCTCGCGAACTCGCTGTGCTCCTTCGTGGCCACCTTCCCGGAGACGAAGATGCCCAGGTGCCCCACCTTGTCGTGCAGCGTGTAGACGATGGTCTGGCCCGCGGCGACGATCTCCTTCTCAGAGTCGTACAGGTCGGTCACCCAGTCGAGCGCCTGCTGCGGCGGGGTGATGTCGTCGCCCCAGGAGCAGAAGACGATGATCGGCGACGTCACGTTGCGCAGGTCGATCCGCGTTCCGTCGGACGCGCGCAGCTCGCCGATGGAGAGCTTGTTGCCGACGAAGAGGTTGTCGGCGATCCACTGCATCTCCCCGGCCTCGAGGAGCACCGGGCTTCCCCACCAGGTCTCGAAGTCGAGGTAGCGCGGCGCCTCGGTGTCGATCTTCGAGTACAGGTTGTAGACCTTCTTCCAGTAGGTGTTGGACGGGTTGAGCGACTCGAAGTTGGCGATGAGGTGCGCGCCGTCGAAGATGCCCGCGCCCATGTCGCCGGCAAGCGCGGTGAGCCAGGTGCCGCCGAGCAGCCCGCCCAGGTACCGGAGCGGGTTCTTCCCCCGCACCCCGGCCCAGTACGAGAGCGGCGAGCCGGCGAGCAGGATGGGCCCGGCCAGCTCGGGCCGCAGCGCGGCCATCATCATGATCTGCCAGCCGGCCTGGCAGTTGGCGATGACCACCGGCTTGCCGTCGGCGTCCGGATGGCGGGCGACGACCTCCTCCAGGAACGCCGCCTCGGTCCGGCACACGTCCTCCACCGTCTGCCCGGGCACCGGGTCGGGGAGGAAGCCGATGAAGTAGCAGGGGTGACCGGCGGCGAGCGCGGCGCCGATCTCGCTGTCCTGCTTCATCCCTCCGATGCCGGGGCCATGGCCCGCCCGTGGGTCCACCACGATGAAGGGAGGCTTGGTCGGGTCGAGCTTCGTGCCCTCGGGCGGGATGATCCGCACCAGCAGGTAGTTCGTCGGCCGGGGCATCGTCCGGCCATCGCGGACGAGCTCGGCCTGGAACTCGAGCACGTTGGGAGCGGTCTTCTTGCTCTGCTCGAGGTAACGGTTCCCGCGCTGGCGGAGGGTGTCGAGGAGGAGGATCGACCGCTGCCAGGCGTCGAGCCAGTACTCCTGGACGGGGCCAAAGATGGGCGTTGTCATGGGGTCCACTCCTCGGGTTCGCCGCGGGAAAACACATGCAATTTCGGCTCCGTAGCATGCTCGTCGCAGGTGACGGGAATCACCGCGGCGCGCACTGGAGCGCGCGCACCGGGCGGCGCCGCGGGCAGCTCCGGCGCAAAGCCTGCGCGACCGGTCGAGCGTCCAGCGGGGCCACGGACTAAGCTGAGGGCGACGGAGGTCCACGCGGTGAGAGAGCTGTCCTGGATGGGAGCTGGAGTCGCGGCGCTCGTGCTGGGATGCGCTTCGGCGCCACCGGCCCCTGCGAGTGGGGAGAAGACTGTGCCCGGCGCTCAATACCTTCTTGGCTCGGAGTGGGCGCTGCGAGATCTCGCCGGAACGCCGCTGGTCGCCGACCGGACACCGACCATGGCCTTCCCAGAGCCGGGGAAGATCTCCGGCAACGCCTCCTGCAACCGCTACACGGGCCCGGTGGAGCTCGGCGACGGCACCATCCGCGTCGGCGAGCTGGCCTCGACGCGGATGGCGTGCACGCCCGAGGTGGACGTCCAGGAGAAGGCGTTCCTGGTCGCACTGCAGAACAGCCGGCGGCTGGAGGTGGTGAGCGGGGATCTGGTGCTCCACACCGAGAGCCTCGAGCAGCCGCTCCGCTTCCGGCGGATTCGCTGAGCGCGGGGAGAGTCGTCGGTGGCCGAGGTGACCGTCGTCGGCGCGGGCGTGGTGGGGCTGACCACCGCACTCGTCCTTCGAGAAGCGGGACACCGCGTCCGGTTGGTCTCCGCCGAGCGCCCCGAGCGAACGACGTCCGCCGCCGCGGGCGCGGTCTGGTACCCGTTCGAGGTCGGACCGCCCGATCGGGTGAACCAGTGGGCGCGCGTCACCCGGAAGTGGCTGCTCGAGCTCTCACGGACCGTGCCCGAGGCCGGCGTGGACGTGCTGACGGTCCGGGAGTGCGTCTCGGACGCGCGGCGGCCGTGGTGGGCGGACGCGGTCGAGGGCCTCCGGCTGGTCGAAGGTCCCCAGCCGAGCGGCGCGCGGCTGGCGTGGGAGTTCGAGGCGCCGCGGGTGGAGCCTGCGCTGCACCTTCGATGGCTCGAGTCCCGGCTCGAGCGGCCGATCGAGATCGCGCGGGTCGAGCGGCTCGAGGACGTGCCGGGCGACGTGGTGGTGAACTGCACCGGCATCGGGGCGCGACGGCTGGCGGGGGACACCTCGCTGCGGGCGCTGCTCGGACAGACCGTCCTGGTCGAGCCCGGGGAGGTGGACCTGCAACAGATGTACGGGGACGAGCGCGACCTCGCGGTGATGCTCTACCTGATTCCCCGCCGGGCCGAGGTGGTCATGGGCGGCTGCGCCCTGCCCTTCGCGGGCGACGCTCCACCTCCGCCCGATCCGGCGCTCCGCGCGGCCTTCCTCGAGCGGGCGCGGGCTGCCGGCTTCCGGCACGGGCCGGTGCTCCGCGACGCGGTCGGGCTACGCCCCGTCCGCCCCGCGGTCCGCGTCGAACGCGTGGGGCGGGTGATCCACCATTACGGCCACGGAGGGGCGGGATACACGCTCGCCCGGGGCTCGGCTCAGGAGGTCGTCGCCCTCGCCCATGGTGGCTAGAAGCAGGCCCG
>DATKKF010000096.1:0-31287 GCA_035543115.1 Myxococcaceae bacterium
CCTTTCACCCGCTTGACCAGCCGCGCACGCGTCCAGGCCACCTCGCCGCGCGGCTCGCCCGCCAGCCGCGAGAAGTGGAGCGCGAGGTGCGCTGCGTCGAGCAGCGTCTCCTGTTCGACGTCCGCTCCCCGGTCCAGCGGAACCACCACGTGCGCGCCGGGCACTCCGCGGGCGTGCATCCAGAGGTGATGCGGGCGGGCCACCCGGAAGGTGAGCGCGGCGTTGTCCTCGCCGGCCCGGCCGACCCAGATCGGCTGTCCGCCGGCTGTCTTGAAGGTCCGGTACGGGCGGTGGACCGGCGCCGCGCGCTTCCTGGCAGGCCGCGCCGGGACGGGGGAGACCGGCGCCTCCACCTCGGCCTCGGTGCCGGCCTCGGCCTCGGCGAGGGCGCGCTCCGCGGCAGCGATCTCCCGGTCGAGCGCGGCGAGCCGCTCCCGGGCCAGGGCGCTCCCCCGCAGCAACCGCCGGTACTGGTGGAAGTGGCGCTCCACCTGGGCGCGGGGGGCGAAGGTGGGCTCCAGCGGAACCTCCACCTCGCGTGGGCCCGCCTCGGTCCACTCGGTCAGCCGCACCGAGCGGGCACCGCGAGGGACCTTCTCCAGCGCGCGGGAGAGGAGCTCGCCCCAGCGCCGGTGCTCCTCGGCCGCGGCGTCGCGGTTCGCCTCGGCCTCGACCTTGGCCCGGGTGCGGCGGAGGCGCTGGAGCCGGGAGCGGATCGGCTGGAGGCGCGCGCGCTGCAGGGCCTCGCGGCGCACGACCGACTCGCGCGCGGCCACCAGCGCCTCGGCCGCGCGGCCCGCGTCGAGCCCGCGCGCCTCCCCGAGACGGGACGGAGGACCGCGCTCGTCCATCGCCTCCTCCGGTGGCGCCGGGGACCTGGCCGATCCCTGCGAGGCCGCCATCGGCTCATCCTGGTCCCCGAGGAGGAGGAGGACTCCCGGCGAGCCGAGCTCGGCCACCACCGAGCGGGCCGTGCCCCCCTTCTCGAAGCCGAGGCGGACTTGCCTGGCACCGGTGCAGCGGATGGAGGACAGTCGGCGACCGGTCAGCTCCTTCCGGGCTCGCAGCAACCAGGGGGAGGGACCACCGTCAGATGTGGAGAGCATCCGCGCTTCGATGACCGAGAGCCTTCCCAGTCCCGACTCGACGCTCAGGAGCAGGCGCACCGTCCGGCCCGGCTGCCGCAGCTCCAGCTCCAGTCGCTCGGGCCAGGGGGCGCGGACCTTCTGCACCACTGCCCCGGCGAGCTCCGGCTCGAGCGTCCGGGCCACGTCTCGCAACTCGCTGGGTCTGAGCGACACCGGGCGTACCCCTGAAAAGCGAAACGGCCCGGCGAATCGCCGAGCCGTCCGTTTCTCCCGGAGGAGAGTGACCGCTACTTCCTCTTCGACGTCTTCCTCTTTGCAGCCTTCCTCGCAGCCGGCTTCTTCTTCGCGGTCTTCTTCTTCGGCGCCATCAGCCATCCCTCCGGGGTGTGTGTTCGTCACTCGGGCCGAGTGAGCGACACGAATGGTAGTGACGTGAACGCCTCCCTGTCAACGAATCGACCGGGGCCTCCGATGCACGCGGCGACGCACGCACGCTGTTAGGGTCCGTCTCCTCGCTCGCGATGAACGCGCCTCCGCTTCGCTTCCCACCCGACTTCGTCTTCGGTGTCGCCACCGCCGCGTACCAGGTCGAGGGTCACATCGAGAACGACTGGAGCGAGTGGGAGCGCGCTGGACGGATGAAGCACGTCGCCGGCGCGGGCGTGGACCACTGGAACCGCTGGAGCGAGGACTACCGGCTCACCCGCGATCTCGGCGCGACCGCCTTCCGCATGAGCCTGGAGTGGGCGCGCATCGAGCCGCAGCGCGGCCGCTTCGACGAGGAGGCGCTCGACGGCTACCGCCGGCGGCTGGTGGCGATGACCGAGGTTGGGCTCCGGCCGGTGGTGACGCTGCACCACTTCACGCACCCGGCGTGGTTTCACCGCGAGACGCCCTGGCACCGCCCGGAGAGCGTGGCCGCCTTCCGCCGCTATGCCCGCGCCTGCGCCGAGGTGCTGCAGGGACTCGACGCGGTGGTGCTCACCTTCAACGAACCGATGGTGCTGCTGCTCGGTGGCTACGTGCAGGCCTCGATCCCTCCCGGCATCGCCGACCCGAAGCTGGCCATGCTCGCGCTGGGCAACATCGGGCGGGCCCACGCGGCGGCGCGCGAGGAGCTGCTCACCCACGCCGGCAAGCTCCCCATCGGCACCAGCCAGAACATGCTGGCCTTCTCCGCCGACCGCGCCTGGAACCCGATGGACCACGCGCTGGTACGGCTGGCCGACGAAACCTACAACCACACCTTCCTCGAGGCGCTGGTGACCGGCGAGCTGCGGATGTTCATGCCCGGGCTCTTCACCACCCGGCAGACGCTCGAGGGCGCACGCGACAGTCTCGACTTCGTGGGCGTCAACTACTACACGCGCGCCCACCTCCGGTTCGTCCGGCGCGCCCCCTACGTCGAGTTCCACTACCGCGACCCGCTCCACCGCGGGTTGACCGACATCGGCTGGGAGTTCTTTCCCGAGGGCTTCGCCCAGGTGCTGCTCTCCACCCGCCGCTACGGGCTGCCGGTCTGGGTGACCGAGAACGGCATCGACGACCGGGTGGGGGACCGACGGAGCGAATTCCTCTGGAGGCACTGGGCCGCGGTGCTCCAGGCCCGGGCCGCGGGCATCGACGTGCGCGGCTACCTCTACTGGTCGCTCCTCGACAACTTCGAGTGGCTCGAGGGGTGGGGTCCGCGCTTCGGGCTGTACCACGTGGATTTCGCCACGCTGGAGCGGCGCGCGACCGCCGCCTGCGGCTATTTCCGGTCGGTCGCGCTGGAGCGGGAGCTCCGGCCGCCACCGGAGATCGCCCGGCCGCTGCGCACGCCTGCCCCGGTCGCCGCCACCGGCTGACGAACGCCACGGGACGAAGGACCCGTGCTCGAGCTGCTCCGTTTTGGACGCGGTGGAAGCCGCGGGCGACGACGCGCAGTTCCGCTGCGGGCTGGCGGCGATGAGGGATGTTCGCCGGTGGGCGGTCCGGTCTAGCCGCTCGCCCGCACCCAGCGGGCCTCCTGCGACAGACCGGCGTAACCGTACGCGTCACCCTCGGCCTCGAGCACGTGGACGTACGACTCGGGGTGGACCGGGCCGAGCAGCGCCTCGAGGCCCCGGAAGACCTCGCGGAGGTAGGCGGCCTTCTCCTCCTTCACGTTGGTCCCCCGCGTCACTCGCACCTCGACGAAGAAGGTGGCCTTCCGGTGCTCGGCGAGGGACTTCCCGCCGATGAACCAGGCGTCCGCCGGGACCTGCTCGACGGCCAGCGCGGTGACCTCGGGCTTCTTGTGGAGGACCTTCGCCGTGGCCTCGGTGACGAAGGCCGCGATGGGCTGCCGGAGGTCCCGCTGGGTGGGGGTGGAGTAGCGAACGTGGATGAACGGCATGACGGAGCTCCTTGGTGTCGGGGCGGCCGGACTGGCGCGACCACGGGAGTCCATGTACCTTCCGGCCACAGTCTAGAAAATCTCGAAGTTCTGAACTGACACTCGATTCTTTCTCAACCATAAACGAGACCGCCGTGCAGACCCTGGACCTTGACCTGCTCAGGACGCTCTCCGCCGTCCAGGAGACGGGAACCTTGGCCCGGGCCTCCCGGCGGGTGGGGCGCACGCTCTCGGCGGTCAGCCTCCAGCTGAAGCGGCTCGAGTCGCAGTGTGGACGCCCGCTGTTTCGCAAGGCGGGCCGCCGCCTCGAGCTCAACGCGGAAGGGGAGCGGGTGCTCGCCATGGGGCGCCGGATGCTGGCGCTCAACGACCAGCTGCTCGAGGCCCTGCGCGAGGACGCCGGCGGCTCGACCATCCGCCTCGGCCTCCCGCAGGACGTGGCCGAGCGATGGCTCCCTCCGGCGCTGGCCCGCTTCACCCGGGCGCACCCTCGCGCCCAGCTCGAGGTGCGGGTGGAGCGCAACCTGGTGCTCAAGGAGCTGCTCTCCAGCGGCGCGCTCGACCTCGCAGTCACCTTCGACCCCGAGCCGGGGCGGCCGGATCCGGAAGAGATCCAGCTGCCGGTCCGCTGGCTCGCGGCACCGGGATTCGGGTGGCACCCCGGGACGCCGCTCCCGCTGATCCTCTTCGAGCCCCCCTGCACCTTCCGCCGCCTCGCGCTGGAGGCGCTGGATCGGGCCGGGCTCCCCTGGCGGCTGGGGTTCAGCAGCCCGAGCCTCTCGGGTCTGTGGGCCGCTGCCGCCGCCGGGCTGGGCGTCACCGTGCGCACGGAGCTGGGCACCCCGGCCCGGGTCCGCCGCCTCGCCGATCGGAGGCTCCCCGCGCTCCCGGCGCTGGCGTTCCGGGTGGAGGGCGGGCACGAGCCCGGGAGGATTGGCGACCTCCGGGCGGTGCTGCTCGAGCAGCTCCGGACCGCCGCCGCCGAGAGGCGTTCCACGGCCCGGGCCGCGTACCGCCGGTGACCCACTCCCCCGCCGATGCGTTCTGCATCGGCGAGCTCGTCGAGCGGCCCGAGGCGAGGACGCCGGTCCTGAGGGTCAGCCGAGCGCGGCCCGATAGTCCACGTCCTGTTCCTCGACCGAGGCGCTGTCGGCCTCGGCCTGCTGGAAGAAGCGGCGGACGGTGAGCTCGACCTGCTCCGGCTGGACCAGCTGGTTCACCTCGGCGCGGAAGGCCGCTGCGCCGCGGAGCCCGTGCGCGTACCAGGCGAGGTGCTTGCGGAAGCTCCGGACCGCCGCCGGCGCGTCGCCGACGAAGGCCAGGTGCGCCCGGAAGTGTCCGAGCACCACCTGGCACCGCTCGTCGCTGTCCGGGGCCCGCCCGCCCTCCAGCTGGCGGAAGATCCACGGATTGCCCAGCGCGCCGCGGCCGATCATCACCAGGTCGCAGCCGGTGGTCTCGCGCATCCGCACCGCGTCGGCCGGCGTCTTCACGTCGCCGTTCCCGATCAGGGTCATCGAGCGGACGTGCCTTCGCAGCTCGGCGATCACCGACCAGTCCGCCTCCCCCGCATAGCCCTGGGCGCGGGTGCGCGGATGGACCGCGAGCCCCACGCAGCCGGCACCCTCGAGCGCCGCCGCCATCTCCAGATAGTTCCGGTGCTGGGCGTCCCAGCCGCTCCGGATCTTCGCGGTGACCGGCAGGCCGGTGGCCTCGCCGATGGCCCGCACGATGGCGGCCGCCCGCGCAGGGTCGCAGAGCAGCGCCGACCCCGCCCCGCTCCTGGTCACCTTCCTCACCGGACAGCCCATGTTCACGTCGATGATCTGCGCGCCCCACTGCTTGCCGGTGAGGGCCGCGCGCGCCATCGCCTCGGGCTCCCCGCCGAAGAGCTGCAGCGAGTAGGGGCGTTCCACCTCGGGGTCGTGACGGAGGTAGCGCACCGTCCGGGCGTTGGCCCGCATCAGCCCCTGCGCGCTCACCAGCTCGGTCGGGCAGAGGGCCGCGCCCATCCGGAAGGCGAGGACCCGGAAGGGCTGCTCGCTCACCCCCGCCATGGGGGCGAGCACCCAGGGGTTCCTCAGCGGATGGGGGCCGAGCCGCAGCATCGAATCGGCCAGGGCGCATAACACGACCTCCTTCTCCCGCGCAGGACCCCCATCCGGATGTTAGGTGACCGGGTTGTGCTTCGCTTCCGTCTCGGCTCCATCACGGTGATCGTCCACCCGGCCCACTTCCTGGTGGGCCTGATGTTCGGCCTGTCCGGGGCGGCCCAGCTCGGTGCCGAGGCTACCCCCGGCGCCAAGGCCAGGGTGATCATGACCTGGATCGTGGTGGTGTTCGTCTCGGTCCTGGTCCACGAGCTCGGCCACGCGCTCGCCTTCCGCGCCTTCGGCTACCCGTCCACGGTCCAGCTGGTGATGTTCGGCGGCGTCACCACGCCGGCCACCGACGCGCCGCTCAGCTGGGGGAAGGACGTGGTGTCCACCCTCGCCGGCCCGCTGTTCGGGGCCAGCCTCGGCGTCCTCTGCTGGTGGGCGTCCCGCGCCTTCGCCTGGAGTGACACCGCGTACCGCGCGCTGCAGCTCGCGGCCACCGCGAACGCCGGGTGGGCCGTCCTGAACCTGCTTCCCATCCTTCCCATGGACGGGGGGCGGGTCAGCCGGGCGCTGCTGGGGCGGGTCTTCGGGCGGGGCGGAGTGGTCGCGGCGCTGGGGTTCGGGGTCCTCACCTGCGCCGGGCTCGCCTTCCTGCTCTACCGCTCGGGCGGCGGCGACCCGGTGTTGCTGATCTTCCTGCTGCTGTTCGGGTTCCAGAACTTCCAGGCGCTGATCTCCTTCTGGCGCACCGAGCCCGATGGGCCGGCACCGCCGCAGCTCCAGGAGGCCGAGGCGCTCTTCCGCTCCGGGAGGATGGACGACGCCCGCGACCTGGCCTCGCAGCTGCTCCGCGCCGACCTGCCCATCGCCGCCCGCTCGCGCATCCACCACCTCCTGGGCTGGGTGGCGCTGAAGGAAGGCGAAGGGCGGCGCGCGCTCGACGAGTTCAGCCAGGTGCAAGGGCGCCCGATCGAGCCGCAGGCCGTGGCCGCCGCGTTCAGCCTCGTCGGGGACGACGCCCGGGCCATCCCGTTCTGGGAGCAGGCGGCGCAGCAGACGCGCGATCCCACCATCCTCCACGAGTGGGCGGGCGCACTCATCCGGCGGGGCGACGTGGCAGCGGCCTCGGCCCTCCCGAAAGTGGATCTGGCGACAGCCTACGAGCGCGCCGAACGCGTCGCCTTCCTCCGGGGCGCCTACTCGGAGGCGGCACGCTTCGGGGAAGAGTCGCTCGCCCGCCGTCCATCCGCCGGTCGCGCCTACGAGGTCGCCTGCGCCTACGCGCGCGCCGGAGACCTGCGCCGGGCGATGACCCTCCTCCTCCGTGCGCGTGAGCTGGGCTACTCCGACCGAGAAGCCGCTGCGACCGACCCCGACCTCGCCCCCCTGGTAGGCGAGCCGGCGTTCCAGGAGTGGCTGGCCTCCCTCGGGAAATCTGCCACGTCCTGACAGAGCCCTGACAGGGGGTGCGCATGCTGGTGCTCGCACTCTCGCCAGAGGACTCGATGTCGAACACCGCCCCCACCACCCGGGAACACAGCATCAACTGGGTCTCCTCGATCCCGTTCTTTGCCGCGCACCTCGTCGCCCTGGTGGCCCCGTTCTTCGTGACCTTTCACTGGTCCTACGTGGTGTGGGCGCTGGCGCTCTACTACCTGCGGATGTGGGCCGTGACCCTCGGGTACCACCGGTACTTCTCCCACCGTGCCTTCAAGACCTCGCGGGTGTTCCAGTTCCTGCTCGCGTTCGCCGCCGAGACGTCGTCCCAGAAGGGCGTGCTGTGGTGGGCCGCGAACCACCGGCACCACCACCGCGAATCGGACCAGCCGACGGACCTGCACTCGCCGCTGCAGGACGGCTTCTGGTGGAGCCACGTCGGGTGGATTCTCTCCGACAAGTACGTCGAGACCCGCGAGGACGCGATTCGCGACTTCGCCCGCTTTCCCGAGCTGCGGTTCCTGAACCGCTTCTTCCTGCTCCCCCCCATCCTCCTGGCCGTGGCGACGTTTCTCATCGGCGGGTTCCCGCTGCTGGTGTGGGGCTTCTTCGTGAGCACGGTGCTGCTCTGGCACGGGACCTTCACCATCAACTCGCTGAGCCACGTGTTCGGCTCGCGCCGGTACAAGACCAGCGACACCAGCCGGAACAACTTCCTCCTCGCGCTGGTGACCTGCGGCGAGGGCTGGCACAACAACCACCACTACCACCAGAACACCGCCAACCAGGGCTGGTTCTGGTGGGAGGTCGACGCGAGCTTCTACGTGCTGAAGGCGCTGTCGGCGCTCGGGCTGGTGTGGGATCTCCGGTTGCCGTCGGACGCGGTGAAGTACGCCTTCGAGAAGTACACGCCCGAAGAGCGGGCCGCCCTCGAGAGCATGCCCGCGATGTTCGGCAAGGCCCGGCTCGCCGCCCTGGCCGCCCGGGCGAAGGTGGCCGAGGCGGTGAAGGGCGCCACCGAGCTCGCCGGTCCCGCACCGCTGCCGGTCCTCAGACGACGCTGAAGACGTCCCGCGGGGGCAACGCGTCCGGCACTCGAGCGGGACCCCGCGAGCGGCCGTTCGCGGACTGTGACTGCAGCCGGCAGCGCGCCCGTGCTAGGCGGACCCCTCCCGCGGGCGCACCCTGGCCAACGGGTGGAGGTGCATCGACATGCTCCGCAAGGTGCTCATCGGCCTCGCCGCCCTCGTCGTCGTCCTCCTGGCGGTCATCGCCACCCGCCCCTCGACCTACCGCGTGGAGCGGAGCACCCGCATCGGCGCCCCGCCCGACGTGGTGTTCGGGCTGGTCAACGACTTCCATGCGTGGGACCGCTGGTCCCCGTGGGCCAAGCTCGACCCGACGATGAAGACCACCTACGGGGGCCCTCCCTCCGGCGTTGGCGCGAGCTACGCCTGGAACGGAGACGCCAAGGTCGGCGAGGGGAACATGCGCATCACCGAGAGCCGGCCGGCGCAGAAGGTCGGTATCCGGCTCGAGTTCATCAAGCCGATGGCCGGCCTTGCGCAGACCGACTTCAGCTTCCGCCCCGAGGCCGGTGCGACGCAGGTCAGCTGGGCGATGAGCGGCACCAACGACTTCCTCGGCAAGGCCTTCTCGCTGTTCGCCGACATGGACGCGATGATCGGCAAGGACTTCGAGAAGGGACTCGCGGCGATGCGGACCGAGGCCGAGGCGGAGGCCCGGCGCCGGGCCGAGGCAGCAGCGGCGAGCACCGCGTCCACACCGCCCGGAGCGGCCACAGCGCTCGACCCGGCCGCGGCCCCGGCACCCGCGAGGTGACGCGCCGCTCGCGTGCACCGCAGTCATCGGTGGCGGCCGTGCTCCCCGGACCGCCTGCCTCCGACCCGTCGGCCGGTGCGCCCTGCTCCGAGGCCCAGGGCACCCGCGCCCGGCACGTGGCTCAGCGGTCGATGCCGCCCAGTCGCCCTGCCTGGAAATCCACGATGGCCTGGTGGATCTCCTCGGGGGTGTTCATCACGAAGGGGCCGTAGCGGGCCACCGGCTCGCCCAGCGGCACGCCGCCGAGCAGCAGGAGCCGCGCCGGGCCCTTCGCCTCCGCGGGGACCGCCAACCGGACCGCGTCACCCGCGCCGAAGAGCGCCGCCTGTCCGTTCTTCACCTCGCGCTCCTCCGGGCCCGCGCGCAGGGCGCCACCGAAGACGTAGGCGAACACCTGGAAGTCGGCCGGCACCGGCACCTCGACCTGCGCACCGGGCGACAGCGTCCAGTCCTGAAACAGGACCGGGGTACGGGTCTCGATGACCGCCTTGCCCCCGAGCGCCTCACCGGCGATGAGCCGGACCTTGGCCAGGCCGTCCGCGCTGGTGCGCTCGGGCAGACGCGCGCCCGGGATCTCCTGGTAGCGCGGCGCCGTCATCTTGTCGCCCCGGGGGAGGTTCACCCAGATCTGGAAGCCGTGGACCCGGCCGCCCTTCTCGCGGATGCGCGGTGCTGGCATCTCGGAGTGCACCACCCCGGAGCCGGCGGTCATCCACTGCACGTCGCCGGGTCCGATGTGCCCGCGGTGGCCGGCCGAGTCCTCGTGCTCCCAGTCGCCCTCGAGCAGGTAGGTGACCGTCTCGAAGCCACGGTGCGGGTGGTCCGGCGCGCCCACCGCCTCGCCCGGCCCGTACTCGACCGGGCCCATCTCGTCGAGGAGGAGGAAGGGATCGATCTGCACCAGGCCGGGCACGGGGAAGGGGCGGCGGACGACGAAGCCGCCCCCTTCCTGCTGGGTGTGGGCCTGGAGGACACGGCTGACGGGACGGGGGGTGGACATCTTGACTCTCCTAGAGACTCCACCTTCATCCTTCCTGGCCGGGGCGCAACCCGGACTTCCTGGAAGGACCGTTCGCCGCGGAGCAACAAACGGGGCAACGGCAGCGCCGCGGACTACTTGGTCATCGCGTCTGCGGCCGCCTTCGCGTCGTTGCTGGCCTTCTTGGCGCTCTTCTTCGCCTTCTTGGTGGTCTTGGAGGCGGTGCTGCTGGCCTCGGCGCCCATCTTGTCCGCAGCGGACTTGGTGTCGCTGGCCGTCTTGTCGGCGGTGGCCTTGGTGTCGCTCGCTGCCTTGTCGGCAGCCGCCTTGGTGTCGCTGGCCATCTTCTCCGCGGACTGGGCGAAGCCGACGAGGGGGAGGGAGAGCACGAGCGCGGTGAGGAGCGTCTTCATCTGGGTTGACCTCGAGCACGCGGGCAACCGGGACCATCCCGGGGCCAGTCGTGACGTGGCGAGGCCCTAGCACAGTGGAGTGGCGCCCGGAGCACGCGTGCTAAGCAACCGGGCTCTGGTGAAACCTGATCCGCCCCTCCTGCGTACCCCCTCGGGAAGTACCGAGAGCGATGAGCAGCTGATGGAGCGATTCGTCCAGGGAGAGGAACAGGCATTTTCCGAGCTGTTCGCGCGGCATGCGGGCCGCCTCCAGGGAGCGCTGCGCCGGATGGTCGGCGCTGCCGCCGACGACGTTCTGCAGACGACCTTCCTCTCCATCGTCCGCGCCCGGGGACGGTACGAGCGAGGCGCGCCCTTCCGTCCGTGGCTCTACACGGTGGCGGTCAACGCCGCGCGAGACCACCTGCGCCGGCACCGCCGCGAGGAGCCGCGCGCGGCCGGCGATCTCCCCGACACCCCCGCCGACCCGGAGCCGCTTCCGGACCCAGGCCTGTCGCGCACCGTCGAGCGGGCGCTGGCGCAGCTCCCCGAGGCCCAGCGCGAGGCCATCGTGCTCCACCGCTTCGAGGGGTTCTCCTTCAAGGAGATCGCCGAGCTGCTCGGGGTGACCGAGACCGCGGTGAAGGTACGCGCGCACCGCGGCTACCAGCGCCTCCGGGTGCTGCTCGCGTCCGAAAGGGAGTCCGCATGAGCGACTGCGACCGCTTCCTCGACGCGCTCGCCTCGGACCAGCTCGACGACGCGGCCCGATCGCACGCACGCGAATGCCAAGTCTGCCGTCCGCTCCTCCCGGAGGAGCAGGCGCAGGCAGCCGCCCCACCGGCCTCGCTCGAGGCGGTCCTGGGCCGCGCGCTCGAGACGCTCCGCACCACGCCCGTGCGTCCGTGGACGCGCGACGCCGGACGCATTGCGCTGCTGCAGGGGGTCGTGGCGTTCGTGGTGGCGGCGATGCTCGGGGCTCGCAACCGGAGCTCGCCGCTGGCGAACCACATGGCGCTCGCCGTGGTCGGGGCGGTTCTCCTCGCGGTGGTGACCCTGGGAAGCGTGCTGGCGCTCGCACCCGGGAGGCGGAGGCCACGCTGGATGCTGGCGCTGGTGCCGGTCGTGCCGCTCCTGCTCCTCGTCTCCGGCAACGGCGTCCACACCGCCACCACCATGCGGGCGGCGCTGCCGTGCCTGGTCACCGTGGTCCTCACCGCGGTGGTGCCGCTCGCCGTCGGGCTGGCTCTGCTGCGGGGCATGGCGCTCGATGCGGCCCGGACGGTGGCCCTGGCCCTCTCGGCGGCGGCGACCGGACTCTTCGCCCTTCACTGGCACTGCACCGACGGGAGCGCGCCGCACCTGATGGGCTTCCATGTCCTTCCCTGGCTGGCGCTGGCCCTGCTGGCGATTCCCCTCCGGCGCGCCCTGCCGACCCAGAATCACGTCCCCTGAGGCTCCTCCATGCGCTCTCTTCTCGCCCTCGCCGTCCTCGGTCCCGCCCTCGCCACCGCCGAGCCCCGCCCTCCGGTCCTGGTGGAGCTCTTCACCTCGGAGGGCTGCTCCTCCTGTCCACCCGCCGACGCGGCACTCGCCGCACTCGCCCGCGACCCCGCGTTCAAGGCCGCCGAGGTCATCCCCCTCGAGCTGCACGTGGACTACTGGAACCACCTCGGCTGGGCCGACCCGTTCTCGTCGCCCGAGTTCACCGCGCGCCAGGAGGAGTACGCGCGTGCCCTCGGGGGCGACGGGCTGTACACGCCGCAGATGGTGGTCGACGGGTGGCTGTCTGGCGTGGCGTCCTCGTCCGGCCTGCGGCGCGGCGTGGAGAAGGCCGCGGTCCGGGGCAAGGCGCGACTCGAGGTGCTGGTGGCGAGCGCGCGCCCGGGGCTGGACGTGGTGGTGCGCCCGCCGGCGGGCTTGTCGGGACGGCTCGTGGTGGCCGTCTCCGAGGACCGGCTGTCGAGCAGGGTGGAGCGCGGCGAGAACCGTGGCCTCACCCTGGCCCATGCGCCGGTGGCTCGGCTGCTGGTCGACGAGGGGCAGGTTGCGGCCGAGCACCACGTCCGGCTGGGAGTCTCCTCCGGCTGGAAACGGGACCAGCTGCGGGTCGTGGCCTTCGTCCAGGATGGGAGCGGGCGGGTGGTCGCGGTTGGGACGGCGCCGGTCCCGGCCGGCAGAGGCTGACACACGGGGCGCGGGCCAGCGCGGTGGCTCGTTGCGCTCGGCGACCGACGACCGGCGGTTGGAACGCCGTCGCCCCATGCCAGAGGCCGTGCCCCGTCCCAGCGGCCTGCGCTCGGTGCAGGGTTCAGGGGAACCGCGGTGACGTGTGTTTCGGCCTGGGCCGGCCAGCTGCGCGCCGCGGTTTCACGAAGCCTTGCCAGCTTGCGAAACCCTGAGCGCCCGGAGCCGCGCAGGCCGGTCGTCTTGCCCGGGCTGGCGTGAACGGTTCGCCCGCCCTTCCGCATGGGCGGGCCGCTCGGTCACATTCGCTCCGGCTCGATGCTCGCTGCGTCCGGCGGTTGCGCCATCGGATGCGCCGGGTTAGCGGACTCCTACCGGTGGCCGAGGACGTCACGCGATTCCGGCTCTCCGTCCTGCGCGAGAGCTTCCAGCACACCCGGGCCACCCTGGCCCTGGTGTGGTCCGCCTCGCCTCGCCTGACGCTGGCGCTCGGAGCGATGACCCTGGTCTCGGCCATCGTCCCGCTCGCGGTGGCCTACGTGGGCAAGGAGATCATGGACGCAGTGGTGGCCCACGACGGGGCGAGCACGCTCCGCTGGGTGCTCACCGAGCTGGGGGTGGTCGCGCTGCAGGCCCTGGCTCTCCGCGGGCTCGGCCTCATCCGCCAGCTGCTCGGCGCGCGGCTCGGTCTCACCATCAACGAGCGGATTCTGGAAAAGGCGCTCTCGCTCGACCTCCGCCACTTCGAGGATCCCGAGTTCTACGACCGCCTCACCCGGGCACGCCGTGAGGCCTCGAGCCGTCCCATCTCGGTGGTCACTGAGTCGTTCCAGCTGGTCCAGAACGTCCTCACCCTGGGTGGCTACGTCGCACTGCTGATCCGCTTCTCGGGGTGGGCGGTGCTCGGCCTGGTCGTCGCGGCCCTTCCCGCCACGGTGGCCGAGATGCGCTTCAGCGCCCTCGCCTTCCGGGTCCGGAACTGGCGCAGCCCGGAGAGCCGCCGCCTCATGTACCTCGAGTACGTCCTGGCGAACGACGAGCACGCCAAGGAGGTCAAGCTCTTCGGCCTCGGCCCGGTGCTGCTCGACCGGTACCGCTCGATGGGCGAGCGCTTCTACCTCGAGGACCGGAAGCTCGCGGTGCAGCGCGCGGGGTGGGGCACGGCGCTGAGCCTCATCGGCACCGGCGCCTTCTACGTCTGCTACGCGCTGATGGCGGTGGCCACCGCCGCGGGCCGGCTCACCCTGGGCCTGATGACGCTCTACATCGTCGCCTTCAGGCAGGGGCAGCAGGCCTTCCAGAGCATCCTCGCCGCGATCGGCGGCATGTACGAGGACAACCTCTACATGTCGAACCTGTTCGAGTACCTGGCCATCCCCACCGGGCGGCCGGTGCCTCCGCCCGAGCTCGTAGCGCTCCCCGCGGGCCAGGAGGAGGGCGTGCGCTTCGACGACGTCGGCTTCCGCTATCCCGGGGCCGAGGGCTGGGCGCTGCGGCACGTCTCGCTCTTCATCCCCCGCGGACAGAGCCTCGCCCTGGTCGGTCAGAACGGAGCGGGGAAGACCACCTTCATCAAGCTGCTCACCCGGCTGTACGAGCCGACCGAGGGGCGCATCCTGCTCGACGGCCGGGACCTCCGGACCTGGGACGAGGAGACGCTCCGCAGGCGCATCGGCGTCATCTTCCAGGACTTCAACCAGTACCAGTTCCGGTTCCGCGAAAACGTGGGCTTCGGCAGCGTCGAGCACGCCGAGGACGTGGAGCGGCTCGAGCGCGCGGTGGGCCGTGGCGGCGCTGACGAGGTGCTGCGGACGTTGCCCGCCGGCCTGGAGACGCCGCTCGGGCGCTGGTTCAAGGAGGGCACCGAGCTCTCCGGGGGCCAGTGGCAGAAAGTGGCGCTCGCCCGGGCCTTCATGCGCGAGGAGGCGGACATCCTCGTACTCGACGAGCCGACCGCCGCGCTGGACGCCGAGGCCGAGCACGCCATCTTCGAGCGTTTCCGCCAGCTCGCAAGCGGGCGAACCACGCTCCTCATCTCGCACCGCTTCTCCACGGTGCGCCGGGCCGACCGCATCGTGGTCATCGAGCAAGGGCAGATCGTCGAGCAGGGCACGCACGAGGAGCTGATGGCCCTCGGCGGCCGCTACGCCCACCTCTTCACCTTGCAGGCCAAGGGCTACCAGTGAGCGTGCGCGCGGTCTGCTTCGACCTGCTCTCGGCGCTGCTCGACAGCTGGTCGCTCTGGGATGCGGTGGCCGCAGAGCTCGGCGCGGGAGGGCTCGGCCGGACCTGGCGGCAGCGATACCTCGCGCTCACCTCGACCGCGGGCGCGTACCGTCCCTACCTGGACCTGGTGGGCGAGGCCGCGGAGTCGGCTGGCCTCCCTCCCGGAGCCGCGGCCAGGCTGGAAGAGCGCTGGGACACGCTGCGTCCGTGGCCCGACGTCGGGCCGGCGCTCGCCTCGCTCCACCTGCCGTCCGCCGTGGTGACCAACTGCTCCGAGGTGCTCGGTCGGCGCGCGGTCGCCTGCGTGGGCGCGCCCTTCACCGTGGTGGCCACCGCCGAGGCCGCGGGAGCCTACAAGCCGGACCCGGCGCCGTACTGGCTCGCCCGGCAACGTCTCGACGTCGTCCCGGGCGAGGTCGCCTACGTTGCGGGCTCCCCGTTCGACGCCCGCGGCGCGCGGCTCCAGGGGTTCGAGGTCACCTGGGTGAACCGTCTGCGAGCACCGGTCCCGGCCGATCTCGGCGGAGCGCGCATCGTCGAGACGCTCGCGGGGTGGTCGCCGACCTGAGGGCGGCTGCGGTCGGTGGACTCGCCGGGACGGGAATTCCACCGCCCCCGCGTGGCGGCCGAGCTCTACGGCGTCAACGTGGGCTGCCTCGAGGGCGTGGCCCCGCTCTCCCTCCAGGTGGGCCTGATCGACGGCGAGGCTTACTCCGTGGTGCAGGACCCTCCCTAGAACTCCCACCCGAGGTGCAGCGCAGCCTGCGCGGTCACCCCAGGAGCCTCTTCCAGGGTGGCTGCCGGGACAACGGACGCTCGTCTCGGGCACCGATGCGGACCGTCCTGGTACTCGCCGCCATCCTGGAGTGGTCTCCGGGCACTCCGGGCTCGGCACCCGCGCTTGTGCCGGCCTCGGCAGCACCTCATCTCCAACGAGCTGACCAACTGGACGCTCTCCGATCGTCGCCGTCGCACCGACATCGACGTCGGGGTCGCCTATGGCACGCCACCCGAGCGCGTCTGCTCGCTCCTGCTCCAGGTCGCCACCGGCCACTCCGAGGTGCTCAAGAACCCCGAGCCCCTCGCACTCTTCACTGGATTCGGTGACAGCGCGCTCAGCTTCCAGCTCCTGGTGTGGACCGCCGCCGCCGTCTTCACGCGGGTGGCAAGCGAACTGCGCACCGAGATCAACCGGGTGCTCGACGAGGCGCGGATCTCGATTCCGTTCCCGCAGCGGGACCTGCACCTCGTCTCGGTCGACCCGTCCGTCCCGGCGCGGCTCCGCCAGGAGGGCGAGCCAGAGAAGAAGTGAGCAAGCCCGAAGGAGCCCGCATCGGACCCTCGCTCGGGGTGTCGGCGGCGCTCGGGCTGATCGGCCCGCTCGGCATCGGGGGGTCAGGTGAGCGACACGCCCACCCCCTTCGTGGAGTACCGGAGTCGCGCTGTCGGTGCATGACCAGAGGGGGTCGGGCCACGTCGGCGGTGTAGACTTCCGACACCGTTGACCCTGAGCACGAGCTCGTCCTGGTTCGGCCGGTACCGACTGACGTCGCGCATCGCGACGGGCGGCATGGCCGAGGTGTACCTGGGGCGCGCCCTCCAGGCCGATGGGCGCTTCGGGCCGGCGGTCGCGGTGAAGCGGCTCCTGCCTCACTTGACGACGGACGCGGCCATCGTCCGGATGTTCCTCAACGAGGCGGAGATCACCCGGCAGATCCACCACCCGAACGTGGTCCGGATCCTCGACCTGGGTCACGTGAACGCCGAGCCCTTCATCGCCATGGAGTTGCTCGAGGGGCACAGCTTCGCCGAGCTGCGCCAGACCGCGGCGCAGATGGGCCGGAGGGTACCGCTCGGAGTCACCCTGCGGGTGCTCACCGAGGCCTGCCGGGGGCTGGACGCCGCCCACCGCGCCGTGGACAGCAAGGGGCGCGAGCTGCAGATCGTCCACCGCGACTTCACCCCGGACAACATCCACGTCAGCGTCACCGGCGAGGTGAAGGTCATCGACTTCGGCATCGCCAAGTCCGCGGCGGTGCCCGGCGGCACCGAGCCCGGAACGCTGAAGGGGAAGTTCTTCTACATGTCGCCGGAGATGATCGCCGGCCAGGACGTGGACCACCGCGCGGACCTCTTCGCCGCCGGGGTGATGCTCTACGAGCAGCTCTGCGGGCGGCGTCCCTTCACCGGTCTCAACACCGAGGAGGTGCTGAACCGCATCGCCGAGGGCCGGCCAAAGCGGCCCACCGAGTTCGACCCCTCGGTGCCCCTGGCCCTCGAGCTGGTCTGCCTCACCGCGCTCTCCAAGGACCCCACCCGCCGGTTCCCATCGCTCCACGAGTTCATCGCCGCCATCGAGACCGTCGGCGGGCCGGCGCGGGTGGCCAACCCGGACGAGGTCGCTTCATACGTCAGCGCGGTCTTCCCGGCGGAGGAGGACCCGAAGCGGATCGCGCTGCGGCGCGCGCGCCTGGCGGACCCGTCGACTCCCACCCGGTCGCCCCACGAGACCGCCATCGATCTGCTCCCGCCGCTGGAGGAGAGCCGCCCGCCGCGGAAGGTGACCAAGCCCGAGTCCCCCTCGGGTCCGCCGGCCTGGCAGCGGTGGGCGGGCTGGGCGAGGCAGAAGCTGCTCCGGGTCGAGGTGCTGGGCCCGGTGGCCCTCGCGCTGGTGGTGGTGGCCGGAGCCATCGCCTTGGTCAGCCGCCCCGAGCGGACGGCGGCGGACCGGCTCCAGCTGGCAGAGAAGGCGCCCACGCCCGCGCAGCGCATCCGCGAGCTGACCGCGCTGGCCGAGGACCCGAGCGCGACCGAGACCGAGCTCCGTCGCGCCGGTGAGCTCGCGCTGCAGAGCCCGGATCTCGAGGGTGCTCTCGCCGTCACCCAGGCATTCGCCCGCCGCTTCCCCAGGTCGCTGGAGGCCGCGCTCCAGGAGGCCCGGGCCTGCGTCGGGCTACGGCTGGGAAGGCGGGCGGATGCGGCCATCGACCGGGCCGTCGGGCTCGCCCCGGACGACCCGCGCCCGGATCTGCTCCGCGCCGACCTGCGCCGGCTCCAGGGGGATGCGGCGGGGATGCTCGAGGCGCTGACCTCGGCGAGCAAGAAGGCCCCCAACGACCGGGAGATCGCCGTCCGCCGGGGGGAGCTGCTGAGCCAGGCCGGCCGGCTCGACGAGGCGTCGGGGGTGCTCAACGCCGTGCTCAAGCACCGCTTCCACGCCGGTGCCGCGGCCGAGCTGGGCTTCGTGAAGCTCCGGCAGAACCAGCCGGCGGACGCGATGCGGCTCCTGCGGGCGGCGCTGAACCGTTCGCCCAATCTCGCCAAGGCGCACTACTACCTGGGCGCGGCGCTCACCCAGCAGGGCGACGTCACGGCCGCCGAGTCCGAGTACCGCACCGCCGACCGGCTCGCTCCCAGCGACCCTCGGCCGCTGGGCGCTCTCTGCGCCCTTCTGGCCCAGAACAAGCGCGGGCCCGAGGCCGAGGCGCGGAAGAAGGAGCTCGCGGATCGCTTCCCCGAGCAGGCCCCACGGTACATCGCCGAGTGCCGGCCATGAGCGTCCCCACCCGGCGGCTGATCATCAACGCCGACGACCTCGGCTACGACCCGGCGGTGAACGAGGGAATCGTGCTCGCGATGCGCAGGGGGGTGGTCAGCTCGTCGACGCTGATGGTCAACCTGCCGCACTCCGAGCACGGCGCGACGCTCGCCCGCGGGTTGCCCGTCGGGCTGCACCTGAACCTCTCGCGCGGCGCTCCACTGTCCGCCCGCTTCCCCGCGGCGATGCTCCGGTCCGGCGGCTTCGACGAGTCGCGCGCGGGCTCGCTTCCGCCCGAGGTCGTCGCCGCCGAGGCCGAGGCGCAGCTCGCCCGGGCCGAGGCCCTGCTCGGGTGCCGCCCGACGCACGTGGACGTGCACCGGCACCTCCATCGCTTCCCGGTGGTGCTCGAGGGCCTCTCCCGGGTGGCCGCGCCGTGGGGACTGCCGGTGCGCGCGATCGACGAGGCGATGCGGGCCGAGCTCCGCCGCGCCGGCGTTCGCACCACCGACCATTTCGTCGGCGAGGCGGGCGGCGAGGCGTACTGGACCGAGCTCCGCTTCGCCGGCACCGTCGCCGCGCTCCCGGAGGGGTCCACCGAGCTGATGTGCCACCCCGGGTACCCCCCGCGCGAGACCCGCACCAGCTACGCGCTGCAGCGGGCGGTGGAGCTCGCCACGCTGACCTCGGCGGCGGCACGACGGGCACTCGCCCAGGCCGGAGTCTCGCTCACCAGCTTCGCCGAGCTCGGCGCCTGATTCGGCACCGGGCCGTCGGCGGTGCTATTGGGACCCGGCATGGAGACCTTTCCCAACCCCTCTCCGGACCGCGACTACGAGATCGCCTTCGACGTGCCGGAGTTCACCTGTCTCTGCCCGCTGACCGGGCAGCCCGACTTCGCGCACTTCAAGATTCGCTACGTGCCGGACCAGAAGTGCGTCGAGCTGAAGAGCCTCAAGCTCTACTTCTGGAGCTACCGGAACCAGGGTGCCTTCCACGAGGCAGTGACCAACCGCATCCGGGACGACCTGGTCTCCGCGCTGTCGCCGCGCGAGCTCACGGTGGTGGGAGACTGGTTCGTTCGCGGCGGCATCGGGACCGTGGTGACGGTCTCGTACGAGAAGCCCGGGCGGGCGTAGGCAGGACCCGACGGCCGGGTCAGCGCGCCTCGTCCATCTTTCGCTCGGTGTCACGTATCCGCTGTTCGGCGTCGCGCTCGATCCGCCTGGTCGCTTCCCGCGTGTGGTCGAGCACCGCCTTCGGCTGCGAGCGCCCGAGCGGATCCTGCTTCTCGGCGCCGGCGATGTTGTTCAGCGCCCAGTAGGCAACGAAGGCCACCACCGCGAGACCGAGCACCAGCGAGAGAAGACGGCCGAGCACGGCCTTCAGGCTACCACCGCTCTAGAGATGCCAGGAGAAGAGCAGCCGCGCCTGGAACCGCTCGTAGTCGGTGAAGACGTACTTCCCCCCACCTTCGGAGGGTCTGAACGCCGGAAGCTGCGGCAGCACGGTGAGCGTCACCCACCAGCCGTCTCCGGAGTACGAGGCCACCGGCCCGAGGAAGAACGCCGAGTGCTCCCAGACGCCCTGGGAGATGACGTTCGCGTTCCACGCCTCGATGCCCAGCGCGAAGCGCGGGGTGAAGAACCAGGAGGCCGCGAGGTAGCCGTCGAGGTGGAGGTCCTTCTCGGTCGCGCCGATCCCGTACTCCCACTCGTGCTCGGCCACGAAGTTGGCCGCGACCAGCAGACTGCCGATGCGCTTGTCCACGATGAGCTTCCCCTCGAGCTCGAGCTCGTCCACGGCCCCGGTCATCTCGAAGTAGAGCGCCAGACCGATCGCGTCGAGCGACGAGTCGAGGAGCCGCCACTTCCACTCGTTGCTCACGCTGAGCTCGACGCTCTTCGCCAGCTCGCCGGACGCCTCCTGACCGATGGCGCTGATGTTCAGGTAGAACGAGGTCTGCAGGCCGGGGACCAGGCCGATCTCGAACTCCATCCGCTCGTCGAGGCGCGTGTAGCGGGTGTCCCGCCCGTTCCGGTACGTGGTCCAGACCTCGAGCTCCTTCTCGCCAGGGGCGAGCACCGCGGACTCATAGGCGTACGAGAAGTGCCGCTCGTTCGCTCGTGCGGCGAGCGGGACCATCAGCACTCCGAGCGCCACAACGACCAGCAGGACAGACGGCCAGAACCGGGACATGCGGGGCGACCCCTCCGTTGAGCTTCACGATCTATTTGAGAACGATTCTCAAAGTCAACTTCGGTAGGGCTGGCGGGGCGGGTAGGCTCCGGTGCCGGGTGGACGAGACTCCTCGCAGCGCCTCGGTCCGGACGGTCCTGCTCGTGCTCGCCGGCGTGGCGATGGGCGCAGTCGCGGTCTGGGCGCTCTCGCACCAGGCGCCGGGACCGACGGTCCCCCCGGCGCCGCTGGTGGTGGAGCGGATGCGCGAGGTGATCCGGCTCGAGACGCTCGACCTCCAAGTCTACAAGAAGATTGCCTACGCGCCCGAGCCGACGCCCACCGGCGCGCTGTGGAGCGACGTGCTGGCCTGGGCGAAGTCCACGCTCTTCCCCTCACGTGGGCGGGCCATCGTCTTCGGGGCGGTGCACCTCGGAGTGGATCTCTCGAAGCTCGATGCGCGGCGGCTCCGGATCCAGGGGAGCCGGATCGAGGTGGCGCTCCCGCCGATGCAGGCCCAGGTCGAGCTGCGCCCTGGCGAGACGGAGATCATCTCCAGCACCCTCGACTCGGCCCAGACCGCGCAGCTGCTGGAGCTGGCCCGGAGCGCGTTCGAGCGCGAGGTGATGGCCGATCCCGCGCTCCAGGCGAGGGCACGGGGGAGCGCCGAGCGGGCCCTCACCGGGCTCCTGCTCTCGCTCGGGTTCCGCGAGGTGGTCTTCGTCGACGCGATCCGCGAGCCCGGCGCGAGCTGAGCGCCCGCTTTCTGGTCTGCCGCGAACGGTCCGAACTGGTCTTGTTCCGGCCCGGTCCGCGCAACACGCTGGACGGCGGCGGTGGCGAGCATGCCGCCCGAGGAGGTCCCGCCGTGGAGCTCGATGTCTTCGCCCGATTCCATGCCGCGCGGGGCCAGGAGGACCGGATGGCGGAGGTCCTTCGCGAGCAGGCGCGGGCAGTGCGCCTGGAGCCGGGGTGCATCTTCATCCAGGGTTGCCGGTCCACCCGGGAGCGAGGTCAGTTCTTCCTCTTCTCGCGCTGGGTGGACGAGCCGGCGTTCCAGGTGCACGCCGATCTCCCCACCACCGACCGCTTCATCTCGCGCATGGAGGCGATGTCGGACTGCCCCGTTGACGTGAACCGGAGCCGACCCGTCGACGGATGAGCGGCCGCTCGGGTCAGGACGCCGAGAGGCGCTGCAAGGTCCCGTCGGGATGGAGCACGAATCGCCCCGGGACGCCGTCCGGCCCGGGCTCGACCGAGTCGAGCAGCCCGACCGCCGAGGGGTCCACCAGGGGAGCGACGAGCGCGAGCTCGCGCCGCGCGAGCGACACCCGGTACGGTCCTGCCCCCACCGTCTCGAACAGCCGCCGGCGCTGGTTCTCCGTGAGCAGCCGCGCCCCGTCCGCCCCATCGGCCTCGCACAGCGCCCACAGCCCGAGCGGCTCGGGCGACAGGCGCGGCTGGCCGCGATCGACGATGACCGGCCGCGGCTCGGCCGGACCTGCCTCGAGGTGCCTCCACGCCGTCGCGTCCACCGCCTCGAGCGACGCGGGCACGCTCCCCGGGTCGAGCAGCACACCATCGCTCAGGTAGGTCACGACCAGTCCGGCGGGGCCCTCGCGCGAGAGCGCACCGGGACCCGCCGCCTCCACCAGCGCCGGGACGACGTGCGCCAGGACGTCCTGTGCTCCCGGTGCCGGCAGCTCGTCGGTCCAGGTCGCCCGCAGGCCTCCGTGCTCCCACGCTCCCGCCTTCCCGAACCACTCCCAGGCCCCGTCCAGCAGCACCTCGAGCGCGCTGCTTCCCGAGCCCGACGCGAGGGCATCGGCCAGAGCCCGCGCCTCCGCGTCGGCCGGGGCGAGGGTCCGCAGCTCGGAAAGCGCCTGCTCCGCCGCGACCCGGTCTCCCCGCCGGAGCGCCAGCAGCACCCGCCCCTTCCGGAGCGCCACGTCCTGCGGGTGGGCCGAGACGGCCTCGTCGAGGACCCGCTCCGCCTCGTGCAGCCGGCCAGCCCGCACCAGCGCCCGCGCCCGCGCCTGCGAGGTCGCCGGTTCGGCGGAGTGCCCCGCCGCCGCCAGCACCGAGAGCGCCTCGGCGTCGGACCCGGCGTTGGAGAGGGCAAGCCCCAGGGTGATGCTCAGCGGGGCCCCACCTTCGACGTCGGCGGCGGTGCGCAGGCGACGCATCTCCGCCTCGGAGAGGCGCTCGCCGCGCTGGACCTTGCGGCGGAGGCGCTGGAGCATCCGGGCGTCCATGCTCGATCGAACGGGAACCGGACGCTACCACCCCTGACCACGCGAGAGTTGCGGTAGAGAGGGCCAATGACGGAACGACGCAAGGTCTCGCTCATCCCCGGCGACGGGATCGGCCCCGAGGTGATGGCGGCGACGGTCCGCGTCCTGGAGGCGCTCCAGGTGCCGCTCGACTTCGAGCACTGCGACGCTGGCTCCGAGGTCATCAGCAAGTACGGAACGAACCTGCCCCGCGAGACCCTGGATTCCGTCCTGCGAAACGGCGTGGCACTGAAGGGACCGACCGGCACCCAGATCGGCGCGGGCCTCCCCTCGGCCAACGTGGCCCTGCGCAAGGGGCTGGACCTCTACGCCGCGCTCCGTCCGGTGCGCTCCGTCCCCAACCTCCGCACCCGGTACGAGGGCGTGGACCTGGTCGTCGTCCGCGAGAACACCGAGAGCCTCTACACCGGCCTCGAGCACATCGTCGTCCCGGGCGTGGTGGAGAGCCTGAAGATCATCAGCGAGAAGGCCAGCAGCCGGATCGCCCGCTACGCCTTCGACTACGCGCGCAAGAACGGCCGGAAGAAGGTCACCGCCGTCCACAAGGCGAACATCATGAAGCTCTCCGACGGCCTGTTCCTCGACTGCTGCCGCCGGGTGGCTCGCGAGTACCCCGAGGTGACCTACGAGGAGGTCATCGTCGACAACATGTGCATGCAACTCGTGCGCAACCCTGAGCGCTACGACGTGCTCCTCATGGAGAACCTCTACGGGGACATCATCTCCGACCTCTGCGCCGGCCTGGTCGGCGGCCTGGGCGTGGTTCCCGGGGCCAACATCGGCGAGCAGACTGCGGTGTTCGAGGCGGTCCACGGCACGGCCCCGGACATCGCCGGAAAGAACCTGGCCAACCCCACTGCGCTGATCATGTCGGCGGTGATGATGCTCGCCTGGCTCGGGCTCGGCGAGGCGTCGCGCCGGCTCGACCGGGCGCTGATGCGCGTCTACTCCGAGGGACGGGTCCGGACCGGCGACCTCGGCGGGAGCGCCACGACGAAGGAGTTCACCGACGCAGTGATCGCCGCGCTGTAGCTCCAGACCCCCCGTTGCATCAGACCGCACCTTGCATCACCCGCCCCCGGTCGCAACCTTCGGCGCGGCCCCGGTGTCTGCTCTCTCCGGGAGACCTCCTCGCTCGTGAGTCCTTCGACCCTTCCCGGTTCCCTCCGGCGTGACCCCTGGCTGGACGCCGTGCGCGGCGTCTCGGTGGTGGCGATGGTCTTCGGCCACACGCTGGACCTCACCCTCCAGGACGGCGTCCGGGAGCTGCCGCTGGTGACGCTGTACTGGTCGTTCCGCGGGCTCACCGCGCCGCTGTTCCTGGTCGTGGCGGGGTGGGCGCTCGTCTCCTCCCTGCGCTCGACGGACGCGGACGCCGTGGGGCGACGCCTCCGCCGGGCCGCGATGGTGCTCGGGCTCGGGTACGGCCTGCACTGGCCGGGGCTCTCGGCAGCGCAGGCCATGGCTGCCGAGGGGACGCTCTGGCCGCACCTGCTCGCCTTCGACACCCTGCCCTGCATCGGGTGGTGCATCGTCGCCGGCGTCCTGCTGTTGTTCCTGCTCCCCCGGCTTCCTGGGCGGATCGGCGCGTTCGGTGTCCTCGCGCTGTGGGTCCCTTTCCTGGCGCTGATCAGCTGGCCGGTGGGGCTCGGCGCCGGCTGGCTCTGGCACGGTCTGCTCGGCCATCCCCAGGCCCATTTCCCGCTGGTGCCCTGGTCGGGGTTCTTCTTCCTGGGCGGGACGCTGTCGCTGGTGGTCTCCAGGCTCCAGGAGCGCCGGCACCGGTCGATGGCGCTGCTGCTCGCCGGTGGTCTCCTCCTGCTCCTGCTCGAGCGGACCGGGCTCGAGGACTGGTCCCAGACCTCGACCTGGCCGACCTATTACCGGATGGGCCAGGCGATCCTCGGGCTCGGGCTGCTCTCGGCGGTCCCGGCGTGGCGAGTGCCCGGGCTGGTGATGCTCGGACGCTGCTCGCTCGGGGTGTACGTCGCCCACCTGGTGCTGCTCTATGGCTGGGCGGGCGACGAGGGGCTCGCCGTGCGCTGGGCGCGTCAGCTCTCGATGCCCGCGGCGCTCGGCCTGGGGGCACTGGTGCTCGTCGCGGCGGCGGCGATGGCCCGCGGGGTTCCTTCAGCCCTCCGGTGGATCCAGGAGAAGGCGGCACCCCGCTGGCAGGAGCCCTCCGGCGAGGCCGGTTGACCCCCCAGGGGCGCCAGGCTCAGCGCCGCGCGTCCAGGCTCAGCCGATCGAGATGCGCGACACGCCGCGGGCACCGAGCCAGGTACGCACCCGGGCGCGCTGGTCTCCCTGCAGCACCAGCGCCTCGCCCTCGAGCACTCCACCGCACCCGAGCGCCTGCTTCATCGCCAGGAGCCACTCGGCCCGCTCGCGGGGTGAGAGCACGAGCTGCTCGATGACCGTTGCCTCCTTGCCTCCGCGGCCCTTGCGCTCGTATCGCACGACGGCCCGCGCCGGTCCCTTTGCCGGAGCCAGTGCAGCAGGGGCCGCGCGCGCCTGCGCCGCGGGCACCGACCCCCGGAGTGACGCGAGCCCGGCGAACGCGGCGTTGAACGCCTCGCTCTGCGGGGCGGGCGGGGGAGCCTTCTTCTTGCTCACTGCGGCGCGACCGGGTGGCGGGCCGGCGGCAGCGCCGAGGTGAGCACCGGCGCGGTCGGGTCCCCGCTGGCCATGGTGAGCGCGTAGAGGAACACCGGCGTGGCGTAGGCCGGCTTGCCATTGATGGCGACGATGGGCGTCCCGGTGGGGTCGTAGAGCCCGGCGTAGCGGATGTCGTCCTGCAGCTTGGCCGCGGCCTCCGGGCTGGCGATGCACGCCTCCAGCTGCCCCCGCGCCACCGAGCCGGAGCTGGCGATCTGCAGCAGCGACTCGCGGGTGAGCGTCTTCTGCGCGGCGAACAGCTTGTCGCGGAGGCTCCAGTAGTCGGGCGCCTGCTCCAGGCAGATCAGCGCCAGCGAGCCGGTACAGCGGAGCCCATCCCCCTTCTGCGGCACGTCCGGGTTGCAGGCCCCGTCGAGCGGGTACTGCCGTGGCTCCACCGCCAGCCGTCCGGGCGGCACCGCCGCCTGCAGCTCCTCGAGCGCGTCGTTCAGGTGCCGGCAGTGCGGACAGAGGACGTCCGTCCACTCCACCAGGTGCACCGGTGCGTCGGCGGGGCCCTTCAGCACCCGCCCCCGCGGCAACAGCTCGACCTGCGTCGGGGCGGGAGTCCGCGCGAATCGGGCCAGCGCGTCGGCGAGTGCCTGCTTCTCCGACTCGGGGCGGCTGGCCAGGAACTGGGAGACGTCGCGGCTCGGGCTGCCGCTCTTCCCCGCGCTCCTCGGCGGCAGGTCGGAGCTGGACCGCGACGGGGCAAACACCAGCAGGCCGAGCCAGCTCGCCGCGGCCACCACGGCCGGCAGGCCCAGCGCCCGCGCCCACTCGGTGGTCGCAGGCTGCATCGGGCCGGGCAGCGCCCCGAGCGCCACGCCCGCGTACCCCAGCACCAGGCCATAGGTGCCGAGGCAGGTGAGGCAGAGCGCCCCGGCACTCACCGACCCGGCCACCAGGGTGATGCAGACCAGCGCCGCCACCGCGCCCACCGTCCGCACCGGGAGCACTGCCGGGCGGAGCGGGCGGCCGGTGCGCGCGCGCCAGAGCAACGCCCCGGCGGACACCGCCGCGGCGAGACCCCACACCACGCCGAGCCCGGCGACCGGCAACCCGGTCAGGCCACTGACACGCTGGGCGAAGGGACTGGTCCAGACGGTCTCGCAGTTGACCGTGGCGTTGATGCTGCAGACCGCCGTCCCACCCGCCTGCACGCTGCGCAGCTCGACCCACTGGGAGATGGACAGGCCGACCTCGGCCAGCGCCAGCCCGAGCAGCGTCCATGGCGCCCAGGCCCGGACCGTCTCCACTGGTTGCTTTGCCCGTTTCTTCATGTCCTCTCCGGGGGCGGGGTCATCAGCACCAGCACCCGCGCATCGCCCGGCCCGTCGTTCTTCAGCCCGTGCGACGAGCCCGCGGGACACAACACCGCATCCCCCTCGCGAAGTTCCTGCCGCTCGCCGTCGAGCTCGACCGAGGGCCGCCCCTCGAGCACCACGTACACCTTGTCCGACGCGGCGTGGGCGTGCGGCGTCTGGGCCTGACCAGGGCGCAGGCAGTAGACGTCGAGGAAGAACCGCTCCGTGGTGAAGAGGTTGTGCTTCTGGAGCTTCGCCTCGGAGAAGCCGCGCACGTCCGGGAGGTGCTGGACCTTCACGGGGCCCTTATATAGCTGCGGTCCATGGTTCCGCTCCCCCTCCGCGCACGGCATGTCGCCCTGGGCGCCACCTTCGGCGAGCTGAAGGGGCGAGAGGTGGTCGAGCGCGTGGCGGGCGGCGACGAGGATCGCGCGCTGCGGACCGGGGCAGCGCTGTTCGACGCCTCGGCGCGCGAGGTGGTTCGGCTGACCGGCCCGGACCGGGTGAGCTTCCTCCAAGGCATGGTCACCCAGGACGTGGAGGGCCTGCCCGTCGGCTCCGTGGCGGACGCGGCGCTGCTGACCGCCAAGGGGGCGATGGTCTCCGACGCACGGGTAGCGAAGCGCACCGACGACCTCCTGCTCCTGACCGAGCCGGGGTACGGCCCGGTGGTGCTCGGGACCCTCGAGCGGTACCTCATCAGCGAGGACGCCGAGCTGTCGGACGCCACGGCGGGCTTCGGCCAGCTCTCGGTGGTGGGTCCCGCGGCCGAGGGGCTCGCCTCACGGGTGCTCGGGCTCGGTCCGCCGGCCGGAGCGGCGCTGCGTCCACTCGATGCGGCGGGCACGACCGCCTGGGCCCTTCCCCAGGGTCTGCTCCTGCCCGGCCTCGACCTCCTCGTCCCCGCCTCGGCGCTCGGCGCGGTGTTCGACCGGCTGGTGGACGGCGGAGCGACGCCGGTGGGGTTCGCCGCGCTCGAGGTGGTCCGGGTCGAGCGAGGCACCCCGCGGTTCGGCGCGGACATGGACGAGAAGACCATCCCGCTCGAGGCGCACCTCCAGCGCGCCATCCACTACCAGAAGGGCTGCTACATCGGTCAGGAGGTCATCGCCCGCGCGACGTTCCGCGGCCAGGTGAACCGTCAGCTGGTCGGGCTGCGCTTCGGGGCGACGCCGCCGGCTCCACGCACCGAGCTGTTCACGGGTGACCGCCGGGTTGGCTGGGTGACCTCGGTGGTCCAGAGCCCCCGGCTCGGCGCCATCGGGCTCGGTTACGCACACCGGGACGTCGCCAGACCCGGAACCGAGCTGTCGCTGGCCGGAGGCACGGGGACGGCGAGGGTCGAGGCGCTGCCCTTTCCCGGCTGACCCGGGCGGCCGGGCCCCGTCCGGAAGGGTTCGCCGGAGCGTGAATGGTCCCAATGTGGGACACCCGCCGACCCGTCAGGTCTGCTAAGCGTCGTGGCGGCGCGAGAGCAGGGCCGGCGCGCACGGGCCGCAGGGTTGCCCGGGGGAGCTCGCGGGCGTGTCCAGTCTGCTCGCCGTCACCACCATCCTCCTCGCCGCCGCCCCGGGAGACGTCCCGCGCGCGGGCTCGGAGGCCGTGGAGCATCCGCTGCTCGCGGTTGGCCCCTCCGTCGAGGCGGACAGCACCGTCCGGGCGGTCGCCGAGCCCCGGGCGCCGAGGGCCTCGCGCACCGTCCGCGTCGTCTCCGAGGTGCTGGTCGCCGGGGCCGCAGGGACGCTCACCGGAGCGCTGGGCGGGTACCTCGGTTGCATCGGGTCGCTTTCGGTCCACGACAGCTGCTCGGAGGGAACGGTGGCGGCGGGTCTCCTCACCGGCTTCGGTCTGTCGGTGGCGGCGATCGTCCCGCTCACCGGGTCGTACTTCGACGCGCGCGGCTCGCCGTGGGTGAGCTGGTTCGGCGAGGCGCTCGGCGCGGGTGCGGCGCTGGGCATCGGCCAGGGCAGCGCGAGCCGGCTGATGTGGGTGGGTCCGCCGCTGATGCTCGCCGGTGCGGTGCTCGGGTACGAGCTGTCGACGACGCCGGCGCCCTCCCCGGCGCCGCGGGCCACCAGCGTGGAGCGGGTCTCGGTCGTGCCGTCGTTCGGGCCCGACGGGCGCGCCGGGCTGGTCGTCGCCGGGCGGTTCTGAGTCTTCCCGAGCGCATCGCCCCGCACCCGCTCCCCCTTCGCCCGGTGCCCGAGGAGGTGGTCGATCATCTCCGCGGCGGTGTCGCAGAGGACCTTCGCCCGGCCTCGGGGCAGCGCTCGCAGACGTCGCCGTCCGCCCCGAGATGAACGTGGACCTCCGAGTCGTTCCCCCCGAGCGGGCGTAGGCCATCCGAGCTCCCCGTCAGCCCTTCACGCAGAGCACCTGCTTCAGCTCGGCAACGATCTCCACCAGGTCCTTCTGGTACTCCATCACCTGCTCGATGGGCTTGTACGCTCCGGGGATCTCGTCGAGCACCCCGCCGTCCTTGCGGCACTCCACGCCGGCGGTCTGCTCGGCCAGGTCCTTCACGGTGAACTGACGCTTTGCCTCGCCGCGCGACATCTTCCGCCCGGCGCCGTGCGACGCCGAGTGGAGCGACTCGGCGTTCCCCAGTCCCCGGACGATGTAGCTCCGCGTCCCCATCGACCCGGGGATGACCCCGAGCTGGCCTGCCCGGGCCGAGATGGCGCCCTTGCGGGTCACCAGCAGCGGCTCCCCGTGGTGTGTCTCCTCGGCGACATAGTTGTGATGGCAGAGCACCGGCTCATCGAAGCCGACCTCGGGGAAATGACGCTGGATGACCCCGGCGTACAGGTCGAACATCAGCCGGCGGTTCAGCATGGCGTAGCGCTGCGCCCACTCGAGGTCGCGCCGGTACGCGGCCATCTCCTCGGTGCCGGCGAGGAACACCGCCAGGTCGGGATCGGCCAGGGCGCGGTTGTGCTCCAGCTTCCGGGCCCGGGCCATGTGCACCTCGGCGAGGGTCTTCCCGATGTTGCGCGAGCCCGAGTGGAGCATCAGCCACACCCGGCCCTCGGTGTCCAGACAGAGCTCGATGAAGTGGTTGCCGCCGCCCAGCGTCCCGAGCTGCTTCCCCGCCCGGCCACGCAGGTCCTTCACCGACGGGTCCAGGTCGTCGAAGCCCTCGAGGAGCTCCCTCACCTCGGCGCTCAGCCGCGGGTCCCGAGGCCGCACCACCTCGTCGTGCGCGGCGAATCCGACCGGGATGGCCTCCTCGAGGTCGGAGCGGAGGCCGCGCAGGCTCCCGGGCAGGTCCGACGCGGTGAGGCTGGTCCTCACCGCGCCCATACCGCAGCCGATGTCCACGCCGACGGCGGCCGGAGAGACCGCCCCTCGCATCCCGATGACCGAGCCCACCGTGGCGCCCTTGCCGAAGTGCACGTCGGGCATGACCGCCACGTGGGCGACCCAGGGCAGGCTGGCGATGTTGCGGAGCTGGGTGAGCGCCTGCGACTCGACCTGTTCCACCGGGGTCCATAGCCGGACGTCCACCGTCTCTCCGCGAAGCCGGGCGAGACTCATCCGGCCACTCCTAACCAGCGCTCGCCGGGCCTGCCGGAGCCTCGTCGGCGCCGTGCACCTGCGTCTCGGCCAGATGGACGGCCGTCCCCCGGCGGAGGGAGTTGGGAATCTCGGCGATGCGGTCCACGCGCGCCACGAGCTCGCGCAGCGCCGCAGTCGGCGCATCTCCCCAGACCTCGACCGAGTAGCCGATACCGCCCGAGACCGGAGGCGAGCCGGCGAACTCGCCGCGTGCGGTGACCGCCACCCGGGTGAGCCGGAGACCGAGGGCCCGGGCCTCGCGGAAGAGGTCGTTCGAGACGCAGCCTGCCACCGCGAGGTGCAGCAGCTCGCCCCCGTTGAAGCCCAGGTCCTGTGCCCCGCCGTCCGCCGGGCGGTCGATGACCACGGTGTGGCCGCGCGCCCAGCCGAGCGCGGTCGCCCTTCCGGCGAGACTCTCTGTCCGGACCTCGAAGTTCATCCGCCCTCCCTTCCCCGTCGGGGCGCCGCAGAGCATGGCAGCAACCCGGCGCGGCTGATAAGGACCGCAGCGTCATGGTGAACCGGCGCTTCGCACGGGCGACCTGGGGACTGGTCGCCTTCCTCCTCGCCGTCGTGGCGTGGGGTGCATACGTGCGCGCGACCGGGTCCGGCGCGGGCTGCGGCGCCCACTGGCCGGTGTGCAACGGGCAGATGCTGCCCCGCGGCCCCGCCCTGGCGACGATCATCGAGTTCAGCCACCGCGTCTCGAGCGCGCTGGTCACCCTGGCTGTGCTCGCCTGGGCGGTGTGGGGATTCGTCGCGTTCCCCCGCGGGCACCGGGCCCGCACCGGCGCCGCGCTCGGCGTCGTCGCCATCCTCCTGGAGGGCGCGATCGGTGCGGCACTGGTCCTGCTCCGGCTGACCGGGAGGGACGACTCGTTGGCGCGGGCGGCGGTGATGGGGCTGCATCTGCTGAACACCTTCCTGCTGCTCGCGGTGGTCGCGCTGACCGGCACCTGGGCCGGTGGGACCCCGCGCCCGCGCCTGCGGGAGCAGGGAGCGGTGGGAGTTCTCGTCGCCGCCGCCCTGCTCGGGCTGGTGGTGCTCGGGGTGAGCGGGGCCATCGCCGCGCTCGGGGACACACTGTTCCCCGCGCGCTCGCTGGCCGAGGGGTTCCGGCAGGACGT
>DATKKF010000097.1:0-6499 GCA_035543115.1 Myxococcaceae bacterium
GGTCTCGAAGAGGATTGACGTCTTCCGGTGCGCCGGGCATCGCCTGACAGGGCAGACTACCTGTCCTTCGCCCCAAAGGCCCATCCCACATGCCTACCCGCCACCGACTCGACAACGGCCTCACCGTCCTCCACGAGCACCAGGGGGCGGCGCACGTCGTGGCCTGGCAGATCTGGGTCAACGTGGGCGGTGCCGACGAGGGCCCCGACGAGGCCGGCCTCGCCCACCTCCACGAGCACATGCTGTTCAAGGGGACCGAGCGCCGCGGGCTGGGGGAGATCGCCCGGGACATCGAAGCGCACGGCGGCGAGGTCAACGCCTGGACCTCGTTCGATCACACCGTCTACCACACGGTGATGGCCTCCCAGTTCGCGCGCGAGGGCCTGGACGTGCTCGCCGACGCGGTGCGGTTCCCGCGCTTCGACCCGACGGAGCTCCAGCGCGAGTGCGAGGTGGTGGTGGAGGAGATCAAGCGCGCCGAGGACACGCCGGCCCGCCGCGCCTCGCGCGACCTGTTCCGCGAGAGCTACCAGGTGCACCCGTACCGGCTGCCGGTGCTGGGGACGCCGGAGAGCGTGCGCGCCACCACCCGCGAGCGCATCCTCGACTTCTACCGGCGGCACTACACCCCCGAGGCGATGACCCTGGTCGCGGTGGGCGACGTCCCGCTCGCCTCGGTGCACACCTGGGCCGAGGAGCTGCTCGGCGGTGACTGGGGACGCCCGCGCGCGCCCGGCCGTCACCGCCCGCCGGAGCCGGCACGGACCGGACGCCGCATCCATCTGGTCCCGGACGAGGCGAAGGAGGCCTGGCTCAACGTCTCGTTCGCCATTCCCGCGGCCAATCACGAGGACGTGCCGGCACTGGACGTGCTGGCGATGCTCGCCGGGCAGGGCGAGACCAGCCGCCTCTTCCGGCAGGTGAAGCGCGCCGGGCGGCTGGTGAACGAGATCAGCGCCTACGCCTACACCCCGGTGGACCCGGGCCTGTTCGGGGTGGGGATGACCTTGCCGGGCGAGAAGTTGCGGCCGGCGCTCACCGAGTCGCTGCGGACGCTGGCCCAGCTGATCACCGCGCCCCCCTCGGAGGAGGAGCTGGGGACCATCAAGGCGCTGGTGGAGAGCGAGGCGGTCTACAGCCGCGAGACGGTGCAGGGCCTGGCGCGGAAGCTCGGCCACTACGAGACGACGCTCGGCGGGTTCGAGGCCGAGGAGAAATACCACGCCCGGGTGGCGGCCCTGACCCCGGACGCCGTGTGCCAGGCGGCGCGGCGCTACCTCGACTTCGACACCGCGGTCGTCACCGCGCTCCTCCCTCCGGGTTCGCAGCTCACCGAGGCCGAGGTGCAGGGGGCGCTGGACGAGGCGCGTCGTGATCCGGGCGTCACCACCCCGGCGCGGCGGGCGCAGACCGTGCCCGCAGCGGCGATGCCGAAGCTGAAGGGCACCGGGCCCGAGGCGGGGAAGATCCAGGTGGAGCGGCTGGGCAACGGAGCGACCTTGCTGGTGCGCGAGGAGCGGACCACCCCGCTGGTCGCGCTGCGGGCAGCGTTCGTCGGCGGGCTGCGGTTCGAGACCGAGGAGACCAACGGGCTCACCACCCTGCTCTCGCGGATGCTCACCCGGGGCACGGCGTCGCTCGGGGCCGAGGAGATCCAGCACCTGATGGATGCCTGCGCGGGGTCGCTCGCCGGAGCAGGCGGGCGGAACTCGGTGTCGCTCCGGGCCGAGGCGCTGTCCCGGCACTTCGACCGCGCCTTCACCGTGTTCGCCGACTGCCTGCTCGACCCGGCCTTCCCCGACGAGGAGCTGGAGCGGGAGCGAGGCCTCCTTCTTCAAGAGATCGCCGCGCGCGAGGACCGGCCCTCGTCCCTGGCCTTCGACACCTTCTCCCGGGCGCTGTTCCAGCACCACCCCTACCGGATGCCGCAGATCGGCGAGCGGGCCAACGTGGAGCGCTTCACCGCCGAGCAGCTGCGGGCCCAGCACCGCCGCTTCCACGACCCGTCGCGGATGGTGCTGGCGATCATCGGCGACCTGAACGCCTCGGAGGCGCTCGAGCGCGCGCGCACGCTGTTCGGCGCGGCGGGCACCGGACCCGAGCCGCTCCCCGACGTGCCCCGCGAGGCCCCACCCACCGAGCGACGGCGGGTGCACAAGGTGCTGGCCCGCGCGCAGGCGCACGTGGTGCTCGGGTTCCAGGGGCTCACCCTGTTCGACCCGGATCGGCACGCGCTGGAGGTGCTCTCCACCGTGCTCTCCGGCATGGGCGGGCGGCTCTTCACCGAGCTCCGTGACAAGCGAAGCATGGCCTACAGCGTGACCAGTCTGGCGGTGGAGGGCCTCGACCCCGGGTACTTCGCGGTCTACATCGGCACGAGCCCCGACAAGCGGGAGGCCGCCGAAGCGGCGATGGAGGCCGAGCTCCGCAAGGTGCTCGACGAACAGGTGACTCCCGCCGAGCTGGATCGGGCGAAGGCCCACCTGGTGGGCACGCACGAGATCAGCCTGCAGCGGAACGCGGCGCGGGCGGCGCTGCTGGCGCTCGACACGGCGTACGGGCTCGGGCTCGACAACTTCGAGCACTACGACGAGCGAATCCAGGCGGTGACCGCGGACGAGGTCCAGCGCGTCGCCCGGCGCGTCATCCAGCTGGACCGTGCGGTGGCGGCGGTGGTGGGGCCATGAGCGCGCCGGCGCTCCTGCTCTGGGACGGCGACTGCGGCCTCTGCCGCCGGAGCGTCGAGTGGGCGGAGCGGCACGACAGTGGTCGGACGTTCCGCGCGGTGACGTACCAGCAGGCTCCCTCGCCCCCGATGACCCCGGAGCTCCGTCTGGCGTGCGCCCGGGCGGTGCATCTCCTCACCCCGGAGGGGGACGTGCTCCGGGCGGGCCGGGCATGCCTCTGGGTCCTGGAGCGAACGGGCCACCCGGTGCTGGCGCGGGGGCTGGCGCTGCCACCGCTGGTGTGGGCGGTGGAGCTGGGCTACTGGCTGGTGGCCAGGAACCGCCGGCTCGCCTCGCGGGTGCTGTTCCGGAGAGGAGCGGAGAGATGATCTGCGTGGCCGTCACCTACGTGGTCCTCCCCAACCGCGAGGAGGAGGCGATCGACCTCTTCACCTCGATGACCGAGGCCACCCTCCAGGAGGCGGGCTGCCGGATGTACCAGGTGCACCGGAGCCGCGAGGAGCCGCGGCGCTTCTTTCTCTACGAGCAGTACGAGGACGAGAAGGCGCTCGAGGCGCACCGGAAGAGCCCGCACTTCGAGCGGTACGTGCTGCGAGGTCTCTTCCGCATCCTGGAGAGCCGCACGCCGGACACCTGGATCCCGCTCCAGCTCCCGGGCCACCGGAGGTGAGCGCGGTCTCGCTGAGCCTGGACGTGCCCGAGCCGGAGGCGGAGCGGGTGGAGGCGCTGCTCTGGGACGCCGGGGCGACGGGACTGGAGATCCGTGACCGCGAGGCGCCGCCGATGCCGGGCGTGCGCGGTCCTTCGCCGGGCGAGGCCATCGTGGTGGCGTGGTTCGACGGCCGGGAGCCCGCCGAGGCCGCGCTGGCGGACGTGACGGCCTGGGTGCCGGCCGCGCGGGGGGTGCTCGAGGAGGCCCCGGACACCGACTGGTCGACGGCGTGGCGCGCGCAGATCCGGTCCACCCGCGTGGGGCGGCTCTGGGTGGGGCCGCCGTGGGAAACGGCGCCCGAGGGGACAGTGGCGCTCACCATCGAGCCGAAGATGGCCTTCGGCACCGGAGACCACCCCACGACCGCGCTGTGTCTCGCCGCGGTGGAGTCGTTCTGCACCGCGCACCCGGGCGCCTCGGTGCTCGACGTGGGGACCGGGACGGGCGTGCTCGCTCTGATGGCGTGGAAGCTCGGGGCCGGCAGGGTGGTCGGCGTGGACAACGACCCGATGTCGGTGACCTTGGCGCAGGAGAACGCGGCGCTCAACGGCATCACCGGGGTGGAGCTCTCCGGGGCGACGCTGGGGATGGTCGGTGGACCGTTCGACCTGGTGCTGGCGAACATCCTGGCCAACACCCTGGTGGAGCTCGCGCCGGCGCTGGTCCGGGCCACGCGGCGGCGGCTGGTGCTCGCGGGCGTGCTCATCCACCAGGAGGACGAGGTGCGCGAGGCCTTCGAGCGCGCTGGAGCGGTGTTCGAAGGCGGCGACCGCAGCGGCGACTGGGTTCGGCTCGAGTTCCGGGCCGCCTGACATGTTCCGGGTCCGCCTCGACGTCCCCACGCCCGTCCCCGAGCGCGTCCGGGTGGAGGGAGCGGCCCTTCGCCACCTGCGCGTCGCGCGGGTCGTGCCTGGAGAGACGGTGGAGGTGTTCGACGGGCGCGGCCGGGCCTGGGCGGGATGGCTCGAGACGGTGGACGAAGGCGGGGCGGTGCTCCGGCTCGCCGAGGAGCGGCGGGGCGAGGCCGGGCGGACCGTGGTGCTGATCCAGGGCCTGCCGAAGGGGGACAAGCTGGACTGGGTGCTGCAGAAATCGACGGAGCTCGGGGTCTCCGCGGTGTGGCCCGTGGTGACCGCGCGCTCGGTGGCGCGGCCGAAGCTCGAGGCGCTCGCAGCGAGACACGCGCGCTGGCAACGGATCGTCGAGGAGGCGGCGCGGCAGTCGGGTCGAACGGAGGTCCCGGAGGTGGCGGCGCTCCGGCCGCTCGAGGAGGCGGTGAAGGCGCTGCCCACGGGGGTGCGGCTCCTGGTGCTCGACGAGGAGGAGCAGCGCGAGCGGCTCGGGCCCGCGGCGGGAGACGGCGCGGTGGCGCTGGTGATCGGCCCCGAGGGCGGGCTCGAGCGTGAGGAGGTCGAGGCCCTGCGCACCGCGGGCGGTGTCCCGGTCTCCCTCGGTCCGCTCGTGCTCCGGACGGAGACCGCAGGTGTCGCCGCGCTGGCCGTGCTTCGACACCTCGACGGGCTGCTGGGCTGAATCGCCGCTCTACGCGGCAAGGCACCATCGAGAGGAACCCTCGTCAGGTGTCCTGCGGCGTGGACTCGTGTCTCGACGGGCGGACGTAACGAGGTGTCTGGCACCTCGAGCCGGCACCTCGAGCCGGGCACTCGAGCCGTAACGAGGTGTCTGGCACCTCGAGCCGAGGCACCTCGAGCCGAGGTGTCTGGGCATCCGAGCCGGGCACCCGAGCGGCATCACGTGAACGTCGTGACGATCGGGTGACGAGCCTCCCCGTTACGAGGACGGCGAGGGGTCGGGAGCGGACAGGCGGGCAGCCCCGTTTCTTGCGTCCCCCCTCCATCCGGCCTTTCATGCCGGGGTGTCCAAGTGCCTGAGATGCGGCGCCGAGCTTCCGCCACAGGGCGACTGCACGGCCTGCGAACCCGGCACGCTCTCCGCACAATCGCCGCCGGAGATCCTGAGCCGGGAGATCCCGCTGGATCGCCGGCACCCGCCACCGGCCATGCCGCCTCGAGCGACCCCGCCGCCGTTCAAGCTCGATCCGCCGGGTGCATCGGGACCAGGAGCGCAGATCCCGATGCTCACGCCCGTCCCCCGACCCGGACGGGCGTTGGACCCGCGACCGCCCGTCCTCACACCGGTCCCGGGGCCCGGTCCCGGGGCTCCGGGCCCGCGCCACTACCCAGGCTCCCGCCCGGCGACCTCTCCGGGCCTGCCCTCGGCCGGAACCGCAGCCGGGACGACACCGGTCACGCCGGGCCGCCCACCGGCGCAGATTCCTACGGGCACCCTGCCGTCCTGGCCACGCTCGATGGCGCCCTCCGGCCCGAGCCCATCGCCCGCCGGCACGCCTCGCGCACCCTCGGCCTCCAACGTGCCGGCAGCGACCACCGGCCCGGGTCTCCCTCCACCCAGGGCCAGCGGCACCAGCGAAACCCGGATGCCCGGGTCCTTCGCCCCGGCGGATTCCGCACCCGGCTCGCCGGCGACGAGCGGCGCAGAGCTCCGACCGACCTCGACGACCTCCGGCCTGCCCAGCACGATGCGTCCGTCGACCCCCGGCCTCGCACAGCCCGGGATGACTCCTGCCGTTCCGACGGGTCCAGGCTTCGCCAGCAGCCCGAGCGCACGCCCGACACAGCCGCCGGGCGGGACGAGGATGCCCGTCTCCGCGGCGATGCCGGCTGCGCAGGCCACGGCACGTCTCCCGGGTGAACCGAACGCTGCTCGCTCGATGGCTTCGGTCAGTCCGGCATCCGAGGCGCCGCTCCGTTCGCAGCCGATCCCTCCAGCGGCGGCACGTCCTGCATCTGGCGTCCCCTCGACACCCGTGCTGGGCGACGAGCCGCTGTCGTGGCCAGGCACGGCGCGGAGCTCCCTCTCGCCTTCTGCCGCACAGCGTCCGGAGACTGCCGCGCCGGTGTCACCGTCCCCCGCCACACGAAGCTCCGTATCGTCCCCCGTGTCCACCGGTGCCGGGCCGAAACCCCGGGTTCCGGAGACGGCGCCGAGAACGTCGAGCGCACCGTCGCTTCCCGCCGCCGCACCGCCACCCCGCCTCACCGAGACACCGCCGAGGACC
>DATKKF010000098.1:0-43023 GCA_035543115.1 Myxococcaceae bacterium
GGTCGCGGTTGGCGACGAAGGGGCAGTTGTCGAAGCCGTCGGACTTGCCGTCGCCGTCGGCGTCGTCGGTGTACGACAGCGTCTTGCCGTCGTCGGTGTAGCTCACCCACACCGAGCAGCCGCAGCCACAGCCGCAGCCGCAGCCGCCGCCCACTTCCTTCGGCGCGCCGCACTGGGTGCCGAGACATTCGGGGTTGTCAGCGTTCTGCGCGAGGGACGGCGCGGCCCACAACAGGGCCAGGCCGATCACCATCGTTCCAAGAGCTCGGGTCATGCCGAAGGCCTCCAGACGTCTTCCGTTGCTCCCGGCGCTAGCAACTGCCGATCCAGCGCGTCTCCAGGGAGCGAAACGCCGGGAATGCGCGCGGTTGGTCGCGGCCCCTGCGGTGGGCGTGCGTGGGCTGTGGCGCGCGCTCCCGGCCTCGGCTCTACACCTGCACGACGCCCACGCCCGGCTCAGCCTCGCCTCGGCGACCCCCGGGGCCGAGCGTCAGAGGGTCAGGAGATAGGCGAGCAGGTCCGACTTCTCCTGCGCGTCGAGCACCGCGGCGTTCCCGTGCGGTGGGGCGGAGTACCGGTCGATCATCGCCCGGAGCGGAACCCGGTCCGACACCACCGCCCGGCCCTTCTCCTCGCGGAACCCGGCCAGCCCGGTGGTGAGCATGGGGAACACGTCCCAGGCTCCCAGCAGCGAGGGCACGCCCACGCCGCGGAAGACGGTTTCCTGATCTCCGGTTCGCAGCGGGAACGTCCGCGGGGTGCCCACGTCGATGAAGTGACCGCGGGTGGACAGCTCCTGGTCGGTGGTGAAGAGCGGCGGCGGATGGCAGCGGACGCAGTCCGCCTTGCCGTCGAAGAGCCGCCTCCCCTCCAGCGGCCGGCCGGTGCCGCCTCCGGGCAGCGCCACCGACGCGGGGGGCGCCCCGTCCGGGCCGCGGTAGGGGTTGGGGAGGTCGGTCACCGTCGCGCTGAACAGGGTGAGCTGGCGGACCTCGGACTCGGTGAGGGTCGGGTTCATGTACCGGTTGCGATCGCCCACCATCCGGGCGGTCTCGGCCAGGCTGAACGTGCTCGCCGGGGTGAAGTAGGGCGGTGTCTCCCGGGTGCCCCGGACGGTGGGGCTCCGGTAGATGCGCAAGGGGTGGGTCTTCTCGAAGAGAATGCCCTCGTCGTGCCCCTCGAGGTGGCAGCTGTCGCAGCTCATCCCGCTCCGGCCCATGTCCGCGAAGTACAGCACCTGCCCGAGCCGGCGATCCCGCGGCCCGATGGAGGGCTCGAGCGCAATCTGCCGCTCCACCCGCGGCTGGGCGCTCCGCACGCCGCCGATGACCGCCACCGTCGCGGTGAACCGGTCCAGCGCGTACAGCTCGGTTCCCGCGGCGGACAGCGCGAGCGCCCGGGGCCCGGAGTGCAGCTCCACCCCCGCCCGGCCATTCACTCCGTAGTCCGCCGCGCCGCGCGCGAGCGGGAACCCGTCCGGAGGCACGACGGGCAGCCGCCACAGCTCGGCCTTCCGCGCCCTCTCGTCGCCTGCGGCCAGCGCGGCGGCGTCCACGGCGCGCACCAGCCCCAGCCCGATGTCGGCGACATAGAGCCGGCCGGTGTCCTCGTCCAGCGCCATGCCCTCGGTGACCCCGGCGCCGAACCCCAGATGCCGCTCGAAGCGGCGGGCACCCACGTCCACCACCCCCACGCCCCCGTTCATCGAGACCTCCATCCGCTGGGGGTTGGGGCCGATGTTGGGGCCGATGCTGGTGACGAAGAGCTTCCCCAGCCGGATGGACCAGAGCAGCGCCCGAGGGGCCTTGCCACCCATCACGTCGCGGGCGTGCGGCTCGGTGTGCCCGCCGACGATGGGCGTGCCCGGCCGGGGCCCGATGGAGTCGCCGGCCCGGCCGTCGTCGAGCCACAGCGCCTCGAGCTCGCCGCTGCCCTGGCTTCCCACCACCACCCATGCGCCGGCGACCGCGAGTGGCTTCGGATCCGGCAGCACCTCCCGGCGCCACACCTCGCGGCCGTCATCCAGCGAGAGCGCCCGGACCGTGTTCTCCACCGTCTCGGCGACGATGGCCAGACGCCGGCGCACGTCCACCGCCAGCCCGGTGGCATAGGCCGGCGCGGCGAGGGTGCGGAGGACCGCGCCGGTGCGGGCGTCGAGGATCCACATCTCGGGCGCCCAGGAGTGCGCCACCGCGAGCCGGGGCGCGCCGTCGGGCTCGGTCCACGCCGCCAGCGCCGAGGGGCCGTCACCACCCGGGAAGCGGGTGACCTCGCCCTTGACCGGATCGATCCGCGCCAGCGCGTCGGTCGTGGGGGAGGCGGCCCACAGTACGTCGCCCGAGCGGACCAGCGACGTCCAGTCGGCGAAGCCGGCGTCGTTCACCACCGTGAGGCCCACCTCGGACCGCGTCCGCTGGCCCTCGACCGACAGCACTGCGGTCACCTGCGCCGTCTCCGGCGGAAGCGTGAGGTCTGCGGGGAGCCGCGCGTAGCCGTGGCCCGGGTCCACCACCGTCAACGGTACCGTGCGGTCGAACGGTGCAGAGAGGCGCAGCTCCATGCCCGGGCGGAGGTTCTCCCCGTAGAGCGAGAGCGGCTGCGCCGTCTGGTTGCTCACCACCCGGGGACCGACGTCGACCAGGCGGGGGTCGGGTCGCCGCAGCCGGGTCTGCCAGGCGAGGCCGGCGACCAGCGCGAGGAGGGCGAGGCTCCCCGCGAGCAACGCTGAGCGCCGGCGGCTCACTCCGAGTCGGACTGGACCAGGCCGTACTTGTGGAGGAGCGAGTAGAGGTGCTTCCGGTCCAGCTCCGCCTCGCGGGCGGCCTTGGCCACGTTGCCCTTGGAGCGGGCCAGGAGCCGGGTCAGGTACTCGCGCTCGAACTGGCGGACCAGGTCCTCCTTGCACTCCTTGAACGGGCCGCTGTAGCTCGCCGGGAGGAAGTCACCGCCGGCCGGGACGTCCCGGGCGAACTCGCGGAGCAGCGAGCCGCTGGACAGCTCCGGGATGTCCACCATGTGCCGGGCGCGCTCCAGAGCGTTGCGCAGCTCGCGCACGTTGCCCGGCCAGGCGTGGGCCAGGAACTGCTCGCGCACCGCCGCGGGCAGCCGATCCCAGAGGGTCTCGCCGGCGAAGGCGTCCACCAGGAGCGGGATGTCCTCCTTGCGGTCGCGGAGCGGCGGGAGGCTGACGGTGAACACGCTCAGCCGGAAGTAGAGGTCCTCGCGGAAGCGGCCGGCCTGGGTCTCCGCCCAGAGGTCCTTCTTGCTCGCGGCAACGATCCGCGCGTCGAAGGCGATGGAGGCGCTGCTCGCGCCCAGGCGGCGGAACTCGCGGTCCTCGATGGCCCGGAGCAGCTTGGGCTGGAGGTCCAGCCCCAGGTCGTCGATCTCGTCCAGGAACAGCGTCCCGTTGTGCGCCCGCTCCAGACAACCGATGCGCTGGTTCACCGCGCCGGTGAAGGCGCCCTTCTCGTGGCCGAAGAGCTCGCTCTCGATCAGGCTGTCGCTCACCGCCGCGCAGTCGAAGACCACCAGCGGCCCATCGTGCCGGGGGGACAGCTGGTGGATGGCCTTGGCTGCCGCGCCCTTGCCGCTGCCGGTCTCGCCAACCAGGAGCAGGGTCGAGTCGGTGGAGCTGATCCGCTTGAGGAGGGCGAAGATCTGCCGCATCGGCACGCTCTTGCCGACCAGCTCGCCCAGGCGGTCCTCCACCGAGGGCGCGATGCGCACCGGGGTGAGCGTGGACTGGAAGCGCAGCTGCACGTCACCGAGCTCGAGCAGCTGCCCCGGCTTGAGGTACGCCTCGCGGATCTGCGCCCCGTCGATGAAGGTGCCGTTGGTCGACTGGAGGTCCTGCACCAGGAACCGGTCGCCCTGCCGCTGGATGACCAGGTGGTTCCGGCTCACCGTGGGCGAGTCGATGACCACGTCGTTGTCCGGCGACTTGCCGATCTTCAGGGAGTTGTCGGTGATGGGGAACGACTTCCCCACGCCGTCGGTGTTCACCAGGACCAGGTGGAACTCCTGGAAACCGAGGCGCTCGTTCTGGGCGCGCAGGCCCAGGACGGTGTGTGCGGGAATGGTCGCGGAGGAACCGGTGGTGGTCATCGCGGGGAGGGGCACCATTCTACGGAGTTCGGGACGCAACGAAAGGTCCGGCCCTGTGCGTGACGCGCGGGAGGACACACCCTCGCGCACAACGACGGGCCCGGCGTGTGGTACTCCGGTCGGTGAAGACCAACGTGGCACACATGGGGCGCGGAGAACGGCGGAGATCGCTCACGGTGGTGGGCGGAGCGCGGGGCGAGGTGGCGCGGTACGCGTCGCTCCTCCCCGAGGCCGGAGGCCCGGTGCTGGTGCTGGGCGTGGCCGACGGGCGGCTCGCCGAGGCGCTGGTCCAGCGTGGCGTTCCGGTGACCGGAGTGGATCCGAGCCCGCGCATGCTCGCCCGTGCCGAGGAGACGCGCAGCAGTCTGCCCGGAGAGTTGCAGGGTCGGATGCAGCTGCTCCGTGCCGACCTGCGCTCGCTCCGGCTCTCGCAGCGCTTCGCCGCGGTGTTCGCCCCGCGCGACGCGGTGGCGCTGGTGGCCACCCGGAGTGACCTCGAGGCGCTGTTCCGCACCGCGCGCGAGCACCTGCTCCCCGCAGCGAGCTTCGCCTTCGACCTCTCGCTGCCTCCGCGACGCTGGCTGCTCCCGGACGAGGTGGATCCGCACGAGGGCGTCCAGCCGGAGCGCGCGGTGTTCACACCGCACCTCCACGGCCGGCGCACCCGCCAGGGCCACGGCGACATCCACCGGCTGCTCCTCCGTCACTTCACCGCTTCCGAGGTGGACCACGCCCTCGCCAGCACCGGGCTCGAGCCGCTCACCCGCGACCGGGACTTCGAAGGCCGGCCGTGGGAGCCGGGCGCGGACCGGATGGTGGTGGTGGCGCAGGTCCAGGCCGCGCCACCGCGCACGCCCGCCCGCAGCTGAAGGCCCGGGCGCCTCGCCCCAGCCCTCGGGGAGCGGCCGCCCACCTCGGACGGCTTGCGGGCCGGTGGCCGCTCGGCTTTGCTCCCGGTCCAGCGCGATCGCCCGTTCGCGCGGGGGGAAGCACATGGTCAGATGGCTGCTGAGCCTCGTCCTGCTCGCCGGGGGCCCGGAGAAGCCCGACGAGCCGCATCCCTTCCCGCAGGACCGGCTCGCCGAATACCAGGCGCTGTTCGACCGGATGCAGCGGGGTGAGCCGAATCTGGAGGCTCCCACCGCGGCGTTTCTCGCGGCGAACGCCGGGAACCCCAGGGCGCACCGGCTGATGGGGCTGGTGCTCCTGCGCGCCGGAGACAGGACGCGTGGAGCCGCCGAGCTCGAGGAGGCGCTCCGGCTGGGCATCGGGCCGGTCGGCCGCCGCGCCGAGCTCCTCGCCCAGCTCGGACGGCTCGAGCTGGAGAGCGACCCGGTCCGGGCCAGGCAGCGGATCGAGGAGGCGATCCGGCTGGAGCCAGATGAGGGGAACGTGCTGTACGCGGCGGTCCTGCTGGACCTGCAGAGCCACCACCCGCACGATGCGCGGACCCGGGCCGAGCGCCTCGTCCAGCTCGCGCCGGACAGTGGCGATGCCCAGGCCCTGCTATCCGCCGCCCGCTGGGACGACGGAGACCACCTCGGAGCATACGAGGCCGTGGAGCGTGCCCGGGCGCTGGGCGCGAGCCGGCCGTACTTCGATGAGATCGAGTCCGGGACTCGCCCCGAGCGCTGGGGCGGGGGCGGACTGTGGGCTCTGCTGGCGTGCGCCGCGGTGCTCGGCGCCTGGCTCGGTCTGGTGGCGCTGGTGGGGCGCGCCCTGTCACGCGCCGAGCTCAGCGCGCTCGCCGAGGTGAGGGCCGACCTCGGCTCGGGTACCCGGACCCCCCGCGAGGCGCGCGTGGAGCGGGTGTACACCTGGGTCCTCTGGTCCGCGGTGGCGCTCCTGCTCGTGGCGCTCCCGGCGCTGCTCGCCGGCACCGCCGCGCTGGGGGTGGGTCTGGTGTGGGCGATGTTCCTGCTCCCGGTCCTCTCCCTGAAGCTGGTCCTGCTGGTGGTCGTCGGGACGGCCATCGCGCTCTGGGGAATGGTGCGCGGGCTCTTCGTGACGCTGAACGGGGGCGAGGGCCGCACCCTGGGACGCGACGAGGAGCCGCGCCTCCAGACGCTGGTGGAGGAGGTGGCAGCGGCCGCCAAGGCGCGACCGGTGGGGGAGATCGTCCTCAACCCCGGGGCGGCGATCGGGGTCCAGGAGCGAGGCTCGACGCTCGGCGTGCTCCTGGGGCGCGGGACGGGCGTGCTGCACCTGGGATTTGCGGCGCTCCAGCACCTCACCGTCGGCGAGCTCCGCGCCGTGCTGGCCCACGAATACGGGCACCTCTCGCACGGGGAGACGCAGCTCACCCCGGTGCTCGGCCGGGTGGAGACGGCGAGCATCGCCATGCTCCAGGGCACGGCGCAGGGCGGCTACCTCGCGTACATCAACCCGGCGTTCTGGTTCCTCCGCGGCTACGTGCGAGTGTACCTCCGCATCACCCGCGGCCAGGGGCGGCGGCGCGAGCTGCTCGCCGACCGGGTCGCCGCGCTCACCTACGGAGGTGACACCTTCGCCCGCGCGCTCACCAAGGTGGGCCAGGCGAACCACGACGTGGGCCGAGCGGTGCGCGTGCTCGGGGCCCTGCGGAGCGCGGGCATCCGGGCCGAGGGGCTGTACCGGCTGCAGGCCCTCAAGCGCGCCGAGATGCTGCCGCCGCTGCGCCATGCGCTGGAGGAGGAGAGCACCCGCGCGGCGCACGGCGAGTTCGACACCCACCCTCCGGACGCCGAGCGCATCGAGCGGGTGCGCGGCATCGAGGGCACCGTCCCCGACGACCCGGCGCCGGCGGTGTCACTTCTCGCAGGGGCGGAGAAGATGGCGGCCGAGCTCGCCGCCGAAGTGCTGCAGCAGCTTCCACCGCCGGACGAGAGCCAGCCCGCGCCCGCGGGCTCGGTGGACGAGGTGAGCCGGGCACTCTCGCGCCTGCTCGATGCGCACGAGCTCGCCGCCAAGTCGACGGAGCAGGCGCTCCCCCATCTCGCCGCCGCGGTCGAGGACCTGTCGCAGGCGCTCGGCCCCGAGCATCCCGTCGTGGGAGAGCAGCTCTCGGAGCTGGCCGCGCTCCGGCGGAAGCACGGGGACCTCGCGGGCGCGGACGCCGACACTGCCCGGGCCGAGGCCATCGCCGAGGCGCACCGGGCGCGGACCGAACCGAGGGCGTGAGCGCGCGGGCGTCTCCCTCAGGCACGCGGCTTCGTGGGCGGGCGCTCTCCGTCGGGCGTGGACTCCATCTCGAAGGCCAGCTCGAGCAGGTCCAGGAGCTGCGCCCGCGCATCCACCGTGTCCGGCGCGAGCAGGATGAGCTCCACCGGCAGCCGGTCCTCGGCGGGCACGGGCTCGGGGTCGAGGGGTTTCCCATCCGGGCCGAGGTCCTCGACCAGGAGGTCTCCATCGCGGTGCACGGTGTATCGGCGGTACATGCGCTGCCCACATATCTCCACCGGACGGAAACTTGAACCTACACCGTGCGGTGCGGAATCCTTCAGGAACCCCACCTCATGGAACTTCCGTCCAGCGCCCCGCTCACCGACTGGGTCCGCCGTCTGGTGGACGACGAGACCGGGCTCCAGTCCGTGCTGGAGACTCCGCTCGTCATCTGGGAGGGCGACCTGTCCGAGGCGCGCTGGGTGACCCGGCCGCCCGAGCACGCGCCCTCGCCGGAGAACCCGGTGGTGTTCCTGGTGAAGAAGGTCCAGGGGCGGGCCAATCCCTTCGGCTCCGGGGTGACCATTGGACGCGCGGAGCACAACGATCTGATCTTCCCGCACGCCAGCGTGTCGCGCTTCCACGCCTACCTCACCCCGGACCCGACGCAGATCGCCCGCTGGAACGTGGTGGACGCCGCGAGCCGCAACGGCACGCTGGTGGACGGGGTGCCGCTCCAGCCCAACGCCGCCGCCCCGCTCGGAGGCGCCACCCGCCTCAACGTGGGCGAGATGGCCCTGACGTTCCTGTCGCCGCAGGCGTTCCTGCGCTGGCTGACGAAGGTGGTGGAGGCGGTGTGAGCTCGGCGAGGGCGCCGGGTCCACCGAACGACAGCACCCGATCGGCGTCGAGCCGGGCATCGTAGAGCGCGGGGGCGGTCATCCGGAGCTCGGCGTCGGTCGGTCGGCAGGTCCAGCTCGCGAGGTCGACCGTGCAGAGGTCCCGGAAGAGGGCCGCTCCCGGTCGGCCGGCGCGCTCACCCGTTCCCATCGCGCTGCGGGCGGGGTCCGAGCGGCTCCAGACCTCTCCGAACCATTGCACGGTGGTGGCCTGGATGAAGTTGCCGTCCCACTCCGACGCGGGGAAGGAGCCGACCCACCCATCCTCCAGCCAGACCCACCACGTTCCTTCCACGGCCACCATGCCGAGGTACAGGAGCCGGCCGACGTTCGTGGAGAGATCGCGTCCGGGTATGGCCCAGCCTCCCGTCGGGACGAAGCCGCAGCCGTCGTAGCAGCGGGGCGTGCCGTGCACCCAGTGGAAGACGAAGAGGTGGGGTCGCGCATCACCGAGCGTGCGGGGAGCCACCCGCCAGCCGACCTCGACCAGGTTGCGGTGCAAGAAGCCGGACTCCGCCGAGAGCTCGGCCAGCGAGTGCTCGCCCTCGGCCGTGTGGGGCGCCGCGACCATCAGTCTGGCCCCGACCCCCTGGGTGACCCGGTCCGCGAGCGCACCGGCCCGCCACCATCGGTGCTCGCCCCCGCCCGCGGTCGCCGGGGGCGGGCTGATCATCGGAGGAGGCGTCTCACACGGACCGGGTGGGCGTCCGGCGATCTCCACGGGCCGACCGGTCGCGTCGATGAGCGTGGGCGGCGGACGGGAGAAGACCGGCCCCTGGCCACACGGAGCGCTGGAGGTCGGGCGCGTGGCCCCGGGCGTGCAGCCAGGGGCCAGTGCGCAGAGGAGGGCGATGACGACCGCTACTGCTTGGACTGGGCGCTGGAGCTGCTGCCGATCTTCACGATCTGCGCGGCCTGTTCCTTGATCATCTTGAGCCGGCTCGGGTCGACGCACTCGCGGCTGGTCGTGGTCGGCGCGGGTGCGGATCCTGGCTGCACCAGATACCTCAGCATCGGCGGCTCGCGTCCAGCGAGTGCCGCCCCGACGGTGTCCACCTCGGGATCGAGCGTCGCGAGCGGGGGATATGGCGGATCGAGAGCGACCATGTACCCGCCGGTGGGCGGCTGACCGGGGGGATCGTCTCCGGGGCGAGGGTCTCCCTCGTCGTGGGGGTCGATCAGCTGGTTGATCGAGCCATAGCAGTCGTCGTCCCAGCAGTAGTTCCCCGCCGGTGGACTGGATGCGTAGCGACGGAGCATCGCATAGACCAGGTGCCACGCCTTCACATCCTTCCTGGGGATCGGCCCAATGATCTTCTCCACTGCTGGGAGGGGGACGGGGCTCCTCGGCCGGCCTCCCGAGAGGTCCTCGCTTGCCCGGACGATCACGATGGTCACGTCCTTCGGCGTCCGGAGCAGCTTGAAGTAGTAGAAGCCACGCCGCGGGCGAAGCTTCAGGTAGTAGGAGTGAAGCGCCGGATCGCGAGGGTCGCTGCAAACCTTGACGTCCTCGGTTGTGAGCGACTCGCTCGCGGCTGCCAGCGGGATCTGGTCGCTGTGCTCCAGGGTGGACGGAGGGGGGATCGGCGCCGGTGTGGGTGCCAGCTCCGGCTGGGTCTGCTGAACGGTGGTGGGCTGCGGACTGGACGTCGCGCAGCTGGTGAGCAGCGTGAGCAGCGCGAAACAGGCTACCTGGATGCGGTGCATGAATAACCCCCCAGCAACGCGCTCATTCGAAGGCGACCACGTCTTCGACCCAGGCCTGGCCGCGCGCCAGCCAGGCCTGGCGCTCGTCCCTCAGCGCGACCGACAGTTCCGCGCCCCCCTCCATCCGGGTGACGAGCCGTTCGAAGAAAGCGCCGATCGTCGCGTCAGGCAACTCCGAAAGCGACGCAACCACACCCCGTGCTCCGGCGCGGCTGAAGGAGGCCGGGAGGTTCCAGGGACGGTCACGGAACGGAGAGCGAGCTGCGGCCCGGCAGGCCCCGAACAACACCAGCGGCGCCCCCGGCAGCGTCATTCCTTCGATGGCGGAAGCGGTGAGGGCATAGCCGCCTCCTGATTCGGGCGATAGGACGAGGAGGGCACCATCGGGCATCTCGGCGTCGATGACCCCGTGGACCTCGAAATCGACCAGGTCCGCCCGCTGCAGGCTCGCCCGCACCCGTGACGGCGTTGCATCCGCACCTTCCAGGACGGTCCACCCGGCATCGTCGGTGGCTGCGGGCGCGAGGGCCGGAAGCTCGAGTCCCGGAGGCAGGACCGTGCCCCTGACCCGGACACGGCTCCGGAAGGGCCCGGGCACGCGCGTGGGGTGAGGCGAGGTCCGGAAGCTCCAGGCGACACCCGGCGGCAACAGCCGGGGACGCCCGAGCACCGAGGCGCTGGCCAGCACTCCGACCGAACCACAGCGCCCGAGACTCTCGGCAATGGCCACCGGTGCGGGTCTCTGGGCGTCCGGTGCTGCCTCGTCCAGAACCACGGTGGACCGGCCGTCCTCTCCGCGCGCGACCCAGCCCAGACGCCCGTACTGGGCAACGACTCCGAGCACGCAGGATGCGGGCGCCTCTGTCCCTCCCAGCTCGGCGAGGCCCTCGAGGGCAGGTCCCACCTCTCCCCTTCTGAGGAACCAGAAGACGAGGGCGGTCCTGGCCACGGCCAGGTCGTCCTCGCTCTCTCTCGGGTCCGGCTTCCCGGTCTTGGCGCCCGCTTCCGAGCTGCCGCCCACAGCGGCCTGGAGCACTCCGTCCGCTCCCGCGTCGTCGGCCTCGGCCAGGACCGTGGCCCGAAAGAGCGCGAGGTCCTTGGAGGACTGCGCGGGAAGCCCGGACTTCTCCGCCGCACGGATCACGTCCAGCGCAGCGCTGCGCGAATCGGCGGTCCGCTCGAGCAGAGCCAGCCGGGTGGCCACCCGTGCCCGGTAGATCGAGGCTGGGATGGTTGCCGCACATCGGCGGGAATCATCAAACGCCCTGCGTGCAGCGATCGTGTCCCCCCGCTCGATGAAGCCATTGGTGAGCTGCTGGCCGACGAACACCTCGAGGGCGCAGTCGCCGGGATCGCCGAGCAACACGTCCTGAAAGATGGCGCTGGCCGCCGCCAGGCGATCCGCCTGCAGCTGGATCTGCGCCTCCATCAGGAGCAGGGCTCTGTCGCGGACCGGGTTGGGCGCCGTCCGCGCCCGGGCGATCGCCTCGCGAATGGACGAGAGCGCCTGCTCCGGCCTCCCCAGGCGCAGGTCGACCTGTGCCAGCTCCACCAGCACGTTGGCGCACTCTCCGCCGAGCGAGGGATCGCCGCACCATCTCTTCAGATCGCCTTGCGCAAGGGTGACCTGAGGCGCGGGCGTGCCATCGAGGCGGGCTGCGCGGACCTGACGCGCGCGCTCCCGGAGCTGCCAGAACGGTTCTCCCGACGCCGCCGCGAGCCGGGGAAATCCCAGGCTCGTATCCTCGAAGCTCAGCGAGGCCAGGAGCAGGAGCTGATCGGTCTGTCCGGCGCGCCTCGCGCGTTCTGCGAGCTCGCGCCTCTGATCGACCGTCTCCGGGCCCGGGTTGCGGAGGACCGGTCGGAGCAGCGGCACGAGCGACCAGCGCGCCGTGTTGGCCTGTCGCCGCGTCGACTCGACCAGGGACTCGAGGACGCGACCCTGCCCCAGCCGATCCAGGTCTCTGGCCGTGGGGAGCAGCGCGGCCAGCCGGGCGTCGCTGGGGGCCAGCGCGACTGCCGAATAGAATGCTCTGCGCAGCGCCCCAGGGGCGCGGACCAGCAGCTCGCCCGGAGGTGCCCGCTGCTCCTCGGCCAGCTCCTGGCAGACGGAAGCCAGGGTCCTCGCCTGCTCCGCTTCCGTCGCGATCCGCGTCTGCAGCCGCTGCACGGAGGCGTCTGCCTCCGCGCGCCAGCCACCGGCCGCGGCGGCCGATGCAAGACGGAAGGCGCTGGTCGCGGCTCGATCCAGATGCAATCTCTCGAGCGCGAGCCCGCGGTTGAACAGCGCCTGGGGCAGGGAAGGGTCCTCGCGGAGAGCCATGTCCAGCGCCTCGAGCGCGGCTTCCGGCTGCCCGAGCTCGAGGAGGGCCAGGCCGATGTCGTTGCGGGTCCGAGCGTCCTTCGGCGCACGCTGGAGGTACGCCATGGCCTGCTTGAACTCGCCCCGGACCAGGGCCACGCTGGCCAGCCCTGCCCAGTCCTGTCGCTCCTCAAGCGTGCTGACGCCCGGGACGACGTCGTCGGCCCTGCCTCCGCGCTGGACCGCGTACGGCCGGTACTCCTGGGCTCCGGCGTAGCTCGGCCAGCCCGACACCCGGCGGCTGTCGCGCGAGGCGAGGAGCATTGCCGCCGTCGTCGGGCCCCGCGCCGGGAGCACCAGGACCGCCAGCGACGCCGCCACCGCCACCGCCCCCACCACGCCCATCCATGCCGCGCGATGGGGACGGGCGCGCCGGTCCGCCGCGGCGACCAAGACCGGCGCGAGGGCGGGCCGCTTCGCCGGGCGCTGCTCCCGGGCCTGCTCGGCCAGAGCCGACAGCTGCATCAGCCCGTGCATCTCCTGCTGGCACCGGGCGCACATCAGGAGATGCCGGCGGAACGCCGCTGCCTCCCCTGCGTCCAGCTCGCCGTCGACGAAGGCGCCGAGCTGCGCGCAGTGCACCGGACCTCCGCTGTGGTCCTCGGGCGTCATGTGTCCACCTCCTCCCGGCCGCCCAGGAGCAGCACCCGGAGCTTCCGGCGCGCCCGGAGAAGGCGCGTTCCGACGGTGTTCTGAGGAATGGCGAGCGTGGCGGCGATGTCCCGGTACGAGCGGCGCTCGAAGGCGTGCAGGATGAAGACTTCGCGGAACTCGGGCTCGAGCCGCTCCACCGCCGCGCGGAGCTGCTCGCCGTCGATGCGGCTCCAGAGCGGTGCGTCCGCGGGAGCCGGGTCCTGGGTCATCGCCGGCTCCTCGGGTGGATCGCCCAGCTGCTCGCGCTCTCGCTTGCGAAACAGGTCGATCATCCGCCGGTGGAGGATGGTGACCAGCCAGGCCTGGAGGTTCTCCACCGCCTTCAGCCGGTCACCGGCCTCGAGCGCGCTCTCCAGCGCGTCGTGCACCACGTCGGCGGAGTCCGCCTCCGAGGCACACATCCGCCGCGCCAGGACGAGCAGGACGGGCCGGAGCGCGACGACGGCCGCCCGCAGTGTTGGATCCAATGTCGTTGGACTGCGGAACTTCGACCGCGCCGGAATGGCGCGACGGTGCCACCGTGTCGGAATCACGGTCAAGGCGTCCGTCTGGAGTGCAACGGCCGGTCTCATGTCCCCAGGAGACGTCGTCCGGGAAGGCCGGATCTTCCCTGCCGCCCCGAGGTTGCGTCAGCCCCCCGAACCAGGGGGACGCCTGCGGGAGCGCGCAGGGGCGCGCCAGCGACCGGGCTCAGGCCTGGGGGCGCTCGAATCGGTAGCCCAGACCCCGCGCCGTCAGGATGTAGCGGGGCGCCTCCGGGTCGGGCTCGAGCTTCTGGCGCAGCTGCCGGACGAAGGTGTCCACGGTTCGCGGGGTTCCCTCGTAGTCGATGCCCCAGGCGCCCGAGAGCAGCTCCTCCCGGGCGAAGGTCCGGCCAGGATTCGAGACCAGGTGCGCCAGCAGCTTGAACTCCTGCGCCGTCAGCTCGACCGGGCCGTCGGCCCGCGTCACCTGCTTGCTGCCGAGGTTCACCGCGACGTCCCCGAAGCGGACCACCTGGCCGTCATCGCCCCAGCGGCGCCGGAGCACCGCCTTCACCCGGGCCATCAGCTCGGCGACTCCGAACGGCTTCACCACGTAGTCATCGGCGCCGAGGTCCAGTCCGAGCACCTTGTCCCGCTCCATCCCCTTCGCCGAGAGCACCAGCACGGGCGTGCGCACCCCACGCGACCGCAGCGCCCGCAGCACCTCGTAGCCGTTGAGCCGCGGCATCATCACGTCGAGCACGATGAGGTCCGGAGCGTCGCTGACCGCCATCTCCAGACCGCGCGCTCCGTCCTGGGCCTGCAGCACCTCGTACCCCTCGAAGCGGAGGTTCATCGACACCCCGGTGAGGATGGACAGGTCGTCCTCCACGACGAGGATGCGGGGCCTCTCCTGGCTCACGCCCGCGCCTCCTTCGCCGCCGGCAGGTGGATGGTGAAGGTGCTGCCCTTGCCCAGCTCGCTGATCACGGTGAGCCTGCCGCCATGCGCCTCGACGATGCGCCGGCTGATGGAGAGGCCGAGCCCCGAGCCCTCGGTCTGGCGGGTGAGGAGGTTGTCCACCCGGTAGAAGCGCTCGAACACCCGCTTCCGGTCGCGCTTGGCGATGCCCACCCCGTGGTCCTCCACCTGGATGTCCACCCCGCCGTTCCGGGCCCCGGCCCGGAGCTCGATGCGCTTCTCGGCCCCCGAGTACTTGTAGGCGTTGTGGAGCAGGTTGAGGAGCGCGCCGGCCAGCGCCTCGCGATCCCCCTCCAGCGGGGGGAGCGGCTCCGGCACCTCGCAGCGGAGCTGGACCTGGTTGTCCAGCCGCTGCGCCCGGAAGGCGTCGAGCGAGGCGTCGATGATCTCCCGGGCGGTGAGGCGGTCCCTCCGGTAGCGCTGGCGCCCGGACTCGAGCCGCGCCCAGTCGAGCACCCGCTCGATCATCGCCGAGAGCCGCTCGGTCTCCTTCTGGAGCAGCTCCAGCACCTCCTGGGTCTGCTGGGGCTCCTTCACCCGGCCGAGCGCCAGCGTCTCGATGAACATCCGGATCGAGGTGAGCGGGGTGCGCAGCTCGTGGCTCACCAGGCTCACGAAGTCGGTCTTCAGTCTGGACAGCCGCGCCTGGAGGTAGAGAGCGCGCGCGGTGTAGACCACCCCGACCACCAGCGTGGCGTAGAAGGCGCCGAGCAGCCCGGCGTAGACCAGCCGGTTGCGCAGCGAGGCGAAGGCCACCGGATCGCCCCCCTCGGGCATGGCGCGCAGCTGGAACTCTTGCAATGGCGCGGGCAGCGGCCGCTCGGCGAGAGGCGTCACCTCCAGCGCGTTCTTCGCCCCGGGCACGCCGCCGACGAACTTGCCCACCAGGCCGGGCCGGGTCGGTTGCACCGCGGTCAGCTCGAACCGGACCTGCTCCCCCTTGCTCTTGAGGTCCTGCGCGCTCGCGGCGAGAAGCTGCTCCAGCGCGGCCTGCGAGAGCTCCGCTCCCAGCACGCCGTCCGGAGTCCGGAACGCCACGATGAGCAGCGGTCCGGCGGGCCCGGCGAGGCTCTGGAAGCTCGGTCGCTCGGGAAGAAACGCCAGCTGGCTCCGTAGCGGGGTGAGCGCAGCCACCAAACCGGGGTCCGGTGACTCGAGCACGTCGCGCGAGAGCCGGAACCCGGCGCCCGACAGCAACAGCCCCGACGGGGCGGTGACCCGGACGCCGCCGTCGGTCCGGGACACCGTGCTGGCGTCCAGCGCCTGCCGGAACCGGGTGGCCAGGGTGTCCAGCCGGTCCTGCCACACCGAGGCGAGCCGCTTCTCCACCGCGGCGCGCTCGTTGAGGATGGCCACCACACCCAGCCCGGTGAGCCCTGCGGAGGGCACTGCCACCAGCACCATCAGCAGGGCGAAGGTGCGCCGGAAGCTCAGCAGCTCGATGGGAACCGACCGGGGCATGTCGGAAGGGAGACTAATCGCCCCCGGGTCGTGTCCGCCGTGTCAGGGATGCGGTTTGGCAACCCACGCGGGAGCCAGCACGCGGGCGGAACGTGATCGCGTAGAGTGGCAGGTCCTTCTAGGAGGGGCTTGCGATGCGTGCCTCGGTCATCGGCCTCGGAGCCTTCGGGACGGCGCTTGCCAACACGCTCGCCAGCCGCTCTGACGACGTCCAGGCCTGGGCGCGCGAGGCCTCGGTCGTCGAGTCCATCAATGGCGCCCGCGAGAACCGGACCTACCTGCCGGGCATCGCGGTGTCCGCCCGGGTCCGGGCCACCCTCTCGCTCGAGGAGGCGCTGGCCGGAAGCGAGCTGGTGGTCTTCGCCACCCCGTCCCACGCGACGCGCGACGTGGTGAAGAAGGCGCTCCCGTACCTGCCCGAGCACGTGCCGTTGCTCACCGTCGCCAAGGGCATCGAGAACGAGACCCTCCTGACGATGACCCAGCTGCTCGAGGACTGCCTCCCCGAGCAGTACCACCCCTCCATCGCCATCCTCTCCGGTCCCTCCTTCGCCAAGGAGATGGCGTTGGGGATGCCCACGGTGGTCACCGTCGCCTCGCACTTCGAGAAGGTGGCCCAGAAGGTCCAGGCGGCGCTGCAGACCGAGTCCTTCCGGACGTACACCTCCATCGACGTCATCGGCGTGGAGATGGGCGGGGCGCTGAAGAACGTCATCGCCATCGCCGCCGGCATCTCCGACGGCCTCGGGTTCGGCCTGAATGCCCGGAGCGCCCTCATCACCCGCGGCCTGGCGGAGATCAGCCGCATCGCGGTGGCCATGGGGGCCAATCCCCTGACGCTGATGGGGCTCTCGGGGCTCGGAGACCTGGTGCTCACCTGCACCGGCGACCTGTCGCGCAACCGCCAGGTGGGGATCGAGCTCGGCAAGGGCCGGTCGCTCGAGCAGGTGCTCGCCGGGATGACGCAGGTCGCCGAGGGCGTGAAGACCGCCCGGAGCGCCCGGGACCTCTCACGGAAGGTCGGCGTGGAACTCCCCATCTGCGACCAGGTCCATGCCATCATGTACGAGGGGAAGAGCCCGCGCCGGGCGGTGGTGGAGCTGATGACGCGGGCTCCGAAGCGAGAGGACTGAGCGGTCCTCTTGGACCTGGGAGGGGAAACATGAAGCGCTGGATCGCGCTGTGCCTGCTCGCCTGTGCGTGCGGGAGTAGCAGTGGCAACTCCCCCGATGCGGGGCCCACCACCGGGAGTGGGACCCTCACCGGAACCGTGAACGGACAGGCGCTGACGGTGAGAGATGCGGTGTTCGGCATCACTCCGTATACCGACAACGTCAACGTGGTGGTGGGCGACCGGACGGGTCTCTGCGCCCTGCTCACCGGATCGACGATTCCTGGGCCGACAACGGTGTTCGGCTTCGGCTTGCTCAACCTCACCACCGCTGGCAACCCGGTGGCCGTGGGGCTCGGTGACTACAGCTACGCCGACCTCGCTCATCTCCCCCCGTTGACCAGTCCGGGGTCAGGGCAGTGGTGGGACGGCGCCTTCGCGGTGGCGACCACCTGCACTCCGACCGGAACGTACGCCACCGCAGGGAAGGTGACCGTCACCCAGGTTGGCAGCACCACCACGAACCTCAAGGTGACGTTGACCAACATCACATTCCCGAACGGGTCGTTGAACGGGAGCATCGAGGCGATCTACTGCGACGCGCTCAAGACGCAGTCGCCGCCCTGCGGTGCCATTCCTCCGTAGTCACCCGGCCAGCCACCCAGGCGAGCGCGGCCCTCAGGTGTCGGACGTGGTATGAGCCTGCGCATGGCTGGGCCGGCTCTTTCCTGGGACGTGGTGGACTACCCGGAGCCGCACCTGGCGCGGACGCGGGAGCTCCTCGCCGCGCACCCCGAGGTCCGCTCGCTCTTCGGGCGTGAGCGCAGCACGGCCTTCTGGGTCGTCGCCGTCGTCGCCTTCCAGATCTGCGTGGCCTGGGCCGTACGCGGCCAGCCGTGGTGGGTGCTGGTGCCCGTCGCGTACCTGGTGGGCGCGCTCGCAGACCACGCCCTCTGGACGCTGATCCACGACTGCACCCACAACCTGGTCTTCCGGAGGACGCGGTGGAACGCCTGGCTGCAGATCCTCGCCAACCTCCCCATCGTCTTCCCCGCAGCCATCTCGTTCCGGAAGTTCCACCTGCTCCACCACCGCTTCCAGGGTGACCCGGAGCTGGACGCGGACCTGGCCTCTCCGCTCGAGGCGCGCCTGGTGGGCAATGGCACGGTGCGCAAGGCGCTCTGGCTGCTCACCTTCTTCGCCTGGCAGAGCCTGCGCGTGCCGCGGCTCAAGCGGGTGCAGGTGCTCGACCGCTGGTACCTAGCGAACGTGGCGGTCCAGGTCAGCTTCCTCGCCGCGCTGTGGGCGGTGGCGGGCTGGAAGGCGGTGCTCTACCTCACGCTCTCCAGCATCTTCGCCATCGGGCTCCATCCGGTGGGCGCGCGGTGGATCCAGGAGCACTACCTGACCAGCGGCAAGGCGGGGCAGGAGACGTTCTCCTACTACGGCCCACTGAACCTGGTGGCCTTCAACGTCGGGTACCACAACGAGCACCACGACCTCATGATGGTGCCCTGGTCGCGGCTGCCGCGGCTGAAGGCGATGGCCCCCGAGTTCTACGACGGGCTTGTTCACCACCGCTCCTGGACCGCGCTGCTGCTGCGCTTCCTGCTCGACCCTTCGCTCAGCCTCTACAGCCGCCGCATCCGCGGCAGCGCGGTGGTGGTGAGCGAGTCGCGCCCGGCCGACACGGCTTTCACCGAGGCCATCATCTCCACGGCGATCGAGGACGCGCGCGCGGCCTGAGCTCGCGCCGCTCGCTGTCAGGGCTGCCCGCGCCGGTCGGACAGCGCCTTCAACTGCGCGTCGCCGAGCGTCGGGAGCACCCGGAGGAAGGCCACCACGTCCCAGCGCACGGCCTCTGGCAGGGACCGCTCGAAGCTCGGCATCCCGGTGAGCCGCACCCCGCCCGAGACCAGGAAGTAGAGCTCGCCGTCGGTGCGCGCCTGGGTCTCGGGCTCCGCCAGGTCCGGCACCGGCGGGTTCAGTCCTGCGGCGATGGTGGACTGCTCCCCGCCCGGGACGCCGTGACAGACCAGGCAGTTCGCCCGGTACGTCTCGCGTCCGCGGTCCACGCTGGCTGGGTCTGACGGCGCCGTCTTGCCCCGGGGAGCGCGCGCCCGCACCGCCGCGCCCAGCGCCGCGTGGGCCACGGCCCGCTCGAGCTTGGAGGGGCGGGTGGTGGCGGATGGGTTCACCGCCCCGAGCGCCACCGCGCCCACGCCGAGGCCCGCCGCGCCGATCCCCAGGAGCAGCAGGCGCAACCCCAGCTGCCGTGCGGTCACGTGCGGCGTTCCTTGATCAGCGCCGCGAGCGCCTTGAGGTCCTCGGTCCCGGCGTCCGAGACCATCCAGTAGGCCACCCCACGGTGCGACCAGCGGCAGACCGTCCATCGCCCGGCCACCGAGGGGCGCGGCTCCATGTCGCGCTCCGAGGAAGGCCAGGCGAAGACGTCCACCAGGTGGCTCCGCACCTCGTACACCGCCGTGGCCACCGGCCGGCCGTCGAGCGAGTCGACCCGGGCCCCGCGCAGAGCGAACCCGTCACCTCCGGCCGTGGGCGGCACCGCGCCGGGCAGCCGGGTGGAGAGCCAGCGCTGGAGGGCCGCCGGATCGTCCGAGGCGACCTCCACCGTCCGGCCTGCATCGAGCGCCCGGGCGTGCACCGCCGCGACCTCCTGCACGATGCCCGCGGTCCCGTGGGGGACCAGCACCAGGGCCACCAGCGCGGCAGCCGCCATGGCTCCGAAGCCGCTGACGGCGAAGACCCGTCGCCGGCGGGCGCGGACGCCACGGGTCACCCGGGTGAGCATCCACTCGGCCTCGGACGCCTCCGCCTTCGCTGACTGCAGGAGGCGCCGGAGCGCCCGGAGCGTCTCCAGCTCGCGCCGGCAGGCGCGGCACTCCTCGAGGTGGTGCTCCACCTCCAGCGAGCCCTCCAGGGAGAGCTCCCCGTCGAGGTAAGCATGGAGCGCGCCGCGCGGATGTTCGTCGTAGGAAGTCATCAGTTCTTGCTCCACGGGTCGCCCACCAGTTCCTTCACCAGCTGCGCGCGGGCGCGCGACAGCCTCGACATCACCGTCCCGATCGGCACGCCGAGGATCTCGGCGATCTCGCGGTAGCTGCACTCCTCCATCTCTCTCAGCACCAGCACTTCGCGGTGCAGGCCCGGCAGCCGGTCCAGCGCGGCGTGCACCTGCGACCTGTCACAGGCCTCGAGCAGCCGGGCCTCGGGCGACGGCGTCGGGTCCGGCTCGGCGTCCAGCGCCGGCTCGAGGTCCCCCGGGTCGTCGCGCTCGCGCTTCCGCCACAGGGTGAAGCTGACGTTCCGGACGATCGACAGCAGCCATGCCCGCGGGCTGTCTCCGGAGAAGCCCCGGAAGTGCCGGAAGGCCCGGAGGAAGGAGTCCTGAAGCACGTCCTGGGCGTCCGCCTCGTTGCGGACCAGCGTCCGCGCCAGGCGGAGCGCCGCGGCGGCGTGAGGCCGGGCGAACTGTTCGAACGCTCGAGAATCGTCGTCCACGATCGCCAGGACTCCGCACCCCGGGAATCCATTCCATCGCCCCGAGGGAATACCAGCCCCGGCACCCGGAGTCTGGGGGGCACACAGGGCTGTGCACACCACAGGAGCAATCGAGATGCGCATCGATCGACGGGAGCTGATGAAGCTGCTGGGCCTTGGCGGGGTGGTCCTCGGCTCGGGGTTGCCCGGGTTTTCCCTGGCGGCCAGCAAGGGCAAGGGTGCCGAGGACTTCTTCTTCCTCCAGCTCTCGGACACGCACTGGGGGTTCAGTGGCCCCCCGAACCCCGAGGCGGACCGCACCCTGAAGCAGGTGGTCCAGGTGGTGAACGCGAGCAAGGCCAAGCCAGACTTCGTGGTCTTCACCGGCGACCTCACCCACACCACCGACGATGATGCGCTCCGCCGCAAGCGGATGACCGAGTTCAAGACCATCGTCTCCGAGCTGCGGGTCCCCAAGACCTACTTCCTCCCCGGAGAGCACGACGCCTCGCTGGACAAGGGGCAGGCGTACCAGGAGCACTTCGGGGTGCTGCACCAGAGCTTCCAGCACAAGGGCGTGCACTTCATCGCCCTGGACAACGTCTCCGACCCGTCCGGCGCGGTGGGCGACACGCAGATCGACTGGCTCAAGTCCGAGTTGGCAAAGCTGGACAAGGACGCGCCCATCGTCGTCCTCACCCACCGGCCGCTGTTCGACCTCTATCCGCAGTGGGACTGGGCCACCGCCGACGGGTCCAAGGTGATCTCGGTCCTCGAGCCATACCGGCACCTGACGGTCTTCTACGGGCACATCCACCAGGAGAACCACCGGATGACCGGGCACATCGCGCACCACTCGGCCAAGTCGCTGATGTTCCCCCTGCCCGCGCCGGGGAGCGTACCGAAGCGGGTGGCGGTCCCGTGGGACGCCGAGCATCCGGGGCGTGGTCTCGGCTACCGGGAGGTGGAGGTGGCGGGAAAGGATGGCGCGGTCACCCTCGAGGAGTACGACGTGCACGGGGCCCGGGTGTGAAGGGGCTCCTCACCGGTCTGCTCCTGGTGGTGGTGGCCAGCGCCGCCGCGGCGGCGGAGGAACCGAGGGTGATCAAGATCACCGCCAAGAAGTTCGAGTATTCGCCGTCAGAGGTCCACATCAAGCGGGGCGAGCACGTGGTGCTGGAGCTCACCTCGCTGGACCGGAAGCACGGGTTCAAGCTCCCCGAGCTGGGCATCCGCGCCGACGTGCCTCCCGGTGGAACCGCCCGCGTCGAGGTGACCGCGGAGAAGGCCGGACGGTTCCCCTTCGCCTGCGACGTGTTCTGCGGCGACGGGCACGAGGACATGGCGGGGACGCTGGTCGTCGACCCGTGACCCTCAGCGGGCGGGCAGCGTGGCAAGGCGCTTCAGCTGCTCGCCCAGCACTTGGTCCACGAGGGGCGCGAGCTTGTCGAGGCCATCCGCGGCGAAGCCACCGACCTGGTAGGTCAACGTCACCTGCGTGCCGCCCTCGGCGTCGGCGAGCGCGAAGCTCAGCGCGCCGGCTGCTCCCAGCGCTTGCAGAGGACCGAGGCTCCCGGACAGACGGAGGAGCTTCCGGGGCTGCAGCTGCACCACCTCGGCGTGCTTGGCGAATCCACCCGCCGGCAGCCGCTCGCAGAAGCACCCGCCGGGAGAGAGCCGGAGCGAGAGATTCCGGCTCGCGCCGGAATAGGTGTGCTCGGGGCTCCACCACGACTGGACCTGGACCAGCCGCGCCCACGCCTTCTCCGCGGGGAGCGCGAGCGCGGCTCGGTGCTGTACCACGAATCCGCCGGGCGCGGCGTTCAGCACCTCCGCGGACGCGGGCCGGGCGAGCAGCGCGAACGCGAGACCGACGGACACCGCGAGGAAGGACCTCCCGAGCCTCATTCCTGACCTCCCGGGGCTGCTGCCCCTTGACCGAGTGGCGGGAACAGTATCAGGTTGGGTTGAACGCTCAACCAAGAAGATGCCCCAGGCTCCCGACCCCGCCGCCTCTCGCCCCGACACCCGGGCCCGCCTCGTCGAGGCCGCCCGTCACCTCTTCTGGGAGAAGGGGTACCTGTCCACCTCGATCGCCGACATCCTCGGCCGTGCCGGGGTGAACGCCGGCAGCCTGTACCACTTCTTCCCGGCGAAGCAGGACCTGCTGCTGGCGGTGCTCGAGCAGTACCGGGTCGGCATCCGCCCGATGCTCCTCGCGCCGGCGTGGGCCGGGGTGAAGGACCCGATCGAGCGGGTGTTCGCGCTCCTCGCCCGCTACCGCGCGGCGATGGAGCAGACCGACTGCACCTACGGCTGTCCCATCGGGAGCCTGGCCCTGGAGCTGCACGAGCCGGACCCGGTGGTGCGTGAGGCGCTGGCGGTGAACTTCGATGGATGGGTGAAGGAGGTCGCCGCCTGCTTCCGCGAGGCGGCCGCGCGACTGCCGGCGGATGCGGACCCGGAGCGGCTGGCGGCCTTCGCCCTGGTGACGATGGAGGGCGGGGTGATGCTCGCCCGGACCTACCGGGACCCGTCCTGGTTCGACCGCGCCGTGGCCGAGCTCCGGGCGCACGTCGAGGCGTTGCTCGCCCGCGCCCCGTCTCCTTCGCCCCGCCGGATGCGCTCGGCCCGCAGGCGCGGGGCCCGACGCTGAGTTTCCACCCCGGGGGCAGCATCCCCCGGCGTTTCGAGGAGGAGGGTCGATGCAGATCAACTGGCTGGCAGCGGTGGCAGGTGCGGTGGCGGCCTTCGTCGTGGGCGGCGTCTGGTACTCGCCGCTGCTCTTCGCGCGGGCCTGGCAGCGCGAGGCGGGCGTGAGCGACGAGGCGCTCCGCTCCGGTGGACAGGGCCGCATCTTCCTGCTGGCCTTCGTGCTGCTGATCGTCGCCTCGGTGGTGTTTGCCGCCTTCCTCGGACCCCGGCCGGCGCTCGGGTTCGCCACCGCAGCGGGGCTTGCGGCGGGCGTGACCTGGGTCGCCGCCGGTCTCGGGGTCATCTATCTCTTCGAGCGTCGCTCGCTCCGGCTCTTCCTCATCAACGGGGCGTATCTGGTGCTGGCGTTCACGGTCATCGGCGCGGTGCTCGGCGCCTGGCACTGAGCGCTGCGGGGGGTTCGCCACCCCGCCTCCGCAGACCAGCACCTGCGTCAAGCCGGCCGACCCGGGGCCTGACCCCGCCCTCGAGGCAACCAGGGGACGGACGCCAACGGCGACAGCACCTATTCGCAGAACCTCGGGTACGGCGACGAGGAGGATCGGGCCAAGACCTTCGTCGGGCTGATCCACACTACCGTCACCCGCTGCGCGAAGTAGCGTCCGCCCGCCCTCGGGGCCCCGCCGCGCTCGCTGGGGGTGGCGCCGCTGGGACCTTCCCCTGGTCCGGCTCGCCGGTGGGGAGGCCGACGCCACGGATCGAGGCGTCGAGGATCTCCACCGGATGCGCAGCGCGGAGGTTGGTCCCGTTGGCCTTGAGCAGCCGCTGGAGGTGCAGGGTGCAGCCGGGGTTCGCCGAGGCGAGCAGCTCGGGACGGGTCCGGAGCACCGCCTTCACCTTGCGCTCACCGATCTCGTCCGCGCTCTCGGGCTGGAAGAGGTTGTAGGTCCCGGCGCTGCCGCAGCACTGCTCCCCGTCCGGCACGTCGACCAGCTCCAGCCCGGGGATGCTCCGGAGCAGCATCCGCGGCTGGCTGCGGATCCGCTGCCCGTGCGCGAGGTGACAGGCGTCGTGGTACGCGACCCGCGCGGTGAGGGGGTGGCGCACCGCCCGGGGCGGGCCGAGCCCCGCCAGGAACTCGTGCACGTCCTTCACCCTCGCCGAGAAAGCGCGCGCCCGCTCGGCCCAGGCCGGGTCGTGCCGGAACAGCCGGCCGTAGTCCTTGAGGTGCGAGCCGCAGCCTGCCGAGTTGATGACGATGGCGTCCACCGGCGTGCGCTCGAAGCGCTCGATGAGCGCCCGTGCGAAGTGCAGCGACTCCTCGTCTCGCCCCGCGTGCATCGACAGCGCCCCGCAGCACCCCTGTCCGGGTGGGACGAGCACCTCGCACCCCTCGGCGGCCAGCACCCGCAGGGTCGCGTCGTTCACCCCGGGGAAGAACACCCGCTGCACGCACCCGGCGACCACCGCCACCCGTGCCCGCGCCGGACCGGCAGCGGGGACCCGCTCGGGCAGCGCGCGGGTCAGCTCCTTCCAGCCCACCTCCGGGGTCAGCGCCTCCATCTGCCGGAGGTTCGGCGGAAGCAGGCGGAGGAGGCCGCTCCTGCGCACCAGCCAGCGCAGCCCGCTCCGGGCGTACAGGAGCAGCAGCGTTCCGATCACCCGGAGCCGCTGCGGGTAGGGGAGGACCGAGAACACCATCCCGCGGAAGAGGCGCTCGCCCAGCGGGCGCCGGTGGGTCTGCTCGACCTTCGCCCGCGTCTCCTCGATGAGGACGTCGTACTTCACCCCCGAGGGGCAGGCGGTCATGCAGGCCAGGCACCCGAGGCACCGGTCGAAGTGCAACGCCACCGTGGGCGTCAGGGGGATCTTCCCGTCGCGAAGGCCGCGCATCAGGTCGATGCGGCCGCGCGGGCTGTCCATCTCCTCGCCCCAGCTCTGGTACGTCGGGCAGTGCGGCAGGCAGAAGCCGCAGTGCACGCAGTCCTCGACCAGATCCCGCTCCGCCATCCCGCGCCCTCCCTAGAGTCCGCCCACGAACCGCCCGGGCGCGAGCCGTCTCCCGGGGTCCAGCCGATCCTTCATCTGTTCCATCAGTCCGAGCGCCGCGGGGGGAGGGCCCCACACGTTCACCGCCGCCCGCACCTCGGGCGGCGCGGCGTGCAGCACCACGCTCCCCTGCGGCACCGCCTCGCGCGCCGCGTTCACCGCCGCCACCACCGGCCCGGTGCTCCGCACGTCGCCGGCGACGAAGGCGAGCCCCAGCACCGGGTACGAAACGGCGCGCGGGTGCTCGAGGACGGGAAAGAGCGAGCCGAGCGCCGCGTTCGCCACCCGCTCCAGCTCCGAGGGTTGCGCGGAGAGCTTGGCGCGGAACCCCGCCGGCGCCTCACGCGCGCGGTCGTGCCGCGACCAGAACGCCGCCGCGGTACCCGGGTCGAGCAGCTCCGCCCCCCAACCCTCGCGGGTGCCCAGCTCCACCAGCTTGGCGGCCTGCTGGCGGACACCGGCCTCGAATCCCTCGAAGCGCACGCCCAGCTCGAAGCGCCCGTCGAAGCGGACCCCCAGGTCGTCCCCGCCCTCGCGCACCAGCGCCGCCACCGCGCCCGGCTCGAGCTGGGCCTGCCGCAGCGCGAGCACCACCCGCCGCACCCCGTCGGCGTCCAGGTCGGCGAAGGCCACCGTTCCCTGGGCCTCGGGCAAGGGGTGGAGGCGGAAGGTCACGGTGGCGACGAACCCCAGCGTTCCGAGTGAGCCCACCATCAGCTTCGGCAGGTCGAACCCGGCCACGTTCTTCACCACCTTGCCGCCGCCCCGGGCCTCGGTCCCATCGGCCCGGACGATGGAGATTCCGATGATCAGATCCCGGATGCCGCCGTAGCGCGTGCGCCTCGGTCCGAAGGCGTTGGTCGAAACCAGCCCCCCCAGTGTGGCCCGCGCGGCCCACGGCGCGTCCAGGGCCAGCATCTGTCCGGAGCGGGCGAGCACCGCCTGGAGCGAGCCCAGCCGGACTCCCGCCTCGACGGTCAGGATCTGGTCCAGCGGGGCGTGCTCCACGATGCGGTCCAGCCGCTCGGTCCCGAGCACCACCTCCACCCCGGCCGGGGGCGCCCCGAGCGACAGCTCGGTGCCGCCACCGAGGAAGAGGACCCGCTCGTTCTCCCGCGCCGCCCGGCGCAGCACCTCCGCCGCCTCGACCAGCGTGCCTGGGCGCTCCTGCCGCGCCGCCGCCAGCGCGTCGATGCTCGCCGCCGTCATCCGCGGTCCGCGAGCCCGGCCAGCTCGGTGGTGTGCGGGCGGTAGGGGCCCGGCCGGTCGCCGCAGAGCCGGGGTGTGGGGAACACCTTGCCCGGGTTGAACGTCGTCCCCGGGTCGAAGGCGCAGCGCACCTTGGCCATGGTGTCCAGGTCTGCCTCGGTGAACATCTCCGCCATGTAGGGGGCCTTGTCTGCGCCCACCCCGTGTTCACCGGTGATGGAGCCGCCGTAGCGGATGCAGATGCGGAGGATCTCCCCCGCCAGCTCCTCGGCCGCGTGCTCCTGCCCGGGAACCTTGGCGTCGTACAGCACCAGGGGGTGGAGGTTGCCGTCCCCGGCATGGAAGACGTTGGCCACCCGGAGCCCGCGCTCGTCCGAGAGCCGGGCGATCTCCGCCAGCACCCGCGCGATGTCGTTCCGGGGGATGACGCCGTCCTGGACGATGTAGTTGGGCGCGAGCCGTCCCATCGCGGCGAAGGCGCTCTTCCGTCCCTTCCACATCAGCATCCGGTCGTCGTCGCTCCTCGGGACCCGCACCTCGATGGCCCCGGTCCGCCGGGCGATGTCCACCGCCACCGCCGCGGTGTGCTCGGCCTCCGCCGCGCAGCCGTCCACGTCCACCAGCAGCGCCGCGCCCACGTCCGGCCAGTCGACCCCGGTCGCGGCGACGGCGGCCTGGATCGCCAGCCGATCCATCATCTCGATGGCCGCGGGAACGATGCCGCTGCCGATGATCTCCGAGACGCAGGCCCCCGCCTCGTCGGTGGAGGGGAAGGTGGCGAAGAACGTCCGGGTGGCCTCGGGCTTCCTGAGGATGCGGAGCACCACCTCGGTGACCACCCCGAGCGTGCCCTCGCTTCCCACCACCACCCCCAGAAGGTCGTAGCCCGGCGTGTCGCGCGCCGTCCCGCCCAGGTCCACCACCTCGCCGGTCGCGGTCACCAGGCGCGCCCCGAGCACGTGGTTCACCGTGAAGCCGTACTTGAGACAGTGCGCGCCGCCGGAGTTCTCGGCCACGTTGCCGCCGATGGTGCACACTCCCTGCGAGGAGGGGTCCGGCGCGTAGTAGTAGCCGGCAGCGGAGATCTCCTTGCTCACGTCGAGGTTGATGACCCCCGGCTGGACCCGGATCCACCCGTCGTCCAGGTTCACCTCGAGGATGCGCTTCATCCGCGAAAGCCCCAGCAGCATGCACCCGGGGACGGGAAGGGCGCCGCCCGAGAGCCCGGTGCCGGCGCCGCGGGGGACGATGGGCATCCCGGCCTCCACCGCGATGCGCACCACCGCCGTCACCTGCTCGGTGGAGGCTGGCAGCACCACCACGCTCGGGGTGGCGCGAAAGCTGGTCAGCGCGTCACACTCGTAGGTGCGCAGGTCCACCGGGTCGCGGATGACGTTCCTCTCCCCGACCACCGCGATCAGCCGGTCGATGACGCCCGGCGGCGCCGGGACCGGGTCGACGGTCGGGGCGGGGGTGACCAGCGATGGCGCGGACATGCCCTCTTCCTAGTCGAGATAGCGATAGGCGGGCAGGGTGAGGAACTCCGGGAAGGTCGGGGTGAGCACCAGGTTGTCCAGGATCTCGGTGGCCTCCCGGTAGCGGCCCGGGCCTCCCTCGGTCAGCCGGGCGAGCTGCGCGTCCCGCGTGGTCCGGTACAGCTGCTCGGTGGCGGGGCGGCCGTCGTCGAGCTTCGCCCCGTGGTGGATCCACTGCCAGAGCTGCGCCCGGGAGATCTCCGCCGTCGCCGCGTCCTCCATCAAATTGTAGATGGCGGCGGCGCCGTTCTCCAGGAGCCAGGAGTTGATGTACTGGAGCGCCACGTCGACGTTCAGGCGAAAGCCGGCCTCGGTGATCTTCCCGTCCGGGACGCTGGGGTTGGTGAGCTGCGCCGCGGTCACCTGCACCTCCGAGCGCAGCCGCTCCTTCTGATTGTCCTTGGTCCCCAGCTTCTGGTCGAAAACCTCCTTCGCCGTGGGCACCAGGTCGGGGTGGGCGACCCAGGTGCCGTCGAAGCCGTCGTTCACCTCGCGCAGCTTGTCCTCGCGCACCTTGGCCAGCGCCTTCTCGTTGATCTCCGGATTCTTCCGGCTGGGGATGAACGGGGCCATGCCCCCCATCGCGTGCGCCCCGTGGGTGTGGCACGACTTGACCAGCAGCTCGGTGTACGCGCGCATGAAGGGCACGGTCATCGTCACCTGCGCGCGGTCCGGGAGAATGAGGTCCTTCCGGTTCCGGAACTTCTTGATGAACGAGAACATGTAGTCCCAGCGTCCGGCGTTGAGCCCGCTGGCGTGCTCGCGCAGCTCGTAGAGCATCTCCTCCATCTCGAAGGCCGCGGGCAGCGTCTCGATCAGCATCGTGGCCCGGATGCTCCCCCGCGGGATCTTCAACGCCTCCTGGGCGAAGACGAACACCTCGTTCCACAGCCGCGCCTCGAGGTGGCTCTCCATCTTGGGGAGGTAGAAGTACGGCCCGCTCCCCCGATCGAGCAGCTCGCGGGCGTTGTGGAAGAAGTACAGGCCGAAGTCGAAGAGGCTCCCGCTGATCGGCGTGCCGTCCACGGTCACGTGCTTCTCGGGCAGGTGCCAGCCGCGCGGGCGGACCAGCAGCACCGCCACCTTGTCGTTCAGCCGATAGCTCTTCTCGCCGGACTCGAGGGTGATGGTGCGGCGAACGGCGTCGATGCAGTTCTGCTGGCCGAGGACGATGTTCCGCCACGAGGGCGAGAGCGAGTCCTCGAAGTCGGCCATGAAGACGTCCGCCCCCGAGTTGAGGGCGTTGATCATCATCTTTCGCTCGGTGGGGCCGGTGATCTCCACGTGGCGGCGCTGGAGGTCCTTCGGGGCCGAGGCGACCTTCCAGTCGCCCCCGCGGATGGACCGGGTGGTCGGAAGGAAATCCGGCATCTCACCGCGGTCGAACGCCTTCTGGCGCTCGGCGCGGGCGGCGAGCAATTCCTGCCGCCGGGCCTCGAAGCGGCGGTGCAGCGACTCGAGGAAGGCCAGCGCGTCCCGGGAGAGGACCTTCTCTGCGCCTTCGGGGGCGGAGGTCAGGACGTGGAGGGCCATGGAAAGCTCCTTACTTAGGGATCATTCCCGGGAAGACGTAGGCCTGGAGCATCACCAGTACGCCCACCAGGGCTGCGAGCACCAGACTGTGCCAGAAAACGTAGCGGAGAATGTTGCCCTCCTCGCCCACCTGCCCGGTGGCCACGCCGGCGACCACGATGCTCTGCGCGTCGATCATCTTTCCCATCACGCCGCCGGAGCTGTTGGTCGCGGCGGTGAGGATGGGACTGAGCCCCAGCTGCCCGGCCGCCACCTTCTGTAGGTTTCCGAAGAGCACGTTGGAGGAGGTGTCGCTTCCGGTGAGCGCCACCCCGAGCCAGCCGAGCAGCGCCGAGAAGAAGGGGAACAGGACCCCGGTGCTGGCGAAGGCCAGCCCCATCGTCGAGTCGGAGCCGGAGTAGCGGGTGGTGAAGCCCAGGGCGAGCATGGCCACGATGGTGAGGAGCGAGTACTTCACCCGGTTCAGCGTCTTCCCGTAGATGGACAGGAGCTGCTTCGGCTTCAGCCCGAGATAGAGGCCGGAGATGATCGCCGCCACCAGGATTCCGGTGCCGGTGGCCGAGAGCCAGCTCAAGGCCCAGATGGCCGACTCCGGAGTCGGCTTGGGGACTAGCGGGGGGGCCTTCAGGACCAGGTTGTGAAGCCAGGGAAGGTTCCAGGTGGGGTTACTGAGCTTGTTCAGCTCCGCCTTGAAGAAGCCCCAGACGAAGACCGAGAACGAAAGGACGATCCACGGCATCCACGCCCTCCAGGCCTCGCTGGTGGTGACGGTCGTCTGGGTGGCCTTGTCCGCTTGCGCCTCGCCCTCGAAGCGCCAGATCTTCTTGGGCTGCCAGAACTTCAGCAGCACATAGACCGCGAGGATGCTGACACCCGCCGAGACGATGTCGACCAGCTCCGGGCCGATGAAGTTGCTGACCAGGAACTGCGGGACGGCAAAGAACAGCCCGGCGACCAGACAGGCCGGCCAGACTTCGGCCATTCCCTTCATGCCGGACATCGCCGCCACCAGCCAGAAGGGAACGAGCAGCGAGAAGAAGGGCAGCTGACGCCCGACCATCGCACTGAGCTTCTCCACCGGGAGTCCGGTCACCTTGGCCAGGGTGGTCACCGGCGTCCCGAGCGCGCCGTAGGCCACCGGCGCGGTGTTGCCGATCAGCGCCAGGCCTGCGGCAGCGAGGGGCTTGAACCCCAGGCCGATCAGCATCGCGCCGCAGATCGCCACCGGCGTGCCGAAGCCCGAGGCTCCCTCGATGAACGCTCCGAAGGAGAATCCGATGAGGAGGATCTGGACTCGCCGATCACTGGCCAGACCGGCGATGGTGTGCTTGACGTTCTCGAACTCGCCGGTGCTGACGCTGATGTCGTAGAGGAAGATCGCGTTGAGCACAATCCATCCGATGGGCAGGATCCCGAAGAGCGCTCCGTTGAGCGCCGCGGCGACGGCCAGCTGGGGTGGCATGTGATAGACGAAGAAGGCCACCAGCAGCGCCGTGCCGAGGCCCAGGAGCGCCGCCACGTGTGCCTTCACGTGGAAGAAGGCCAGCGATCCCAGCAGCACCACCACTGGTAGCGCCGCAACCAGCGCCGAGAGATACAGGTTACCCAGGGGATTGTAGTTCTGAGTCCACGTCATTGTCCGGACCCGCCTGTTGACGTTGGCCTGCGACGAGGGGCGCAATCTCCTTGGCCGGCGCGGAGAGAGCAACAGTTCTCCGCATACTTTCTGCGGGGGCCCCTCGTCGGGCGAAGCTGACACACGCTGTCGGTGGCGACCTGCGGGATGCCGCGGTGCGCCGTCGCCGCGCCGAACGGGGGCCGTGCCGACTCAGCCTCCGACGGCGGCAGCCCCGAGCAGCGGCGTGGGAACGTCGTCTGCCTCGTCCACCGCCGTCCGGGCGAGTGGCGTGACGAGGGCCCCCAGCGTCCCCGAAGCGCCCTCGGCGAAGAGCGTCCGGTCGGCCTTGTGGAGCAGCGCCTCGAGTCCCTGGCCGGTGGCGGCGCTGATCGCCACCCCGCCGCGGGTGCGGACGAGCGTCTCGGCCAGCGCCGGGTCGATCCGGTCCGCCTTGTTCCACACCAGGATCCGAGGCTTGGGGAGCAGGCCGAGCGTCTCGAGGATCTGCTCCACCGCCTCGACCTGCGCATCGTGCGCCGGGTCCGAGGCGTCCACCACGTGGAGCAGCAGCGACGCGTCGTCCAGCTCCTCGAGCGTGGCGCGGAAGGCGTTCACCAGATCCGGCGGCAGGTCGCGGATGAAGCCCACGGTGTCGGTGATGATGACCTCGCGCTCCTGAGGAAAGCGGAGCCGGCGGCTGGTGGGGTCGAGCGTGGCGAAGAGCTTGTCCTCGGCCAGGACCTCGCTGTGGGTCAGCGCGTTGAGCAGCGTGGATTTCCCGGCGTTGGTGTAGCCAACGATGGAGATGACCGGAAGCTCGCGGCGCTCGCGACGGCCGCGGCGGACCTGGCGTTCGCGGGAGAGGTGCTCGATGCGCCGCTCGAGGTGGGCGATGCGGTCGCGCACCCGGCGGCGATCGATCTCCAGCTTGGTCTCGCCGGGCCCGCGGCCGCCGATGCCGCCCGCCAGGCGCGACAGCGAGTCGTCGCTCCGGGCCAGACGGGGGAGGAGGTACTTCAGCTGGGCCAGCTCGACCTGGAGCTTGCCGTCGGCGCTCTGGGCGCGCTGGGCGAAGATGTCGAGGATGAGCTGGGTCCGGTCGAGCACCTTGAGGGCCGTCTCCTCGGCGATGTGCCGGCTTTGCGATGGGTTCAGGTCGCGGTCGAAGACCAGGAGGTCCGCCCCCAGCTGCATCGAGCGCAGGTTCAGCTCCTCCAGCTTCCCGCGGCCGATGAGGTACCGAGGGTCCGGCTCGCGGCGCATCTGCAGCACCGAGTCGAGCACCTCCACGCCGGCGGTTCGCGCCAGCTCGCGCAGCTCGGCGAGCGAGGCCTCGGCCCGGCCGCGCTGGCCATCGAGGGCGACCCCCACCAGCATTGCTCGCTCTCGCCCCGAGACCGTCCGCGCCGCGGTGCCCTGCGCCAGCTCGTCCTCGAGCGCGGTCAAGGTCGCGGCGAGATCCGGCTGTGGGCCGTGCACCGAGGGGAGGGTCTCGGTCCGCCAGTAGCTCCCGTCGCCGTTCGCGGGCACGAGATAGCCGAAGTGCAGCACGCCGGGGAGCCCGTCAGAACGAACGCCGACGGCCGCCACCAGGTCCAGCCGGAGCAGCGCGAGGTCGGTGAGGTCGTCGCGGGTGAGCGGCTCGGACTTGAGGTGGGTGTGGACCAGCCGCAGTCCGCGGAGGCGTACCTGGCCGGCGCGGGCACGGCCGATGTCGGGGAGCTCGAGCTTGTGGGCGTTGCCGACCACCACCTGCTCGACCTCGCCCTTGCGGTTCAGCAGCACCCCGACCTGGCGGTTCGTCTGCAGCGAGAGCTCGGTGAGGTGCCGGGCCAGCTCGGCGCTGACGATCTCATGGGGAGAGACCCGACGGCGGTAGGTGTTGCGGAGTTGCTGCAGCTCGCTGGGCTTGAGTCCGAGGGTGTTCCCGTGCAGGTCTTTCAGATGCGCTCCCGGGGCAGCTGGGGCCGCCCAACTGTACATCTAGCCATTTCCGGGCCCGTCCGCTCGTCCGGGCAGCCGGCCGGGGCAGCGAACGGACTTCCGGCATCCGTCAGCCGTCCTACCGCCCCCCACCGGCCGTGCTGCAATGTCCCCCGGTGTTCTCCCCGAGAGCGGTCCTCGCCCTCTTCCTCCTCATCGGCTGCGCGGGCGGTCCCTCTCCGAACGTTCGCATCGAGACCGGCCCGGTTTCCGAAGGGGTCCGGCTCCATGCCCGGCCGGAGCGGGAGTTCCACCCGGCGGAGCCCGGACTCCGGCGGCTCGGGCTGGCCTCCCCGCGAGATGCGCTCCTCTTCGTCCCGGAGGCCGCCCGAACCCGGCGGGTCCCCCTCCTGGTCATGTTCCACGGGGCCGGGGGCTCGGCAGCTCACATCTGGCCGACGGTCCGGAGCGACGCCGAGGAGCATGGGGTGGCGGTGCTGATGCCGGAGAGCCGCCAGTGGAGCTGGGACTACAAGCTCGGCGACTTCGGCGACGACCGCCGGTTCATCGACGCCGCACTTGCCGAGACCTTCCGCCGCGTCCCGGTGGACGCAGGCCACGTCGCGGTCGGCGGATTCTCGGCGGGAGCCACGATGGCGCTCTCGCTCGGAACGTCGAACGGCGATCTCTTCGGCTGGGTCTTCGCGTTCTCTCCGACGGCCATCGTGGTGATGGGCCAGGCGGGGCACCCGAGCTTCCTCGTCGCCCACGGCCTCCAGGACACGCTGGTGCCCATCGCCTCGTCCAGTCGGGCCATCGTCCCGGCTCTTCGCTCGGCCGGGTACTCGGTGGTCTACCGGGAGCTCCCGGGCGAGCACGAGGTCTTTCCCGAGGCGGTCCACGAGGCGCTCTCGCTGCTGGTCTCGGACTGACGCTGCAGAGGTGTCCGCTGCAGAGGTATCTGACACCTCGACCTGGACGATCGGGTCCGGCCCCGTGGACCCCCCCCCGAAACCTGGGTAGCGCTCCGCGCGTACCAGGGGCATGAAGCCCGTTCACATGAGAGTGAAGCACTTCGAGGTCGAGCACACGGACGACGAGTGGAAGCAGCAGCTCGCGCCCGCCGCCTACAGCGTCCTTCGGGGGCACGGCACCGAGCGGGCCTTCACCAGCCCGCTCAACCGTGAGAAGCGCCCCGGCACCTTCCTCTGCGCGGGCTGTGGACAGGCCCTCTTCGAGTCGAAGGACAAGTTCGAGAGCGGCACCGGATGGCCGAGCTTCACCCAGCCGCTACCCGGCGCCGTGGAGACGGAGACCGACACGACCTACGGGACGGTGCGGACCGAGGTCCACTGCGCCCGCTGCGGCGGCCACCTCGGGCACGTGTTCGACGACGGGCCGCGGCCCACCGGGGAGCGATTCTGCATGAACGGCGTGGCGCTGGCGTTCCGTCCGGAGGCCGACTGACGCCTTGGGCCGGCCCAGGGCGCCGTCAGGACTTCGATTTCTTCATGATCCCGAGGAAGCCCTCGCCGGTCAGGGTACCGTCCTGGTTGCGGCGGAAGGAGAACCGCTCCCGGCCGCAGGACATGCGGACCTGTTTCTCATCGACCGTGTAGCTGCAGTCCCGGGTCTCGCCGGCGTACGAGAGCGTCGCCTTGCCCCCCGAGCTCAGGTCCAGCACCACCAGCCCGTTCACGTTCGAGTACGTCCCTTCCACCTTCGTGCCGCAGGCGAGGAGCAACCCGGCCAGCGCTGCGCCGACGATCGCCCCCAGGCTTCGGCCTGCCCGTCGCATCCGTCACCTCCTCCTGTCGCGCCCCTGTGCCGGAAGGGGGATGCCCTCAGATGCGCAGGAACCGGGCAGGACCCGTCACCGATTGCGACGGACACGTGGAGCACACCGTGGTCCCCGGGGGGAGCAGCGCTTGCCGCCTGGCCCGGCGCGTCTCACCCGGCGCCTGCGCGGAGCTCCGTGGCCCGGAGCCGTCGTGCCGCCTCGTCCAGCGTGGCGTCCGCCTTGCAAAACGCGAAGCGCGCCACGCACGGCGCGCGCGCACGGTCCACGTAGAACGCGGACAGCGGGATCGCGGCCACGCCCACCCGCGTCGTGAGGTCCCGGCAGAACGCGTCGTCGTTCGCGAAGCCCCGGCCGGTCACGTCCACGCAGGCGAAGTAGGCCCCCTCGGGGGCCCAGGGCACGAGGCCCGCCTCGTCGAGGGCGCCGAGCAGCTTCCCCCGGCGCCGCGCGTAGTCCGCCTGCAGCTCCACGAAGTACGCGTCCGGGAGCCGCAGCGCCGCGGCGACGGCGTGCTGCAGCGGCGTGGGCACGGCGAAGGTCACGTACTGGTGTGCCTGCAGCACCGCGTCCCGGAGCGGGCGCGGGCCCATCGCCCAGCCCACCTTCCAGCCGGTGAAGCCGAACGTCTTGGCCCCGCTGCTCACGGTGAGCGTGCGCTCGGCCATCCCCGGGAGCCCCGCCAGCGAGCGGTGTTCGACGCCGTCGTAGACCAGGTGCCCGTAGACCTCGTCGACCACCGCGACCGCGTTCCACCGCCGGGCCAGCCCCGCCACCTGCTCCAGCTCGGGCGCAGTGAACACCTTGCCGGTCGGGTTGTGCGGCGTGTTGAGGAGCACCACCCGGGTGCGCGGCCCGAACGCTGCCTCGAGCTCGGCCGGGTCGAACCACCAGCGCGGAACTGCGGTGTCGGGGGGCTGCAAGGTGACGGGCCGGAGCACCCCGCCGGCCATCGCCACGCTCGCCGCATACGAGTCGTAGACCGGCTCGAACGCCACCACTTCGTCGCCAGGGTCCACCAGGCCCTGGACCGCGTCGAAGATGGCCTCGGTCGCGCCGCAGGTCACCACCACCTCGGTGTCCGGATCCACCGTGACCCCGAGGAAGCGCCGCGCGTGCTCGGAGATGGCCTGGCGGAGCGCCGGTGCGCCGAGACCGGGCGCGTACTGGTTCTCCCCTCGCCGGAGCGCGGCCACCGCCGCCTCGCGCACCACCTCCGGCCCGTCGAAGTCGGGGAAGCCCTGCCCGAGGTTCACCGCCCCCGCGCGGGCGGCGAGCGCGCTGAACTCGGAGAACACCGTGGGCTGGAGCGCCCGCACCCGTCCGGAAGCCTGCACGGCCGAGGACGCTACCACCCGTCTCGACCGGTCAGGGCGTTCATCCAGGGAGCCCGGGACTCCCCGGATGCGGTCAGGGGAGCGGACGGATTCGCAGCCGGCGGAAGAAGATCTCTCCCCCCTCGCTCTGGAGCTGAAGCGTGCCTCGCAGAAGTGGCGCTTCCGGCATGCCGGGCCAGACCGAGGTGAAGCCCGAGCCACTCGCCGTCTGTTGCCCGTCGAGGAAGTGCGTCGCCGTGCCGGCGGAGACCACGATGCGGATCGCGCTCCACCCCGCTCGCTCCGGGGCGTGAACGCGCGGGCCCGGCGCGAAGCGGATCGGGCCCAGGTCGTAGATCCCGCCCACGTCGCCGGGGGCGATCTGGTACTCCATCGACACGAGAAAAGCGCCGCTCCCGGTGGGGTCGGAGAGCGCCGGTCCTCCCGCGTTCACCGCGCCCGCCGGACCGTACGAGAGGTACATCAGCCCGCTGTCGAAGGCGTCGAGCGGTGGGTAGACGTGCGTGCCCCACTTGAACTCCGCCTCGAGCTCGAAGTCGCCGTATTCATCGCTGGAGATGAGTGAGCCCCAGACGTCCCCGCTGATCCGGATGGCGGGCTCTCCGTCCTCCATCACCACCGAGTAGACGCCTCGCGGGTCGTGCTCGAATCCGAGGGGACCGGCGTCGGGACCGGGAACGCCGAGGTATCGCCGCCAGCCGGTCAGATCGACGCCGTTGAAGAGCGGGCGCCAGCCTCCGTCGAGGGTCCCCGCGTCCTTCCCGGGGTCTCCGGACGCACACCCCGATGCGAGGAGACCCGTCACCACGAGGACGCACGTGGAGAGTCGCGAGAATCTCATGGCCACGCTGCAGTCTGCATGGCCCGGGAGGCGATTGCCCGTCTTGACGGGCCAGGGTTCTTGGTCCACATGCTTCGCCCCCGCCGCCATGGACCGTACCGAACGCCTGCTCGATCTCGTGGCGCTGCTGCTCGATGCCCACGAGCCGGTGTCGTGGGCCGAGCTCAAGGAGAGCTTCCCCGAGGACTACGGGAGCGGCAGCGACGAGGCGACCGAGCGGAAGTTCGAGCGCGACAAGGCCGAGCTCCTCGAGCTGGGCATCCCGCTCACCTACGTCCAGGGCGACGAGGACCGGAAGGACGGATACCTCCTCGACCGCAGCGCGTACTACCTGCCGGAGCCCGGCTTCACTCCCGAGGAGATGGCGGTGCTCTATGCCGCCGGCTCCGCCGCGCTCGCCTCGGGCGCGTTCCCCGGCCGGCACGACCTGCAGCACGCGCTCCGGAAGATCGGCTTCTTCGCCGGCGGCGAGCTGGTCATGCCTCGGGTGCGGATGGAGCTCGGCGCCGTGCGCGAGACCGCCGCGGTCCCCGAGTTCCTGGAGGTCCTCTGGACCGCGGCGAGCGCGCGCAAGTGGGTGGAGATCGTCTACGCCTCGCCGAAGCGTCCCGAGCCGTCGACCCGGAAGGTGGATCCCTACGGCCTCGTGCTCCGGCGCGGCGTCTGGTCGCTGGTGGGCTACTGCCACCTCCGCCAGGGGCTCCGCACCTTCCACGTCCACCGCATCCGGGCCCTGAAGATGAACGGCAGCAAGCCGCGGACGCACGACTTCGAGGTGCCCAAGGACTTCGTCATCGACGCGCACGTGCCGCACGCGCCCTGGCAGTGGGGCATCGAGCCGGCGGTGGAGGTGCGGCTCGAGCTCCGGGGTCCGCTGGCAGCCCAGGCCGGCGCGCACTTCCCGGACGGTCGTCTGGAGCGGAGCGGCGAGCGGACCGAGGTGGTGCTCACCGTGACCCTGCTGGATGCGCTCCTGAAGCACGTCCTCGCGCTCTGGCCCCAGGCCCGGGTCGTGTCTCCCGAGCGGGCGCGGGCCCGGTTACGCGAGCTGGCCCAGGCGGTGGCCGCACGGCACGGAGGCAAGGCGTGAGCGACGTCCACGAGCGGCTCCGCCGCCTCCTCTTCGTCGTCCCTTACGTCGCCCGCCACCGCGGGGTGACGGTGGACGCCCTGGCCAGGCAGCTCGGGGTGAGCCGCGAGGAGCTGCTCCGCGACCTCGAGCTGCTCACCATGGTGGGCCGCCCGCCGTTCCAGCCGGACGACTTCATCGACCTGCACGTGGAGAACGACCGCGTCTGGGTGGACCTCGACCAGCGCTTCAGCAAGCCGCCGCGGCTGACCGGTCCCGAGGCCGCGGCGCTGGCCGCCGCCGCCGAGCTGCTCCGCCCCGCCGCCCAGAGCGCGCTGGCCTCGGCGCTGGCCAAGCTGGAGAAGGTGCTGCCGGCGCAGGCCAAGAAGATGTACCGGGAGCTGGGGAGCGCGGTGAACGCGCGTTCGCTGGCGTCCGAGGAGCTTGGCGTCTTGACCCGGGCGCTCGAGGAGCGCCGGGAGCTCGAGTTCGACTACGCCGGCCGGGGCAGCACCGCCGCCGAGCACCGCCGGGTCGAGCCGGTGGAGGTCTTCAACCACCGTGGGCAGTGGTACCTCTACGGCTGGGACCTCGGCCGCGGCTCCGAGCGGCTGTTCCGTCTGGACCGGATGACCGGCATCCAGCGGACCGACCGGGCGTTCTCGCCGCGGTCGATTCCGCCGGCGCGGGTGCCGGATCCGGCCGAGCGCGGCGAGGTGCGGGTCCGCTTCACCGCCGCGGCGGCGCCGTATCTCCGCGAACGCTTCGGCGGCGAGGCCCGGGAGCTCACCGATGGCGGCGTCGAGGTGAAGGTCTCCGGAGAGGAGCGCTGGCTCGTCCAGTGGATCCTTTCGTTCGGCGGAGAGGCCGAGGTTGTCGAGCCGGCCTGGGCGCGCGAGGCCGTGTCCCGCGCAGCGCAGCGGGCTCTCGAGGGGACCCCCTAGACCACCGAGCGCCGGTGAGGGTCAGGGAGACGGAGGCGGGCACCGGAAGGCGACGCCGGTGAGCGTCGCAGAGAAGGGTGCTCCGTCCCTCTCCCGCACCGTCACCGGCGAGAGGAAGATGTGGGTGGCGCCGCGCGCCGCGGCCCTCTCCATTGCATCGCCTGTGGCCTGGGAGACGAGTTGCTCTCCCGTCGCCCCGAATGCCCGTGCCTCACTCTGACCGATGACGGTGCCGAGGTTGTCGCAGCGTGGGCCGGGCACCCCGTTCACCGGGATGACCCGCTGGGCCGCGGGCGAGGGCGCGGCGGTGGCGCAGCCGATCCCGCTCGAGCCCAGAGTGATGACGAGCGCACCGAGCCGCCGAGAGACCCGACTGCCGATGCGCGAGTGGTGCATGTCCTAAAGCTTAAGCCCGCGGCGGCAGCTCGTCGCCCGCGAAGTCCACCTCGTCGATGTAGCACCAGCCCCAGTCCTCGCCCGGCTCCATCGACTGGATGATCGGGTGCTGGGTGGCGTGGAAGTGCTTCGTCGCGTGCCGGTTCGGGCTCGAGTCGCAGCAGCCCACGTGGCCGCACGTCAGACAAAGCCGGAGATGCACCCAGCGCCCGCCCATCTTCAGGCAGTCCTCGCAGCCTTTGGTGGTGTGCGGGTGGACCGGTTTCAGGCTCTCGACATGCGGGCAATGGGCCATGGCGAACGAGGAGACTGCTCGGGCAATCCGGCGGTGGTCAATCGTGCGCCCCGGGCCAGTCGTCAGCTGCCGGGCACAGGCTCCTTCGAGACCCGGACGCCGGGGCCCGGCGACTGGGCGGCGAGCCCCGTCCCGGACGTCTCCCGGGTGGCGCCCGTCTCACGGGAGGCTCCTGCCTGGTCGCCCGCGTGGGCCGTGTGGCGTCCGGGCGGCTGTTCCGTGCGGCGCGCGCATGGAAGCCATCGGGCGCGCGGTCGTTGCGCTCGGCCGCTCTCCCGGGCATACCCAGCACAGGGCCATGACCACCGATTCCTTCAAGACTCGAGGCAGCCTGCAGGCCAGCGGAAGGACCCACGAGGTCTTCTCGCTCGACGTGCTCGCCAAGTCGCACCCCGCGGTCCGGCAGCTCCCGTTCTCGCTGCGCGTGCTGCTGGAGAACCTCCTCCGCCACGAGGACGGGCGGGTGGTGAGGCGCGAGCACGTCGAGAAGATGCTCGCCTGGAACCCCAAGGCCGCGCCCGACACCGAGATCTCCTTCCACGTCGGCCGGGTGCTGATCCAGGACTTCACCGGCGTGCCCGCGGTGGTGGACCTGGCCGCCATGCGCGAGGCGCTGGCGGCGCTCGGAGGAGACCCCAGCCGGATCAACCCGCGGAATCCGGCGGACCTGGTCATCGATCACTCGGTCGTCGTGGACCAGTTCGGAAGCACCAGCGCCTTCCAGGCCAACGCCGACATCGAGTTCGACCGCAACCGGGAGCGCTACGCCTTCCTTCGCTGGGGGCAGGGCGCGTTCCGCAACTTCCGGGTGGTGCCGCCCGACACCGGCATCTGCCACCAGGTCAACCTCGAGTTCCTTGCCCAGGTCGTCTTCCAGGACGGCAACCGCCTGTTCCCCGACACGCTGGTGGGCACCGACTCGCACACCACCATGGTGAACGGACTGGGCGTGGTGGGCTGGGGCGTGGGCGGCATCGAGGCCGAGGCCGCGCTGCTCGGCCAGCCCCTCAGCATGCTCATCCCCCAGGTGATCGGATTCCGGCTGAGCGGCAAGCTCCCCCCTGGCGCGACGGCCACCGACCTGGTCCTCACCGTCACCCAGCTGCTCCGGAAGAAGGGCGTGGTGGGGAAGTTCGTCGAGTTCTTCGGACCGGGCATCACGGGCCTCTCGCTCCCTGACCGTGCCACCATCGCCAACATGGCGCCCGAGTACGGCGCCACCATCGGCTTCTTCCCGGTGGACAAGGAGACCCTCTCCTACCTGCGCTTCACCGGCCGCCCGGCGGCGCAGGTGGAGGTCGTGGAGGCCTACTGCAAGGCGCAGGGCCTCTTCCACGCCCCGGACGCGCCCGAGCCGGTGTTCTCCGATCTGCTGAGCCTTGACCTCTCCACCGTGGAGCCGAGCCTCGCCGGTCCGAAGCGCCCCCAGGATCGGGTACCGCTCAAGGACGCCAAGCAGGTCTTCCAGAAGAGCCTCCTGGAGATGGTGAACACCGCCCCGCCCCAGGACGACGACGCAGCGCCGACCGCCGCGGCCCCGAAGGCGCCGCCTCCCTCGGGCGCCTCACGCCTCGCGGCGAGCGCGGTCGTCGACCAGGGCACGCTGAGCTACCGGCTGCAGCACGGGGCGGTGGTCATCGCCGCCATCACCTCCTGCACCAACACCAGCAATCCCGCCGTGCTGCTCGCCGCGGGGCTCCTGGCAAAGAGGGCGGTGGAGCGCGGGCTCGGCACCAAGCCGTGGGTGAAGACCTCGCTCGCCCCGGGGAGCAAGGTGGTCATGGACTACCTGCGCTCGGCGGGCCTGGTCCCCTATCTGGAGGCGCTGGGGTTCCACCTGGTGGGCTACGGCTGCACCACCTGCATCGGAAACTCGGGGCCCCTGCCGGAGCACATCTCCAGCGCGGTCACCGAGCACGACCTGGTCGTGGCCGCGGTTCTCTCGGGCAACCGCAACTTCGAGGGGCGCATCAACCCCTTCGTCCGGATGAACTTCCTGGCCAGCCCGCCACTGGTGGTCGCCTACGCCATCGCCGGGGAGATGGACCTCGACCTGAACAAGGAGCCCCTCAGCGTCGACCGCAACGGCAACCCGGTGTACCTGAAGGACATCTGGCCGTCGGACGCCGAGGTCCGCGAGGCCATCGCCGCGCACGTCAAGCCGGAGCAGTTCCGGAACCAGTACGCGCATGCGCTCGAGGGTGACGAGCGGTGGCAGAAGCTGGAGGTTCCCAGCTCCGACACCTTCGCCTGGGACGCCAGGAGCACCTACGTCCGCCGTCCGCCGTTCTTCGAGAACCTCCCGAAGGAGCCGGCGCCGGTGCAGGACGTCAAGGGCGCCCGGGTGCTGGCGCTGCTCGGTGACTCGGTCACCACCGACCACATCAGCCCCGCCGGGAACATCGCCCGGTCGAGCCCGGCGGCGCGGTACCTGATGGAGCAGGGCGTGGAGCCGAAGGACTTCAACTCCTACGGGAGCCGCCGCGGCAACCACGAGGTGATGGTCCGCGGCACCTTCGCCAACATCCGGCTGCGGAACCTGCTCGTCCCGGGCGTGGAGGGCGGCGTCACCATCCACCACCCGACCCGTGAGCGGATGAGCATCTACGACGCCGCGATGAAGTACGCCGCCGAGAAGACGCCGCTGGTGGTCATCGCCGGCTCCGAGTACGGAACCGGCAGCTCGCGTGACTGGGCGGCCAAGGGCACGCTGCTCCTCGGCATCCGCGCGGTGCTGGCCAGGAGCTTCGAGCGCATCCACCGGAGCAACCTGGTGGGCATGGGCGTGCTCCCGCTGCAGTTCGACGCCGGGGTGGACGCCGCGACGCTCGGGCTCAGCGGGAAGGAGACGTTCGAGATCGGCGGCGTGGCCGACGGGCTCGCCCCCGGAAAGCGGCTCACGGTGAAGGCAACGGGAGAGCAGGGGATGAAGGAGTTCACCGTCACCTGCCGCATCGACACCCCCAACGAGCTCGACTACTACCGGCACGGCGGCATCCTGCCGTTCGTGCTCCGGCAGCTGGCCAGGGCCTGACCCTCGCGCAGCAGCGAGGGCCCGCCCTCAGTGCGCCGCGGAGTCCTTGCGCCGGCGCTTGTCGAGGTACATCCGGCTGTCCGCCTCGGAGAGCAGCTCCTCGAGCGGTTCGGGGGCGGCGGGGTCGAAGGCCGCCACGCCGGTGCTGAAGCCGAGGTGGAACTCCCGGTCCGGGTGGGCGTTCAGCGCCTCGACCCGCATCCCGAGACGGGCCAGGAGGTCCTCGGCGCGCACCGCCGACGAGTCGGTCACCAGCACCACGAACTCGTCGCCGCCGAGGCGGGCCACCACGTCCCGCTCTCGGAAGGTGGACTTGAGCACCTTGGCGGTGTCCACCAGCGCGCGGTCGCCAGCGGCGTGTCCGAGCCGGTCGTTGATGTACTTGAGGCCGTCCAGGTC
>DATKKF010000099.1:0-60521 GCA_035543115.1 Myxococcaceae bacterium
TCCCCATGCCCTGGAGCCCGGGCGCCACGCTCGGGCACGCCGAGCTCATGCGGCTCCACCTCCGCGGGATGTGGGTGGCCTTCGCGCTCGCCGGCGGCACGCTGGTGGCCTTCGTGCTGCGGGTCCGCCGGGCGCTGGCCGAGCGGGAGGCGGAGCTCGGCCGCGAGCGGGAGCGGGCTGGACGGCGGGACCGCCTGGCCTCGCTGGCCACCCTGGCCGCGGGCACCGCGCACGCGCTCGGCTCGCCGCTGTCCACCATCGCCGTGGCCGCGCACGAGCTGGAGCGCCGTCTCCAATCGCTGCCCGAGGCCGCCGAGGACGCGCGGCTCATCCAGCTCCAGATTTCGCGCTGCCGCGAAGCGCTGGCCCGAATGTCCACCGAGGCCGGGCAGTCGCCGGGCGAGATGCTCCACCCCCGGCCGGTCTCGCTGCTTCTCGAAGAGGCGCTGGAGGGACTCCCCGAGCCCGAGCGGGTCCGCGTCGAGCTGCAGGACGGGGTGCGTGAGGCCACCGCCGCGCTCCCGGTCCGTGCCGTGGGCCAGAGCGTCCAGGCGCTGGTGCGGAACGCGCTCCAGGCCTCGCCGGCCGGGGTCCCGGTTCTCCTCCGGATGGGGCTGGAGGGCGACCGGCTCCGGGTCGAGGTCGAGGACCGGGGCGAGGGCATGGCCCCGGAGGTGCTGGCGCGAGCCGGCGAGCCGTTCTTCAGCACCCGCGGCTCGGGTCACGGGCTCGGCCTCGGGCTCTTCGTGGCCAGGAGCCTCGCCGAGCAGCTCGGGGGCGACCTGAGCCTGGTCTCCGAGCCGGCGCAGGGCACCCGCGCGCGCCTCACCGTCCCGCTGGTGCCGGCCTCGTGACGTTGCTCTCCATCCTCCTCGTGGACGACGACGAGAACTTCCGCCAGCGGATGGCCCGCGCGCTCCGGGACCGCGGCCACGAGGTTCGCACCGCCGCTAGCCCCGAGGAGGCCGCGCGGCTGGCCACCGAGGACTCGCCGGAGTGCGCGGTGGTCGATCTCCGCATGCCCGGCGGCAGCGGGCTCGAGGTGGTGTCGGCGCTGAAGGTGATCGACCCCGCCACCGCGGTGGTGGTGCTCACCGGATATGGCAGCATCGCCACCGCCCTGGAGGCGGTTCGCCGGGGCGCGCTCCACTACCTCCAGAAGCCGGTCGACGCAGACGAGCTGCTCGCCGCCTTCGCCCGTGGCGGCCCGCTCCCCGCCGACCAGGTGCCCCAGGAGCCCGCCGCGCCGTCACTGGCCCGCGCGGAGTGGGAGCACATCCAGCGCGTCCTCGCCGACTCGGGGGGCAACGTGTCCGAGGCCGCCCGCCGGCTCGGGCTGCATCGAAAATCGCTCCAGCGGAAGCTCCAGAAGCACCCCCCGCGCCGCTGAGGGCCTCACAGCGAGGAGCGAGGAGGGCGCGGGGCTCGTGTCCCGTAACCGACGAGCGACGACGGGATCGGCCGCGAGGGCAAGCGAGGGCCGATCGAGCAGCGTGGTTTCCGCTGTCATCATCAGTTCAGGACGAACTGCAGGCTCGCCGTCGCGGTGACGCCCACCGTCTGCTCCCCGAAGAGGTGGGTGGCGAACGGGACCTGCACCTGCGCCAGCAGCCAGACGGGCCCGGCGACGTTCCAGGCGATGCCCGGGACCGCGGAGACCACCAGGCCGCCGGTGTTCTCCTGCAGCACGCCCTCGGAGCGATCCCGTCCGGCGTAGCGCCCGTCGACCCCCAGCTGGAGCGCGAGCGGCTCCACGACGCGGAAGCGGAGCTGCGCGCTCCACAGCACCGCGTCGCCGAACCGGTACCCGTCGCTGTTGGTCGTCCGGAAACGGCCGGTCACCGAGAGGATGAAGTTCCACGGGTCCTGATGGAAGGCGTACAGCGCGCCCACGTACGGACCCCAGGCCCCGGTCCCGAGCTGGGCGTGCTGGTCGAGCCGCTCACCGTCGGCCGTCGTCCGGTCGTCGGAGCCGGTGGGGAACGAGGTGCCTGCGGTCAACGCCAGGTTCTGCCGGCGTTGGGCCTGGATGCTCGAGGCGTTCCAGACGAACACCCGGACCCCGAGGTCCACGTCCCCGAGCCCGGTGGGCACCGCGGTCTCCGGCTCGGCGGTGGCGGTGCCGGACAGCGCCCAGTCCTTCCGGACCAGCGGGACCTGCAGCACCAGGTTCATCCAGCCGAAGGGGCTGTAGACCACCACCGGACGAAGCGTCATCTGGGTCAGCGACTCGGTCCGGTCCGGCTGGTCGTCGCTCCGGGCGGTCGCGGTCAGGTACTCGTACTCCAGCGCGAAGCGCACCGTCCCGGCCACCGGCGCCGAGTCGCCCGCGAGGACCAGCGGGTCTCCGCACCCGCAGACCGAGCAGGCGCCCGCGGTCGCGGGGACGAGGGACAGGAGCGATGCGAGCGCGAGCGGGACGAGCCGGGCCATGTGCCGGCGATCTAGGCGCTCCTGCCGCGCTCTGCCCTGCGGCAAAGCGCCGCACGACGCGGCACGCCGGGGGTCGGCAGGGGCTGCGTCGCTCAGCGCTGGTGCCGGCCCAGCACCCGGAGCACCGCGCCGACCAGGTCCACCGAGTCGACGGGACGCGTCAGCTCGGCGTCGTACCCCTCGCGGCGGGCCCGGGTGCGCTCGGCCGGCCGCGACGCGTCCACCAGGGCCACGGCGCGCAGCGCCATCCCACCCACGCTCCGCACCTGCGCGAGCAATCCACGGGTCGGATCGCCGAAGGCCATCTGTCCGCTCACCAGCACGTCGGGCCGCGCGGCCCGGGCGTGTGCCACCGCCTGGCCGGGCTCGCAGAGGTCCACGTCCGCCCCCGCGCGGGCGAGCGCGGTGGCCATCAGCTGGCCGGCGGCGCGGCCCTCGGGCACGAGCAGCACCCGGACCCCGGCGAGCGGCAGCTGCACCGGCGCAGGCACCGCGGCCATCGCCGGCGCGCCCTCCTGCGCCGGCGCGGGCACCGACAGCCGGAAGGTCGCCCCGCGGCCGGCGGCGCTCTCCACCACCAGGGTTCCGCCGTGGAGCGCGCTGAGCCGGCGGGCGATGGACAGCCCCAGCCCGAGCCCACTCCCGCGCTGCTCGTCGCCCGGCCCCTTCCAGAACGGCTCGAACACGTGCGGCAGGGCCTCCTGGGGGATGCCCGGGCCGGCGTCGCTCACCTCGAGCACCACGCCGCCGTCTGCCCGCTGCATCCGCACCAAGACCGTGGCACCCGGGGGGGAGTACTTGATGGCGTTGGAGAGCAGGTTCCACATCACCTGCGTCAGCCGGCCCGGGTCGCCGTAGAGCACCGGCAGGTCCGCGTCCAGCTCCACGTCGAGGTAGACGTCGCGGTCCTCGGACTCGGGCTGCACCGTCTCCACCGCGTCACGGAGCACCGCGCCGGGGTTCACCCGCTCGCGCTTGAGGACCAGCTTCCCCCGCGCCATCCGCTCGGCGTCGAGCAGGTCGTCCACCAGCCGCGCCTGCGCCCGCGCGTTGCGAAGGATGGCGGTGAGCGCCCGCTCCACCGTGTCCGGGTCCGAGCGGCGGGCCTGCAGCGACTTCGCCCAGCCGAGGATGGCGGTGAGCGGCGTCTTGAGATCGTGCGCCACTGCGGCCAGGGCCAGGTTGCCACGCAGCGCGCCCTCGGCTTGCTCGCGCGCCGACTGCGATTCGGCCAGCTCCTCGAGCTGCGCCCGCTCGGTCATCCGGCGGGTGGTGACGTCCAGCACCATCGCCGCGAGGCCGCGCGCCCGCCCCGCCGCGTCCACCAGCGGCCGCCCGTACCAGGCATGCCAGCGGAGCGCCCCGTCGAGGTGGATGCACGGGTACTCGAAGTCGTGGGTGCCGCGATCCGAGAGGGCACGCCAGAGCGTGTTCCACACCCGCTCGCGCTCGTCGGCCTGCACGTGCTCGAGGAAGGCATCGACCGTCCGCGGCACGGTGCCAAAGAGCGCGTCGGCCCGGTCGGTCCAGATGAAGCGCCCGGACTGGAAGTCGTACTCGCAGCTGGCGAACACCGCGGCCGTGGGCAGCGGGCCCGTCTCGATGCGCTCACTGTCCGACGGGTTCACCGGAAAAGCACCTCGCGATTGCAATTCCCAGGCGCCAACCGGCGACAAACACCGCGGGTGAAGAAGCGGCCCGGCGCGTTGCCGCCCGTCGAGCAGGCTACCGCGGGGCTAGCGCGACGTGCCATGCCGGGTCTCGCACACCCCGTCTCAGTGGGGCGGCGAGTCAGCATGCACCGGTGGCGAGTCGAACGGACCTCGCCACCCCTGGATCAGGAATTCCGGGGGTCTACTTCGGCTTCTCGAGGATGACCTCGACCCGCCGGTTCTTGGCCCGGCCCGCGGCGGTCTTGTTGTCGGCGACCGGACGGTCCTGGCCGATGCCGACCGCGCGGATCTGATCCGCCGGGATGCCATAGTCGACCAGGTACCTCCGCACCGTCTCTGCCCGGGCCTGGCTGAGCTTCATGTTCGTCTCCGGCCTGCCGGTGCTGTCGGTGTGGCCCTCGACCAGGATGGTGCGCTGGGTGCCTTTGAGTGCGTCGGCCACGACCTTGAGCCGATCGATGGCCACCTTCTCCAGATCTGCCTTGCCGGTCTTGAACGGGATGCCGCCGGCGAGGGTGATGATGGTGCCGCGCTCGTCCTCCTTCACGTCGGCGAACTTCGCCAGACGCCGGCGGGCCTCCTCGGCCTCGCGGGCGGCGCGCTCTGCCTCGGCCCGGGCCGCGGCGTCATTGGCCACCGCGCCCTTCTCGTCCCACTCCTTCTGGAGCGCGGCGAGCTCCCACTCCTTGCCGCGCCGGTCGGCGTCGGCCTTCGCCGCCGCGGCCGCCTTGTCGGCGACCTCCGCCTTGTACAGGGCCTCCTTGGACAGCTCGCGCTCGCGCGATGGGTCCTTGCCGCGCTCGAACGCGGCCTGGGCGTCCTGGGCGGACTGGGCGGTGGCGATGGCCTTCTTGGCGTCCCCGAACTCCTTCTGGAACTGCTCGGGGTCGCCGGTCTTGACCGCGTGGGCGTAGGTGTCCTTCGCCTTCGCCAGATCGGGGTAGGTGAACGGCGCGGAGCAGCCCGCGGACGCCAGCGCCAGGACAACGGTGAGCTTGGTCAGTCGCATGGTCATCCCTTTCACTTGCCCAGCTTGGCCTTGAGGTCGGCGATCTGCGCGTCGAGCTCCTTGGACCTGGCGATGTTGTTGGCCTCGGTCGCGGTGAGCTTCGCATCGTCTGCGGCGGCGCTGGCCAGCGACAGCTGGTTGATCGCCGCGGCGTTGTCGCCGCTCTTGATGAGGTTCTGCGCGTTGGCCAGGTACTTCTCGGCCTGGGCGAGCAGGTCGTTCGCCGCGGGAACGTTGGCCGCACCCGCGGCCTTGGCGGCGTCGATGGCGGAGGTGGCGGCCTTCAGCTTCGGAGAGGGGTCGACTGTGGAGCAGCCTACGGCGGCCGCCCCCAACGCGATCACAGCAACGATTCGACGCATGGGAAAGTCCTCGTTACGGCGGGTTGTGCTTGCCCGGTGCGGCGTCCCGCATACTGGAGCAGACGAAGCACCGGGTGACGGTTGTGAAACGACGGTTGCTCCTGCACCGGTCGGATCAGACATCGCTCGTGCAGTACTTGCAGCGGGTGGCGGCGGTGGGGAGCTGCTCGGTGCAGCGCGGACAGGTCTTCGTCGGCGCAGGCGGCGGCGTCTTCAGCAGCGCCTTGGTGATGAAGAACACCACCAGGGCGACGATGCCGAAGTCGACGAGGTGCCCGAGCAGATCTCCGTACTTGATGGCGTTGGTGACCTTGCCCGCCGCGTCGTGGGTGAGCGGGATCTCCCAGGTCCGCCACTCTCCGCCGGGCAGAAGGATGCCGACGATCGGCATGATGATGTCGTCGACGATCGCGCTCACGACCTTGCCGACGGCCGAGCCGATGACGACACCGACAGCGAGTGCGAGCGCGTTCTGCTTCAGCAGGAACTCGCGGAAGTCCTTCGCCAGGCTCATTCGCGCTCCCCTCCCTGTCGCGCCCTGGGAGTCCTGCCCCTGTCTCGCCCGAAACGCAACAGGAACCTTAACAATGGTCGATTGACCCTTGGTGCGAACGGCCGCAAGGTCATCCCCGCCGTTCCGACTGGAGGGAGGCACCATGCCCGATGACGAGCCAGATTTCTCCGACGTGCAGGGGGGCAGCTCGAGCATCTCGACCGATGCGCAGGTCGACCGGACCTACACCGTCCGGCCCGGGGACAGCCTGAGCAAGATCGCCAAGGCGCTGCTCGGTGACGCCAAGAAATGGCGCGTTCTGTACGACGCGAACAAGGACGTCGTGGGAAGCAACCCCGACCTCATCAAACCCGGCCAGGTGCTGAAGATCCCCAAGGCCTGAGACACCCCCGTCGTCCGTCCGCGAGGAACACCGATGCTCCGAAAGGCTGCCCTGTTCGGTCTGTCCCTGCTGGTGCTCTCGGGCTGCAAGAAGGAGGAGCCGCCCCCGCCTCCACCGCCGCCGCCCGTCACCCAGACCGCGCCACCTCCACCGCCGCCGCCCGTGCCGTTCAAGGTCACCGCCGCCGAGCTGGGCAAGGGCATCCAGCCTGACAACAGCCTCCAGACCGCGACCACCACGTTCGGCCCGAAGGACACCATCTACCTCGTGGTCACCAGCGAGGGCATGGCGCCCCAGGTCGTCCTCGCGACCCGCTGGACCTTCGGCTCGAAGGACGTGCTGGTCCACGAGGAGAGCAAGACCATCAGCCCACCCTCCGAGAAGGCGATGCACACCGAGTTCCACATCGCGAAGCCCTCGGGCTGGCCGGCCGGGGAGTACAAGGTGGTCCTCACCGTGAACGGACAGCCGTCCCAGACCAAGACGTTCACCGTGTCCAAGACGGGCAAGAGGTAGCCGCCTCGACCGGGGGGGATGCCTACCGTGGACACCGTCATGGCCTCGCCCTTCCAGAAACGCTGGGTCCGCGTCCTCGCCATCGTGGTCGCGGTCCTGGTGGCCGTCGTCTTGGTCCTCTCCCTCGTCCTCGACTCCCTCCTCACCCGGCGGGCCCAGGCGGAGGCTGCCATGCTCTCGCAGCAGCTCGGCCGCCCGGTGTCCGTCGGCCGGGTCTCGACCAGCTTCCTCACCGGGCTCGGAGCCACCGTCTCCGGTATCGAGGTGGGTGCGGCCGCGGACGAAGGGGTGCCGCTCGCCCAGGCCAAGGGGGTGGGGATCAAGGTCGCGGCGCTCCGCGCGCTGTTCTCCCTGGGCAAGGACATCGTCGTCCGCTCGGTGGAGGTCACCCAGCCGGTGCTGAACGTGGTCCGCCTCCCCGACGGGTCCACCAACCTCGAGCGGCTCCAGTCCCGGCTCACCGAGCAGGGAAGGACGAAGCCCTCCGAGCCCACGAGCAACGAGCCGAAGGACCTCTCGGCGGTGCGCATCGACCACGCGGAGGTGACCGACGGGCGGGTGCGACTGGTCGACCGGAGCACCGGCCAGACGCGCGAGCTCGGAATCTCGGACCTGGACATCACGGTGGACGACCTGCGCGCCGGCAAGCCGCTCGACGTGGTGGTGAAGGCGGCGCTCCTGACCGAGAAGCAGAACCTCGAGCTGCGGCTCCACACCGCGCCGCTGCCGAACACGCTGCAGCCCACGCCCGAGCGGGTGGTCGTCAAGATCCAGCCGGTGGACCTCGCCCCGCTCGGCCCGTTCCTCCCCAGGGACGCCCGGCTCGAGTCGGGCCGGCTCGATGCTGACTGGACGGCGGAGCTCGGCGCCGCGGTGCCCGGGGGCAAGGGGCCCACCCAGGCCAAGGGCGGCATCCACGCCCGCGGGCTTCGCTTTGCCGGCACCGGCGCCTCTCCGGTGGACCTGACCGTGGACACCGACCTGAACGGCGACGTCGAGACGGGCGACCTCGACATCCGGACGCTCGCCATTGCGCTGGGCCAGGCGGGCATCAACGGCCACGGACGGGTGCGCAACCTCGCCAGCGAGACGCCGAGCATCGAGGGCTTCGAGATCGTCGGACACAACCTGGACCCGGCGGTGATGGCGCGCTCCTTCCCGGCGCTGGCCAAGGCACTGAAGGGCCAGGCCGCCGGGCCCATCGGGCTCACCATCCGCGGCGCTGGCACGCAGGCCGCACCCACGCTCGACCTGACGCTCGACTTCACCCCGGTGCGGCTGGCCATCCCCGAGCAGCTGACGAAGGCCGCCGGCGCTCCGATGACCGCCGTCACCCACCTCCAGGGCGCCGGAAAGGCCACCTACCGCTTCCACGCGGACCTCGACTTCGCCGGCGCGGACCTCCGGCCCGGGCAGCTCCTCGACAAACCGCCCGGGAAGCCGATGGCGCTGTCGCTCGAGGGGAGCGCGAGCCGCGGCGCGACCACCCGGGTGAAGCTGGAGCAGTGGACGCTGCGGGTGCTCGAGGACACGGTGACCGGCACCGCCTCGGTCGAGCTGCAGGGCGAGGGCAAGCGCGCCACCACCACCTTCGCGCTCGATGCGCGGGCGCCGAAGCTCGACGCCGACGCGCTGCTCCTCCAGACCGAGGGCTCCAGGGCGCAGCCTCCACCGGCCGATCCCCATCGGTTCGATGGCCTGCGCGGGAAGATCCACGCCGAGGTTGCCTCGCTCGTCTTCCACAAGGTGCCCTGGAGGAGCCTCCTCCTCGACGCCTCCATGCAGGACGACCTGGTCAAGGTGGATCGGTTCAGCATGGACGCGGCCGGCGGCCAGGTCCGGCTCGACGGCACCAGCGCGCGGCTCGGCCCGGTGGACAAGTCCTGGGACCTTCAGCTCGCGGTGAAGGGCCTCGACCTCGCCCAGACGCTCACCTTCGGCGGCAGGGGAAAGGCGTTCGCCGGAGTGTTCGACGGGAACATCGCCCTGGCCGGCAAGGGCACCACGCTGGCCGCGGTGGAGAAGACGCTCGACGGCAAGATCCAGGGCAACCTCAGGAACGGGGCGTTTCTCGGAGCAGACCTGGTCTCGGCCGTCGCCGGGCCGCTGGCCAAGGCGTTGCCCTTTGCCACCAAGGCCCTGGGGGAGACCGGGCGCACTCCGCTGGGGGACGACCTCGGCGTCGCGCTCACCGTGGACAACGGGGTCGCGAAGCTGGCCAAGCCCTTCACCGTGCAGCTGCCGCAGGCGGGCATCACGCTCGGCGGTGGCATCGGGCTGTCCGGGACGCTGGCCCTCGCCGGCACGGTGGCCCTCACCCCCGCCACCATCAAGACGCTCACCGGCGGGAGGGTGACGCCGCCCGAGCCCATTCCGGTGGCGCTCAGCCTGAGCGGCCCGGCCTGGGCCCCGCAGATCTCCGGCCTCGACGTGACGCCGGCAGCGCTCACCATCGCCAGGCTGGCCGGGGCGAGCACCCTGAAGTCGCTCTTCGGCCAGTCGGACATCGGCAAGGCGGCGGCAGGGGCGCTCGGTGGGTCGGGGCCGGCCGGCACGGAGCAGACGCAGGGCGAGCAAAAGGCCCAGTCCGAGGCGGAGAAGCTGCGCCAGGAGGCGGCCGAGGAGGCCCGGAAGAGGCTCCAGGGGCTGTTCGGGAAGTGAGCGCGCGACCCGCTGGAGGTCCCCACTCCGGTCGAGGTGCAGGTGGACTGCAACACCGCGTCCGAGATGGCGCCCACGGCACTCCACCCGAGGAGCAGGAGCGCATCCTCGAGCGGTTTGAGTGCGGCACAGCACGCGGCACGACGGGCCGGGATGGGTGGTATGGGTCCAGAGTCCCCCTGGTCGCGGAGCGAGATTCAGGGTGTCATTGCCGCCGGCGGGATGAATATTCCGCCGACCAGGGACGTCTCGTGGTCTCCGGCCGGAACAGGTAGAGGAGGGCTCCCCCCGTGACTGCGCGCAGACCCCCCGTCATCCAGCAGGCGGTGGCATCCCTGCTCGTCGCCGCGCTCGGCGGGTACCCGGTGAGGGCACTTGCCGATCAGGGCGTTCCGGTCCAGTCGGTTCCGCCGCCGCCCGGCTACGCAGTGCCCCAGCCGGCCGCACCGCAGGGCTACGCCCAGCAGCCCGCCCCTCAGCAGCAATACGCCCCGCAACCCCAGCCCGCGCCCCAGGCCTACGCCCCGCAGCCCGCCCCTCAGCAGCAATACGCCCAGCAGCCCCAGCCCGCGCCCCAGGGCTACGCCCAGCAGCCCGCCCCTCAGCAGCAGTACGCCCCGCAGCCCCAGCCCGTGCCCCAGGGCTACGCCCAGCAGCCCCCGCCTCAGCAGCCGACCTACGCTCCGCCTCCGCCGGCCTACGCACCTCCCGCGGCGGCCGGTGCTGCCGCCGGCGCTGCGGTCGCCGCCCCCGGCGCCCAGGGGTACGCCCCCGCACCGACCTACGCCCCGCCAGGGACGCAGCCCCAGGCGCCCGCGGCCCAGGGCTACGCGCCAGCACCGGCTCCCGGCGCCGCACCCGCAGCGGCCGGCGCGGCGGCGGCAATGGGTGCCGGCGCCCAGGCCCCCGCCCCGACCGTTCAGGACGTCCCGGCGGCGTCTCCGCGCCTTCCGCCCGGTGCAGTGCCGGTCCCCCAGACGGCGGCGCCCGGGCGCACCGGTGAGACGGACCTCGGCTCGGCGCCACCGCCTCCACCTCCGCCCGGCTATGCGCCCCAGGCCCCCAGCGCGCAGAAGTCCGCGCCGGTGGACGACCGGCTGATTCGCCTCGAGTGGCGGCCGGCCCACGTGGAAGGGAGCCTGGGTTGGGGCCCGATGGTGCAGGTCCCGGTGATGGGGCCCCAGAAGCAACCTCTGCAGGGCCGCTCGCTCTACACCGCGCTGGGGCGGAACGATCTGGCCGAGGAGTACGAGCGTCGCCTCGCCGCCAAGCGCATCATGGGCGTGGGCAGCGCGCTCCTCCTCGTCTCCGGCATCGCGGTCGGCGTCAGCGCCTTCGCCATCCATGGCTGCAACCCGGGCGACGTGAAGTGCTGGAACGACCGCGACGAGCAGCTCAAGGAGCGCTTCTACTGGTCGGGCGGTCTGGTGCTCGGTGGCGCGGTACTCGGGGTCGCCTCCAGCGCCTACAGCGCCCACCCCGTGTCGCGCGACGAGCTGGTGAGTCTCATCCGCCAGCACAACGACCAGATCCGGAGCCAGTCGGGTGTGCGCCTGGGGGCCATGGCGCTCCCGGGCGGCGGTGGCCTGAGCCTCGCCGGAAACTTCTAGCCCTCGCGCGGAGCCACGCGGTCCAGCACCGCGAACAGCGCGTCGAGGTCGAAGGGCTTGCTGAGCACGGCCGCGACCTCGTCGCCCACCCCGGCGCAGGTGGCCGACCGGTCCGCGGTGGAGAGGATGACCGGGAACTCCTTGCCCCGCGGCAGCTCCCGCAGGCGGACGAGGAACGCCGGGCCGTCCAGAACCGGCATCCTCCAGTCGAGGAGGATGGGGCACGGCTCCGGCTGCTCGGCCGCCAGACCCAGGCCCTTGAGCCCGTCGGAAGCCGACACCACCTCGTAGCCGAGGTCGGCCAGCACCTCGATGAGCGCCGCCCGAATGGCGCCGTCGTCCTCCACCAGCAGGATCCGGCGGGCGTGGGGCTCGGGGCTCATACGCCGACCAGGTGAAGCGCGAACCGGAGCACTCCGCCCGCGGCGATGATCCACGCCGGGTTGAGGTCGTAACGGACCAGGGTCAGCGCGGAGGCCGCGGCGATGGCCAGGCTCACCGGCCCGTGGAAGCTCTCTCCGAGCACCACCGCCGCGGAGCCCATGAGACCCGCCACCGCCGGGAGCAGACCGCTCGCCGCAGCCTGCACCACCGGATGCTCGCGGACACGCGCCAGCCAGCCGCCCGCGAGCTGGACCAGGGCCCAGGGCGAGGCGAGCAGCGCGAACGTGGAGGCCGCAGACCCGGCCCATCCGTGGTGCAGGTACCCGGCGAAGGTGGCGAGCAGCAGCACCGGTCCGGGCGTGAGCAGGGCGACGGACACCCCGTCGGCGAGCTGGCGCCGGGTCAGCCACTCGAGCGCGTCCAGCCGCTCGCTGAGGTGGGGGATGATGGCGACGCCGCCGCCGTAGGCTCCGAGCCCCGTGCGGAAGTAGAGGACCAGGGCCTGCACCACCTGCCCGTCCAGTCCGCTGAAGTGCACCACCGCCAGCGCGGGGAGCGCGGCCAGGAGCACCGAGCGGACGGTGCTCGTACCCTCGCTCGGTGGGGGCGGGACACGTGGCCCCGGGGCCCGACGTCGCCGGAGCCCCAGCTCGACGAAGAGGCCGGTGGCGGCCCCGAGCAGCACCACCTCGGTGGGCGAGGCCTTCCCGGCGATGGTGAGGAGCAGCGCCGCACCCGCCACTGCCATCTGCCACCGCGCCTGGACCGCCCCCCGCACCCGGCGGAGCGTCAGAGCGAGGATGGCACCCACCGACGCGCCCCCGAACCCGCGAAAGAGGGGCTCGAGCCGGGTGCCGAGGTCGAAGCGGACGTACAGCCAGGCGACCACCGCGGTCACCAGGATGCCAGGGAGGACGAACCCAACGTACCCGAGCACTGACCACGTCCAGCCGCCGAGCCGCTGTCCGACCAGCGCCAGGGTGTTGGCCGAGGGCGCGCCCGGGAAGAGGTCCAGCATCCGGAGGAGCGCGGCGTGCTCCTCCTCCGTCACCCAGCGGCGCTCCCGGACCAGCGCGGTCTCGAGCGGGCCCTGCATCCGCTGGCTGCTCCCGAACGCGCCCCATCCGAGCCTGAGCGCGTCGCGGAAGAATGCGAGCCGGCCCGGCGGCGGCCGCGGGGATTGTCCGGTCTGCTCCACGGCCCCGTCTCTAAGCCAAAGAGCGCCCGGAGCCCACCCCCTCACTCCAGAGCGTGTACCTCGGCGTCCACCGCTGCGTGCAGTCGCTCGGGGGGACAGGGCTTGTTGAGTGCCGCCGTCACGTGGTCGTGCACCTCGCGCCGTCGCACGTCGAGGTTCGCCGAGAGCACGATGATCCGCAGCGGCCGGGTCGGCGGATGGCGCGACACCTCGTCGAGCAGCTCGTCACCGTCCATCACCGGCATCTGGAGGTCGAGCAGCATGAGCACCGGATCCTCCCCGGCCCGGAGCCGCTCGAGCGCCTCGCGGCCGTCGCACGCGGTGATGACCCGGTAGCCCCAGAGGGAGAGAAGCTCGACCAGCGCGGTCCGGAGCTCGGCCTCGTCCTCCACCACCAGCACGCACGCACGCAAGGTCCGTCCTCCTCCCGACATTTCTCGCCGTCTTGGCGCCAGGATTTGCACGGGGGCGAACATGCGGAACCCGTGTGCCGCGGTGTGCGCACTCCGAGCCCTCTTGCCTGGCCGGTCTGCGGCGCGACCGAGCGCGTTGGCTGCATCTCCTGCACCTCCGGGAAGGCGGGTGAGGCAGACTGCCGGTCGAGGGGGACCTGGCGCCGGGGCGGGGCATCCCGGGCGAAGGCGCTCTCGCGTGCTGCAGCTCGGTCGTGCGCTGGAGGTCGCGCGGACCGCGCACCCGGCGCTCCACGTGGACCCGGTGGCCTTTCATCGCTTCCTCTCCCGCCGCCGTCCTCCCCTCGACCAGGAGGGCGTGCCGGTCCACGTGGCGGACCTCTACCTGGTCGCGGCGGCACTCGAGGGAGCGGGCGCGGCGCTCGAGCTGCTCGATGCCCGCCTGCGCGGCCTCCTGCCCCGGGCGCTGCGACGACTGCGGGTGGACGACGAGCTGCGGGGCGAGGTGCTCCAGCGCACGCGCGAACGTCTGCTGGTCGGGGCCCGCGTACCCAAGCTCGCCGAGTACCTGGGCCGCGGAGGGCTGGATCCATGGCTCCGCACGGTCCTGGTGCGGGTCGCGCTGAACCTGCTCGAGGCCAGGCCCCAGGGGGAGGAGGAGCTGCGCGCGTTCGCCGAGCTCGCGGCGCCAGGGCCGGACCCGGAAGTGTCGCTGCTCGGCCGCTCCGAGCAGGCGACGGTCCAGGCCGCGCTGGTGGAGGCACTGGCCGGGCTCGAGCCGCGCACCCGTCACTTCCTCGCGCTCTACGTCCTCGAGGGGCTGACGCTGGAGGAGATTGGCCGGCGCTCCGGGACCCACAAGTCGACGGTCTCGCGGGCGCTGAGCGCTGCCCGGGCCCGGGTGATGGCCACGCTCCGCCGCCGGTTCCGCGCGGGTCCGGAGGGGGACCTCGAGTCGCTCCTCGCCGTCCTCGGCGAGGCAGGCGCGGACCTTCCACATGTGCTCCGCGAGCTGCTCGCTGGAGGAGGCGGGAGCTGAGCCGAGGGGAGCCCACCTCTGGGCGGTCGGAGCTCGCATCGAGACGGAGCGCGACCTCGCCTCACCCCAGCTCCGCCAGCCGCCGCTCGAGGAATCTCCGCTCGGCCGGATGGCGCACCAGCGCCAGCGCCCGCCCGTACGCCGCCCGCGCCTCCTCGGTGCGCCCCAGCCGCCGGAGCAGGTCGGCCTGCGCGGCCGGAAGCAGGTGGTACCCGGCCAGCGCGCCCGAGCGATCGATCCGCTCCATCCAGGCGAGCCCCGCCTCGGGCCCATGGGCCATCGCCACGGCGGCGGCAGCATTCAGCTCGACGATGGGGCCCGGGCTTTGCCGGAGCAGGGCACCGTACAGCAGCGCGATCTGCGGCCAGTCGGTGTCCTGGGGGTGCGCGGCGCGGGCGTGGAGAGCGGCGATGGCTGCCTGGAGCTGGTACGGGCCCGGCTGGCCCCGCCCCACCGCGCGATCCAGCACCGCCGTCCCCTCGTCGATGAGCCCGCGGTCCCACCGCGTCCGGTCCTGCTCCTCGAGCGGAACGAGCGCCCCGTCCCCGGCGGTGCGGGCCGGACGCCGGCCGTCGTGGAGGAGCATGAGCGCGAGCAGCCCCTCCGCCTCGGCCTCCCCCGGCAGCAGCTCCACCACCAGTCGCCCCAGCCGGATGGCCTCGGTCGAGAGGTCGGGGCGGATCCACGAGTCGCCCTCGGTCGCCGAGAACCCCTCGTTGAAGACCAGGTAGATGGCGGAGAGCACGCCGTCGAGCCGCTCGGCGAGCCGGTCCGCCGCGGGCACCTCGAACGGGATGCGCGCCTCGGCGATCTTCCGCTTCGCGCGGACCAGGCGCTGCGCGGTGGTGGCCTCGGGCTCGAGGTGCGCCCGGGCGATCTCCGCAGTGGTGAGCCCGCAGAGCGTCCGGAGGGCGAGCGCGACCTGCGCCGGCTGGGCGAGCGCCGGGTGGCACACGGTGAACAGCAGGCGCAGTCGGTCGTCCTCCACGTCGGGCAGAGACTCCGGCTCCACCGCCTCGGCCGCGAGCCCGTCTGCCAGCGGCGGCTCGAGCGGGACGTCCGGACGGCGACGGCGGAGGAGGTCCGCAGCGCGCCGGCGAGCCACGGTGGTGAGCCAGGCGCCCGGACGCTCCGGCAGCCCGCGCCGCGGCCAGGCTTCCAGCGCCTGCGCGCACGCCGCCTGGAAGGCCTCCTCGGCGAGGTCAAAGTCGCCGCTCCAGCGGATGAGGCCCGCGAGAACCCGCGGGCCTTCTCGGCGCACCAGCTGGTCGATGGCGCGGGCGAGCATCGACCGGGCGCTCCGCTATCCCTGGGCGCTCTGGGCGAGCGGACGCACCTCGATGGAGCCATCCCGCGCCGACGGGCACCGCGCCGCCCAGTCGAGCGCCGACTCGAGGTTGGGCACGTCGATGACGTAGTAGCCGCCCAGCTGCTCCTTGGTCTCCGCGAAGGGCCCGTCGGTGACCTGTCGCTTGCCGCCGCGGACCCGGACGGTGGTGGCGGTGGTGGTGGGCTTCAGCTCGCTGCCGGCGCGGAGGACCCCGGCCTTGGCCAGGTCCTGGCTGTAGGTCGCGTACTCCGCGTACATCTGCTCGACCTGCTGCTTCGACATCGAGCTCCAGCCCTTCTCGCTTCCGTAGATGAGGACGATGTACTGCATGGGTCTTCGCTCCTTTGCGCCGAGGGTACCGGGGTTCATCCGGGAACACCCCCACGTCGCGCGGACAGGCCGGGAATCGACATCCGGCCTCGTCTGTCACGCCCCCGTCACCCCACGCCCCGGTGGGCCCCACGGCCAGGCCCTGCCGATCCGGCTGTTTTTCCTGGAGAAGTCGGCCCGGCCGGCACGGTAGCGTCGGCCCTCATGCGCGAACACACCCGCCTCCTGCTCGGGCTCGTGGTCGGTGCGGGGCTCGGGCTCGTGGCCCGGGCCGTGGCCGGCGATGCGCCGTGGCTGGCATGGCTCCTGGCCAACGTCACCGGGCCCATCGGACAGGTCTTCCTCCGGCTGCTCTTCATGCTGGTGGTGCCGATGATCTTCTCGGCGCTGGTGATGGGGGTGGCAGACCTCGAGCTCCGGCACCTCGGCCGGCTCGGCGCGCGCGCGCTGGGGTACACCGTGGTCATCTCCAGCATCGCGGTGCTCATCGGGGTCGGGCTGGTGAACCTGCTTCGCCCCGGCGAGGGCATGAGCGAGGAGGTCCGCGCGCTGGCCCGCTCGAGCGTGGTCCCCAGGGCCGCCGCCGCTCCTGCCGACACCTCGCCGGCGGCGCTCCTGGTCTCCATCGTCCCGGACAACCCGGTGAAGGCCGCGGCGAACGGCGACTACCTGGCGCTCATCTTCTTCGCGCTGGTGTTCGGCATCGCCCTGGGGATGACCCGGACGCCGGCGGCCGAGCGCCTCAAGGAGGCCATCACTGGCCTGTACGAGGTGACGCTGGTGCTCATCAACGGGGTGCTGAAGGTGGCGCCGGTGGGCGTGGCCGCGCTGCTCTTCGGCATGACTGCCCGGCTCGGCTTCGACGTTCTCCGCCAGCTCGCGGCCTACGTGGGGGTGGTGCTGCTCGGGCTCGGGCTGCACATGTTCGTCGTCTACTCGCTCTCGGTCCGGTTCTTCGGCGGCCGGAACCCGGTGCAGTTCTTCCGCGACGTACGGATGGCGGCGATCACCGCCTTCTCCACCGCCTCCTCCAACGCCACCCTGCCCACCGCCCTCAAGGTGGCCGAGGAGGAGCTGCGGCTCCCGCCAAACGTCGCCCGCTTCGTGCTCACCGCCGGCGCCTCGATGAACCAGAACGGGACCGCGCTCTTCGAGGGAGTGACGGTGCTCTTCATCGCCCAGCTCTTCGGGGTCCACCTCGGCCTGCAGCAGCAGCTGGTGGTGATGCTCATCTGCGTGCTCGGGGGCGTCGGAACGGCCGGGGTGCCGGCGGGCTCGCTCCCGGTCATCGCGATGATCCTCGGGATGTTCCGCATCCCTCCCGAGGGCCTCGGGCTGATCCTCGGGGTGGACCGGCTGCTCGACATGTGCCGGACGACCCTGAACGTCGTGGGCGACCTCGCCGCCGCGGTCTACGTCGCCCGGGGCGAGCCGGTGGAGGAGAGAGCCGCCGCGTCCACGCCCTGACCGCGGAGGACGGCCACGGCGCACGCGGCCATCCACGTCACCGCGGCGAGGAGGGCGATCCGCTGCAGCGCGGGCACGGCCAGCGGCGGCGGGCCCTCGCGGAAGGCGAGGTAGAGCCCGAACTCGAGCGCCGCGAGCAAGAGCGCCAGCGTGCCGAGCAGCGCCAGCCCTGGACGATGGCGGAGCCCGCGCACCAGCGGCAGGGTGGCGACGAAGCCCGGCCCCGCGCCGGCCACCAGCGCCAGCGTGTGCGGCACCCCGGACGTCACCGGCACGAGCACGAGCCCGAGCGTGGCGAGCGTCCCGAGCACGCGCACCGGCCGCCCGAGGCCGCGCGGTGCGGCGATCTCGGGCGCCGTCCACCAGAAGAGGCACAGCGCTCCGACGAACGCCCACTCGGCCGCGCGGCCCCACGGCGCTCCGGGGTTGTGACGTCCGTTCACGGCCATGTCCCTGGCGATGTCGCAGAGGAAGTTGGCCCAGAGCGAATGCCCGGGGGCGCCCGGGTCCACCCAGCTTCCGCCGGGGTACCGCGCTGCCCCCGCGGCGGTGGCCACGCCGCCCCCCGCGAGCAGCACCAGCAGCGCCGCGGCAGCAGCCGACGTCCAGCCGCCCGGACGGGAGGAGAGGGAGTGCATCCGCGGAGTCCACCATGTGCGGATGCGATACCCCAGGGCAAGAGGGGTGAGGGCCACGCCGACCCGAGCACCCGGGGGCTCGACCGCCTCGACTCTAGACCGCGGGTGCCGGCAGGTGGCCCCCCACCTCGAACTGGGCACGGGGAAAGAGCAACCGCCTCCGCTCGAACCAGTCGAGCTTCTGCATCTCCACCCGGTCGCGGGTGGCGACGCAGCGCCAGGTCTCCGGGGCGCGCGGGCTGCGCCGGGCCAGCGCGCGCGGGGTGAAGAGCGCCACGTTGGGCGCACCGGCGACATCACGGGCGCTCGGGTAGCGCACCAGCTCCACTCCGTCGGCCCGCATCTCGGCGCCGAGGCGCTGCGAGGCCTCGTACCGGGTCCGCGAGGCGAGCACCCGGTGATGCACGTCGAACGGCGGACGGGTGGTGTCCACCGCGGCCCGGGTGCGGACGTCGGCCCGGAACGCGCTCAGCTCCACCGTCACCGGCGACAGCGCGGCCTCGGTCCCCTCCAGGAACACCAGCCGGTAGTACGCGGTCTCGGCCATCGCCGTCTCCAGCGCCTCGCTCCCGTAGAACAGCGAGCGCTCGGCCCGGGTGCCGAAGCGCGAGCCGTGGGTCAGCGGCGGATGCCGGAACGGAGTGAGGAGCAGATAGTGCAGCTCCTCGAACTCCGGGCCTGAGGGCAGGGGCGGCTTCACCCGGTCGATGAGGGATTCGAGGATCTCCTGCTCGGCGTCGGAGTCGACCAGGCGCCGGGTCGCGTTCCGGTGCTGAGCCTCGACCACCCGCCAGACCGGGCCCTCGTACGGGCGGAGGTTACGTCTTCCCCCGCACTGCATCCAGATACTCGTCGACACGCACCAGCCCCGCCACGCTCTGGATGCACTCTAGGGGCACGGCTGACAGGTGCGTGTTCGGGGCGCGAAGCCAGGCCCGGGCCTTCTCCGCGTCTCCGCCCACCAGCGCATCCAGGCTGCGGTACAGCCGGAGGACGAGCAGCGCCAGCTCCCCCTCCTTGCTCTCCGGGTCCACCGTGCGCTGTCCCGCGGCCAGGCGCGACCAGGACGCGGCGCTCACCCCGACCACGCGGGCCATGGTCTGGCCGTTGAGACCCAGCACCGCGGCCGCGCGAAGCAGCGCGCGAGAGAGCACCGCCGCCGGGTCGGGCGCGGGAAGGGATGCCGAGGAACGCCGGGCCATTCTTTCAACGGAAATTCTAAAGCCAAGAACATTCAACTGCAACCAGGCCCAGCACGGAGTGTGCAGCCCATCCTCGCTTGGTGCACGGCCGGGCCGGGATGCCTTGTTCCGACGGTCGAAGGCGTTAGGTTCCTCGCCCGGGAGGGTTCCCATGCCGCTCCGCCGCATCGTGGTCGCCATCGACGGGTCGGAGCCGGCCGATCGGGCGCTGGCCCTGGCCTCCGAGCTGGCCCGGTTGGGCGAGGCCGGGACTCTGATCCTCGTCTCGGCCCTCTCCGATCCGGTCACCTTCGCCCCCACGCCGGTCGCCGGGCTGGAGATGGTGCTCGAAGCCGAGCAGCGAGGGGCCGAACGAGACCTCGCCGAGCGAGCGGAGTACTTGCGCGCGCAGGGGCTGCGGGTGGAGACAGTCATCCGGGTGGGCGCCGCAGCCGACGTGGTGGTCGAGGTGGCCGATGCGAACGGCGCCGACCTGGTGGTGGCCGGTAGCACCGGGAAGGGGGCCCTCCAGCGGGCCATCCTGGGAAGTGTCACCACCCGGCTTCTTCACCTGCTCCGGAGACCCCTGCTGGTCGTTCCCTGATTCCCTTCGCCTGTGCCCCCTGTAAGGTCCGCAACCCATGACTACCTGGACTTTCCTGACCAACCACACCCATGTGCTCCTCTGCGTGTGGGAAGACTCCGAGGCCCGGGTCCGCGACGTCGCCCTGCGCGTCGGGATCACCGAGCGGGCCGTCCAGCGCATCCTCCAGGAGCTGGAGTCGGAGCAGTACCTGGTCCGCGAGCGCGTCGGCCGGCGCAACCGCTACCGCGTGCGGGGCGACCGGCCCTTCCGCCACCCCGTGGAGGACCACCGCCCGGTGTCCCTCCTGCTGGAGCTCATCGCCAAGCGAAAGGCGACGCGCAAGTCCGCTCGTCCGGCGGTGCGCCGGAGCACCCGGGCCCGCGCCGGCCGGTAGCCCGGAGGGGCCCGGCTCAGGGCTGGGTCCAGGTCCAGTCACGCACCTCGGGCATGTCCTCGAGGTGCTCCTCAACGTATGCGCGGTGCCGCGCCAGGAGTTCCTTGAACCGCTCCACCAGCGCCGGCGAGTTCTCCGGGATGCGCCGCGCCCGGCGGAGCGCCTCCATTGCCAGGTGGTAGCGGCTGATGCCGTTGAGCACCACCATGTCGAACGGGGTGGTGGTGGTGCCCTGCTCGCGGAAACCACGCACGTGAAAGCGACCGGCGTTCGGCCGCCCGTGCAGCGTGTAGTGGATGCCCAGCGGGTAGCCGTGAAAGGCGAACACCACGTCCCGGTCGCGGGTGAAGAGGTTCACGAAGCGCTGCTCGTCCATGCCGTGCGGGTGCTCCTCCGGCGTGAACATGGACATCAGGTCCACCACGTTCACCACCCGGATGCGCAGGCCGGGAGCCTCGCTGCGCAGGAGCCAGGTCGCAGCGAGCGTCTCCATCGTCGGCACGTCCCCCGCACAGGCCATGACGATGTCCGGGTCGCCCTCGTCGTTGCTGGCCCACTCCCAGACCGACGCCCCGCGGTGGCAGTGGCGGTGGGCCTCCTGCAGGTCGAGGTACTGGAGCTGAGGCTGCTTGTCGATGACGATGACGTTGACGTGCTCGGCGTGGCGGAAGCAGTGATGCGCCGTCCAGAGCAGACAGTTGGCGTCCGGTGGCAGGTAGATGCGCGAGACCGTCGGCTTCCGGGTCAGCATCGCGTCGATGAACCCCGGCCCCTGGTGGCTGAAGCCGTTGTGGTCGTTGCGCCAGCAGGTCGAGGTGAGGAGCACGTTCAGCGAGGGCACGGGCTTCCGCCACTCCAGGTTCAGTGACTCGTCCACCCACTTCGAGTGCTGGATGGCCATCGAGGCCACCACCATCGCGAACGCCTCGTAGGTGGCGAAGAGTCCGTGCCGGCCGGTGAGCACGTAGCCCTCCAGCCACCCCTCGCAGTTGTGCTCGCTGAGCACCTCCATCACCCGGCCGCCGGGGCCGAGCGCGTCGTCGGTGGGCAGCACCGGGAGCATGAAGGCGCGCTGGGTGGTCTCGAACACCGCGCCCAGCCGGTTGCTGTTCGACTCGTCGGGGCAGAAGAGGCGGAAGCGGCCGGGGTTTTCGCGATAGAGGTCACGCAGGAGCTGGCCGAGCCGGCGAGTGGACTCCTGGTACTGGCTCGCTGGAGCCTCCACCCTCACTGCGTACGGCTCGATGGACGGCATCTTGATGGGCTGACAGGTCTCGCCATTGGTCCGGGGGTTGGCGCTCATCCGGAGGTCGCCCCTGGGGGCCAGCGCGCGCAGTTCGGGGACGAGCGTTCCGTGCCCGTCGAACAGCTCCGCCGGCCGGTAGCTCTTCATCCAGGTCTCGAGCAGCCTCAGATGCTCCGGGTTGTCGCGTACCGCGGACAGCGGAACCTGGTGCGCGCGGAAGGTGCCCTGGACCTGGACGCCGTCCACGACGTCGGGACCGGTCCACCCCTTCGGCGTCCGGAGCACCAGGACGGGCCAGCGCGGGCGGTCCTTCACCCCGGCGGTGCGGGCTTCCTTCTGGATGCGGCGGATGCGCTCCAGGCACCCGTCGAGCGCGGTGGCGAGCGCCTGATGCACCCGTGGGGGGTCGTCGCCCTCGACGAAGAGCACTTCGTAGCCGTGCCCCTCGAGCAGCGCGCGGACCTGCGCGTCCGTCGAGCGGCCGAGCACCGTGGCGCTGGAGATCTTGTAGCCGTTGAGGTGGAGGATGGGCAGGACGGCGCCGTCCCGCGCCGGGTTCAGGTAGGTGATGCCCTTCCAGCTGCCCTCGAGCGGACCGGTCTCGGCCTCGCCGTCGCCCACCACCGCGACCGCGACCAGCTCCGGGTCGTCGAACACCGCGCCGAAGGCGTGGGTCAGCACGTAGCCCAGCTCGCCACCCTCGTGGATGGAGCCGGGGGTGGGTGCGCTCACGTGGCTGGGGATGCCTCCGGGGGTGGAGAACTGGCGGAAGAGCCGCTTCATCCCTGCCGCGTCCAGCGTCACCCGCGGGTAGACCTCGCTGTACGTGCCCTCGAGGTACGTGCAGGCGACGACCGCCGGGCCGCCGTGTCCTGGCCCCGCAAGGTAGATCGCGGGGAAGCCGTCGCGCCGGATGAGCCGGTTCACGTGCGCGTAGAGCAGGCTCAGGCCCGGGCTGGTGCCCCAGTGACCGAGGAGCCGGGGCTTGATGTGCTCGGGGCGGAGCGGCTCGCGGAGCAGCGGATTGTCCTGGAGATAGATCTGCCCGACCGTCAGGTAGTTCGCGGCCCGCCACCAGGCGTCGATGAGCCGCAGTTCGTCCAGGGTGAGCGCATCGGGCATGGATCGGCCTCCGTGTCGTCTCGGACGCCTGTTCTACGCCCTCCGGGGCCCGCCGGCAGACCCGAACGCGGCGCGTGGCGATCGTGCGACATCCTCCCGTCCGCAGGTGCGCTCCGTGGACCGCCCGCCCGGGTCACCGGCCCGGGACTCCCGGAGCGGGCACGCCCTGCCCTAGTCTCCGGGGGCCCGCGTGCCTCCCGTCCTGGTCGTCAACGTCGGTTCGAGCAGCTTCAAGTGGTCGGCCCTGGAGGGCGACGGCACGGTCGTCGCCTCGGCCAACGACGCCTGGGCACCCTCGGTGGATGCGGCCGCCGGGCACGTGGCCCGGGCCCTCGAGCGGGTGGGCCGGCCCCGCGCGATCGGCCACCGGATTGTCCACGGCGGGGACCGCTTCTCCGGACCGGTGCTGCTGGATGCCGGGGTCCGCGACACGCTCGAGGGGCTCCGTCCGCTGGCGCCGAAGCACATGGGCCCGGCGCTGGCCTCGGTGGACGCTTGCACCCAGCTCCTCCCCGAGGTCCCTCAGGTCTGCGCGTTCGACACCGCCTTCCACGCCACCATGCCCGAGGAGGCATGGCGGTACGCCGTGCCGCCGGCGTGGGCCGGGCCGATCTCGCTCCGCCGCTACGGATTCCACGGGCTGAGCGTCGCGTACGCGGTCCGCCGGATCGAGGCCTTGCTCGGGGCGCTCCCGCCGCGCGTGGTCGTCTGTCACCTCGGGAGCGGTGCGTCGGTCACCGCGGTGCGCGAGGGACGGTCGGTGGACACGAGCATGGGCTACACCCCGCTCGATGGCCTGGTGATGGCCACGCGGCCCGGGCACCTGGATCCGGGCGCGGTCCTCGCACTGGCCGAGCACCTCGGGACGACGCCGCGCGCGCTGGAGGCGCGGCTGGAGGACGAGTGCGGCCTGCTGGGCCTCGCCGGCACGGCGGACCTGAAGGAGGTCCTCGAGCGCTGCGACCGCGGGGACGGGCGCGCGAGGACCGCCTACGGCGTCTACCTCACCGCGCTCGTCCGGACGGTGGGCAGTGCGGTGGGTGTCCTCGGCGGGCTCGACGTCCTGGTCTTCACCGGTGGTGCCGGCGAGCACTCGGCGCGCGTGCGGACCGACCTGTGCCGCGCGTTCGCCTTCGTCGGGGTGGCGCTCGACCGGGACCGGAACGAGGCGCCCCAGGGCGACGCGGACCTCGCACCGGAGGGAGCGCCGGTCCGGGTCCTGCGCGTCGTCGCCCGCGAGGACCTGAGCGTGCTGGCGGAGGTGCACCAGGTGCTCGGCAGCGCGGGGTCGACCGACTCCGCCTGACTCCCGCGCAAGCTCGGCACGAGCGGCCAGTCACCTGCGGCACCGCCGGTGCGAGCTCGCCGGTCGGCGCCACGCCGCGCCTGTCGCGGGAGGTGCACCAGGGGCTCGCCACGGCCTTGCTGCTCGACTGCAGGAGCCCGGCCTGCGCAAGCTGTGTCCCAGAAGAGGGCTCCCTCGATGAGCGACGCGCTGTTCTGGCACCGCCTGCACTTCGGCTTCACCGTCACCTACCACTACCTCTTTCCGCAGCTGACGATGGGGCTCGCGTTCCTCATCGTTCTCTTCAAGTGGACGGCGGTGCGGACCGGGAGCGCGCTTCACGGCGAGGCGGCGCGCTTCTGGGCGCGCATCTTCGGCGTCGCCTTCGCGATGGGGGTGGTCACCGGCATCCCGATGGAGTTCCAGTTCGGGACCAACTGGTCGCGCTTCAGCCAGTTCGCCGGCGGAGTCATCGGGCAGACGCTGGCGATGGAGGGCATGTTCGCCTTCTTCCTCGAGTCCACCTTCCTCGGCCTCTTCCTCTACGGCGAGAAGCGCTTCGGTCCACGGCTGCACCTCGCCTCGGCGGTGGCGCTGTGGGCCGGCAGCTGGCTGTCCGGCTACTTCATCATCGCCACCAACGCCTTCATGCAGTCGCCGGTCGGCCACACCCTCGGTCCGGACGGGCAGCTGCAGCTCGCCGACTTCTGGGCCTTCGTCCTCAACCCGTGGGCCGTCTGGCAGTACCTCCACAACATGACCGCCTCGGTGGTGACCGCGTCCTTCGTGGTCGCCGGGGTGGGGGCGTTCTGGTCGCTCTCGGGGCGACACCGCGCGCACGCCTCGCTGGCGCTGCGGACCGGGGTCCTCGCCGGCCTCGTCGCCTCCTGCCTCCTCGTCTTTCCGACCGGAGACCGCCACGGAAAGCTGCTGGCCGAGAAGCAGCCCGCGACCCTGGCAGCGATGGAGGGCCTCTTCGAGAGCAAGCCCGACGCCGAGCTGGCGATCATCGGACAGCCCGACGTCGACCATCGAACTCTCGAGAACCCGGTGGTGGTGCCGGGGATGCTGAGCTTCCTCGTCTACGGAAGCTTCGGGAGCACCGTCACCGGGCTCGACGCCATCCCGCGCGACCGCTGGCCGGACAACATCGAGCTCCTCTACTACGCGTACCACGTGATGGCCGGGCTCGGGACGCTGTTCATCGCCCTGATGGGCCTCGCCGGGCTGCAGCTCTGGCGAGGACGGCTCGAGACGTCGAGGCCTCTGCTCTGGGCGTTGATGCTCGCCATGCCCTTCCCGTACATCGCCACCACCGCCGGGTGGATGACGGCGGAGATGGGCCGGCAACCGTGGCTGGTCTACGGGCTCATGCGCACTGCCGCAGGCACCTCGCCCCAGGTCTCGGCGGGCGACACGCTCTTCACCCTCATCGGGTTCTCCGGGCTCTACCTGGTGATGGGCATCCTGTTCCTCTACGTCGTGGGGCGGGAGATCGCGCAGGGGCCGGGCGGCGCCCACGGGCTCATCGAGGGCGCCGAGCACGCGCCGCTCGCCGGGGAGGCCGGGTGATGGAAGCACTCTGGTTCGCCATCGTCGCCGGCATGCTGGCGGTGTACGTGGTGCTCGACGGGTTCGACTTCGGCGCTGGCTTCCTTCACCTCCTCGTGGCGCGCACCGACGCCGAGCGCCGAACCGTGCTCGCCGCCATCGGCCCGGTGTGGGACGGGAACGAGGTCTGGCTCCTCGCCGGCGGGGGAGCGCTCTTCATGGCCTTTCCCCGCGCCTACGCCGTCGGCTTCAGCGGGTTCTACATGCCGCTGATGCTGCTGCTCTGGGTGCTCATCCTCCGGGGCCTCTCCATCGAGCTCCGCGGCCACGTCGCCAGCCCGCTCTGGGCGGCGTTCTGGGACGCCACCTTCGCGGTGGGAAGCACCCTCATCGCCATCGTCCTCGGGGCGGCCCTGGGTAACGTGCTTCGGGGCGTGCCGCTGGACACGACCAGCACCTTCCACATCCCCTTGTTCGACAGCTTCTGGCCGGGAAGAAACTCGGGCGTCCTCGACGCGTACACCGTGCTGGTCGGCGTCTTCACCCTGCTCGCCCTCGGGGGCCACGGCGGGCTCTACCTGGCGCTCAAGACGGACGGCGCGGTGAACGCGCGGAGCCTCCGAGCCGCGCGGCTCCTCTGGCTCGGCGCGGGCGCGCTCTTCCCGCTCGTGACCTGGGGAACGGTGCGGGTCGCTCCCGAGCTGCCCGCGGTCGCCGGGGGTCGTCCGCTGGTCTGGGTGCTCGCCGCGCTGCTCATCGCAGCGGCCGCCGCGCTGGTCACGGGGCTCGTCCGCCGCCATCCGGGGCTGGGCTTCCTCGGCTCCGCGGGCACACTCTTCACCCTGCTCGGAACGGGGGCCGCCGCGCGCTGGCCAGTCCTCCTCCGCTCGAGCGTGCGGCCATCGCTCTCGCTCGATGCGTTCGCCGCGGCCACCACCGACCACGGGCTGCGGGTCGCGCTGGGCTGGACGCTGGTCGGCCTGCCGCTGGCCTGCGGCTACTTCCTGTTCCTGGCCCGGCTGTTCCGGGGAAAGGTCCAGGTCACCTCGGCCCCGCCACCCGGTCCCGAGCCGATGCGCTAGGCTCGGCTGACGTGTCGAGGCCGTTTCCTCTCCTGCTCCTGCTGCTGCTGGCAAGCCCCGCACGGGCGCAGCCCGCCACCCAGGTGGAGGTGCAGGTCGGCAAGACGGTCAACGTGGACGTCGGTCTCGCGCAGGGGCTGAACTGCGACGACCTCGGCGTGGTGGATGCGAAGCTCGTCTCGTCCAAGGACAAGAAGCATCTCGTCCTGGTGCTCAAGGGCAAGGCCGCGGGGGACACCTACTGCCGCGCCGGCACCGGCCTGGGCCCGACGGTGCTGGTCCATGTGACCGTGACCGAGCCCGAGCTCTGAGCTGCGCCGGAGGCGTCAGCTCCTGCCGGGGGGGTCCTCGACGTTGGTGGTGGCCCAGGGCAGGGCCTCCAGCCGGGCGAGCGGAATGGGCTCGCCGGTAACGTCGCTCAGGCCGTAGGAGCCCTCGGTGAGCTTGGCCAAGGCGCGGTTCACCTGGGCCAGCTGTGCCCGCTCGCCCTCGGTGAGGGTGTCCCGGGTCGTCCGCTCCACCTGCTCCTCGGCGACGTCAGCGGCATCACCCGGCTCGGCGAGGCCGGGCATCTCCGCCGGGGCGTCGGTGTTGGTGAGCCCGAGCAGCCGGGCGCGCTCGCGCTGCAGCCGCTCCTCGAACCGGGCCAGCTGGTTCGGTGTCAGGTGCGGAGTGGAAGCCATGGTGGGCGCACCCTAGCACCCCTCCCGTGTCGCGGCGGACGCGCTTACCCTGTCCGATGGTGATGGCCGACCGACCCCCCCAGCAGAGCGAGAACTTCCACCGCGACGTGTCGACGCCGCCGGCCCCGCGGCCGAAGCGCGAGGACGACGCGTGAGTGCGGGACATCCAAGCACCTTCCGCACGCTGTTCGGGGGCGAGCCCGAGGTCAGGACCGAGGCGCCCGGCCGGGCGAACCTCATCGGCGAGCACACCGACTACTCGGGCGGGTTCGTTCTGCCGGTGACCATCCCCCAGCGGACGCGGGTGGAGCTCCGGCGGCGGCCGGATGCCACCGCCCGGGTGCACTCGGCGCAGCTCGGGAAGACCGAGGAGTACGCCGTGGGGGCCGAGGCGCCTCGCCACGACTGGCTGGACTACGTGCAGGGCGTGACGGCGGTGGCACGGCCCCGGCCACTCGGCGGGTTCGAGGTCCGCATCGACTCCGACGTGCCGCCGGGGAGCGGGCTGTCGTCCAGCGCGGCGCTCGAGGTCTCGATGCTCCGCGCGCTGCGCCAGGCCTTCGCATGGGAGCTGGACGACGTGCGGCTCGCGCTCCTCGGGCAGCGCGCCGAGGTGGAGTTCGTGGGCGCCCCGGTGGGGGTGATGGACCAGATGGCCTCGAGCCTGGGGAGCCCCCACGCGGCGCTGTTCATCGACACCCAGTCGCTCCGCACCGAGGCCGTTCCGCTTCCGGGCGGTCTGGCCATCGCGGTCGTGCACTCGGGCATCTCGCACGACCACGCGAGCGGGGATTACCGGGTGCGCCGGCACGAGTGCGAGGAGGCGACGCGGGCTCTGGGGGTGACCAGCCTCCGCTCGCTGACCGTGGAGGACCTGCCGCGGGTGGAGCGGCTCCCGGCCCCGCTGGACCGCAGGGCACGGCACGTGGTGACGGAGAACGTGCGGGTCCTGGAGGCGGTGGAGGCCCTGCGGGCCGGGGACCTCGAGCGGCTCGGCGCGCTGCTCGCGGCGTCGCACCGTTCGCTGCGCGACGACTACCAGGTCAGCGTCCCCGACCTGGACCGCCTGGTGGCGCTCGCGGCCGAGGCGCCGGGCGTCTTCGGTGCGCGGCTGACGGGGGGCGGCTTCGGTGGGGCCATCGTCGTCGCGGGGCGGCCCGAGGGTCTGCGCGCCTCGATGGAGCGGGTCGCCGAGCGGTACCGGGTGCAGACCGGCCGCACCCCCACGGTGCTCGTCCCGATCTGAGCCGGCGCCGGCGACCGGTCGTCAGGGCACCTGCCCGGAGCGGCATTGCGGCGATAGGCGTTCACATTCGAACGCCTGGGGTCCGGGACGCAGGAGTAGACTTTGCCCGGTGTCGCCCTCCCGATAGACGCGCCTGACATGGGGCCTGGAAGCGTCCTCCTGGTCGAGGACGACGCCGACATTCGCGAGGCGCTCACCGAGGTGCTCCGCATGGAGCGCTGGACGGTCGAGCCGGCGGCCAACGGGAAGCTCGCCCTCGACCGTCTCCGCGCCGGCCCCCCGCCGGACCTCATGCTGCTGGACCTGATGATGCCGGTGATGGACGGCTTCGAGCTGCTGGAGCAGCTGCGTGGCGAGCCAGGCCCATGCACCGTGGTGCTGTCGGCGAGCCGGGATGTGGACCGGGTCCGGGACCACCCGCTGGTCCGGGCAGCGCTCGGCAAGCCGGTCGAGGTCGGGGTGCTGCTCGGGCTCCTCGAGCGGCTGCGCCAGGCCGAGCAGGGTGCGAACGGACGCGGCACCGCCGACGGCAGCGAACCCGACGAGGTCGACTGATGCTCGACACGGGCGGCGCCTCGGCCACACGCTGGTCCCTTCCCCGGAGGTTCCCGTGCTGAAGCTGTTCGGTCATGACGCCTCGCCGTACGTTCGCCGGGTCCGGATCGTCCTCGCCGAGCTCCGGATTCCGTTCGAGCGCGACACCCACGGCTGGCAGGATCCGGCGCCCGAGTTCAGCGCCTCTTCGCCCATCCGGCGGGTGCCGATGCTCGACCTCGGGCCGGAGGCGCCGGTGCGCCACGTCTTCGAGTCGCGGGTCATCGCCGCGCTGCTGTACGGGATGCCCCACCCCCGGCCCGGCGGCGAGCCTCCGTTCCAGGACTCGATGTTCGACCCGGGGCTCGCGCTCCTCGACCAGAACGTGGTCTCGGTGACCGACGCCGCGCAGGACAGCCTGGTGAACGTCTTCCTGCTGGAGGCCGACGGCATCCGGACCGAGCAGTCGTCGTACCTCCGGCGCCAGGTGGACCGCGGGCGGGCGTGCCTGGACTGGCTGGAGAGCAGGTACGAGGGGAAGCGCACCATCGCCCCGGGACGGCTGGCCTACGCGGACGTGGCGGTCATGAGCCTGCTCGGGTGGATCCGCTTCCGGAGGCGAATGGACCTCACGCCCTGGACCGCGCTGCTGGCCATGGAGGCAGCGCACGCCGCGCGCCCGAGCATCGCCTCGACCCAGCCTGCCTAGACCTTGCCCAGACCGCTCGGGGAGCGACAGCCGGAGGGCCGTAACCGCTCCGGGCGTTGTTCCGTACCCCTGCCGAGCATCACCGTGGACGCCGACCCGACGAAGACCGAGCGCTTCTGGCAGTGGGCCACCAACGGCAAAGTTGACGCAGCCCGCTGCTTGCGCGCGGCGCAACTCGACCGCATCGCAGTGTCCTTGCCCCAGGCGCCGGGTGAGAGCACCGAGTTCCAGGCCGAGGTTCCGTTCACCGTGCGCGGCCGTCCCCGGGAGGGCGGCGGGCGCGAGCACGTGACCGGCACCCTGGTGCGTCTGGACGAGGTTCCACGAGCAGTTCCACCGGGAGGCCTACCGCATCGGCTCCCGGTTCACCGAGGGCGGGCTGGCCTGCGTCCAGTCGCTGGCCAAGGTGGTCGCCGAGGAAGGTACGCTCGAGCTGACGCTGTTCGCCTCGCCTCCCGGAAGTTCCGCCCGCCCCGCGCGAGCGGACAACGCGCGCCGTGCGTTCCGCGGCCGTCCACCCGCAGTCCTGAAGAAGAGAGGAAGTGTCGAAGATGAATGGAAACTCCCTGAAGGGGGCCCTCATCGCCTCCGCCGTGTGTGCGATGTTCGCCACCGCCGCCCACGCTGCCGACAAGGCCGCCGCGGGCCATGACAAGGCCGGTGGCGAGGTGAAGTGTGCCGGCATCAACTCGTGCAAGGGCACCGGCTCCTGCGCCGGCGGCGGCCATGGCTGCGGCGGCCAGAACGCCTGCAAGGGCCAGGGCTGGACCCAGACCAAGACCGAGAAGGAGTGCACCGACAAGGGCGGCAAGGTCGTCGTCGCCAAGAAGTAGCCGCACGTCTCGCCCGACACCGGAGCCGGACCGCCTCTTTCCTTCGGGCGGGCACCGGCTCCGGTGTGCTCTTCTGAAGCCCTCGAGACCCATGGTTCCCTTCCTCGGCCACGGCATCGGCCTGCGCACCAAGCACTTCCCCGACCTGCTGGAGCAGGGCCGGCGAGCCGACTGGTTCGAGGTCATCACCGAGAACTTCCTGAACATCGGCGGCCGCCCCCGGGCGGTGCTGGAGGCGGTCCGGGCGGACCGGCCGGTGGTGCTCCACGGCGTCTCGCTCTCGATCGGTTCGGTGGACCCGCTCGACGCCGAGTACCTCCGCGACGTCCGCGCGCTCGCCGACGCGGTGGAGCCGGCCTGGGTGTCTGACCACCTGTGCTGGGGCACCTTCGGGGGTCACCACGCGCACGACCTCCTGCCGATGCCGTTCAACGAGGAGTCGCTGGCCCACGTGGTCTCACGCCTCTCCGAGGTCCAGGAGCGGCTCGGCCGGCGGATGGTTCTGGAAAACGTCTCCAGCTACCTGACCTACGCCGCGTCCACCATCTCCGAGTGGGACTTCCTCGCCGAGGTGGCGCGGCGGGCGGACTGCCTCATCCTGCTCGACGTGAACAACGTGTACGTGAGCGCCACCAACCACGGGTTCGACGCGCGCACCTACCTGCGCGCCATTCCACAGGACCGGGTGGCGCAGATTCACCTCGCCGGGCACCAGGACCTCGGCACGCATCTTCTCGACACGCACGACGCGCCAGTGCCGGACCCGGTGTGGGCGCTCTACCGCGACGCGGTCCGCCGCTTCGGCCGGGTGAGCACGCTGGTCGAGTGGGACGACCACATCCCGCCGCTCGACGAGGTGCTGGCCCAGGCCGAGAAGGCGCGGACGTTCGAGCAGGCGGTGCTGGAGGAGGCCTCGTGACGCTCGGCGAGCTCCAGGCACTGCTGCACGGGCGCATCACCGGCGCGGTGGCCGGGCGCGAGGACGAGCTCCGCGAGCAGGTGGTGCCCAGCCCTCCGCTCGATTCGCTGGAGCGGGTGGAGATCTACGCCCGGATGTACCTGTACCGGCTGGTGGACGCGGTGGCCGAGGACGTCCCGCACACCTCGCGGGTGCTGGGACACGATGCCTTCGTGCACCTGGTGCGCGACTACCTCCTGGACCACCCCAGCCGCTCGCCGGACATCGGGCAGGTGGGGCGGTCGTTCGGCGGGTGGCTCCGGACGGGTGAGGGCTTCCGTGCGGACCTGCCAGACCTGGCGATGCTCGAGCGGGCGAGGTCGGAAGTCCGCACCGCGCTGGATGCGCCGGTCGCTGGGGCGGAGGTGCTCCAGGGCCTCCCGGCCGAGGCGCTGCCGGCGGCCCGCTTCGTCTTCTGCCCGTCGCTCCGGGTGCTCCGGCTGCAGCACGACGTCCGGTCACTCTGGGACGCGCTCGAGGCGGACGCGGGCGAGGTCCCGGTGCCGATGCCCGGGCCGACCACGCTCGCGGTGTGGCGGCAGGAGCTCAAGGTCTTCCACACTGGGCTGTCCGAGCCCGAGGCCCGCGCGCTGACGGTGGCCCGTGAGGGCGGCACGCTGGAGGAGGTCTGTGCCACCTTCGCCGGGGAGCCGGACCCTGTCCACGCCGCGTTCAAGACGGTGCTGAGCTGGTTCGCCGACGGATGGGTGGCGGCGGTGACGTCGCAGCGCGCCTGAGTCAGCTCGGGCTGGAGTCGATCGCGGACGCTGCGGGTCGGGATTCGAGCGCACCACCCGGTACTCGGGGCCGGGCGCGGCTCAGGGCGCGATCCCGACCGTCCGCCCCTTGAGCGGCTGCACCGGACGCGCATTCTTCGGGTACTTCGCCTTGAACCCGTCGAGCTCCGCCTTCGAGACCGGCTCCTCGGTGCGAATCACGATCCACTGCACGTCCTCGCTGCACGGCGGCGTGGTGAGAGAGCCCGAGTAGACGAAGTGCTTCCTGTCCTTCGGGAGCATCGCCGGTAGGTCCACCTCCACGCTCTTCCTCTCGCCAGGGGCGGGGAGCGCGGTGAGCACCGAGGCGAACGGCGAGGCCGCCGTCCCCTGCTTCAGGAGCACCCCGACCACCGCGAACTTTCCCTCGGCCGACTTGTGGACGAAGTGCACCTCCATCGGCGCGGCCTTTCCGTCGAGGGTGTGCTCGGACGGCGTGTGGAAGTGGAACTGGAGGAGCTCGAACCTCGTGCCGCCGTAGGTGATGGAGTTCCCCGGCGGGAGGTTCACCTGATCGCTGTGTCCGGTGTCGACCAGCTCACCAGTCGACTTGCTCCAGGAGAACTCCAGCGGCTGCTGGGGAGCCTGGGCCTTCGCCTGCTTGGTGGAGAGCGCGACCGGGCTCTGGTGGGTGCCGATGGCGCAGGTCGGCGAAACTTCGCCCCACTTCGGCGGGGTGATGCCGCTGGAGTAGCTCCAGTGCTTCTCGTCTTCGGCCTTCTTCGGCTCGTCGGCATGCGCCGGCATCACGAGCGCGACCACGGCGACGGCGCACGTCCTGATGATCCACATGGGCAGCATCCCTCCCTCGGTTCGAATGGTCGGACATGAGATGCCGGCCCGCCGGCCCAGGACAAGGGTCCCCAAGGAACTAGACGTCCCGGCCGCCGTGCTGCGGTCAGCTGCGCTCGAGTCGCGCCATGCCGACCTCGCCCGCCACAGAACCGGGCCCATGAAGACGCAGAGCAGGGTGGCCTCGATCACGTACTCGGGCGGGTGCTCGAGAAAGCGGCGCACCGGCTACCCTTCCCCGGCGCGCACCAGGACGCGCAGCACCTCCGCCACGCTCCAGGCCTGCGCCGGCGCGCCCACCGGACGGAACGGCGGCTCGGGCTCGAAGCACTCGGGCAACTGACCAAGGCACCCGGCCTCCATCCGGGCGACCAGCGAGCCGATGGCCGCGCGGGCGCGGGCGCGGGTCTCCGCCGAGTCGCCGCGCACCGCGAAGAGCGCGTCCACGTAGGGGCCCACCAGCCACGGCCACACCAGCCCCTGGTGGTAGGCCGAGTCGCGCTCGGCGGGACCGCCTCGGTACGTAGAGCGGTATCCGGGGTCGCCGCGGGCCAGCGTCCGCAGCCCCACCGGCGTCACCAGCGCAGCCTCGACCGCCTCGAGCACCATCGCCCGGCGCCGCCCATCGAGCAGAGGGAACGGCAGCCCCACCGCGAACAGCTGGTTCGGGCGCAGCCGCGCGTCGGGGCCCTCGGGGAGGACGACGTCGAAGCAGCAGCGCCGCGCGTCGTTCCAGAAGGCCCGGTCGAACGCGCCGGCCACCAGATCCGCCTCGCGGCCGAAGGAGCGGGCCTGCGCCCCATCCCCGAGCTGGCGCGCCCAGCGCTCCGAGAGCCGGAGCGCGTTGTACCAGAGCGCGTTCACCTCCACCGGCTTCCCGTGCCGCGGAGTCACCGGCACGCCGTTCACTCGCGCGTCCATCCAGGTGAGGTTCGTGCCCGGGCCACCAGCAACCAGCAGCCCGTCGCTCGGGTCCACGTGGATGCCGTGGTGGGTGCCCCGGAGGTGGGCGTCCACGATGGCGCAGGCCGCCGGGTAGAAGACGTCGCGGATGAATGCGGGTGAGCCGCCGGCCTGCTCCCAGGCGTGCACTGCCTGGAACATGAACAGCGTCGCGTCGACGGTGTTGTACTCGGCTGGCCCCCCCGCGTCGGGAAACCGGTTCGGGACCAGGCCACCGTCGAGGTGGGCGAGGAAACCTTCCAGGATCTCGCGCCCGAGCTCCAGCTGCCCGCGGGCGACCAGCAACCCGGGCAGGGAGATCATCGTGTCCCGGCCCCAGTCGGTGAACCACGGGTATCCGGCGATGACGGTGGCCGAGCGGTCCGCACGCCGCACCAGGTACGCCTCGGCGGCACCTTCCAGCCGTGCGCGCCCCTCGGCGAGCTGGTCGGCACGGCGCACCGGCCCCGACGCCGATGGAGGACGGACCTCCGCCTCGGCGCGACGGAAGAGGCCACCCAGCGCCTGGAGGTCGGGCGAGGCCCCTGACTCCACCGTCGCCGCCACCACCGCCGGGCGCCCCGGCGCGACCTCCAGCTCGAAGCTGCCGGGAAGCAGCAGGTCCTCGCGGAAGTCGAGCCCCCGGTCGAGCTCCTCGAGGTACTCGACGTTCTCGTGCCACACCGGCGCGCCGGCAAAGGGGCCGCCCCGGTGGGCGATGCGCAGCGACGGCAGGCCCGCGTACGGCTGGAAGCGCACCACTCGCCCGTCCGCTGTCGGCTGCTCCTCGAACCCGGTCGAGGCGTCGGGGTTCCGGTGCGTGAGCCCGTGGTAGTCGCGAAACGCGAGCAGCGGCTCGACGCGCAGCCGCAGCGGCGCCGAGCTGGCGTAGCGCACGACGACGGTCTGCTCGCCGGGGACGAGCAGCACCCGCCGCTCGACCTCGACGCCACCGACCGACCAGATCCACACCGGGCCGTCGTCGAGGGAGAAGCGAACCAGCAGGGTGTACCCGTCCGGGTACAGAGTGCTGGGGTACTGGTTGACCGAGAGCGGCACCGCACCCTCGCGCGTCAGCACGGTCTCCTCGAGGCGGGCGAGCGTCACCACCCGCTGGACCGGTGGATGGAGGCTCGCCACCAGCAGCCCGTGGTACCGCCGGGTGTTCGAGCCGGCCACGGTGCCCATCGCGAAGCCGCCGGTCCCGTTGGTGAGCAGCCATTCCAGTCGTGAGGCGCGCGGGTACAGCGTGCACACCTCGCGAGGCAGCTCAATGGGCTCTGGTGAACGGACGGACACCGGGGCTCCCGGGACGGTCGCGCGCGTCAGTGTGACGCGCCGCTCGAGCCCATGGAGATCGTCCCTGGAGTGGGACGGCCATTCCGGACCACCGTGCCACCCTTCATCACGAAGAAGAGCCGCTCCATGACCGCGATGTCCCGCGAGGGATCGCCCGGAACGGCCACCACGTCCGCCAGCTTGCCGGCCTCGAGCGTCCCGCGGTCTGCCACCCCGAGCAGCGCCGCGTTCACCGACGTCGCGGTGCGGACCGCCGCCAGCGGCTTCATCCCCGCCCGGACGAAGATCGCGAACTGGTTCAGCTGGGTGCCGTGCGGACACACCGCCGCGTCGCTCCCGAAGGCAATGCGGGCCCCCTTGGCGACGGCGCGCTTCAGCGTCTCCTCCGCCTTGCCATCCGCGGCCGCCGCTTTCTCGATGATGTGCGCCGGCGCCTTCGCCTCGCGCAGCCGGCTCATGATGCAGGGCAGCGGGGTGGGCACGAAGTAGGTTCCCTTCTTGCGCATCAGCTCGAACGCCTCGTCGTCGAGGAACGAGCCGTGCTCGATGGAGTCGATGCCGGCGCGGATGGCCCGCTTGGCTCCTTCGGCGCCATGGGCGTGCGCGGCCGTCTTCCGGCCGAGGGCGTGCGCCTCGTCGACCAGCGCGTCCAGCTCGGCCTGGGTGAGCTGCGGTGAGTCGACCTTGTCCGCCTCCGAGAGCACGCCGCCGGTGGCGCAGGTCTTGATGACGTCCGCCCCGTGCTTGGTGTCGAAGCGCACCGCGGCGCGGATCTCGTCCGGTCCGTTTGCCACGCCCTGCTCGGGACCGGGCTCCTTCAGCAGCTCGGGCCGGAACCCGCCGGTCCCATCGCAGTGCCCTCCCCGGGCGCCGATTGCGTTGATCGCCACCAGCATTCGCGGTCCGGGCACCTTCCCGGCGTTGATGGCGTTCCGGAGCCCGACGTCGATGAGGTCGCTCGAGCCGACGTCGCGGACGGTGGTGAAGCCGGCGAGCAAGGTGCGGCGCGCAAACTCGGTCGCGTCGATGGCCAGCTCCGGGATGGGCTTCTTGAGCTGGTCCAACTGGTCCTGCTTCCAGTCCAGGCTGGACTCGAAGCTCAGGTGGGTGTGCGCGTCGATGAGCCCGGGCAGCAGGGTGGCGTCGCCCAGGTCGATGACCTTCCCTCCCGGTGGCACCTCGACCCGCGCCCCGGCCCCGACGATGCGCCCGTCGCTGACCACCACCACGCCGGGTGTCACCACGGCGTCTGACTTTCCGTCGTAGAGGCGAGCCGCGCGGAGCACGGTCACCGGCTCGGCAGCGGCGGCGCCGGCGCACCAGACCCCCACCAAGAGGTGAAAGGCGCGCAGGACTGGACGACCTGGGGGAGTGGGGAGCTCGAGGTGCATGCCGGATTCAAAGCACCTCCGGCCCCGGAATGACTCGACGAAAGTCGTGAGCGACGCCCGGACCGCGGCGAGCTGTCACCCGGTGCTGACCGGCGGACGACTGGCCCGCCTTGGTTCCGCCTTGCATCGGCCCGGCGCCCGGGCCTCACCCTCCCCGAACGACGCCGGTAACCGCCCCGGCGTGCGCGCCGTACCGAGCATGTCCTCTCCAGGAGCCGACGATGAGCCTCGAAGTCCTCCGCACCCGAACCCTCGCCACCCTCGGTCGCTTCTCCTGGGTTGGCCCTCTCGCCGTTCGTCTCTCGCTCGGCGCGGTCTTTCTCGGCACCGGCTGGGGCAAGCTGCACAACCTCGGTCAGGTGACGAGCTTCTTCACCGAGCTGGGAATCCCCTTCCCCGCGGCGAACGCGGCGATGGTCTCGGGGATCGAGCTGGTCGGCGGAACGCTGATCCTCCTGGGCTTGTTCACTCGCTTCGCCGCGCTCCCACTGATGGGGACGATGGTGGTCGCGATCCTCACCGCGAAGCGCCCGGAGATCGAGGGCATCCGGTCCCTGCTCGCCTTCGACGAGTCGCTGTACCTGGCGAGCTTCCTGTGGCTCTTCGTCGCCGGCGCCGGCAAGGTGTCGCTCGACGCGCTCATCTTCGGCCGCAGGTCGGCGCTGCCCGGTCCGCTCCTCCGCCCGGACCCGGTCGCCACCGAGCAGCGCTGACGAAGACGGGAGCAGGTCCGCCAGGCCTCCTCCGAGCGGGCGATCCGCCAGGCGAAGCAGCAGGCCGAGCAGACCACCCACGCGCTCTGGCCGTCGCAGTCATCCGGCCAGCAATGCCCGCACCCGCGCGGCATCCGCCACCAGCCAGCGGACGATCTCCGCGGCCGGACCGCGCCGGGCGAGCCGTGCTGCCTGTCCCGCCCAGAGCGAGAGCAGCTCGGCCCGTCCGGCGCGCGAGGCCGCCGCTCGCATCGGACGGGTGAGCGCGTTCTGCAGCGGGTAGGGGAGGATGGTCTCGGGCCGCTCCTCCGCCTCGGTGAGAAAGCGGTTCACCAGCCCGCGCGCGGCCCTGCCGGAGAAGGCGCGGGTGATGACCGTGCCGTCGTCGGTCGCCGCGAGCACCGCCTCCTTGTAGGCCGGAATCGCGCCACATTCGTCGGAGGCCAGGAATGCCGTCCCCAGCTGCACCCCCGCCGCCCCGAGCGCCTCGGCGGCAACCCAGCCCCGCCCATCCATGATGCCCCCCGCGGCCACCACCGGGATCCGCACCGCGTCGGCGACCTGTGGCACCAGGGCCATCGTGCCCACCAGCCCGCGCTCGAAGCTGCCGACGAAGGTGGCGCGGTGTCCGCCCGCCTCGCTCCCCTGCGCGACCACCGCCTGGAAGCCTGCCGCCTCGATCCGGCGCGCTTCCTCCACGGTGTTCGCGGTCGCCACCCGCACCAGCCCCGCCCGTCTCACCCGCTCGAGCTGTGCCGCCGAGGGAATCCCGAAGGTCACGCTGAACACCGCCGCGCCGCTCTCGGCCACCGCCTCGATCTGCGCATCCAGCGACCGCGTCGAGGGAGCGGGCGGCTCGGGCGGCGGAAGTCCGAGCTCCGCGTGGATCGGGCGGAGCAGCTCCAGGATCGGCCCGGGATCCACCGCTGGCCCCTCCGGGACGTCGGCGAACAGGTTGATCCCGAAGGGCCGGTCCGTGCGGGCCCGCACCTCCCGGCTCCACTCGAGGATCTGCTCCGGCGTGGAGTACGCGCAGGCCAGGAACCCGAGCCCGCCGGCGCGGGAGACCTCGGCCGCCAGCGCCGGGGTGCTGGGCCCGCCGGCCATGGGTGCGCCGAGCAACGGATGCTCGATCCGGAGCAGGGAACACAGCTTCGCAGGTGCACGCATCGGAACCTCCTCGTCGAGAGTTCAGCGAAGGCAGGTCCGGGTCGCGCCGCCACTCCACGACCGCCCCGAACCTCGTGCTACTCGTTTCCAGCAGAATGATCGCCGACCCGCCCGGCCTTCGCGCCACCACCGAGGCAGACCGCCCGGAGACGGCGCGCATCGGTTGAGCGCGCGGAGGGCTCAGTGCGCGCCCGCCGGGGCCCCGCCGGGCCGGTTCTTCTGGAGGAACAGGAGGATCAGCGGAACGAAGACCGCGGTGACGATCGCCAGGTCCTGGATGATCCGCCCGTACGAAAGCACCGCCGCCTGCTGCTGGATGGTCATGTACAGCGCCGCGTACGCCCGGCGTAGCGCCTCCGCCGGGCCAGCCGAAGCGAAGGTCTGCTGCAGCTGCGCCAGCCTCTCCTGGAGGTAGGGGTTGGAGGACGTCAGCCCGTCCACCAGCTGGTTCTGGTACGTCTGCGAGCGGCGAGCGAGCGTGGTGACGAAGAACGAGATGCCCACGCTCCCGCCGATGTTCCGCGCCAGGTTCATCAGCCCCGACACCTGGTTGTTCTGCTCGCGAGGCACGCCGATGTACGCCACGGTGTTGATCGGCACGAAGAGGAACGCCAGCGAGGCCGCCTGGTAGACCCGGTACATCGTCGCGGTGTGTGGATCGATGCCCAGGTTGATGCTGGTCATGTGCCACAGCGACAGCGAGAGCCCGGCGAACCCCAGGGTGATGAGGTACTTCGCCGGCACCCGCGACACCAGGAAGCCCACCAGCGGCATCATCGCCATGGTGGTGAAGCCGCCCGGTGAGAGGACCATTCCCGCCCGCTCGGCGGTATAGCCCATCAGCGTCTGCACGAACTGAGGGATGAGCACCGTGCTCCCGTAGAGCACCCCCCCCAGGGTGAACATCAGCGCGGCGCTGGTGGCGAAGTTGCGGTTCAGGAACAGCCGCACGTTCACGATGGGATTGGGGTGCACCCACTCCCAGACCACCGTCCCCACCATGCAGATGATCATCAGCATGGTGAAGACCACGATGAGGGGGGAGCTGAACCAGTCCTCCTGCTGCCCCTTGTCCAGGATGATCTGGAGGCTGCCGAAGGCCGCCGCCACCAGCGCGAGGCCGAGCCAGTCCACCTTCACCCCGCGGGACTCCTCCTTCTCCTGCTCGAGCCACGGCGGGTCCTCGACCATGATCGAGCTGAGGATGAGCGAGACGATGCCCACCGGAACGTTGATGTAGAAGATCCACCGCCAGCTGGCGTGATCGACGATGAGCCCGCCGAGCGTCGGCCCGATCGCCGGGGCGAACACCACCGCCAGCCCGTACATCGCGAAGCCCATCCCCCGCTGCCTCGGCTCGAAGGTGTCGGCGAGGATGCCCTGCTCGCTGGGGGCGAGCCCGCCTCCGCCGATTCCCTGGAGCACCCGGAAGAAGATCAGCGACTGGAGGTTGGGGGCGAACCCGCACAGCGCGCTGCTCACGGTGAAGAGCACCACGCAGGCCATGTAGAAGCGCTTCCGGCCCACCCGGCTGGAGATCCAGGCGCTGATCGGCAGCACCACCGCGTTGGAGACCAGGTACGAGGTCAGCACCCAGGTCGCCTCGTCCTGGCTCGCCGAGAGCCCCCCGGCAATGTGCGGCAGCGCCACGTTGGCGATGCTGGTGTCCAGCACCTCCATGAAGGTGGCCAGGGTGACGGTCAGGCCCACCAGCCACGGGCTGTGGCTGGGGCGCCAGCTCACCTCCGGGTGGGCCTCTGCCGGCATACGGTCACCGGGCGGTGGTGGCGCGATCCAGCGACACCCGGGCGATGGTCCGCTCGTACTGCGCACGGGCCAGGTTGAGCTTGGCGGTGGTCAGCGCGGACTGCGCGTCGAGCAGGTCGGTGGTGGTCGCCGTGCCGGCCGAGACCTGGGCGCTGGTGACCCGGTACGCCTCCTCGGCGCTGGTGATGGCGGTCTCCGCGACCTCCACCGCCACGAACTGAGCGTCCAGCAGCGCGGCCTTGCTCGACACGTCGTAGGCCACCTGCTTCCGGGTGTTCTCCAGCAGCGAGGCCGCCGCGTCGGCCTGCCGCTGCGCGCTCTGCGCCGCATACCACTGCGTGCCCCAGGTGAAGAACGGCCAGCTGGTCACCACACCGATGAAGGAGCTGTTCTCGGGCTGGAAGATCTGCCCGCGCACGTTGCTGTAGGCGGCCTGCACGTCCACCTCCGGAAGCAGCTCCCACATCCGGGCCTGCCCGGTGGCCCGTGCCGCCTCGGCCTCCTTCTGTGCCCGGACGATCTCCGGCCGGTTCTGGAGCGCAAGGTTGATGAGCGCGTCACTCGAGCTTCCGGGCCGCACCGCCGCCTGCCGCTCGAGGTCCACCGGCTCCACGAACTCCAGCGAGGGGTCCTCGGGGTTGCGGGCGAGCAAGGTGAGCAGCGCCTGCCGCGAGGTCTGGGCCAGGGTGGCCGCCTGGATCCGCTGCTGCTGGGCATTGGCCACCGCGGTCTGGAAGCGGAGCAGGTCGGCCTTGGTGATGGTGCCGGCGTTGTAACGGGCCTGCGCGTCCTGCACCTGCTTCTGCAGCTGCTCGATGCTCGCCTCGGCGATGGCGATGCCCGCCCTGGCCTCGAACAATCTCAAGTACGTCGTGCGGACCTGCTCGGCGATCTGCGCCTGGGCGTCCGCCTGGTCCGCGCGGCTGGCGTCCGCCGAGGCGCTCGCCGCCTTGAGGTCCCGCTCGCGGTGGAGAAGCCCGACGATCGGCTGCTGCGCGGCGACGGTGAAGACATTGCTGTTCACGTTGCGCGCCACCACACCCGGGCTCTGGGGAGCGAGCTGGATGACGAAGGGGCCGTCCCAGTGCTGCCAGGTGTCGCTGGCGTTGAGCGCGGGGAGCAGCCGGCCCCGGGCGCTGCGGGCGGTGTCCTCGGCCCCCTCGGCGCGATAGCGCACCGCCTTGAGCTGGTCGTTGACCCGCAGCGCCTCGTTCACCGCGTCGTCGATGGTGAGCGCCTGCGGGCCCTCGGCCAGCGCCGCCGGCGCGGCGAAGAGCGCGGCGAGGAGCGCGGCTGCAATGAGCGGTCGAATCAAGGAGACACCTCCGGACCTGTCGGTCACTGGTTGACGTGCACGGTCACCACCACCGACTGGCCGGCGCGGAGGACCATGCTGGACGGGACGGCATCCAGCGCGATCCGCACCGGGATGCGCTGGGCCACCTTCACGAAGTTGCCCGTGGCGTTGTCGGGCGGGAAGAGCGAGAAGCGGGCGCCGGTGCCGCCCGAGAGGCTCTCCACCTTGCCGTGCAGCGTGCTGCCGTAGGTGTCCACCTCGACGTCCGCCGGCTGACCGAAGCGTATCTTCCCGATCTGCGTCTCCTTGAAGTTGGCGGTGACGTACTTCCGCACCGGCACGAACTGGGCGACCGTCTGACCGACCGAGAGCAGCGCCCCGGGGTGGGCGGTGATGCGGCTGACCGTCCCCTCGTCCGGGGAGACGATGCGGGTCCACTCGAGATTCAGGTTGGCGAGCGCCAGCGCGGCCTCGGAGCTCTTCACCCGTGCGTGCTGGTAGGCGGCGTTGGCCTGGGCCACCGCGATGTTCGCCTCCACCGGCCGGCTCACCACCACCCGCCCCTCGGCCTCGTTCACCTGCGACTGGGTCCGGCGGAGCTGATCCGCTGCGGCGCTGACTGCCGCCTGCGCCGCGGTCACCCCAGCCTGCGCGGAGGCGTACTGAGCCTGCCACTGATCGAACTGCTGCTGCGGGATGGCGTTGGCCTTCTGCAGCTCCCGGGCGCGCTCGATGTTCGCCTGGGCGAGCTTGAGGTCCGACTCGCGGCTGAGCAGGGTGGCCCGTGCCTGCTCGAGCTGAGCTCGCGCGCCGGAGACCGAGCGGCCGGTGCCGGTGAGGTTCGCCTCGGCCTGGGTGAGCGCACCGTGCGCGCCTGCCGCGGCGATGGAGACCTGCGCGTCGGCCGCCTGGGCCTGGGCCCGAACGCTCTCCAGCTCGGCCGAGGCTTGCGCGACGCGGGCCTCGTAGTCCCGGTCGTCCAGCTGGAGGACCACGTCGCCCTTCTTCAGCCCCTGGTTCTCGGCCACCGGGACCGAGGCCACCAGCCCCGCGACGTGGGGCGCGAGCGGCACGACGTCGGCGTCGATCTGCGCGTCGTCGGTGCTCTCCTTCCCGGCGTTCAGCAGCAGATAGAGGAGCACCCCGAGGATCACCACCCCGGCCACGCCACCGATGATCAGCAGCGCCCGGCGTCTCTTCGCATCCGTCTTCGCCGGCGCCACGTCCGTGCCCTGCGCATCCCGCGCCGGGGCGTGCTCCGGCGCCCCTTCCATCGCGGCATCGGCCATGTGCCTGTCTCCCTCGGGACCCCGACTGCGCGAGCGCTCGATAATGGCCACCGGGGAAGGTGGCAAGCAGGTCCTACGCAACTTAACTATCCCCTGCTCACTGGCTTGCCGAAGCTGAGCGCTCGAAGGGATTCGTCACCTTGGCCCTCCCCCGCCGCCCACCGTCGCTCGAGCGCTACGAGGCCGCCCGGCGGTTGATGGCCCGCGTTCCAGGGGCGGACCCGAGGGCCATCGACACCTGTCTGTGCCTGTGGCGCTTTTCCGAGGAGATGTCTGCCTCCTTCGAGGCGTTCTACGCGGCACATCGGCTGTCCAGCGCCCGCGGCCACGTGCTGGCCCAACTCCTGGAGGCGGAGCGCGGGCTCACTCCGGCCCAGCTGGCCGAGCGCGCCGGGACCACCCCGCCGAGCATGACCGGCGTGCTCCGCTCGCTCGAGCGGGAAGGGCTGGTTCGCCGGAGGACCGTGTCGGACGACCGACGCTCGCAGTGCGTGCTGCTCACCCCCGCCGGACGGCGCCGGGTCGAGGCGCTGCTCCCGCTGATGGCGCGCCGGCTGGCCGACCTCGCCGGGACGCTCCGACCGGCCGAGCGCAAGGCAATGCTCTCCGGCTCCCGGCGGCTGTGGGAGCGGGCGCGGGCGCTCTCCGCCCTGCTCCGCGAGCCGGAACGCGCCCCCACCGGCCGGCGCCGCGACGTCGGCCAGCGCAGGCGACGGCGCAACTAGCGCGGCGGCGTGTTCTGCCCCTTGCCGGGGGGGAGCGTCTGGTGATGGCACCCGACGCAGGTCTCCATCAGGCTCCCGAACGCCGCGGGCAGCTCGGAGTCCGCCCCGCGCCGCGCGACGTCGGCCAGCGTGTGGGCACGGGTGCGCAGCTGCGACTCCATCCGCTCGAGCGAGGTCCGCGTGGTGGCTCCCGCATCCGCGCCCGGCCAGGCGCCGAGCCCGGTGTCTCGCTCCAGCCCGGCCGCGAGCTCGACCACGGTCGGGCGGTCGAGGCGCAGCGTGGCGCTGGCCAGCGCGTCGAGCATCGCCCCGTGCCGCGACATCCGGCGGCGGAGGGCCGCCCGGCCGTCGTCGGAGGCGAGCTCGGGCGGCTGGGAGTCGTCCAGCGGTCGGGCGGCACTCTGGGCGAGCGCGAGGCCGGTGCCCGCCAGTCCCGCCGAGACCATGACCCCCAGCAGCAGGCTCTTCATGGGTGCCTCCTGGCCCGCGGACGCCCGAGCCGTCCTGTGAGCACCAGCGCCGCCACCAGTACCACGGTGAGGCCGGCCGAGATTGCCAGGTCGTCGAGATGCAGCGGCCCGAACTGGAAGACGCGTCGGAGCCACGGCAGGAGCAGCACCAGCGTCAGCACCCCGATGGCTCCAACCAGCACCGCCCAGAACGCCGGGTTGGGGACCCGGAACGAACGCCACAGTCCGCGCAGGTGCGCGCGGTGGGACACGATGAGTCCGAGGTTCCCCAGCAGGAGCCCGCTGAAGGCGAGTGTGCGCGCATCGGTGATACCGCCGTGCTTGTGCATGCCGATCCAGAACCCCAGCGCCACCACCGCGAACACCGCCAGCCCCTCGGCCAGGCTGCGGAGGATCTCCCTCCTCCCCATCAGCCGCGCCGAGGGCGATCGCGGCGGGCGCTCCATCGCCCGCGGGTCGCCCGGCTCCATCTCGAAGGCGATCGAGCAAGCGGGGTCGATGACCAGCTCGAGGAAGACGATGTGCACCGGGGTGAACAGCATGGGCCAGCCCAAGAGCACCGGGAGCATGGCCATGCCGGCAATGGGAACGTGCACTGCGAGCACGAATCCGAGTGACTTCTCGAGGTTGGCGTAGATGCGCCGGCCTGCCCGGATGGCCCCGACGATGGAGACGAAGTCGTCGTCCAACACAACCAGGTCCGCCGCCTCCCGGGCGACGTCGGTGCCGCGGCCGCCCATGGCCACCCCGATGTGGGCCGCCCGGAGCGCCGGCGCGTCGTTGACCCCGTCGCCGGTCATCGCCACCACCTCGCCCATGCCCTGGAGCGCCTCGACCAGGCGCAGCTTGTGGAGCGGCGCCACCCGGGCGAAGACCTGCGTCCCTGCGAGGGCGGAGCGGAGCGCGGCCTCGTCCAGCGACTCGAGCTGTGCGCCGTTGAGGAAGCGCGAGGAGTCGATGCCCGCCTTCCGGGCGATGGCCAGCGCCGTGCTCGGATGGTCGCCCGTGATGAGCATGACCCGGATGCCCGCGCGCCGGCACTCGGCCACCGCCTCCGGAACTCCGGGCCGGAGCGGGTCGGCGAAGCCGAGCAGACCGAGCATCCGGAACCGGAGCCCGGCGAGGTGCTCCGGGGCCGCGCCAGGCGGGAGATCCGCTCGCGCGACTGCGAGCACCCGGAGCCCTCGCTCGGCGAGGCCGTGCACCTGTGCCTCCAGCGCGCGCCGGCCCTCGGCGTCCCACCCTGCGAGCGCTGCGACCGCCTCGGGGGCGCCCTTGGCGGCAATCGCCACGCCGCTCCCCCCTGCATGGGCGAAGGCCATGATCGGAAGCTCGGGGGTCAGCGGATACTCCCGGAGCAACTGACCGGCCGGGCTGCTCCCGGGAGCGGCGCGTCCGAACTCCAGCGTGGCCTGATCCATCGCGTCGAAGCTCTCGCGAGGACAGGCCAGCGTGGCGGTCTGGCGGAGCTCGTCCATCTCGGCTGGTCCGTCGCCGGGCCGTCCCGCCACCGCGGTGGTGAACTCCACGACGCGCATTCGGTTCTCGGTCAGCGTGCCGGTCTTGTCCGTGCACAGCACCGTGGCGGCCCCGAGCGTCTCCAGTGCCGCCATGTGCCGGACGAGGACGTTGTTGCGCGCCATCCGGTAGGCGCCGAGCGCCAGGAACACGGTCACCACCACCGGGAACTCCTCCGGCAGCAGGGAGATCGCCAGGGTCAAGCCGGCGAGGAGCCCGCCCTTCCAGTCGGAACGACCCAGTCCGTAGATGAGGAGCACCGCGCCACAGCACGCGGCCGCGGCGATGGCCACCGCCCGGACCAGGCCCGACAGCTGCAATTTGAGCGGGCTCTCGGCAGCCAAGACCGACTCCAGGGCGCGTCCGATGCGGCCCACCTCGGTCCGCGCCCCCGTGGCTCCCACCACCGCCTCGGCCCGCCCGGCGACCACCAGGGTGCTCGCATAGACGAAGGGGGTCTGACCCTCCCCGGGAGGCTCGAGGGGGACCGGGGCGGGCACGGCGCGCTTCCTGACCGCCATGGACTCGCCGGTGAGCAGCGACTCGTCGACCTTGAGCCCTGTGGCCGAGACCACCACCGCATCCGCGGCGACCCGGTCTCCTTCCTGCAGCAGGAGCAGGTCTCCGGGGACGACCTCGGACGCCTTGATGCGCGTCGCGCGGCCGTCCCGGCGAACCGAGGCTTGCGGGCTCGACAGATCCTTCAGCGCCTGGAGCGCGCGCTCGGTCTTCCCTTCCTGAAGCAGGCTGATCGCGACCACCAGGACGACCGAGGCGCCGAGGATGAGCGCCTCGAAGTGGTCGCCGAATGCGACGTACACCCCGGCGCAGACGAGGAGCAGAAGCACCATCGGCTCGCGGACGACGTCGAGGAGCGTACGCCACCATCCTCCCCCGCGGTCGGCGGCGAGTGCGTTCGGTCCCACTTCCGCGAGCAGACGGCGGGCCTCGTCGCTGCGGAGCCCCGGGGTCCCACCTCCCGGAAGCGCATGTGCCACGGCGTTCACCGCTGCCCGTACACCAGACCCATGGTCCACCTCGGTTGCAGCGCCCGTGCCGCAAGCGATCGGTAACTCTCGCCCGGCACGGCGCAAGGAAGCGCTCCGCCCGGTGCGCAAGGACTGCGCAGGATGGGACGCGGCCAGTGACGCACACCTGAAGACACGCCGGTAACGACGGCGCGCGCGCCGCGGTGTGGCATCCTCGGGTATTCCCCCATGCACCCTGCGCCGCGCGCCTCCTCACCCCCTCCGCGCTCGCTCTCGCCACGCGAACATGGCGCCTACGGACAGCTCGGGCTCCCGATGCTGGCGGCGCTCGGGGCCGGACGACCGGGTGTGGCGGCGGTGCTTCTCTCCGCGGGAGGCTGGGCACTCTTCCTCGGGTACGAGCCCGCCCTGGTGCTCCTCGGACGACGGGGGGAACGGCTGCAGACCGAGGAGCGCCCGCGGGCGATGGCGAGGCTGGTCGGGCTCGCGCTGGCCGGCGCCTGCCTGGGCGGCGCCGGTCTGGTGCTCGCTCCCGCACCGGTGCGTTCCGCGGTGGTCCTGCCGCTGGTCCTCGGGGCGGCGTTCGCGGTGACGGTGGCGCTGGGTCAGGAGCGTTCGCTGGTCGGTGAGGCGCTCGCTGCGCTCGCCCTCGCCGGGGTGTCCTACCCGGTGGCGATCGCCTGTGGGCTGACGGCGGGCGCAGCCGCCCGGGCCTGGTGCGTCTGGGCCCTGGGGTTCGGAGCTCTGCTCGTCCCGGTCCGCAGCATCGGGGCGCGCCGCCGCGCCGGCACCTCGCTGGCGACGAGATCCGCTCCGGTGCTCCTCGCTCTCGGGACTGCGCTCGTGCTGCTCCACGCCGGGTTCCGCGCCGGCGATGTGCTCGCGCTGGCCCCGCTGCTCGCCGCGGCGGCCTGGTTCGCGGTGGCGCCGCCCGAGCCGCGCTCCTTGCCGCGCGTCGGCTGGACGGTCGTGGGGGCGGGCCTGCTCAGCGCGGCGGTGCTGATCGTCCTGGCGAGGCTCAGGCGGTGACCGCGGGGAGCGCGGCGGCAATCGCCGCGAAATGACAGCCCGCTCCGAAGACCACCAGGGCATGGAAGATCTCGTGGTACCCGAAGACCCGCGGCCAGGGGTCGGGGCGGCGGAGGGCGTAGGCCAGCGCTCCCAGCGAGTACAGAGCGCCGCCTGCCGCCAGCAGCGCCGTCACCCACCGTCCCGTCATCGCCTGCACCGCCGGGAGGTACGCGGCCGATGCCCAGCCCAGCGCCAGGGCCAGCAGCGCCACCACCCAGCGACGTGCCCCGGGGAAGAGAAGCGCCCGGAGCACTCCCAGCAACGCGCCCGCCCACGCCACCACGAGCATCTGCCGGGCGACCGGCGTGGGCAGTGTCAGAGCCAGCGGAGTGTAGGTCCCGGCGATGAGGACGAAGATGGCCGAGTGGTCCACCCGGCGCAGCCAGGACCGCGCCCGCTCCGGCCAGGTGGGCCGGTGGTACAGCGCGCTGATTCCGAGGAGCGCGGCGAGACTCGCCGCGTAGACGCCGCAGGCCACCTTCGCCGGCAGTCCCCGCGCCGCAGCGACCAGGAGCACACCCGCGCTCGTCGCGACGCCGAACGCGAGCTCGTGGATCACCCCACGGAGCAGCGGCTTGGGGCGGCAGAAGGCGGCCGGGGCGGTCATGACCCCGATGATCGCCGCTCGAGGCTCGACCGCTGTTGACCGCGGTCAATCCGCACCGCGCTCGCCGCCGCTCCGTCCGCGCCGCGCGACGGACCAGAGCCGCGTACGGTCCACCACCTCGACCATCCGGCGGGTGTGCCGGATTGCTCCCCGTGAGGCGAGGGCTCGCAACGCTCTGGAGAGCGTCTCCGGCCGCATCCCGAGGAGGCCCGCCAGCACCCGCCGCGTCACCTGCCCGGACGCGCGGGGAGCGTTCTCCAGGAGCCAGGCCGCGGTGCGCTGAGGCGCGGTCCCGTCGATGTTTCCGCGGAAGGGCCGCTCGCGCGCACCGGAGCGGAGGACCGCCTCGAGCAAGAGGCGTGACGCCGCCCGGCGCCCGTCGAGCCATCGCCCCAAGGTGTCCAGCGACGCGCTGCAGAGCGTGACCTCGGTGAGCGCCCGCGCCGAATCGAGGTGGTCCGGACGGACCAGTCCCTCCAGCCCGAGGAAACTCCCGGCGCGCCGGACCGCCCAGGGCGTCCCCTCGACGCGCTCCTCGTCGATCGAGCGGCTGACCAGCACCGCGCCGGACTTGACGAACCACACCCGCTCCACGGGATCGCCGGCGACGTGCAGGACCGAGCCGGCGGCACGCTTCCGGGGGACGAAGGGACAGCGCTCGCGCTCCGCGACACCCGCCGCGATGCCGACCGGACAGCGGGTGCACGCCCTCACCTCGCGATCATCGGAGTGCTCCATCAAGAACCTCGAAACCTGAGGGGCGCCGGGGAATCCCGTCTTGACCTCGGTCAACTCCCGGCCAGGGCCGCTCCTCTAGGGTGCGCCGCCACCCGCCCTTCTACACCCGAGGCGGCCTCCGAGGAGTCGCATGCCCGTTCTCGATCCACTCCGGTTGTATCGCCTCCCCTGGAGCCTGACCGACAACCCCATCGCGTGGCTCGAGCCGACCCAGGCCTGCAACCTGGCCTGTGATGGCTGCTACCGGCAGAACGTGCGCGCGCACAAGTCGATGGCGGAGGTGGAGCAGGAGCTGGCGACCTTCGGTCGTCTGCGCAACGTGGACGGCTACTCGATCGCCGGCGGCGACCCGCTGCTCCACCCCGACGTGGTGCAGATCGTCTCGCGGGTCACCGCGATGGGCAGGAAGGCGATCATCAACACCAACGGCCTGGGCCTCACCCAGGAGCTGCTCCGCGAGCTGAAGAAGGCCGGCCTGGTGGGGCTCACCTTCCACGTCGACTCGCACCAGGGCCGTCCCGGATGGAGGAACAACACCGAGGCGGAGATGAACGAGCTCCGCCAGCAGTACGCGGACCTCGTCGCGGAGGAGGGTGGCCTGGCCTGCGCCTTCAACTCCACCGTCTACGAGGACACGCTCCACCAGGTGCCGGACGTCCTCCGCTGGGCGGCGAGGAACATCGACCGCGTGCACACCGTGGTGTTCATCCTCTATCGCGCCGCACGGCTCGACCGGTTCGAGTACCACGCCGGGGCACGCAGAGCCGAGATGCAGGACATCGTCTATGCCCTCGACGATCAGAAGCGCCGCACGGACATCCAGGCGCGGGAGGTCGTGGAGGTCATCGCCCGGGATGAGCCAACGTACCAGCCCGCGGCCTACCTCTCCGGCACGGTGGACCCGGCGAGCTTCAAGTGGCTCATCGCGCTTCGCGTGGGCGACGGCGAGCGAATCCACGGCTACCTCGGGCCGAAGCTCATGGAGGCGGCACAGGTCGGCCACCACCTCTGGACTGGCCGGTACCTGGGCTATGCGAGCCCGGGGGCGCTCGGCCTGGGGCAAGCCGCGATGCTCGGCTCGGCGCTCTTCGACCGGGGCGCGCGCGAGGCCGCAGGCACCTGGCTTCGCTCGATCCTCGCGCACCCCCGCTCCGCGCTGCGGCGGCAACACCTGCAGTCGGTGCTGGTCATCCAGCCGATCGACATCGGCGCGGACGGGCGCGAGAACATGTGCGATGGCTGTCCTGACATGACGGTGCACGACGGCAAGCTCGTCTGGTCGTGCCGCCTCGAGGAGTGGCGCGAGTTCGGCCAGCCGCTGCGTGCAGTGCCGGTCGAAAGCCCGGTGACCGCACCCCCCAGCTAGGGGAGTCACGCGCAAAGTCTGCGCGCCACGGCGGCCGTAGTCACCGAGGGCAGCTTGCTTCGGGTGCCCACTGCGATACGGCTTTCTCGGAGGTTTGTCATGTACAAGCACGTGCTTATTCCGACCGACGGGTCGGAGCTCTCGGCGAAGGCCGAGGCCGCGGGACTCACCCTGGCCAAGGCGCTCGACGCGAAGGTGACGGTGCTCACGGTGACGCCGCCGTTCCAGTTCATCGGCACCGAGCCGATGATGCTGGTGACGACCGAGCCGGAGTTCGAGAAGGCACAGGCAGCCCGGGCGCAGAAGACGCTCGAGCGGGTCAAGTCGACCGCGGTCGCCATCGGCGTACCGGTGGAGACGGTGCGGGTGGTCAACGCCCACCCGTTCGAGGCGATCATCGCCGCCGCCAAAGAGCGCGGCTGCGACCTGGTCTTCATGGCCTCGCACGGACGGCGCGGGGTGGCCGGGCTCATCCTCGGGAGCGAGACCAGCAAGGTCCTCACCCACTCCAAGCTGCCAGTGCTCGTCTACCGCTAAAGCCGGTCTCCGGATGGAGCGCTCGGCCAGCCGACCTACGACCAGCGGGTCGCGACGGCGGGCCGACGCGAGGGGCCCTTGCGCGACGGGCGGCCGGAGAAGATCGCGCCGGTCCCGTGGCTCCGGGCGTGCCGGCCGGGCGGCTGGCCTGCGGGCCGCGACGAGACCCCGTGGCCTCGCTGCCGCGGACCGGGGTCACGCTGCCGGGCCTCGCTGGTCTCCACCGCGGCCTTGAAGCCGGGCTCGTCACGCGGGACGCGGCCCTCGGGCACCCGGGCACGCATCAGCCGCTCGATGGCCTGGAGCAGCGGCACCTCGTCCGGCGCGACGAAGGCCGAGGCGCGGCCGCTGGCGGCGGCGCGGGCGGTGCGTCCGATGCGGTGCACGTAGTCCTCGGGGACGTGGGGGAGGTCGTAGTTCACGACGTGGCCGATGTCCGCCACGTCGATGCCGCGCGCGGCGATGTCGGTGGCGACCAGCACCCGCACCTGCCCGCGTCTGAAGCTCTCCAGCGCGCGCTGGCGCTGGGGCTGCGAGCGGTCGGAGTGGATCCGATCGATCGTGTGGCCCGCCTGCTCGAGCGTGCGCGCGACCTTGTCCGCACGGCGGCGGGTGCGCACGAAGACCAGAGTGCTGTCTTCGGAACCCCGGAGGAGCGACTCCAGCAGCGCGTTCTTCTCGTTCTGACCGAGGCGGTAGGCGAGCTGCGCCGCCCGGGGGGCGACGGTGCCGGAGCGAGCCACCTCGACCCGGACCGGGGAGCGCAGGTGCTTCCGTGCGAACTCGGCGACCTCGCCGGCCATGGTGGCGGAGAAGAGCAGCGACTGGCGCTTGGCCGGCAGGCGCGCCATCACCCGGCGCAGCTGGGGAGCGAACCCCATGTCGAGCATCCGGTCCGCCTCATCGAGCACCAGCACCTCGATGTCGTCGAGATGGGCGGTGCCCGAGTCGAGGTGATCGACCAGCCGGCCGGGGGTGGCGATGAGGATGGGCCGGCGCTCGCGGAGCGCCTTGCGCTGACCTTCCTGGGCCACGCCACCGATGACGACCGCGGCGCGCATCCGGGCCTCGCGGCCGAGGGTGTCCACCGACTGGGCGATCTGCAGCGCGAGCTCACGGGTGGGCGCGAGGACGAGCGCCCGGGTGCCGGTCTTGCCGGTGAGCCGCTCGAGCACGGGGAGAAGGTACGCCGCGGTCTTGCCGGTCCCGGTGGCGGCACAGCCGATGACGTCGGACCCGCTCAAGGCCGGGGGGATCGCCTGGCTCTGGATGGGCGTGGGAGTGGAGAACCCGGCCGCCTTCACCGCGCGAAGCGCCGCGGGCGAGAGGCCCAGGGTATGGAAATCGGGAGCAGAGACAGGCTCTGTGGACACGTCTGAGAACTACCTTCTGTCGAGCAGGACGGACCGGCTGGACGGGAACACACGCACCAGCACGGCGCGGGAGGTCGCAAGCAGCAGCAGGCCCTCGCGATGCGTCATGCCTTAACAGCCCGGTCGCCGAAAAGCGAATCTTCAGCGTGAACGAGCACTTCGCTCCCCCCGGGCTCCACCTCCGCGACGGGACTCACCGGGCCCCATCACCCCGGCGAGGCGCTCCCAGAAACACGTACCTGGAACCGCGCATTGACATGCGCATGTGCAAGCGCGTTCCTTGGCGGCGGGACGCGGTGCTGTGGTCCACGTCTCGGGGGAACGGTGGGCGCGACGGTTGCAAGACCTTCGCGGCTGGAACAGGTCATGGAGCCCGCAGGTGCAGAGAGAGCTGTCGACGGGCCGGAGTGGGAAGACCTCGCAGGGAGGAGCCCACGTTTCCGGCGCACCGCTGGGCTGATCGAGCGCCTGCGGAAGGTACCGCGTGTGGCTCTGGGTGCCTGGCCGACGCCGATCCAGCGGGTGATTCGACCCGGTCGATCCGATCTGCTGATCAAGCGCGACGACCTCAGCGGCTTCGGCCGTGGCGGGGCGAAGGCCAGGAAGCTCACCCACCTGCTCGGTCACCTGCGCGCTCGCGGCCACGGCGAGCTCCTGGCGATCGCCGGGAACGTCACCAACCTGGCGTTCGACCTGCTGCTCGCGGTCGAGCTCGCGGGGATCCGGACTCGCCTCTTCATCGTCGATGAGCCTCCCGCCACGGCTGTCGACCGGGCGAAGATCTTCGCGGGCGCCGTCGACCGGGTGGTGCTGCTTCGGGGAGGACGGGCCAAGGCGACTGCGGTGATCCTGGGCGCGTATGCCGCCGCCCGGCGAGCGGGTCGACGCCCCTTCCTCGCGCTTCCCGGAGCCTCACACCCGGCGTGCGTCATCGGGAATGCATGCGGGTTCCTGGAGATGGTGGACCAGCTCGGCGCCCAGCACGCCCCCTTGCCCCGCGCGGTCTATGTGACGGCGGCCACCGGCACGACGGTCGCCGGGTTTCTCCTCGCCGCGGAGGCACTGCGGGCGGTGGGAGGGCCGGCCATCCAGGTCATCGGCGTTCAGGTGCATCCGGGTCCGATCGCGCTGCGCACGCGGATGCTCACCCGCTGGACCGAGCGTTTCCTGGAGACCGAGCAACGCACCCCCGTGGGCCCCGGAAACTTCGTGCGGTCCAGCGAGCGCTTCGCGCACTTCGGGCAGAGCGTCTCCCGCCTCTGCTCGCGGGTCGAGGAAGAGCTCGCGATCCGACTCGACCCCATCTTCGGAGGAAAGACCTGGGCCGCGATGGAAGCCGACGTGGCTGCCAACGCTCCCGGCGAGCGGCCGGTCCTGTACTGGCACTGCGGTTACACCCCGGAGTGGCAGACGCTGCAACCCTCGCTGACAGCCCCGCTCGAGTTGCGGTCATGAGGACGCACGCGCTTTCCTCGCCGGCCGCCGCAGGCGCTGCCTTCCGCAGGCTGGGGGTGATCGCCGGCTACGTGCTGGTCTTCGCGGTCGGAGTCCCGCTCCAGGTCTGGTCGCTGGGGGGCCGGCTGGACGCGCTTCTTCGTCTCCCGACCGTCGACACCTTGCGCGCTCCGGGCCGGGTCCTGCTGGCCGGCGGGGCGGCCTTGTGGTTGTCGGCCCACATCTGGTTCAGCGCCTCCAGCCGTGGATTGCCCATCTCCAGTCTGCCTGCCCCCCGCCTGGTCACCAGCGGGCCCTACGCCTGGATTCGCCACCCCATCTACCTGGGCTTCACGGTGGCCTTGGCCGGCCTGGGGTGCGCAGTGGGTTCGCCCGGACATGGGCTGCTGGCTCCCTTCATCCTGGGGACGGCCTGCTGGGCCTACGTCGTGAGCTTCGAGGGCCCCGCGCTGCGGAGGCGCTACGGCGCCACCTACCGCCGGGTGGGCCGCATCACCGCCGGCCTTCGGCTCTGGCGCGGCGATTGGGCAGGTCTGCGAGGGGTGCTGGAACGGCTCGCCAATCGAGCGGTCCTCTTCCGGATCGGGCCGACGGTCTGGGTGACCTACGGGCTCTTCGTGGCCCTGGGAACGTCGGTGGTGGCGCTGCTGGGGCACGTGGCGCTGGGCGGGCTCTGCTCTTCGCGGCAGTACGTCGTCTACGCGTTCGGGCTGGCAGTGGCGATGGCGCTGGGTGCACGGCTCGCATCGCTCGTCTACAACTTCGCCGCCCTCCGCCGCCGAGGGCTGGTCGAGCTGCGCACCGTCGGCTTCGTCTCCTGGGGAGGCTACCTGGGGATGCTGGTGTTCACCGCTGCCTTCGGGGCTGCCACCGGGATTCACCTTCTAGCCATCCTGGACCGGCTCCTGCCCCTGCTCTTCGTCTGCATGGCATTCGGCCGCGTGGGTTGCCTGACCTATGGCTGCTGCTTCGGCCGGCCCTCCCCGGGAGGCCTTCGCTGGACCGATCCGGATGCCAAGGCGGTGCGGCTGCTCGGGGCGGAGATTGGCTCGCTGCCCCGGTTTCCGGTGCAGCTGGTGGCGGCCGGGGTCGGGCTCGGGGCCGCCGCGCTCACCTGGACCATCGGGCGCTTCGACGGGGCGGTGGGGACCCCGACCCTCTTCGCCGTCCTCTGGTACTGCCTCGTGCGGCTGGGCGTCGAGCAGCTGCGCGACGAACCACGCCTGGGCCCCCTTGGCTGGACCCGTGGTCAGTGGCTCGCGGCGGGCGTGGCCGGGCTGTCGCTGGTGTCGCTGATGCGCCTCGATCCGAACGTGACGGTGACCGCCGCGCGCGGCTCGCTCGACCTGCTCGCACCCAGGACTGCCGCCGGCGTGGGACTGCTGGCCTTCGTCATCTTCGGCCTGCACTGGCGTCGCGTCGGGAGGTGGTGACCGGTGGCGTTCGACAAGCTCTATGCCGACCTGGTCGCCCCGGATGGCTCGGTCTACGTGCTGTACCTGGCGACCTTCGACCTCCCTGGTGGCCGGCTGCGCTTCGCGGAGCTCGAGACCTACCCCGCCCAGGGACAGCGCCGGGTCTTCACCGCTCGGCCGTCGCCGTCACAGCGGACCACGCAAGCCAGCGACGAGCCTCTCGACGTCGCGCTGGACACCTCCGTGGGCGGATTCCGGTTCCAGGCGCGACCGCTGAACGGTGGATTCGTGCCAGCCGCCGCTCCGCGGTCGGGCCTCGAGTGGAGTGTCTGCATGGGCCGCACCGAGGCGCGGCTCGAGCTCCCGGCCGCCATCGGGGGACGCGTGGTCAGCGGGACCGGTTACGTCGATCACCTGCGGGTGGAGCGGCCGACCGTGAGCCGCGGGCTCCGTACCCTGGACTGGGGGCGTGCTCACCTGTCGAGCTCCAGCGTCGTGTGGACCTGGCTGACCTTCTCCGATGGCCCGAGCTGGGCCCAGTCTGCGCGCTGGAGCAAGCCGGGAGCCGGGGCGGAGCCCGGCCCGCTCGCCCCATGCACCCAGGTGGCGCTGGGGCAGATCGCGGCAGCGGGTGGCACCGTTGCATCCGAGCGTGTCCTGCACGAGGGAAACGCACTCGATCGCCATCGCCTGCCGTCGGCGCCGGTGCGCTGGCTGCTTCAGGCGGTCGCCGGCCGGACACACCAGCGCCGCTGGGTGACCTGCATCGCCGAGCCGGGTCACGGAGCGTCGGGGTGGGGAATTCATGAATCCGTGTCCTTTGGCCGGCGCAGCTGAATCCGCTGTGCTCGACGCCGAGAACCTCCACAAGCGCTATGGGCGGAAGCAGGTGCTCCGCGGTGCTTGCCTGCGAGTGCAGCGGGGGGAACTGGTGGCGGTGCTCGGTGAGAACGGCGCCGGAAAGAGCACACTCCTGAGACTGCTCGCCGGCGCGGAGGCTCCGGACCGCGGGGAGGTGCGGCGCCGGGGAACGTCGGCCTACTGCCCGCAGGAGGCCACCCTCTACGGGCAGCTCACCGCTCAGGAGCACTTCCGTCTCTTTGGCGCAGCCTACCGGCTCTCGACCCCCGAGCTGCGCAGGCGGGGCGAGGCACTGATCGAGCGATTCGCGCTCGAGCGTCACCAGCACACGCCGGTCGAGGCGCTGAGCGGCGGCACGCGGCAGAAGGTCAACCTGGCCCTGGCGCTCCTTCGTGACCCGGAGCTGCTCCTCCTCGACGAGCCGTACGCTGGCTTCGACCGGGAAGCCTACCGGCAGTTCATGGGGTGGACGGACGAGGCCAGGCGCCACGGCACGGCGGTGGTCCTCGTCACCCACCTCCTCCTCGAGCAGCGCCAGTTCGACGTCGCGCTGCAGCTGCGCGACGGCCTCCTGGAGGTAGCCGATGGCTGACGGCCTTCACCGGGTGCGCGTGGCCGCGGCGCTGCTCTTTCGCGACGTCTTTCGTCGGCCCTTCTCCTTGGTGCTGATCTTCCTGGTCCCGGCGCTCTTCGACGCGGTGGTGCTCCTCACCACCACCGCGCGCACGACGCGAGTCACGGTCGCCGCCCTGCGCGACGAGCTCGCGGAGGTGAACGGTCCGCCAGGGGGAGCCTTCCTCGACCTGGGGGTGATCGACAACGGGGTGCGCACCTTGGACCAGCGCCAGCTCTCGCTGGTGTTCCTGGGTCACGCCGCGGTGTGCTTCCTGGCGTGCTTCCTCGCCTTCAACCTGGTCTCCCGCCGCCGCGATGTGGACCGCCGGCTGGTCCTCGCCGGGTATCGCACCGGGGAGGTCGTCCTGGCCAAGCTGGCGGTGCTGGCCTTGATCGTCGTCCTCCTGGTCTGCTGGCAGACGGCGCTCATCCGGCCCTGGCTCGCGCCGCGGCAACCGGGCCTGCTCGCTCTCGGGCTGCTGCTCGGCGGCCTCAGCTATGGGGCCCTCGGCCTTCTCATCGGTTCGCTGGTGAGGCAGGAGCTGGAGGGGATCTTCCTGATCGTGCTGTTCACCAATCTGGACCCGGGGTGGTTGCAGAATCCGATCTACTTCGCCCAGAGCCAGAGACCCTCGCTCATCGCCAGCTTGCCGGCCTTCGCCTCGACGCAGCTCACGGTGCTGGGGGCGTTCTTCGAGGAGCATCCAGTGGGGATCCTCGCCCGGGGAGCCCTTTCCGCGGGCGGGCTGCTCCTCCTGGCGTTCCTCCTGTTCGGTCTCCGGATCCGGCCGCCTCCCCCGCGCAACCGACCCGGGAAGAGGTGGCTCCACTTCGGGAAGGTCATGCTCCTGGTCTACGCCTGCTGGATCACCGCGTTCGAGCTGGTGGGACGATACGCGGCCACGCTACGGACCTGGGACCCGACGACCGCCTGGGACCGTGCCATCCCACTCGTCCCCGCGTTCATCTGGCCATACGAGGCGTGCTACGCGCTCCCGCTGGTCGCGCTGTGGCTCTTTCGCGACTGGCATCGGTTCAACGTGGGCGTCCTGGCGATCATCCTCGCGAGCGTGGTCGCTTTCCTGTGCTACCTGCTGGCGCCGGTGGCTTTCCCGCGGCCGGCGCTCGGCTCGAGTCTGCCCGAGCGAGTGCTGGGAATGGAGTTTGCCGTGGACTTCTCTCCCGGTGCCAACAAGCTCCCCAGCCTGCACGTGGCGATCTCCTGGATCCTGCTCTTTGCAATCTGGGGGCAGACCGGGCGGCGGCTGGTCGATGGGCTGGCGCTGGGCCTCGTCAGCGCGGTGACCGTCTCCACCATCTTCGTCAAGCAGCACGTGCTGCTCGATGTCGCGACCGCCTTGCCGCTCGCAGTGATCGCCTTCGTGCTGTCGCGCCGACTCTACTGGAGCGCGACCGCTCCAACGGACCCAGCGGAGGGCGCGCTGCTCCGGCTGGTCACCTCCTCGGGCTCACGCCAGGTGCCGGAAAGGCCACCGTCATGATTCGCCTCACCGACGCCTGCCTGGAGTTCGCTCGCCGGACGGTGAGCGAGGCCAACGGCTCCGCCGGACGTCCGGGGCGACCCCGGTCGATCCGGATCTTCGAGAATCCGGTCCTGGAGTTCGCAACGCGGGCCCATCCGGTGACGCCTGCCATCTGGTTTCTCCCCTTCCTCCTCTGGAGCTCGATTCACTCCTTCCGGGCGCTGGGGCTGGGGTCCAGCCTGCCGCTCTTCGTGTGCGGATGGGTCGGATTCTCGCTCTTCGAGTACTTCCTGCACCGGTTCGCCTTTCACGGGCTCCTGCGCGGCGCACCCAGCCGAAGGCGACAGCTCTGGGGATTCCTCCTCCACGGCTACCACCATCACTTCCCGGACGATCCGATGCGCCTGGTGATGCCCCCGGTCATCAGCTGGCCAGTCGCGCTCATCTTCGTGGCTGCGTACGTCCTTGGCCTCGGACCAGAGCGCGCCATCCCCGCCATCGGTGGGACGCTTTGTGGCTACCTGGCGCTCTTTTCGGTTCACTACTACGTGCACCACGGTCGACCCATCCGGGGACCCGGAGCGTGGCTGCGCCGCTATCACCTTCGCCACCACCACCAGGATCCGGATTCGCGATTCGGTGTGACGTCCCCGTTATGGGACGTGGTGTTCCGGACGACGGGAACCGATTCGCGCCCCAAACCCAGCTCGCCGGCGTGTTCCGCGTCTGCCGCGGGCCGCCGGAAGTAGGATGTCCCGATGAAGCTCGCGCTGTCGGACCTCCACGCCGGGAACTGGCTCAAGTGCGTTCAGTCCTTCAGCGCGCACCCCGAGGGCGCCCCCACGGAATCGACCAGGGTGTCGGTGGGGTCGCTCTGGCAGGTCTCTGCGGTGGAGAGCGAGAGCGTTCTCCTCGACGCCCAGAGCAGCCCTCTGACCATCAGGGTCCACAAGGACAGACTGGATCACCTGGTCCGGCACTAGGTCCGGCAACGCGGTCACGGCTCTCCAGGACCTGCCGTGGCATCCTGCGTCCGCCGGGTCACCCGTAAAACAAAACGACGTCTCGTCGCCGCATCGGCCATCGGGGCGGGAAGCGGCCCCGAGGCCGGCACGACGAGCGGGTGTCAGCTCAGGCGGCAGGGGCCCTCAGCTGTCCCTTTTCGACCAGGATCTTCCCGTCGACGGTCACCGTCGCCGCGGGGACGAAGCCGATGAAGTTCCACGAGCTCACGTCTGAACCGCCTGCCCAGCTGGTGTCGCCGGTCATGATGCTCACCATCCCCCAGACCGGCGTGGCGTTGAGCCTGCTCCCGGCCGGTGCCCGGAGGTTGGGATTGGTGCCGATGTTCACCACCCCGAAGGCATCCTTCGCGCCGCCGGAGCCCTCGTAGTCGCGCTTGAACTGCTCCAGGGGGCCACTCTTGGCCTGCATCTCGACGATCTTCCCGCCCTTGATCGTCAGCGTCAGCCCCTCGATGGGCTTCTCGTGGTACCAGAAGCGGTCCACCACCACCGTCCCCTCCGCGCTGCCGGGCACCGCCACCAGGTAGACGTCACCCGCGGGCAGCCAGGCGATGAGGGTCTGCCCCTTCTTCGCCATCTCCGGAGTCACCTGCCCGTCGCTGAAGAGTACCGGCCGGCCTTCGATGGACATGGACACCGTCGTGCCGTTGGCAGCGGTGACCGTGAGGCGCTTCCCGGCGAGCCCGCGGACGATCGGATCCGCGGATTCCTTCAGCTTGCCCGGTTCCAGGTTGATCCCGCTCCAGTAGAGAGAGGAAAGCTGCGCCGGCGTGATGCCGAAGCGCTTCGCCCGCCAGTCGGCGGGCTCCATCCCGTTCCCGAGATTGATGGCCTTGATTCCGGCCTTGGTGTAGGCGGCGTTCGCCTCCTGGAAGGCCTTCCCGCGCGCTGCGAGCCGCGCCGGATCGACGTCGCTGCACAGCTGGGGATTGCTACCGGTCGAGACCGAGATGTCCGCGGTCATCGCGGCGATGAGCTTCAGGGTGGCGGAGGCGTTCCCCGCGTCGCGCTCGGCGGGAACCTCGTGACAGATGCGACGAACCGACTCGTCGCTGCTGAGCGCGAAGAAGCTCGCGGCGCCGGCCTTCTCCACCTCGACGGCGATCGCGGTGAGAAGCGGCAGGTCCTTCGTACTTCCCGAGACCCGCACCAGATCTCCCTGGGCGATGGCCGCGCTCTGGACGAGCCGCTTGGCGACCTCCTCCGGAGCCGCTCAAAGCGCCTCCGCGACGAAACGCCAGAGCGCCATGAACTCGCGCTGGCCGAAGCCCGCGCCCGACTTGAAGAGCGTCGTGTTCCAGCGCCACTCGAAGTGCCCGATGACGTCGAGGTGGTCGGCGAGGACGAGCCGCGCCGCGCGGCCGGTGAGCGTCTGCGACGACGCCGGAACGATCCCGTCGTTGGCCCGGGGAGCGTCTTCCACCGCCGCGCGCTCGGTGCCGGGCTTGCGCGCGGCGATCCACGGTC
>DATKKF010000100.1:0-90739 GCA_035543115.1 Myxococcaceae bacterium
CTTCTGCGACTCGAACAGGTGACGCCTGCCGTCCTCGAACGGTTCCTTCGCGGGAAGGAGCGCGAAGACTCGGCCCGTGGGATGCCACTCTCCCGCCAGACGGTGAGGCACATCCGAAACCGGCTCTCGGGCGCATTCGAGGCGGCCGTGCAGGACGAACGCTGGCATGCCAACCCCGTCGCTCAACTCCGGAAGTCGCGCGGCGGAGGCAGGAACCGCAGCCCCAAGCGGGTGAAGGAGTTCCTCCGAGCGGAGGAGGTGCCGTCGGTCGTGGCCCAGATTCCAGCCCACCGCCGGCCGCTGTTCGTGGTGTCGGTCCTCATGGGGTTGCGCAAAGGGGAGGGGGCAGGCCTCCGGAAGCAGGACGTCGACCTCGTGCACAAGACGCTGGTCCTCCGCCGCTCGTGGGAACAGGAGGGCACCAAGACCGGAGACGAGGTCGAGCTGCCGATTCCGGACGCGGCGGTTCTGTGGCTCCGGCAAGCCATGGACTCCTCCCCCTCGAATCTCGTGTTCCCCCATCTCTGCGTGGCCAGTTGCCGGACTCAGCCCAAGGGCTGTCCCGGCCACGGGCAGATGATGTCCAGGTCCTCGAGGTTGGCGGACGTCCTGAGACGGGCGATGGCCCGGGCCGGACTCGTGACGGGCTGGCTGCACCGGTGCCGCAAGCGGGGGTGTCTGCACACCGAGCTCGCAGCGGACCGGCAGCATCGCCGTTGCCCCATCCACCAGGTGCTGCTCTGGCCCAAGGCCCAAGTGCGGCCGGTGCGTTTTCACGACCTCCGCGTCACATGCGCGAGCCTGCTGCAGCAGGGCGGAACTCCGGTCCTCGCTGCGAGCAAGCTGCTGCGCCACGCCACGACGGAGATGACCGAGAAGGTCTACACCGCAGTCGACCCCCGCTGGCTCCGCGCGCAGGTCAACCGGATGCCGCTCGACCTCTCGCGACTCGCCCCGCAGGTGGAAGAAAAGTGGAAGATCCATCCTGACGGTACGAAAACGACGAAGCCCCCGACTTCTCCGAAAAAATCTTCAGGAGAAATCGGGGGCTTCAGAGCGCGCGATACAGGATTCGAACCTGTGGCCTTTGGCTCCGGAGGCCAACGCTCTATCCAGCTGAGCTAATCGCGCAGGACGACGAACCGGAGCCGCTCTCGTACTGGCAAATCCGCGCCCGCGCAAGCGGGGGGCGCCACCGGAGGGCTCGGAACGTGGTCGAGGAACCGCCGTCCTTCCGGGCAGATGCGACGCCTGGTGCGCCTGCTTGCCTGCTTCCGAGCACCGGGCCATCGTCCCGGGCCATGCGCCCAGCCGAGTTCGTGCCCAGCCCCGCCATCCCCGCCCGAGAGACGTTCTCCGTCGGCTCCGCGATCTCGCGCAGCGTCTCCGTGTGGGGGAAGAACCTGCCCTTCTTCTTCGCCGTCTCGGTCCTGGCCTACCTCCCGATGCTGATCCTCTCGCCCGGCGTCCCCACGTCGGCCAACGGCTGGGGCCTGTACGTGCTCGGGTTCATCATCAGCGTGATGCTCAGCTACGTCGTCACCGGGCTCATGACCTACTCGGTGCTCGAGCAGCTCCGGGGCCGGAGCCCGAGCGCCGCGGCCTCGATCTCCTTCGGCCTCTCCCGCGCAGGTCCGCTGCTCGCTGCCGCGATCTTCACCGGCATCTTGATCGGCGGCGCGATGCTGCTGCTCGTCATCCCCGGCATCATCCTCGCCGTCCGCTGGTCACTGGTCGCTCCGGTGGTCATCGCCGAGAAGGGTGTCGACCCGCGCGCCCGCAGCGCCGAGCTCACCGCGGGTCACCGCTGGGCGCTGTTCGGCCTGTTGTTCCTCATGGGCACCGCCGGCGCCATCCTCGGCGCCGTCGCCCGCGTCATCGTGGGACAGCCGACCACCTTCGTCTCGCAGCTGCTCGGGCAGACCCTGACCCAGGCCCTGGTCCTCTCCTTCAGCGCGGTGCTCTACGGAGTCATCTACTACCAGCTGCGCTCGGAGAAGGAAGGCGTGGACATCGAGCAGCTGACGGCCGTGTTCCGCTGATCCTTGGAGGGTCACGGGCCGGCTAAGGCGCTGGACGTTTCCGCTCGCGCCGCTCGCCGAGCAGCAGCCGCTGCTCGAGCCGCGCCCGCTGCGCCGCATAGAAGGTGCTCAGGAACTCGTACGCGCCGACCCGCTCGGCCCCGGGCGTCCAGTCGATCCGCTTCTGGATCTGCTCGGCCACCGCGGCCAGCGTGCTCGCGTTGTCCAGGGTGTTGCCCAGCCGGAGCACCGCCTCCAGCGTCTGCAGCTCGTAGGCGCCGTAGATGTCGAGCTGCTCCACCCGGAACTGGAGCGCCGGGCGCCCGCGGGTGGCCCCGAGGTCGTCCAGGAGGAGCATCGGCGGTGCGCGCACCACCAGCGTCCCCGCTACGAGATCTCCGGCCCGGAGGTGGTCTCCGTTCGCCAGGGGCAAGACGGCGAAGACCACCACCCACAGCCCCGCCACCAGCCCGAGCCACGGTGGAAAGTCGCCGGCCACCGACGCGGGCGCGAGGAGGATCCCCAGCGGCTGGAAGAGCTCCAGCTCCCGCAGGAGATTCCGCGCCACCACGGCCTTCGCGGTCAGCGGTCCGCCCGAGCGGGAGATGACCCGGATCTTCGTCGCGCGCTTCCCCGGCGTCTGCCCCCGCCAGCGCAGCTCGAAGATCGGGAAGTAGAAGCAGCGGATCACGAAGAACGACACCAGCATCACCGCCGCCGCCAGCTCCGCCCGCCCGCGCCCTCCGGTGAACACCGCGAGGATGGCCAGCATCAGCCCTGCCAGGTTCATCAGCGACAGGTCCACCATCGCCGCCACCAGCCGGTCTCCCACGCTCGCCAGCTCGAGCTGGATCGGCACGCCCTCGGGCGTCTGGAGCCCGCGGATGGACGAGACGGCGCTCACCGCCCGCGTCCGGCGAGCGAGAAGTAGAGCGACCAGAGCGCGAAGCTGCTCCCGGCCACCGCCCAGCGAACGGACGCCTGCCCCACGCTCTGTCGGAACACCCCCTCGATGAGCCCCGCCAGCAGGAACATCGCCACCGCGCCGAGCGCCACCACCCCGGCGGTGTCTCCGGCCCTCCGCAGGCTCGAGAGCCGCGAGACCCGTCCGGGAAACACCAGCGCCTGTCCCATCCGCAGGCCCGCCGCCGCGCAGAGGAGCAGCGCCCAGATCTCGGTGACCCCGTGCGGCAGCGTCCACGCCCAGAACTCCCAGCCCAGCCCGCGCGAGCCGTAGAGCCACCCGAAGGCGCCGAGGATGAGGCCGTTGGTCAGCACCAGGTAGGCCGTCGGGACGCCGGCCGCGAATCCGAGGCCCAACGAGGCGAGGCCGATGGTCGCGTTGTGGGTGAAGAGGAAGCTGCTGAAGTGGATCAGCGCCGAGCGCGGCGTCTCCTTGCTCTGCAGCACCTGGCGGAGGTCCGCATCGGTGGCCTCGGGCCCGCGCCCCTGGGCGTAGGCGGGGGGGACGAAGTCCGAGAACCGTGCCGGATCCCGCGCCAGCTCCCGCCAGGCGACGCCGGTGCCGAGCGCGGTGAGCAGCACCGCGACCAGGGTGTGCCAGCCGAGCGAGCGCACCGCCGCGGGGAACGTCCTCGCCCAGAACCGCCAGAACGCCGGGGCGAAGGGCTCGCGCCCCCCGTAGAGCACCACGTGCGCCCGCGCCGCCAGCGCGTTGAGGTAGGCGAGCAGCGCCGCGTCGAGCGCGATGGCCCGCGCCACGCTCAAGGACGACAGCGCGGCGCGGTAGAGCACCGGCAGCCGCCCCAGCTCCTCGGCCGACAGCGACCGGAGCCCGGAGCGCTGCACCCGGTCCACCAGCCCCTCCAGCGCGCGCCAGCTCGCCTCCCGCTCCTGGCGGAAGCGCACCGAGGGCATGCGCAGCTCGCCGCTCACACCATCTCCCTCCGCTTCGCGTCGAGGTAGCGGGCGATGAGCTGCGGCGAGGCGTCCGAGGGTCGGGCGTCCAGCACCTGGATGCCCATCCGCCTCAGCCGGCGGAGCACCAGCTCGCGATCGCTCCGGAGCTCGCCGGCGATGACCGAGCGGTGGAGGTCGGAGACCGCCACCGGCACCGCGCCGGCGAGCGCGTCCATGCCCCCGTCCCGGAGGGTGACGAAGAGGACCAGGTGACGCCCGCGCAGGCGGTCGAGGTTCTCCAGCATCAGCTCGGCGCTGGTGCTGTCCGAGACGTCGGTGAAGAGCACCACCAGCGAGCGCCGCCGCACCCGCGCCGACAGCTCGGCCATCCCCAGGGTGTAGTTGGTCTCCTCGCTGCTGTAGGGCAGCGAGGCCAGCGCCTGCTGCGCCCGGGGAAAGGCCCGCCCTCCGCCGAGCGGCTCCGCCCAGCAACGCACCCGGGCATCGAAGCCGAACACGCCCACCCGATCGCCCGAGCGCAGCGCCACCCACGCCAGCACCAGCGCCGCGCGGACCGCGTGGTCCAGCCGGGCCACCGACTCCAGCGGCACCGACATCGCGTGCCCTGCGTCCACGGCCACCACCAGCTGGTGGTTACGCTCGGCCCGGTGCTCCCGGGCCATCAGCTTCCGGTGCCGGGCCGACGACTTCCAGTCTAGCGCCCGGATGTCCATGCCCGGGACGAACTCGCGGAGGGACTCGAACTCCGAGCCCTCTCCGCGGCGCCGCTCCAGCTTCACCCCGAGCTGCATCAAGGGCGAGCCGGCGAAGCGGAGCGCCACCTCGCGCACCTCGGTGGTGTCCGGGGTCACCACCGGGGCGAGCTCCAGCGGCCGTCGCTCCTCCCGGAACATCAGCCCCAGCGGTCCCGTCGACCGCACCCAGACCACCGGGGGCTCGGTCGGCCCCCGCCGGAGCGCGCGAAGCGGGAGGTGCTCGGTGGCCCGTCCTTCCACCAGCGCGAGCCGGCGCGCCGGGACGGCCTCGAGGACCGGATCGAGATCGACCACCAGCTCCAACGCGCTCCCGCGCGGGAGTGCCACCTCCAGCGTCAGCGTTGCGGCGCGCCCCACCTGGAGCAGCGGCGGGGCCTCCGCCGAGACCCGGAGACCCCGGGGGGCGAGGAGGCCGTCGAGCCCGAGCGCGAGGAGGAACAGGAGCAGCGCCACCGCCCACACCGGCCACAGCCGGGGCGACACCAGAGCCGGGAGCAGCGCGAGCGGGACGCCGGCTCCCGCCACCACCAGCGCCGTGCGCGTCGGACGCATCATCGCGGCGCGGGCACCTGGTCCAGGACCTGCCGGAGGGCCTCGGCCGGGGTCACGCCCTCGATCTCCGCGCTGGGCGCCAGCACCAGCCGGTGCTGCAGGGTGGGGATGGCCAACCGCTTCACGTCGTCGGGGATGACGTAGTCGCGTCCCTGGAGCACCGCCCAGCCCCGGGCGGCGGCGGCCAGCATCAGGATGGCCCGGGGAGAGCCTCCGGCGAGGAACTGGGGCCTGGCCCTCGTCTCCCGGATGAGGTCCACCACGTAGTCGGCGATGGGCTCGGACAGCCGGATGCCGGCCACCGCCGCCCGCGCCCGGTCGAGCGCCTCCTGGCCGGCGACGGGCACGAGGCCGAACTCCTCGAGCGCCGGCGAGGTGGTGCGCTGCCCGTGGAGCCGAAGCATCGCCCGCTCCTCGTCCCGCGCCGGGTAACCGACCTGCACCTTGAACAGGAAGCGGTCCAGCTGCGCCTCGGGCAAGGGATACGTGCCCTCCTGCTCGATGGGGTTCTGGGTGGCGATGACCAGGAAGGCCCGGCCGAGCGGGTGGCTCTTCCCGTCGATGGTGACCACCCGCTCCTGCATCGCCTGGAGCAGCGCGGCCTGCGTCTTGGGCGGGGTGCGGTTGATCTCGTCCGCCAGCAGCACGTCGGTGAAGATCGGGCCCCGGGTGAGGACGAACTGGCTGGTGCGGAAGTCGAACTGATTCGTCCCGATGACGTCCCCCGGCATCAGGTCCGGCGTGAACTGCACCCGCGAGAAGCGCAGCGCGAGGCAGGCGGCGAACGCCCGGGCGAGCAGCGTCTTGGCCGTGCCCGGAGGACCCTCGAGCAGCACGTGCCCCTCGGAGAGCAGGGCCACCAGCAGGAGATCGAGCACCTCGTCCTGTCCCACCACGGCCTTGTGCACCTGCGCGCGCAGCCCCTCGCACAGCGCGCGGGTCTCAGCGAGCTCCATCGAGCATCCTCTCTCTCCAGCGCTGGATTCGGCGGCCGGCGGCGAGCGCCGCCCGGGAGGTGGTCGCCGCCTGCACCTCGGCCCGGAGCGCGGCGCTGGTCGGCACGCCGGACCCGCGGCGGCGGGCGTCCAGCCAGGCATCGGCCCGGGAGGAGTCGAGCCCCGCCGGGGCGTGCATCCGCTCCAGCACCTCGCGCCGGGCCGACTCGAGCAGCGCGCGCACCGCGACCACCGCTGAGCCGGCGAGCGTCTGCAAGATGACCGCGCTCTCGATGAGCGCCGCCGAGCCGTGCGCGCCCTCGTCCGGCTCCCGGAGCGGCGTGCCGAACCGGGGGGTCCCCGCCCAGACCGCGAGGCCGAGCACCACCAGGAGCTGCAGCACCGCCAGCAGCGATGGGAAATGGAGAAGGCCGGCGAGGATGCTCCGCGCCTGCCGCGCCTGGAGCGTCTCGTCCACAGTGAGCCCGTCCTCCCCGGCGTCGAGGTGCGAGAGCAGCTGGGCCAGCACCCGCGCGTTGTCGCCCCGGCCCAGGCCAGCGTTCGACAGCAGATCCGGGTCCGCCACCACCACCAGCTGCTGGTCGTCCTCCTCGCGCTCGCCCACCAGGATGCCGTCTGGCCCCGAGACCAGCGGGACGAGGTCCTCGGAGGTCACGAGCTGCGCCGTCTCCAGCTCGGCGGTGCCGCTGCCGATCCGGCTCTCGACCCGGAGCGTTCCCTCGCGCCGCACCACCGAGCCACGGAGGTGGAGCGCGGTGAGCCCGGCTGCCATTCCGCGGATGGGCAAGAGCTGGGCGCGGGCGAGCCACCCGGGCCGCCCGAGGTCTCCCTCGCCCGTCCACTTCGGCAGCACCACCACCACCGTGTCCGCGTCGAGCGCGCGCGCGCCGAGGCGGGCGAGCGTGGTCGGACGCTCGGGGTCGAGGTCGGGCTCGAGGACCCAGACGACGCCCTCTCCGTGCCCGGCCGTGGGACCCACCCGTGCGGTGATGCCCAGCCCGCGGACGAAGGCGAGGAAGGCCGCGTGTCCGTTGGCCGCCCGGCTCGCCACGCCGGGCGGGGGGGCGGCCGCCGGCGGAGTGGGCGCATCCAGCGCCAGCACCGCGGCCGCCGAGAGCGAGAGGCAGCCCACCACCCCCAGGACGACCAGCCAGCGGCGGGAGAAGCGGGCGGGCCCGCTCATGCCCGCGCTCCGGCGAGCGTGGACTTGAGGACCGTGAAGCGCTGGGCGCAGCGGCGGTAGTCGTCCTCCGACGCCGACCGGCCGGCGAAGGTGGTCGTCTCGACCGCGTCGACGAGGTCGGCGAGGGCTGGCTGCGCGGGGGCAGGCAGCGAGAGCCGGGTCAGCGCCTCGCGCGCCGTCATCCCCGGGGCGAGCCGGGACCCCATTCGCCGTGCCAGCACCTCGAAGGTCCTGAGGAGGAGCAGGTGGATGGCCTCGCCGAAGCGGCCCTGGGCGGCCAGCGTCTCGGCATCGAGCAGCGGCCCGGCATCGAGCGTCGGGCCGGCGGCACGCTCGGCGGTGGCCTCCAGGTCACCCCGCTCCGCCACGCGACGGGCGAGCCACACCGCCCCGAGCAGGACCGCGAGGACGGCGGCGCCCACGCCGAGGAGCCGCACCAGCTGCGCGGTGGCTCCGCCGAGCCCGAGCCAGCGGAGGAGGGCGACGAGCGGATCCATCGCCGCCTCGGCGGACTCGAGGGAGCGGGTGTCGAGCGCCGGGGGGTAGCTGCGCTGGAGGTCTCCTCTGGCGTACGCCTTCTGGAGCGCCTCCTCCACACGGTCCGGCGAAGCCGCGGTGACCCCGCTGGCCATCGCCGTCGAGGCGAGCAGCAGGGCGCAGAGCGACCCGGGGAGGTGCATCAGCGCATTGTCGCGGAGAGCGTGACCGAGGCGCACGCGCCAACTTCGGGTCGGCACCATCCGACCCGGACCGCCACCCAGGGCAGCGCCGCCAGGAGCAGGGTCGCCGCGGCGGCGAGCGCGGGCCAGACGGGCGCCGGCGACGGCGGAGGCCGCGCCGGTGCGGCGGTGAGGACGGGTCGGCCTCCGGTCAGCCGTGCCAGTCCCAGCCGGTCGAGCCAGAGGCTGCCGCACGCCGGACACCCGTGGGCGGTCACCGTGCGCAGCTGGATCCCGCGCATGGCCGAGCCGCACTGGGGACAGTGCAGCGGCCGCGTGCCGGTGGAGCCCAGGCGGATCTCCCGGCGGTAAGCCGCGTCCTCCACCTCCGCCATGGAGAGGAGGGTGGACACCTGTCCCGGGCCGAGCAGCGCGCCGGCGCAGCGGGCGCACGCGCTTCCGGCCAGCCCGTCGCGAAAGCGCTGGAGCGTGGGCGCGTCCGTGCCGCACTGCGGACAGACGAGCTGGCTCGGGAGCGGCGCGCCGGCACCCGAGGGCCGGAGCAGGAGGCCGGGCAGGGTGATGCCCAGGGCGCAGAGGTGGCCCTGCCGCGACGCCAGCGCCACCGCGATCACCGCGGCGAGCGCGGCCGGTGAAAGGTTCACCAGGCCCAGCCCGACGAGCAGGGTCAGCAGCACCTCTGCCGAGAGGCAGACCAGCACTGCCCGGCTCCAGCCGCTGAGCAGCGCCGCGCGCTTGCGCCCGCCCCGGCGGACCAGCGCCGAGACGAGGTGTCCGTGCAGCGCCGGCCACCCGAGGAGCAACGCCCCCGGAACCACGGCGGCCAGCGCGGACCCGACCGGGGAGCGGACCAGCGGCCGGCCCGCGACCGCCCGCGCCGCGGCGAGCGCGAGCCCCAGCACCACCGCGGTGAAGGCCCAGGGGAGCGAGGCCAGGAGCCAGAGGGGCCAGCCCACCCGCTCACCGTGAACCGCGCGGAGGCCGAGCACGGTGAGAGAGGGGACGGCGGCGGGGACCAGGAGCTGGACGAGCAGCAGCACCCCGAGGGCCCCGCTCAGCAGCTGGGTGACGGAGACGAGCGTCGAGGGGTCCGCAGGCGGGCGCGGTTCGGGCGCGAGCTCGCGGGTCGGGGCCTCGGACGGCTCCACCCGCGAGAGCCGGGCCGTGGGCGTCTCCCGCGTCGCCCGGGATCGGCGATCGAGCTCGAGGCCCGAGTCCACCGTGGCCTCCGGCTCCGTGGCCGGCGCCGCCACGCGGTTCCTCAGCGTCGCGCCGCACCGGCGGCACCGCTCCCAGCCGGGACGCCACGCGTTCCCACAATGGCGGCAGACGTCGCGAGCGGTGGTGGTCGGAGCCATGGTGGAACGCTGCTGGTGCAAGAATGAAGCAAAGGTGCACCGTCCGAGTCCAGCCCGAGCGCGGTGTCCGACGAGACCCTCCCTGGGTCGATGTCAGCGGTCGGGCGCGGAGTGGACGTCGTCGACCCAGTGCACCGACTCGGGGGCCTCGACGGGGGCGATGTCGAGGTTCACCACCACCGGGTCCTTGCCGCTGCGGACGAGCACGCACTCGAGCGGCTGGTCCGCGGCGTTGATCTCCTGGTGGGGCACGTATGGCGGCACGAAGATGAAGTCTCCGGGGCCGGCCTCGGCGGTGAACTCCAGCCGCTCGCCCCAGCGCATGCGGGCGCGGCCCTTCACCACGTAGATGATGGACTCGAGCGCGCCGTGGTGGTGGGCGCCGGTCTTGGCGCTCGGGTCGATGGTGACCGCGCCCGCCCAGAGCTTCTCCGCGCCGGCGCGCGCATGGGTGATGGCCGCCGCCCGGCGCATGCCCGGCGTCTGCGGGGTGTTCGAGTCCAGCTCCGAGCCGCGCACCACCCGCACCCCGTGCAGCCGCCAGTGCTCCGCATCGTGGGTCGTGCTCACTCGGCCTCCGGGAAGGTGAACTCGAGCTCGGTGGGCTCCCCGCCGCGGATCTCGAGCGTGCGGCGCTCCTTCTGGTCGCCGCGGGCGAGCTGCACGAGGTGCGAGCCCTCGTAGAGCGAGAGGGGCGCGAGCGGGGCGGTCCCCACGGGCCTTCCGTCGACACTCACCCCGACACCGTCTTGCAGTCTCAGCACCAGCTTGCCCTTGGGGATCACCACCGTGTGGGTTCCATTGTCCCCGGGCTTCAGGGCGAGCTGCTCGGTCCTGGACAGTCCGAGCCCGGTGTCGAAGAACTCGAGCTCCACCGGCGCCGCCTGGACCGGCATCGTGAGCTGCACCGGGGTCGTGCCGACGATCTTCCCACCCATCCGGACCCGCAGAGGCGGGGTGCTCTCCAGCCGCACGGTCGCCTCCTTCGCGGCCTCCAGCTCGGCGAAGGCTCCGAGGAGCTTCTCCTTGTCCGACCCGCCACTGGCCCGGCGGGCGATGTCCACCGGCGCGGCCGGGCCGGCCGGGGGCCGCGTGGCCGTCGGGCGCAGCACGGGTTCGCCCGGCGTGGGCGCGCCGCTCGGGCCCGGCTCCGCCGATGCGGTGGAGCCCGCGCTCGTCGGCGCCTCCGCCGGCGGACGGCTGGTGGTCGTCGCAGCGGAGGGCGGCGGGGGAGCGCTCGGGGTCGGGGCCGCGGCGGCCGGAGGGGCCGTGGGCGGGCCCGCCGGCGCGGGGGCCTCCGGCGTGGGCGAGAGCGCGACGGGCACCGGCAGACCGACGCGGGCGAGGAGGTCGGTCCGGTGCGCGGCGGCGAGCCCGAGGTAGGCGCCCAGCGCGGCGAGCACCGCGAAGAGCAGGACCAGGCCAATGACCCCCAGCGCTCCGCCTCCGCCGCGCGCGCGGCGCGCGCTCCCGGTGGTGCGCCGGCGTCCCTCCGTCCGGTCGAGCCCGAGCCGGACCGGAGCGACGGAGTCCCGCTCCTTCTCCAGCGCTGCGGGGAACACGAAGGCAGACCGAGACGGTGCCGCCGCGGGTGCGCCCGGGCGGACCTCGAGCCCGGCGACCGGAGGCGGCGACGGCCGGCGGCCGTCCGAGCGGACCGTGCGGTCCAGGTCGAGGATCTCCAGGGGAGGGGGCGAGGGCGCGGTCCCGGCACCCTCCATCGGCTCGCTCAGGAGGATGGGGCTGGCGCGCGCGGGCGTGGGCTGGACCGGTTGCGCGGGTGGCGCCGGCGGGGCGAGCTGCGCGACCAGCCGCGAGAGGGCGAAGCCGTTGGTCGCCTCTCCGGTCGACTGGATGAAGGCCTCGAGGTCGGCGTGGAGCGTGCGGCAGTCCGGGTAGCGCGCGGCCCGGTCCTTGGCGAGGAGCCGGTCGAGGATGGTCTGGATCGCAGCCGGCACGGTGGGCACGCGCCGGACCGCGGGGATGGCCGCGTCGTAGAGGACCGCCCGCACCATGCTCGCGTCGCTGCTGGCCTCGAAGGGCATCCGCCCGGTGCACAGCTCGTAGAGCACGACCCCGAGCGCATACAGGTCCACCCGGCGGTCGAGCGGCTCGCCCCGCAGCTGCTCCGGCGCCATGTAGGCCACCTTGCCCTTCACCGTGCCGACCTGGGTGTGGTGGCTCTGCCCGCGCGCCTTGGCGATCCCGAAGTCCACCAGCTTCACCGCGCCGCTGCGGCCGATGAGGATGTTGTCCGGGCTGACGTCGCGGTGGACGAGGTGCAGCGGTTCGTCGGTCAGCTGATCGCGGAAGTCGTGCGCGTAAGCCAGCCCCTCGGCGGCCGAGGAGACGATCCGCGCGGCGAGGGCGAGCGAGATGGGCGCCCGGAGGTCTCGCGAGCGCGCGACGAGCAACCGGAGCGTCGGCCCGTCGATGTACTCCATGGCGATGAAGTAGCTGCCCTCGGCCTGACCGAAGTCGAACAGCGTCACCAGATTGGGGTGGTTGAGCTGGGCGGCCAGCTTGGCCTCGGCGAGGAACATCTCGATGAACTGGGGGTCCTCCGCGAGGTGGGGGAGGATGCGCTTGATGACCAGGAGCTTCTCGAAGCCCATCGGCCCGTCGGTCTTGGCGAGGAACACCTCGGCCATGCCTCCGGTGGCGAGCTTGCGGAGCAGCTGGTACTTCCCCAGTCTCATCGGGCAGTAGCGCTATCACACCTGACGGGGAAACCGTGGCCACTGTGCACACCGAGGTCGAGGTCGACGGGCGCAAGGTCCGCATCTCGAACCCGGACAAGGTGTTCTTCTCTGCGAGGGGGGAGACCAAGCTGGACCTGGTCCGCTACTACCTGGCCGTGGGACCGGGCGCTCTCCGCGGGGTGCGCGAGCGCCCCACCGTGCTCAAGCGCTACCCCGACGGTGCGGGCGGCGAGTTCTTCTACCAGAAGCGCGTCCCCACCCCGCTCCCCGAGTGGCTGGAGACGGTGACCGTCACCTTCCCCAGCGGCCGGAGCGCGCGGGAGCTGTGTCCGGTGGACGTGGCGCACGTGGTCTGGGCGGCGAACCTCGGCTGTCTGGATCTGAACCCCTGGGCGGTGCGGCGGAGCGACGTGGACCATCCCGACGAGCTGCGGGTGGACCTGGATCCACAGCCGGGGGTGGAGTTCTCGACGGTGCGCCGGGTCGCGGCCGAGGTGAGGTCGGTGCTGGAGGGGCTGGGGCTGGTCGGCTGGCCGAAGACCTCCGGCTCGCGTGGGGTCCATGTGTACGTGCGCATCGAGCCCCGGTGGGACTTCCTCGAGGTGCGGCGGGCGGCGCTGGCCCTGGCCCGCGAGGTGGAGCGGCGGCTCCCGGACGTCGCCACCAGCAAGTGGTGGAAGGAGGAGCGTGGCCCGCGCGTGTTCCTCGACTACAACCAGAACGCGCGCGACCGGACCATCGCCTCGGCCTATTCGGTGCGGGCCAACCCCGAGGGCAAGGTGAGCTGCCCGGTCACCTGGGCGGAGCTGGAGACCGTGGATCCACGCGACCTCACCATCGCCACGGTGCCGGAGCGCTTCGCCCGGCTGGGCGACGTCGGCGCGGGCGTCGACGAGCGGTCGTTCTCGCTGCAGCCCCTGCTCGATCTCGCCGCGCGCGACGAGGCGCAGGGGCTCGGCGACGCGCCCTGGCCGCCGCACTTTCCGAAGCAAAAGGGAGAGCCCAAGCGGGTTCAGCCGAGCAAGGCGCGGAAGGAACCGGAGGAGTGAATCCGCACGTCCCGATGCGGGGCGCGCTCCTGTCCCTCGCCTCGCTCGTGATGCGGGTCGTCTGTGTCGAGTGTGTGGGTGAGCGTCAGCTGCCGAAGAGTGCGCGGAGCTCGGCCGGGATCACCGCCTCGAGCTGCGAGTAGGTACAGGATGCGGGTGTCCGGTCGGGCCGCCAGCGGAGGAAGCGGGTGGCGTGCCGGAACCGCGGCCCCTGCAGGTGGTCGTAGCTGACCTCCACCACCCGCTCGAGCCGGACCGGCTCCCAGGAGAGGTCCTTCTTGTTGTTCCACCGGCTCGGGGCGCCGGGCATCCGCTGCTCGCCCTCTCCGGCGAGCGTGGCCCACCCCTTCCACGGGTGGGCCTCGAGGCTTCCGGCGCGGAGGGGCTCCAGCTCTCCCTCGAGCTGCTTCCGGAGCGCTGCGGAGAAGCCCGAGCAGATGCCGACGTGGTGCAGCGTGCCCTGCCCGTCGTAGAGGCCGAGGAGCAGCGAGCCCACGCCTCCGCCCCCCTTGAACCAGCGGAAGCCGGCGACCACGCAGTCGGCGGTGCGCTCGTGCTTCACCTTCAGCATCTCCCGCTTGTCCTCGAGGTAGGGCAGGGCGAGCGGCTTCACCATCACCCCGTCCAGCCCCGCCCCTTCGAAGCGCCGGAACCACTCCTCGGCGACGGCCCGGTCACGGGTGGCGGGTGTCAGGTGGACCGGCGGCCGGGCCTGCGCCAGCGCCTGCTCGAGCCGTCGCCTCCGCTCCTCGAAGGACCGCGCCCGGAGGTCCTCGTCGCCCACCGCCAGCAGGTCGAAGGCCACGAACGAGGCGGGCGTCTCCTCGGCGAGCTTGCGGATGCGCGACGCCGCGGGGTGGATGCGGTTCAGCAACGCGTCGAAGTCGAGCCCCTTCGGCCCGGCGATGACCACCTCTCCGTCGACCACGCACCGGTCCGGCAGCGACGCCCGGAGCGGCTCGACCAGCTCGGGGAAGTAGCGGGTGAGCGGCTTCTCGTTCCTGCTTCCCAGCTCCACCGTGTCCCCGTCGCGAAAGACGATGGCCCGGAAGCCGTCCCACTTCGGCTCGTAGATGACGTCGCCGGCAGACGGCAGCTCGCGGACGAGCCGCGAGAGCATCGGCGAGACCGGCGGCTGGACCGGCAGGGTCAAGGGGGGACTGCCTCGACCTGTGTTGCGAGGCGCTGACCGTTCGTCACGATGTAGGTCACCCGGACGGTGGACCCGCTGCGGAACCCATCCCTTCCGGTGCCGGCGCCGTGAAGAATCCACCGCGTCTGCAGGTCGGTGTGGAACGTCCGCGCCGGCCCGGACGGCGGCCGCACGCTCAGCTCCGAGTTGCCGGCCTCGACGAGGACGCCCAGCAGCTGGTCGCCTGCGGTCATCTCCCGGAGCCTCTGACCGGTGGAGTCCAGGGTCTGCTTCGCCGAGTCGCTCGCCCCCGTTGCCGCCACCCGTGCCTGCTCGGCCGTGGCGTGCGCCTTCGCCGCCGCGTCGTCGGCCGCGGCCTTCGCCTGGTCTGCCGCCGAGCGCGCGGTGCTGGCAGCCTGGTCCGCGGCGTTCCGTGCCTGGGCGGCGGCATCCTTCGCCGCGCGCTCGGCGTCGGCGGCCGCTCCCTTGGCCTGGGCCACGGCCTCCTGTGCCTCCCGCTTGCAGCCGGCGAGCAGGAGCATGGCGAGAAAGAGGACGAGGACGACTCGCATCGAGGTGGACCTCCCGCTGGGACGGGGAAGGCCTACCACGACCGCGTGGGCTTCTGCCGGCCTGGAGCGAACGCGCCGGTCGGCGCGCGCCGCGTGCTCAGCCGGCCAGCCGCCGGTACTCCTTGAGGTGGCGGAGCGCGAGCATCGGCTCTCCGCGGCGCTCGTGGAGGTAGGCGAGGTTGTAGTGCGCCTCGGCCAGCCGGGGGTCGGAGCGCAGCGCGGTCTCGTACCACTCGACCGCCTCCGCCGTCCGGCCCTGGTCGCCGAGGGCCACGGCGAGGTTGTAGGCGGCTGTCGCGTCCTCCGGCCGGGCGGCGAGCGCGGCTCGGTAGTGGGCCTGGGCCTGGGCGAGCCGGCCCTCCTCGTGGAGGAGGCGTCCGAGATTCACGTGCGCGTCGGCATGGCCGGGGGCGCGGGCGAGCAGCTGGGTGTAGAGGGCGCGGGCACGGGGCGGCGCGCGGTCCTCGAGGGATTGCGCTTCAGAGAAGAGCGCCTCGACGTCCGGAGTGGGCGCCGGGCCAGGGGAAGACGCGACGTCGAGATCCAGCAGCACCTGACCCGAGTCGGCGGCCACGCGCGCCTTGCCCTCGCGGACGACGATCTGCTGCCCCGCCGCCTCGAGGGTGAGAGCGCTCACCGGCCGGTCTGCCGGGAGCCGTGAACGGGCCTGCCGCAGGGCATCCGCCACCCGCGCCGGGGCGATGGCCTGATCCACCAGGCGCTTGGCATTCCGCAGCAGGACCAGGTCCTGGAAGGTCAGCGCGCGGGCTCCGGGCCGGCGCAGGCGGGCAGCCCGCTCCGGGAGCCCCGCCTCGACGAGCTGAAGCACCCGCGCCTCGGTGGTCCCCAGTACCGCCGCTGCATCGGACAGCGTGTACGTCCGCGTCTCCACTCGGGTCTGCTGCATCACCGGAGAGAGGTATCAGCGGGGTCTGACGAAGGGAGGTTGCGGACGGCTCCCGCTCGCCCCTGAGAGGAGGTGGGCGTGACCCGGGTGGGCAGGGGACCGAGAGGTCCGTCGCTCAGGAGGAGTCGGCGTCTGAAGACGGGGACGGAGGCGCGGACAGAGTGACGTCTGCCTCTGGGGGCACCTCGAGGCCGAACGACTGCCGGAAGGACATCTTGCCCTACGCATGGCCGGGCGCGACGTTCACCGTCCTCGAGGCCGGACGAGAGATCCTCGTCGAGCAGCGCGCGCTGTCTCTCAGCACCGGGGTCGGGAGCACCACACGGGAGAAGGTGGAGTCCATCTACGGCAACTTCCACCGGCGACGCCAGGTGCCGGACACCCGATGGGTCTGACTCATCCCCGTACTGCTCAACGCCGCGCTCCGCAGGCGCATCCTCGGATCAGCGCTTGCTGCGCTTCTTCGCCGCGGCGGCCTGCGCAGCCGGAGCGGGGGCGCGCTTGGGCGGCTTGCGCTCGGTCGACACCGCCGGCTCGGCCTCGCCCCCCGCTGGTGCCTCCGCGGACGGCGCGCCACGCTTGGCCAGGCTGGCCTTCAGCGCCTCCATCAGGTCGATGACCTGCGTCCGCGGCGGCTCGGCCGGGGCAATGGACACCGGCTCACCGGCGATCTTCTGGTCGATGACCGCCTGGAGCTTCTTCCGGTAGGTGTCCTCGTACTTGCTGGCGTCGAAGGTGTCGGTCGACAGCTGATCGATGAACTGCTTCGCCAGCTGGAGCTCTGCCGGCTTTACCTCACCCTCGCCGACCGGGACCTCGCTCACCGGCCGCAGCTCGTCGGCGTAGCGGAGGGCCTGCATCACCAGCGCGCCCTGGCGGGGCCGGATGAGCACCAGCTCCTCCCGGCCCCGGGTGGAGTACTTGGCGATGGCCGCGTGCTGGCTCTGCTCCAGCGCCTGCGCGAGCAGCCGGTACGGCCGGTCCGCGCCCTTGTCCGGCCCGAGGTACCAGCCGTTCTCGAAGTAGAGCGGGTCCACGCTGGAGAGCGGGACGAACTCGGTGATCTCCATCGCCTTGGTGGACGCTTCCTCGAGCGCCTTCAGCTCCTCGGCGGTGAAGAGCACGTACTGGTCGCGCGCGAACTCGTACCCCTTCACCAGATGGTCGCGGGTGACGATCTCGTTGTCCACCGGGCACCAGAGCTGCTGCTTGATGCGGCTCTTGCACTTGTCGTGGAGCTGGTGGAACGAGATCTGCGCCGCGCTCTCGGCGGCGGCGTAGAGCTTCACCGGGATGTTCACCAGGCCGAAGGAGATGGTCCCCGAGCCGATCGCACGAGCTGCCATGAGAGCGTAGATATACCCCCCACCGCATGACCGCCAGCAGACGCCCACCACGCAACAGGTCTGTCGCGTCGTCGGCATTCCGACTCGCTGTCGAGGAGAGCGGCGCCCCGCGACGGGAGGTGCGCCTGGCGGACGTGGATTTCCAGCTCGCCACCCGGGCGCCTCGCCCCTTCACCCGCAGCGGATGGTGGTTCGAGCTGAAGTACGACGGCTACCGCATCCTCGCCGAGCGGCACGGCCAGCAGATTCGCCTTCGCTACCGGGGCGGAAGTGACCCCTCGGCGCAGTTCCCCGAGGTGGTCGAGGCGCTCGGAGCGCTGCCCTCGGACGACTTCATCCTCGACGGCGAGGTGGTGGTGGAGGACTCCGAGGGCAAGCCCTCCTTCTCCCTGCTCCAGGGCCGCGCCCAGCGAGCCCGGCCCCCGCGCGGCGCGCCGCCCGCCAGCTACTGGGTCTTCGACCTGCTCGCCGCCGAGGGCCGCGACACCCGCGGGCTGTCGCTCGCCCGCCGGCGCGAGCTGCTCCGGCTCCTCACCGCGGGGAACGAGCGGGTCCGCTGCGTCGAGCCGGTGGAGACGGAAGGGGAGGCCTTCTTCGAGGCGGTGAAGCAGATGGGCCTCGAGGGCGTCGTCGGCAAGCGCGCCGATGCCGCTCACCATGCCGGGCGCGGCGGGGACTGGCAGAAGTTCGTCATCCACCAGGTCGGAGACTTCGCGGTCGTCGGTCACACCCGGGACCTCGCCTCGCTGGCCCTCGCCACCTGGGACGGGGACGGATTCGCCTATGCCGGCCGCGTCGGAAGCGGCCTTGCCCCGCGCGAGGCATCCCGGGTGGAGCGCGAGCTCGCCGCTCATCGCCGCCCGGGGCCGCCCTGCCGGAACCCGCCGCGCGATCGCGACCTCCTCTGGGTCGACCCCACGCTGGTGGCCGAGGTCCGCTACAAGGAGTGGGACCGCGAGGGCTCGCCCCGCGCCCCGGTCTTCTGCCGCTTCCGCGACGACCGTCGCCCCGAGCAGTGCCTCCCGCCATGGCGCAGCGAGGAGCGGAGCGTCTCGTACGTCAACCTCGACAAGGTGTGGTGGCCCGAGGACGGCTTCACCAAGGGCGACCTCATCCGCTACTACCAGGCCATCGCCCCGTGGATGCTGCCGTACCTGCGCGACCGCCCGCTGATGCTCACCCGCTTCCCGGACGGCATCCATGGCGAGAGCTTCTTCCAGAAGCAGGCCGGCGGCCCCCACGTGCCGTCCTGGGTCCGCACCGTGCAGATGGAGGGTGACGAGGGCCCGATCCCGCAGTTCGTCTGCGAGGACGTGGAGACGCTCTCCTTCCTGGTCAACCTCGGCACCATCCCCTTCCATCTCTGGAGCGCGCGGATCGCGGACCTCGATCACCCCGACTGGTGCATCCTCGACCTCGACCCCAAGACCGCGCCGTTCGAGCACGTGATCACCCTGGCCATCGCCGCCCGGGCGCTGTGCGAGGAGCTCGAGCTGCCTCACTTCATCAAGACCAGCGGCAGCTCCGGTCTGCACGTCCTCGTCCCACTGGAACGGCAGCTGGACCACGACACCGCCATCGGCTTCGGACAGGTCCTCGCCGAGGCCCTGGTCCAGCAGCACCCCGACATCGCCACCACCGAGCGGGTGGTCCGCGCTCGCCGCTCGAAGGTCTACGTGGATTACTTGCAGAACGGCCGCGGCAAGCTCCTGGTGGCGCCGTTCTCGGCGCGGCCGCTCCCGGGCGTACCAGTATCGATGCCGCTGCGCTGGGACGAAGTCGGCCCCGGCCTCCACCCTCGGAAGTTCACCGCGCTCGACGCTCCGGCCCGCATGGAGCGGCTCGGCAGCGACCCGTTTCTCGGCGTCCTTGGCGAGGCCCCGACCCTGGTCGGGGTACTCTCGCGCCTCCAGGCGTACCTCGAACGGCGCGGCAACCTCCGGGCCCCGGTGGGCGGTCCCACCCGGACCGGGCGCTGGGGGGGTGGACGCCGCCCGCCCCTCAGTAACTCCGCAGAACGACCAGCGTCACCCGCCGGGGCCGCACCTCGATCTGGACCTCGCGGGCGCCGCCGCCGGCCACCACGGTGAGCCGGTGCACGCCGGCCGGCACGCGGAAGCGCGCCAGCTGGAACTCTGCCGGCAGCGACATCCAGGACCGGAGGTCGGGCTGGTTGGTGTAGCTCAGGGCGAGGAAGGTGAGGAGGCCCACCGCGTCGCTCTTGGTCGCCGCACCTGCGCCGGCGGCGAGGCCGCTCCGCACCGCCAGGGCCCCGAACTGCCGGGCGATGAGCCCGCCGATGCGGTAGTCGAGGTGGATCTTCGCCACCTGCTCCAGGGAGGTCACGGTGGTGGGCCGCACCGCCGCCGCCGGGTTGCCGTCGAGGGTGACCTGCGAGTCCCGGACCCATGGCCGGTCGCGGAAGACCGGCACCGCGATGACCTCCATCTTCGGCCCGCCGGACCTGCTGCCGTTGGTCTTCACCGGGACCCTCCCGGCCTCGAGCACCACCAGCACCTGGCCCTCCTCCTTGCCCAGCGGCTGGGGCTGGAGCCAGGGGTACTGCCGCCGCAGCTCCTTGACCGCCTGGTCGCGCCCGGTCTCCTTCGCCAGCCGGACCAGCGGCTCGGCCAGCGAGCCCAGGTCACCAGCGAGCTTGTTCGCTGCCGCATAGTCGATGAACGCGTCGTCGGCGTGTCCCTGGTCCTCCCAGAGCACCCCGGTCAGGTACCTCGCCACCGCCAGCTGTTCGTAGGGCTTCTTCTCCTCGTTGATCATCCGCTGCATGCGCTCGTTCACCCGGCGCACCTCGACCAGCGCATCCTCGTCCTTCCCCAGCTGGGCGTAGTTCAGCGCCTGCAAGGTGGAGATCATCAGCTTCTCGAAGTCCTCCCCGCGGTAGGCGCGCTCGCGCTCGCTGGAGATCAGGACCTTGGCCTCCTCGCTGACCGAGACGAAGTCGAGCTGCTCGCTCAGCTTGTCCGCCTGGGCGAGCACCTGAATGCTCTCCTCGAACTTCCCGGCGGCGTGGAGCACCATCCCCTGGTCCATCATTGCCAGGAGCTGGTCGATCTGCGGCCCGGAGGAGGCCTCGCCGGCGAAGCCCTGGATGGCCGGTGGGTACTGGTACGACTCGTAGGCGCGCCGGTACCCCGCAGTGCGGGCGATGTAGTCGCCCGCGCAACCGGTCAGCAGCAGCGCAATCGCCCCGAGCGCGACCGGCCAGCGAACCGCGAAAAGGGGGTGGGCCACGTCAGGATTGCGGGGCGTCGGACGCTATGGCCGGATCCCCTGCTTGACGAACTTCTTCTTCAGCTCCTTCTCGTCCGTCCACTCCAGGATGCCGGTGCGGAGGTTGGTCAGCTTGGCGGTCATCTTGTAATAGATGAACTCGTCGCTCCCGACGCGCTGTTTGATGGAGGCCAGCTCGCCGGTCATGATGTAGTCAGCGGCGATCTGCTGGCCCGGGCCCTTCGCCTGGTCGGGCCGCACGTAGCCGCTCCCCTGGTACTCGTACTCCTCGGCCACGTCCTGCCGGCTCGCCCGGTCGGTGAAGGCGAACTTCCCGGTGTTGGCGAGCTGGGTCTGGATCTTGTCCGCCAGGCTCTGCATGTCGATGTGCTCGGAGGTGCTGTTCTTGAGCTTGCCCACCACCACCACCGGGCGGCCCTGGATCTGGGCGAAGGCGGGCGAGCCCTGGAGGTCGTTCACCACCTTCTTGGCAATCAGCTGCAGGTCGCTCGGGGCCCACTCGTCGGAGAGGAGGTCGATCTCGTTGGGGTCGGTGTACTCGCCCTTGGTGAAGGCACGCTCGGTGGAGCAGGCCAGCCAGAGACCGGCGAGGAGGGAGACGGCGATTCGGGTGCGGGTCATGGTCAGTTCCATTCGCATTCGAAGCGGCTGCCGAGGAAGCGCCAGCGATCGGCGATCTGGGCGTCACGTCGGTATCCGGCGGTGAGCCGGCAGAGGCTCTGCAGAGAGGCCCTCGGATAGTCCAGCAGGTAGGTCTGCGCCGCCGCCCGATCCTGCGCTTTGAGCTGCGAGGGGTGGGTAAGGTTCGGGCTGGCAGAGCTGGCCACCAGCACCGTGTGTCGCCCGTGGCTCTTCAGGGGCAACTGTCCCGGGAGCACGATGCGCCGCACCGTTCGTGCGATGAGGAAGTCGCTGTTGTCCACCGTGGTCTCGTGGGCGTTGGGGCGGCGGAGCAGCTCGTCGATGTTCGCGCTCAGGACCCGGGTCAGCTCGCCATCGTCCACGAACAAGTAGAGGTAGGCGTTGCGCGCCCGCCGGCTCTCACCGGAGAAGTCCAGCGTGACCTCGAGGTTCAGCGCGCGGTTGGGCTTCAGCGCGTGCATCGACACCGCCGCGATGACCGCCGGGTCCACCCCGGCCACCTTCATCCGGATGAGCCCCTCGGCCGAGGCGTCGCAGGCACAGCGCCGCTCCTCGATCATCTTCACCAGCTGGTCCGGCGCGAAGCCGGCCTGACTCAGCCTGGTGACCTCCTCGTCGGTCAGGGGCAGCTGCTCGCTCCGCTCGTACACCGGCGGGAGGCTGTTCGAGTCCCACTGCCCCATGTTCACGGTCTGCTGTGTGCCCGCACCAGGGGGGAACACGGGGACAGCCGGGGCGGGGGCGCTGCCCTGGGCGATGAGCGCGAGGAGGAGGAGGGAGGCTCGCATCAGATCACGGGGACAGAGGGGGCTAGAAGCGCCAGCCGATGCTCAGACCCACACGCACGATGGACAGGTCGTAGTTGGCCAGGTTCAGGTCCCAGTTGGCGAAGATCCCGAGCTGGAAATGGCTCTCGGTGATCCAGTCCATTCCGACCCTTGGAGAGAGGATGAAATTCACCGAACCCGACTTTGGGATGTGCAGACCGCCCTGGAACCCGAGGCTGAAGGCGATTGGCCAGGTGGTGGTGTGGAACGAGGGGCCGAGGAGCACACCCCAGAGCTTCGGGTCCGGCACGTAGAACCCGCTCAGATCGATCCGGTAGAACTCCTGATTCCAGTAGGAGGCGGTCAGCCCGGCGAACAGCGGCGGGCTGAACTGAGGGCCCTTGATGGTGATCGCGCCGCCGCCGTCCGCGGTCAGCGAGAAGCCGCCCAGACCGCCCGGCCCGGAGACGTAGCCGCCCTTGCCGATCTCCGACCCCTCGGGCCCGTCGGTGCGGCCCCGGTCCTGCGCGAACGCGGCGCTCGCGCCGAGCACTCCGAGGCACACCACCAGCGAGCGAACTGCGTGTCTCATCGTCGGCTCCCCTCCCGTGCTCCGGCCCTGGGAACTCCTGATCGATTGTCGTCGGAGGCCTGCGCCGGGGGCAAGCGTACCTGCCCAGCCCGTCGCCGGTGAATTTTCGGTGGCGTTCCCCCGTCGCCGGGCCGGTTCACTCACCCGCCCGGAGCCCGAGCACCAGCTGGAAGGGTGGCTCGCGCCGGAGGACCGCGCCGAGGCGGCCCGAGCTCGCCGAGAGGTGGACGGGTGTATTCCCGCCGGCCACCTGAGCCGCCTCCAGGGTCAGGTCCAGACGGGGCAGCGCGGCGGGAAAGAGCGCCCCGAGCCGGAGGCGGATCCACGCGTCGGCCACGAAGACGTCCGGATCCCGCAGCGCCGCCGGAGCGGACCTCAGCACGCCCGTTCCTCGCGCTCCGCGCACGGTGCGGAGACCGGCCGAATCGGGGACGGTGAAGGTTTCCCACAGCGGGGTGCCGGTGGCGTAGCGGAGCCGGGCGCCGAGCTCGACGGCCGGATGGGCGAGCAGCGCGAGCGACACCACCAGGCGGTGCCGCCGGTCGTCGGGGAGCGGCCCCGTCGCGAGGGCGGCGGTGCGAGGATCGGCCAGCCAGCGGTCGAACGGACCGGCGGCGGTCCCGGTGACCTGCGCCACGCCCCAGGCGACCGACACCCGCGCCGGGCCCACGCGGGCGCGGGCCCATGCCGCGAGCCCGAGCCCCCGGCGCCAGGCTCGCCCGCTGGTGGCGAGGACCCGGTGCGACGTCCACTGCCCGTCGTCGCTGGTCCAGCGACCCCGGTCATCGGTCAGCAGCGCGGTCTCCTCCTCGGTCCAGAGCTGCGTGGTCTCGTGCCAGCGGGCCTCGATCCCGCCCTCGATGCCGTGGGCCGGTCGCCCGCGCCAGCCCAGCGCCACCTCGTCCGCGCGCGGGAGCCCTCCCGGCGCGATCGCCGCGGGACCGCCGAGCCGCACGCAGGACGGTCCGGGCCTGGTGCACCCATCGAATGCGCCGTCGCTCCACGTGGCGAGGAGCTGCCCGGGCGCGACCGCACGGGCGACCACGGCCTGCAGCTCGGGGTCGTGGCTCCGGCCCGCGTGCAGGAGGAGCCAGTGCCGTCCCTCCCCGGCCACGTTCCAGACCAGCGCCAGGCGCGGGCCAACCCCGAGCCGCAGGCCCGTCGAGGTGCCGCCACCCCCGGCCTGGGCGGCGTCGAGCCGGAACCCCGCGCGCAGGGCCAGGTCGCCGAGCTGGAGCGTGTCCTCGAGGCGCGCGCCGAGCGTCCATCCGCGCGACTCGACGTCAGTGGGCGCGACCTCCACCCGGAACGCGCAGCCCGAGGTCTCGCCGTCGCGGCAGGGACCGCCGCGATCGAGGAAGTGGACACCCCCGGGCACGGACAGTGCGCTCTGGCTGGTGTCCATCCGCGCCTCGACTCCGCCCTCGAGCCGCTGCAGCCCGAGCACCGAGCGCAGCCCGGCCCCGAGCTGGAGGCGTGTCCCCGTCTCGTCGAGGGTGCTCGCTCCGAGGTCGGGCGCGAGCGGGCCGGGGGCGCCATCGGTCACCCAGGACGAGAGGTCGAGATGGCTCGGCCCCACGGGCTCGGAGCGCGCTCCGGCCGACCGGGCCCGGTGCTCGGCCGCGAGTCGAAGCTCGAGCCCCATCCCGCCCTCAAACCCGTGGGCCCAGGTGAGCCCGGCGAACGCGGCGAGCTCGCGGTCGAGCCTCGCCGCCGCGTCGGTGCAGCGGAAGCAGTCGGGGGACTCGGTCTGCCGCCCGGCGAGGATGAGCAGCGACAGCCGATCCGCCTCCCCCGGGATCCAGGTGGTGGTGAAGGCGAGCGTCTGGCGCGCCCGACCGCCGGCGGCGAGCCCAGGCTCCACGGCGGGAAGCCCGACGCCCGTCGCCTCCAGCGAGACGACGGCCCCGAGACGGCCCCCGGCGAGCGGACCCCCGAGCAGACCGGACGCACTCCAGGCGCCGCGCGGGGCCGAGACCGCGCCCTCGGCGGCATCGGCGACCACCGGGCCTCCGAGCCCCACGGGGGCGGCGCGCGCCGACAGCGCGGGAGGCGCCCAGCGGCCGGAGAGCGCCCAGTGTCCCCCGGTGAGCCCGTGGTCGAGACCGATCTCCTCGGTCCACCCGAGGCCGCTGAGGCGCGCGTCCGCGGCCGCCGAGACGGGCGCGCGGCGGACGGTGGCGACGAAGGAGGGCAGGAGCGGTGCGGCCTCGGGCCCGAGCAGGAACCCGTCGACCGAGATGCGCCGCTCGAAGGCCGGCCCCTGAGTCAGCTCCCGGGAGAGGGGCGGTGGCTCGGTGCCGGAGCGGGCGAGGGCGGCGGCGCCGCGTTCCACCCCGACGTCGGCCAGGTCCTCGAGCCCTGGAGACCGGCTGGTCTGGCCCCCGGCGGGAGCGTCCCCGCTGCCCGACACCGCACGCGGGGCTCCGGTCCGCGGATCGGGGACAGGGACCGAGGCCGGGACTCTTGACCGCGGTGACTCCGGTGGGGCCCGTGCCATCGGTGACGCCGGAGCGGCGTCGAGCACCCGGGCGCCCGGGGGAAGCAGGGCCCGGGGGCCCGGCGCCCGAGGCTCATCCGGCGGGCGCGCAGGGGTGCCGGGGCGGGTGGGCTCGGCCCGGACGCTGGCCCGCCGCGCCCGCGATGCCGGGCGGGTCGGAGGCCGGGGGGAGCGTTGCCGGCTGCGGCGTTCGGCCCGGCGTGCGCGCTCGAGCAGCGGCCGGTCCACCGGTGGACCCGGGTTGGTGGCCGCCCCGAGCCATCCGGCCGCGATCCCCGCCACCCACCATCCCGTGCCCATCCGCGGGGGCCGGTGCAGCGGCCACGCCAGCACGAGCCGAGGGAACCCGCACGCCGGCAGTCCGCGAGCTCGGACGCCCCGATGCGCTCGTGGACTCCGGAGCGCTCACCTCGTCCATGCCGGCCCCGGCCCGGGCGGGGAGCAGCCGGCCTTCAGCTCTCGACGGCGCGGCTCCGCGGGTGCCGGACGTCGGTGCCCCGGACCATGTAGATGACCATCTCGGCCACGTTCACCGCGTGGTCGCCGATCCGCTCCAGGTGCTTGCAGATCGAGATGAGCGAGGTGGCGCGGCGGATGTTCCGCGAGTCCTCCATCATGAAGGCGAGGAGCTCGTTGAAGATCTTCACGAACAGGTCGTCGAGGTGGTCGTCCCCCGCCAGCACCTCCTGGGCCTCCTCGGGGTCGGCGCGGACGAACGAGTCCAGCGACTTCTTCACCTGTTCCTGCGCCAGCTCGGCCAGCCGGGGCATGTCCACGTAGGCCGCCAGCGGCGGGGCCTGATTCAGGTCCATCGCCCGCTCGGCGATGTTCACCGCCAGATCGCCGATGCGCTCCAGGTCGGTGACGATCTTCAGCGCGGTGGTGATCAACCGGAGATCCGACGCGGCCGGCTGCCGCAGGGCGAGAATCTTCCGGCACAGCTCGTCGATGTCCACCTCGAGCCGGTTGATCTCGACGTCGGCCTCCTTCACCTGCTCGCCGAGCTCGCTGTCCCGGTCGGTCAGCGAACGCATGCTCTTGGCGATCTGCTCCTCGACCTTCGCGCCCATGGCCAGGAGCTTCTCCCGCACCAGCCGGAGGTCCGACTCGAACGCCTTGTCGGTGTGCGCTGCGCCCGCCTTACCCGAACTTGCCGGTGACATAGTCCTCCGTCCGTCGCTCGCGCGGGTTGGTGAAGATCTGCGCGGTGGGCCCGATCTCGATCAGCTCGCCCAGGTAGAAGAACGCGGTGTTGTCCGAGACGCGAGCGGCCTGCTGCATGGAGTGGGTCACGATGATGATGGTGTACTTCTCCTTCAGCTCGTGGATCAGCTCCTCGATCTTCGCGGTGGCGATGGGGTCCAGCGCGGAGGCCGGCTCGTCGCAGAGCAGGACCTCGGGCTCCACTGCCAGGGCCCGGGCGATGCAGAGCCGCTGCTGCTGGCCGCCGGAGAGCGAGGTCCCGGCGTGCTTCAACCGGTCCTTCACCTCGTCCCAGAGCGCGGCCTGGCGCAGGCAGTGCTCGACGATCTCGTCGTGGTTCCCGCCGATGCCGTTGAGGGTCAGCCCGGCGGCGACGTTCTCGTAGATCGACATGGTCGGGAAGGGATTGGGCCTCTGGAACACCATGCCCACCCGGCGACGGAGGAGCACCGGGTCGACGGTCTTGGAGTAGAGGTCCTTGCCGTCGACGTAGACCTTTCCCTCGACCCGCGCTCCGGGGACCAGGTCGTGCATCCGGTTCAGAGCACGGACGAAGGTGGACTTCCCGCATCCCGACGGTCCGATGACCGCCATCACCGTCCGCGGTTGCACCTTGAGCGAGACGTGGCGGATGGCGTGGTTCCTCCGGAAGTAGACGTTGAGGTCCTGGACCTCCACCTTGGGCGGCGTGTCGCTGCTGGTGGCCGGGGGCGGGTTGGCCACCGGGTGCTGCCCCGGGACACTTGCGACGGGCTTCTCTTGGGTCATGGCATGGGCCGCTGGGGCGGAGGTCATCGGGCACCCTTCAGACGATTCCGGGTCAGCACGCGGGAGGCGATGTTGAGGAGTCCGACGACGATCAGCAGCACCAGCGAGGCGGTCCAGGCCTTCGCGTGCCAGTCGTCGTATGGGCTGATGGCGTAGTTGTAGATGGCCACGGTCAGCGAGGCGGTGGGGGCGCGGGGGTCGACGTTCCAGTACTGGTTGTTCAGGGCGGTGAAGATCAGCGGCGCAGTCTCACCGGCCGCACGGGCGACGGCGAGCAAGCACGCGGTCACGATTCCGCTCATCGCGGTGCGGATCACCACCCGGAGGCTGGTCTTCCAGTTGGGGACCCCGAGGGCCAGCGACGCCTCCCGGAGAGCCCCCGGCACCAGGCGAACCAGCTCCTCGGTGGTGATGGCAACGGTGGGGATCATCAGGATCGCCAGCGCCACCCCACCGGCCAGGGCCGAGAAGTGCCCCATGGGGATGACCACCAGGGCGTAGGCCACGATGCCGATGACGATCGACGGGACACCGGAGAGCACCTCGGCGACGAAGCGAACGGTGTTCCCGAGGGTTCCGTCTCCCTTCTCCGCCAGGTAGATGCCGGCCCCGACGCCCAGCGGCAGCCCGAGGACGCAGGCGAGGCCGACCATGTACAGGGTCCCCACCAGCGCGTTCCCGATGCCGCCGCCTGCCTCACCCACGGGCTTGGGGAGCTGGGTGAAGAAGTCCCAGGAGAGCCCGGCTCCGCCCTTGCTGATCACCAGCCAGAGCACCGAGGTCAGCGGCACGAAGGCAAGGGCGAAGAAGATGGCGCAGACTGCAGCCATCCCCCGATCGACGAACTTCCGGTAGCGGAAGGAGGAGTGGAAATTCATCCCGCGATCCGGCTGGGCCCCTTCTGGACCGCGGTGACCAGGATCCGGGCGCCGGCGTTCAGGAGGAAGGTCGTGGCGAAGAGAATCAGCCCGAGTCCGGCAAGCGCGCCGATGTGCACGTTGCTCACCGCCTCGGCGAACTCGTTGGCGATCACCGCGGGAAGGCTGTAGCCAGCGGCAAAGAGCGACGCGGAGATCTGGGGCGCGTTGCCGATCACCATGGTCACCGCCATGGTCTCGCCGAGCGCACGGCCGAGGCCGAGGAGCACCGCCCCCAGGATCCCCGCGCGGCTGTAGGGAATGACGGCCAGCATGACCGCCTCCCACTTGGTGGCCCCGAGGGCGAGCGCGGCCTCGCGGTTGGCCTCCGGGGTGGTCTTCATCACCTCCACGGAGACGCTGACGATGGTGGGGAGGATCATCACCGCGAGGATCACCCCCGAGGCGAGGTACCCCAGCCCGATGGGCGGACCCTGGAAGAGGGGGAGGAACCCCAGATGCTTCCCCAGCCAGGGCTCGATCGATTCCCGGAGCCAGGGGACGACCACGAACAGTCCCCACAGCCCGTACACCACCGAGGGAATGGCGGCCAGGAGCTCGACCGGGATGGTGAGCACCCGGCCCAGCTTCGGGGGGGCGAACTGGGTGATGAAGAGCGCGAGCCCGATGGCGATGGGCACCGCCAGCACGATGGACAGGGCGGAGGTGACCAGCGTCCCGTAGAGGAACGGAAGCGCGCCGTAGTGCTCCTCGATGGGGTTCCACTCGGAGCTGGTGATGAAGCCCCAGAGGCTGTGCTCCTTCGCCAGGGGGCGGGCGACCAGGGCGAGGTTGAGGACGATCAGCCCCGCGACGACGAGCACCATGATGCCCAGCGCCCAGAGCGTCGCGTTGAAGACGCGGTCGCCCACGTTTCCGGGACCCGGGCGACCGGACTCCGCATCCGCGGCCTCGACCGCGACCTGGGTGGCAGTCTCGGCCATGGCGGTAGCGCTTACTTCTCGCTGACCTTCTGGCCGTTGACGGTGAGGGTGTCCACGGTCTTGAGCACGCGCTCGCGCACCACATCGGGCAGCGGGGCATAGTCGAGCGGTGCAGCCATCTTCTCTCCTTCGGTGAGTCCCCAGCGGAGGAAGTTCACGATCGCCGTTCCCTTGGCCTTGTCCTTCATGTCCTTGTGGACGAGGAGCCAGGTGAAGCCGGAGATGGGCCAGGCGTCCTTGCCCGAGGCGTTGGTGATGGAGACGCGGTAATCGGCGGGCATCTCCACTCCGGCCGCGGCGGCGCTGGTGCTCTCGATGCTGGGTCTCACCCAGTTGCCCTCCTTGTTCTTCAGCTCGGCGACGGCGAGCTTCTGCTGGAGGGCGTAGGCCAGCTCGACGTAGCCGATCGAGCCCGGGGTGCTCTTGATCAGCCCGGTCACACCGTCGTTGCCCTTGCCGCCGAGGCCCACTGGCCAGTTCACGCTGGTCCCCGAGCCGACCTTGCTCTTGAACTCCGGAGAGATCTTGGCGAGGTAGTCGGTGAAGATGGCGTTGGTGCCCGAGCCGTCCGAGCGGCGGGCGATGGTGATGCTCTGGTCCGGCATCTTCACCCCGGGGTTGTCCGCGATGATCGCCGGGTCATTCCACTTGGTGATCTTGCCGACGAAGATGTTGGCCAGGGTTTCGCCCGAGAAGCGCAGGTTCTTCATGCCCGGCGCGTTGTAGGCGACCACCACTGCGCCGAGAACGGTGGGGATGTGCACCACGTCCGGAACCTTGGCGATCTGGTCGTCCTTCATCGGGGCGTCGGTGGCGCCGAAGTCGACGGTGCCTTCGCTGAACTGCTTGATGCCGCCGCCAGAGCCGATGGCCTGATAGTTGAACTTAAGATTGGGGTTGATCTTGTTATATTCGCTGAACCACTTCTGGTAGAGCGGAGCGGGGAAGGTCGCGCCCGCTCCGTTGATGAGCAGGCCCTCTGCGGACGCGGCGGTGCCCAGTAGCATCGCGATGCCCATGAGAAGCTTCTTCATGGTTTGACTCCCTTTTTGAATGTAGGTCGTTTGGAGATGAATCTGCCGCCGGCGGTGTAAGCGGGCGCCGTGACGGGTCTGTGACGGACCGGTGAAAGCTCCGCTCGCAAGCCGGGTTACATCCGTTCGTCATCGGAACCGAAGTCCCGGGAATCAGGGCGGTGGCACGCTGGCTTCAACCGCGTTGGCTTCCCGTTCCAGCCTGGCGGTCATGGATTCCGTTGGTAGCCGATCGAGCCGCCCCAGCTCGGGGAACAGCCTGGTCCAGGTGAGGACCACGAGCAGCGTCCCGAGACCCCCGGCCACCACCGCCCGTACTGGCCCGAGCCACTGGGCAGTGAGCCCGGACTCGAACTCGCCGAGCTCGTTGCTCGCCCCGATGAAGAGCATGTTCACGGCGTTCACCCTGCCGCGCATCTCGGGCGGCGGGGAGATCTGCACCACCGTGAGCCGGACGAACACGCTCAGCATGTCCGCCGCGCCCATGATGACCAGCAGCAGGACCGAGAGCCACAGCGCTCGGGAGAGCCCGAAGCCCACGGTCGCCGCGCCAAAGATGGCCACCCCGAGGAGCATCGTCCGCCCCACGTGCCGCTTGAGCGGGTGCGCGGCGAGGTAGAGCCCCACGGCGCCGGCACCCATGGCTGGCGCGCTCCGGAGGATTCCGAGGCCCCAGGCCCCCGTGTGCAGTACGTCGTGCGCGAAGATCGGCATCAGCGCCGCCGCCCCCCCCAGCAACACGGCGAAGAGGTCGAGCGAGATGGAGCCGAGGACGATCTTGTTGTGCCAGACGTAGCGGACCCCGGCGAGCACCGTGGACCACGACGTCGCCCTGGACTCCATCCGCCCGGTGCGGGTGTGGACGCCGCCGAGCACCAGCACGTCGATCACCGCGAGCCCCGCGGCGAGGAGATAGACGGCCTCGGGATTGCCGAGCAGCGCGTAGAGCCCGCCTCCCAGCGCCGGGCCGGCGATGGTACCCACCTGGAAGGTGCTCGAGTTCCAGGCGACGGCGTTCGGGAAGTCACCCTCGGGCAGGAGCGACGGCATCAGCGCCTGCGCCGCGGGCGCGTTGAACGCCCGGGCGGTGCCGAGCAGCACGAGCACACAGAAGATGGGAACCGGCGTGTGGATGCCGGTCAGCGCCAGCCAGGCGAGGAGGGCAGAGCAGACCCCGAACGCGAGATGACAGAGCAGCACCACCCTCCGGCGGTCGAACCGGTCCGCCGCGTGCCCGGCCGGGAGGGTGAGGAACAGGGCAGGAAGGAACTGCGCGAGGCCGACGTAGCCCAGGTCCAGCGGCCGCCTGGTCAGCGCGTACACCTGCCAGCCCACGGCGACGTTGACCATCTCCAGGCCGAGGATGGAGAGCAGGCGCGAGCCGAGGAACCGGCGGAAGTCGAGCGAGCGGAACGCGCGGAGCGCAGGCGAGAGGGCGGAGGAGGTCAATGGCGGTGCCCCGGACCGCGCCCGGTCCGCTACGCCGCCGCCAGCCGCGCCTGCCGGAGCCGCTCGGCCCCGTCGAGGAACGTCCACTGGGCCTGGGACGAGCGCTCCACCGCCGCCTTCGCCGCCTCGATCGACCCGCCCCGGGCGAGGGCCCGCTCCAGCGCCTGGGCCAGCCCGCGCGCGTGGTGCACGTCCAGCTCGCCGTGCAGCCGGAAGAAGCGCAGCGCCGCGGGCGAATCCACGCCGTAGCACTTGAGCCCCTTCTCCTTGGTGTCGGCCACCCGCGCGGTCTGGACCTCGTAGGCCCAGAGCGCGGCGAGCGCCGTCACCTCGTCCTCGGCGACCAGCCCGGTGAGCGCCTCGGCGGAGGCGCGCGTCTCGGGGAGAGGCGAGCTCACGGCCGCCGCGCCCACCGCGCTCCCGAACGCCTCCCACAGCCGCGCGTGCGCCACGCCGGTGCGCCCTTCCTCGTCGGCCAGGTTCCGGGTCAGCTCGGAGTCGGTCTCGGTGTCCGCGGTCAGCGCGCGGGCCCGGCGCAGCAGCTCGGGGAGCGCACGCACCTGGAACCGGTACTGCTCTGCGTACCGCGCGAGGTCCTCGGCCCGGAGCTCCCCGGCCGACCACGCCTGGTAGAAGGGATGGGTCAGCAGATCTCGCGGGGCGAGCGCCGAATGCAGCACCTGCTCGAAGGAGGTGGTGGTCATCGGTGCCGACCCTACCAAGGTCGACGGCCAGGTTCAGCGAAAGGTGACCGCGGCGTCGTCGCCCAGTCCGGCGTCGGACTCGTCCACCTCGTCCACCCGGCCCGTTCCGAGCGGGGATGCCGCAGCCAGCACCGGCCGGGCGGGCTCGGCGGGGTGCTCCACCTGCGCCGGGATGCCCTCCGGCGGAGTCAGGGCGACCACCGGCGCCGCGGGTCGGCCGTCGTGCCGAAGCGCCTCGATGCCGGGACGTCCACCCGCGGGCGGAAGTCCCGAGTGCCGCCGGGCCGCCTCGAGCAGCGCGCCGTGGTGGCGGTACCGCGCCTCGAGCAGCTTGTGCACCAGGAGCGGTCCCCCTGGCACCCGCCGCGCGGTGAGGGCCTGCGTCGCGCGGCGCACCGAGTAGCGCACCCGCCGGATCTGCACCCGCCAGCCGCGCGGGGTCCAGGTGAAGAGCCCGTACGCCGGCCGGACGTCGCCGTCCCTGGGAATACCAGCCGAGGCCACGTCGGCGAGCAGCATCCGGCCGAAGCGCCGGCGGTAGGGGAAGTGCAGGTGCCCGAACGCGCAAGCCGCAGCGTCGAGATGCGCGAAGAACCGGCGCAGCGCCGCGTCGTCCAGGGTCGGGTCCACCGACTCCTCGAGGTTCCGCGGATTGGCGTGGCAGACGTAGAGGTCCTGCCCGCGCCGCGGCGAGAAGCGCACGCTGAACGGGAGCTCGCCCAGCTTTCTGGCCCACTCGGGGCCGAGCTGGTCCCGGGTCCAGGCCAGGAGGTCCCGCTTCCAGTGCTCGCGCTCCCGGTAGGCCCCGCCCAGGTAGTTTCCGGCGATGTAGCAGTCGGTGTTCCCCATCAGCACCGACTGGCAGCGGTCGAAGAGGAGCTCCACCGTCTCCCGAGGGTGCGCGCCGCGGAGCGCAAGGTCGCCGGCGGCGACCACCACGTCGGCTCCGTTCCTGGCGATGTCCTCGAGCACTGCCTCGCAGGCCGGGAGATTCCCGTGGATGTCTGCCAGGATGGCCACCCGCATGGCGTCCCGGAGTGTACCCGCTCCCGTCACCGTCCGGCCACGGTGGAGGGGTGAGGTCCCGGTAGCCCGGGGGCGCCGGGGCGCTCCGCCGCCGGGAGCACCACGGTGAACGTGCTCCCCACCCCCAGCTGGCTCGCCACCCGGACCTCCCCCTCCATGCCGTGGACGAGGTGACGGACGATGGACAGTCCGAGCCCGGTTCCCCCCATGTCCCGGCTACGGCCCCGGTCCACCCGGTAGAACCGCTCGAACAGCCGGGGCAGGTGCCTGGGCTCGATGCCCAGCCCCGTGTCCTTCACCGACAGCTGCGCCCGGTCCCCGACGCGTTCCCCGAGGAGCTCCACCGTCCCCCCCTCGGGGGTGTACTTGATGGCGTTGTCGAGCAGGTTCAGGAGCACCTGCTCGAGCGCCTTCGGGTCGGCGCGGGCGGTGAGGTCCGACGGGACGCGGAGCTGGACCGACAGGCGCTTGCCTGTGGCCCTGGGCTCCATCGCCTCGCACGCCTGCCGTGCGACCTCCGCCAGCGACACCACCGCCGATGACAACGGGCGCTCGCCGGCGTCCAGCCTCGAGAGCTCGAGCAGGTCCGAGACCAGCTCGCCCAGCCGCTCCGACTGGCGGTGGATGATCTCCACCATCTGCGGTGCGTGCCTGGCGTCCGACAGCGCGCCCGAGCGCAGGGTCTCGGCGTAGCCGAGGATGGCGGCGATGGGCGTCCGCAGCTCGTGGCTCACGTTGGCCACGAAGTCCTGGCGCACGCGCTCCAGCCGCTTACGCTCGGTCACGTCGCGGAACACCGCCGCGCTGCCCGGGAGCGAGTCCCCGAGCGGGGCGATGTGCACCTCGAGCGTCTTGCTCCGTGGAGCGTCCATCGACACCTCCACCTTCGAGGTCACGCCCTCGCGGCAGGCCCTGATGACCGCGTCGTGGAGGTCGGTGCGCCGAACCAGGAAGAGGGGCCGCTGCCCGACCAGCTCCTGGTCGGTGCCGAGGATGGTCCGGAGCGCCTCGTTGTGCCGGAGCACCACCCCGTCGGCGTCGGTGATCCACATCCCCTCGTCCATTCCCTCGATGGCCGCGGCCAGGGTTTGCACCTCGAGCAGCGCGCCGTCCCGCTCCTCGAGCAAATCCCGCTGCCGGGCGTCGGCGGCGATCTCCATCCGGTTCAGCGTCTGCGCGGCCTCGCTCTCGCTGGCCAGGGCGATGACGAAGGCGACGAACGATGCCAGCCCGCCGGTGAGGAGGCCCAGCTGGGCGTCGGCCAGCATGCCCGCCCCGATGCCCGCAGCGAGGCCGGGCAGCAGGGTGGCGAGGAGCAGGAAGGCGATTCGTCTTGGGTGGGGCCGCTCGTTCACGCGTCCTTGTCGGGGCTGGCCAGCTTGTAACCGACCCCGCGGACGGTTTCGATGATGTCCCCGGCGGCCCCGAGCTTCTCCCGGAGACGCTTGATGTGGGTGTCCACCGTGCGGGTGGTGATCTCCGCCTCGATGCCCCACACGTCCGACAGCAGCACCTCGCGGGTCTGCACCCGGCCTGGCCGCTCGAGCAAGGTCTTCAGCAGGCGGAACTCGAGCGCGGTGAGGGCGACCTCGCTGCCGCCCACCGTCACCTCGTGGCGGGCGGGGTCGAGCCGGATGTTGCCCGCGGCCAGCACCCCGGTGCCCTCGGAGTCGCGCGCCATGCGGCGCAGCACCGCCTTCACCCGGAGCGCGAGCTCGCGAACGCTGAAGGGTTTCACCACGTAGTCGTCCGCCCCGAGCTCGAGGCCCTGCACCCGGTCCGACTCCTGGCCCTTGGCGGTCACCATCACCACCGCCGTCCGGCGCAGGTTCGGGTCTTCCTTGATGAGCCGCAGGACCTCGCTGCCCGGCAGGTCGGGGAGCATCAGGTCGAGCAGGACCAGGTCGGGCTTGAAGATCTTGGCCCGGCTGAGCGCGGCCGCCCCGCTGTGGCTGGTCTCCGTCTCGAAGCCGGCCGCGGAGAGGTTGTAGGTGAGGAGGTTGGCGAGATCTTGCTCGTCCTCGACGATCAGGATGCGCGACACGGGTGGGGAAACCTCCGGGGGGCGATGCCGTCTACCCGGGACCACGCCTGTACCAGACGCCTCCCACGGCACGGGTGACGCTTGGGTGTCGCCGCCATGACGGGGAAGGAACGTTCCTCTCGTTGACAGGGGATGGGATGTGCCATTAAGTCCGCGCCCTTTTCCCGCCGCCCATGGTTGTCACCGTCGATCAGATCCGCGAGGGGGGCCTCTCCCTCGACGAGACGCTCTCGGAGAGCTTCCTCACCCACGCCCTCGCCGAGGTCAAGGACACCGGGTTCCGCCCGGATGGCCCCGCCCTGCTCCACGTGAGGCTCCAGAAGACCGGGAGCGGGGTGCTCCTGCGCGGCTCGACCGAGGTGGCGGTCCACACCCCCTGCCGCCGCTGCCTGGCCGACGTGCACCTCGTGGTCCCGGTGAGCTTCGCCCTCAACCTGGTCTCCGAGGCCGCGCTCGCCCACGGCAAAGGCGAGGACGGCAAGGACGACGAGGAGAGGGAGCGGGCGGGGAGCTTCGATCTGGAGCGCGCCGACGAGGAGCTCTTCGACGGCAAGACCATCGATCTGGATCCGCTGGTGCGGGAACAGGTCCTGCTTGCGCTGCCGATGCACGCTGCCTGCGGCGAGGATTGCAAGGGCCTCTGCGGGAGCTGTGGCCAGAACCTCAACGAAGGACAGTGCGGTTGCGCCACGACCCAGGTAGATCCCCGGCTCGCCGCGCTGAAGAACTTCAAGCTGAACTAGGAGCAGACGCCGTGGGAGTTCCCAAGAAAAGGACGTCCAGGATGCGCCGCGATCGCCGTCGCGCCGCCAACAACAACCTCCGCGTGGCGGTGCAGGTCATCTCCTGCCCGAACTGCAAGGAGCCGGTGCTTCCACATCGGGCGTGCAGCAGCTGCGGGCACTACGCCGGGCGCGAGGTCGTTGCGACCAAGTAGCCGCCGGCCCGTGGACGACGCGCAGAGTCAATTCCGCTGTGAACAAAACCCGAGCCTGGTGTGGCGCACGACTTTCCTGCGCGCTTGGGTCATGGTGACCCGCGCATGAGACGCACCGCGATCCTGGGCACGGGCGCCTACGCACCCGACAAGATCCTCACCAACGCCGACTTGGAGAAGATGGTCAAGACCACGGATACGTGGATCACCGACCGGACCGGCATCAAGGAGCGGCGGATCGCCGCGCCAGGCGAGGTCACCTCGGACATGGCGGTGAAGGCGGCCATCCGGGCGCTGGAGATGGCCCATACCCGGGCGGACGAGCTGGACCTGATCATCGTCGGGACCATCACCCCGGACATGCCGATGCCGTCCTGCGCGGTGATGGTGCAGGCCAAGCTCGGAGCGAAGAAGGCCTTCGCCTTCGACCTCTCGGCGGCGTGCGCCGGCTCCCTGTACGGCATGTCCATCGCCGACCAGTACATCCGGAACGGAAGCGCCCGGCGAGCGCTGGTCATCGGCGCGGAGCTGCTGAGCCGGATCGTCGACTGGACCGACCGGAACACCTGCGTGCTGTTCGGAGACGCCGCGGGGGCGATGGTGCTCGGGCCCTCGGAGGACCCCTCGCGCGGCATTCTCGGCATCCACCTGCACGCGGACGGCGATGCGGCCCGCTTCCTCACCATCCCCGGCGGCGGCAGCCAGAACCCGCAGTCGGCCGAGGTGCTGGAGAAGAAGCTGAACAAGGTCGCGATGAACGGCCGCGAGGTCTACAAGTACGCGGTCCGCGCGCTGCCGGAGGCGGTGTTCGAGGCGCTCGGGGCGCAGGGCCTGGCCCCGGCCGACGTCACGCACCTCATCGGCCACCAGGCCAACCTCCGCATCATCGAGTCGGTGTGCGACCGGCTCGGGCTGCCCATCGAGAAGTGCTGGGTCAACATCCACCGCTACGGCAACACCTCCTCGGCGTCGCTGCCCACGACGCTGGACGAGGCGAACCGCGCCGGCCGCCTCCGCCCGGGGGACATCATCGCGATGATGGCCATCGGCGCCGGCATGGCCTGGGGCGCGGGCGTGGTCCGATGGTAGCGACGGCGTTCCTCTTTCCGGGCCAGGGGAGCCAGGTGGTGGGGATGGGCAAGGCCCTGGCCCAGGCGTTCCCCGAGGCCCGGGCGGTGTTCCGGGCCGCGGACGATGCGCTGGGCGAGCCACTGTCACGGCTCTGCTTCGAGGGTCCCGAGTCCGAGCTGGTGCTGACCCGAAACACCCAGCCGGCCATCCTCGCCACCTCCATCGCCGCGCACGCGGTGTGGACCGCGCGGGCCGAGCGGGCGGCGTTCGTCGCCGGGCACTCGCTCGGCGAGTACTCCGCGCTGGTGGCCGCGGGCGCGCTCTCGCTGTCGGACGCGGTCCGGGCCGTCCGGGCCCGGGGCACCTTCATGCAGGAGGCGGTTCCTCCCGGCACCGGGGCCATGGCCGCAGTACTCGGGCTCGACGCCGGGCTGGTCTCCCGGATCTGCGCGGAGGCGGCCGGGACCGAGGTCGTCTCGCCGGCGAACTACAACGCGCCAGACCAGACGGTCATCGCCGGCCACGCCACCGCGGTGGAGCGGGCCTCGGCGAAGCTGCGCGAGGCGGGCGCCAAGCGGGTGGTGCCGCTGGCGGTGTCCGCCCCCTTTCACTGCGCGCTCATGGAGCCGGTGAAGCCGCGGCTGGCCGAGGTGCTGGCCCGCTGCACCGTGTCCGCGCCGCGCTCTCCGGTGGTGACCAACGTGGAGGCGGCGCCGAACGCCGATGCCGCCCGGGTGGTGCCGCTCCTGCTCGCCCAGGTGAGCGCGCCGGTGCGCTGGGTCGAGTGCGTCCGCGCCCTGGCCGCCGCGGGTGTCACCCGGGTGGTGGAGCTCGGCCCGGGACGGGTGCTCGGGGGCCTGGTGAAGCGCATCTCGAAGGAGCTCGAGGTGCTCAACGTGGAGGACCCGGCGAGCCTGGAGAAGGCGCTCGCCGCCGCCGAGGCCCCCTAGAGGGTCTCGCGAGGGAACGGACGATGGACTTCACCGGAAAGGTCGTTCTGGTCACCGGCGGCTCGCGGGGCATCGGCCGGGCCTGCGCCGTCGCCTTCGGAAAGGCCGGGGCCACGGTGGTGCTCACCTACGCCGGGAACGAGGCCGCGGCCGCCGAGGCGGTGGCGGCGAGCGGATCGAATGCTCGGAGCATGAAGTTCGACGTGGCCAACACCGCGGCCTGCGCGGCGGCGGTGGACGAGGTGGTGAAGGGCGCCGGGCGGCTGGACGTGCTGGTGAACAACGCGGGCGTCGCCATCGACGGGCTCGCCGTCCGGGTCAAGGACGAGGACTGGGACCGGACACTGGACACCAACCTCAAGGGCGCGTTCGCGCTCTGCCGCGCCGCGGCGCGGCCGATGATGAAGCAACGGTCGGGCGCCATCGTGAACCTCACCTCCGTCGTGGGGGAGATGGGAAACGTGGGCCAGGCCGCCTACGCAGCGAGCAAGGCCGGTCTCATCGGGCTCACCAAGTCGCTCGCCCGGGAGCTGGCGAGCCGGAACATCCGGGTGAACGCGGTCTCGCCGGGGATCATCGACACCGACATGACCGCGGGGCTATCCGCCGAGCTCAAGGCGAAGATGACCAAGGCCATCCCGCTGGGCCGCCTGGGCACTGCGGACGAGGTGGCGAAGGCGGTGCTGTTCCTCGCCGGTGACGCGGCGTCCTACGTGACGGGTGAGGTCCTGAAGGTGAACGGCGGCATGTACATGTAGAGGGGCGTGGGCTATACCGCGCGCGCTCCGGGGGTTGCCCGCGGGACCTGTCAGCGACTTCCCAGGTCCCCCGGTCGCGTCCCCCGAACAGTTCGGCAGCACTTCGACAGAGAAGGAACCGGAGGAATCAGATGGCGACGAGTGCAATCGAGGCCAAGGTCAAGTCGATCATCGCCGACCAGCTGGGCGTCGGTGAGGACGAGATCAAGCCCGAGTCCTCCTTCATCGAGGATCTCGGAGCGGACAGCCTGGACATCGTCGAGCTGGTGATGGCGATGGAGGAGGAGTTCGAGGTGGAGATCCCGGACGAGGAGGCGGAGAACATCAAGACCGTCGGGGACGCCATCAACTACATCAACACCCACAAGAAGTAGCGCTGGCCCGGGGACCGGAGCTAGGTCTTTCGCCCATGTCGAACCGTCGCGTCGTCGTCACTGGAACCGGACTCATCACCGCCCTGGGAACCGGCGTGGAGAAGAACTGGCAGGCCATGCTGGCCGGCAAGTCCGGGGTGGGCCCCATCACCCGGTTCGATGCCAGTGGCATCGACGCACGCATCGCCGCCGAGGTGAAGGACTTCGTGCCCGAGGAGTGGATCGACCGGCGCGAGGCCCGCCGGATGGACCTCTACGCGCAGTACGCGATGGCAGCGACCGACATGGCGGTGAAGGAGAGCGGCATCCCCATCGGCTCCGACAAGCCGCACGGCTACACCCCGGAGAAGGTGGGGGTCATCATCGGCTCGGGCATCGGCGGGCTGGGCTCGCTCGAGGAGCAGCACAAGAAGGCGTTGGAGAAGGGCTTCGACCGGCTCTCTCCGTTCTTCATCCTCCAGATGATCATCAACATGGCCCCCGGCCTGGTGACCATCAAGTACGGGTGCAAGGGACCGAACTGGTCGCCGGTGTCGGCCTGCTCGACCTCTGCCCACGCCATCGGCGAGGCGGTGAAGTCGATCCGCATCGGGGAGACCGAGGCGATGATCGCCGGAGGCGCCGAGGCGGCCATCACCCCGCTGGGCATCGGCGGGTTCGCGGCGATGAAGGCCCTCTCCACCCGCAACGACGACCCGGCGCGCGCCAGCCGTCCGTTCGACAAGGACCGCGACGGCTTCGTCGAGGGCGAGGGCGCGGGCATCGTGGTGCTCGAGGAGCTGGAGCACGCGCGCCGCCGCGGGGCGAACATCCTGGCCGAGGTGGCCGGGTACGGCGCCAACTCCGACGCGCACCACGTGACCGCGCCTGCCCCCGAGGGCGAGGGCGCCGCGCGGTGCATGCGCCTGGCGCTGGCCGATGCGGGGATGCGGCCGGAGGACGTGGGGTACCTGAACGCGCACGGCACCTCGACCCCCTTCAACGACGCCAACGAGACCAAGGCGATCAAGACGGTCTTCGGCCCGCACGCGAAGAAGATGCTGATCAGCTCCACCAAGTCGATGACCGGGCACATGCTCGGCGCGGCCGGCGGCGCCGAGGCGGTGGTGAGCGTCCTCGCGCTGACCCGCGGGGTGATTCCCCCGACCATCAACTACAGCACGCCCGATCCCGAGTGCGACCTGGACTACGTGCCCAACGTGCCGCGCGAGGTCCGGGTGGACGCGGTGATGAGCAACAGCTTCGGGTTCGGCGGGACGAACGCGGTGCTGCTGTTCAGGCGGTACAGCAAGTAATCGCCCGGCGAAGGAACTCCGCTCGCCGACCGGGTGCCGCCGTACGTGGCGCCGACCGGAGGGCGGATGGTCAGCCGCCGGCGGAGCCTGGTGGTTACAGTTGTCCCATGGCTCTCTATCCGATGGTCCAAGAGATGCAGAAGCTGCTCGGTCAGATGACCACCTGGATCGACAAGGCCGAGGCCCATGCCGCGGCCAAGGGGTACGATCCGGCCCTGCTGCTCCAGGCACGCCTGGCGCCGGACATGTTCCCGCTCGTGCGCCAGTTCCAGAACGCCTGCGACAGCGCCAAGTTCGCCGCCGCGTTCACTGCCGGCAAGGAGCCGCCGTCCCATCCGGACACCGAGCAGACCTTCGCCGAGATCCGGACTCGCATCGCCTCGGTCATCGAGTACCTCGGCACCTTCACCGCGGCGGACTTCGAGGGGGCGGACGCCCGGGTGGTGAAGCGCCCCCGCTGGGAGGGCAAGTCGATGCGCGCGACCGACTACTTCCTCGAGCAGGGGATGCCGAACTTCTTCTTCCACCTCACGACGGCGTACGCGATCCTCCGCCACAACGGGGTGGAGCTGGGCAAGCGCGACTACCTCGGCAAGCTCAGCTTCCGCCAGCCGCCGGCGGCCTGAGCACCGCGAAGCGGGTGGTGTTCTCCGGGTCGTCCTCGATGCCCGTGGCGAGCACGGTGAGCCCGTGAATCTCCCCGGCCCGGGCGCTGGCGATGACCGCGGAGGACGGGTCGCGCTCCTCGGCCAGCTGCCGCGCGGCGCCCGAGGTGGTGCTGCGCGAGATCCGCTCCCAGCCGTGCTGCTCGAGCAGACGGCTGCACTGGGCCAGCGCCTGCGGATGGGACGCCACCCGCCGGATGTCGGCGAGCCGCGCGCCCGGCACGGCGAGCAGGTTCTGGCGGACCCGGAGCGCGAGGCGGTCGGCGACCTGAAGGCGTGAGCGGGCAAGGAGCCGGACCACCTCTTCGACCATGCCGGCGCGCGAGTTGTGGAGCGGGACGACCCCTCGCTCCGCCTCGCCCCGCTCGACGGCCTCGAAGACCGCGGCGAAGGAAGGGCAGGGGACGGGCTCGGCCCCGGGCAGCATCCGCGCCGCCTCCTCACCGAACGCCCCGGGCTCACCGGCGTACGCCACCTTCACCCGTCACCCCGGTGCGCCGGGTACGAGCCGACGACCCGGACGTCGGCGTGCGCCCGGGCCTCCTCCAGCGCCCGCGAGACAGGTTGCCCGGCGGCGTGGCCTTCCATGTCGATGAAGAAGCGGAACCGCGGCGGGGTGCCCGGCACCGGGCGTGACTCGATGCGGGTGAGATTCACCCCGTGACGCGCGAACGACTGCAGCACCTCGCCGAGGGCCCCCGCGCGATCGGCCAGCGTCACGATGACCGAGGTCTTGCACGGCGCGTCCTCGGAGACCGCCGGTGGCTCCCGGCCAATCTCGACGTAGCGGGTGTAGTGCTCGTCGTCCCGCTGGAGCTGCTCGCCGCTGATCACCAGGCCCGCTCCGGCCAGGAGGTCCATCGTCCGCGTCGAGCCTTCCTCGGTGCTCTCCAGCGGCAGCAGCGCCACGTCCGCCCGCCCCGAGCGCACCGCCTCCACCGCCTCGGCGAGCGTCGGATGACCTTCGAGCAACGCGCCCCCGCGCCGGCCGCCGTAGCGTGCCTGCGCCGCGAGCTGCCCCGGGCTGCCCTCCACCCCCTGGAACGCGACCCGCAACGGAACCGTCTCCAGCTCGAGGAGATGGGTCTGCTGCTGCGAGACGGACATGTCGATGATCAGCCGGTAAAGCCGCTCCGACTGATGTGCGTCGAGCCCCAGCTCGGTCGCCGTCTCGCGTGCCCGGCGGAGCACCACCGCCTCCCGCACCGGGTCTCGCAACGGCACCGCCGCGGCGATCTTCGCCCGCGCCGCCTGCTGTCCGAGTACCTGCCGCTCCCGGAGGAGGGCGAGGAGCGAGCGGTCCAGCGCCTCGATGGCCTGGCGAATGCGGGCGAGCTCGGCGTCCTGGTCGTCCACGGGGCCCCGGAGTCTCGCACTCCCCGTGCCCCGGGAGCCATCGTTCCCCCCGAGCGGCCGTCCGGGGCCTCTGCTATGAGGCCGCCCATGGAGAACACCCGCCCCCTCGCCCAGGTGGACCCGGACATCGCGGCCCTGGTCCGCAAGGAGACCGAGCGCCAGGAGGAGGGGCTGGAGCTCATCGCCTCGGAGAACTTCGTCAGCCCCGCGGTGATGGAGGCTGTGGGCTCGACGCTGACCAACAAGTACGCCGAGGGTTACCCCGGCAAGCGCTACTACGGCGGCTGCGAGGTGGTGGACCAGGTGGAGACCCTGGCCATCGAGCGGGCGAAGAGGCTGTTCGGTGCCGAGGCGGCGAACGTGCAGCCCCACTCGGGGAGCCAGGCCAACATGGCCGCGTACATGTCCGTGCTGCAGCCCGGCGAGACCATTCTCAGCCTGGACCTCAACTCCGGCGGCCACCTCACGCACGGGATGGCGCTCAACTTCTCCGGCAAGCTCTACAGGGTCGTGCACTACGGTCTGGACCGCACCACCGAGCGCATCGACCTCGGGCAGGTGCAGTCGCTGGCCAGGGAGCACCGGCCGAAGGTCATCGTCGTCGGCGCCTCCGCCTACCCCCGGGTTCTGGAGTTCGCCGCGTTCCGCGAGGTCGCCGACAGCGTCGGGGCGGTGCTGCTGGTGGACATGGCGCACATCGCCGGCCTGGTCGCGGCCGGCATCCACCCCTCGCCGGTTCCGCTGGCCGAGCTGGTCACCACCACCACCCACAAGACGCTCCGCGGGCCTCGGGGCGGCCTGGTGCTCTCCAAGGAGCCGTTCGCCAAGGCGGTGAACAGCAACATCTTCCCCGGCATCCAGGGCGGCCCGCTGATGCACGTGATCGCCGGGAAGGCGGTCGCCTTCCACGAGGCGCTCCAGCCGGGGTTCGCCGCTTACCAGCGGCAGATCGTGGTCAACGCCAAGGCGCTGGCCGAGGCACTGCAGCGGGGTGGGCTGCGGCTGGTCTCGGGAGGCACGGACACCCATCTGATGCTGGTGGACCTGCGCCCGAAGAAGCTCACCGGCAAGGTGGCCGAGGCGGTGCTGGGGAAGGCGGCGATCACCGTCAACAAGAACATGATCGCCTTCGACCCCGAGAAGCCGATGGTCACCTCGGGTATCCGCATCGGGACGCCGGCGCTCACCACCCGCGGGATGAAGGAGGCCGAGATGGCCACCGTGGGCGCGCTGATCGTCGAGGCGCTGGACCACGCCGCCGAGGAGGCGGCGCTCGCCCGGGTGGCGGGCAAGGTGCACGAGCTGGTGAAGGGCTTCCCGCTCTACGCCTCGCGGCTGTAGGAGCTGAATGCGCTGTCCCTTCTGCAAGTGCGACGACAGCAAGGTCCTCGACTCGCGCGAGTCAGCGGAGGGGACGGTGACCCGGCGGCGGCGGGAGTGCCTGGGCTGCCACAAGCGCTTCACCACCTACGAGCGCGTCGAGGAGCTGATGCCGCTGGTGGTGAAGAAGGACGGCCGGCGCGAGCCGTACGACCGCGAGAAGCTCATCTCCGGGCTGCAGAAGGCGGTGGAGAAGCGCCCGGTGTCGATGGACCAACTCGAGGCGCTGGTGGCGGAGGTGGAGGCGCGCATCCTGGAGCGCGGGGAGAAGGAGGTCCCCAGTCACCTCATCGGCGAGGAGATGATGCGCCGGTTGCGCGCGCTCGACCAGGTGGCGTACGTCCGCTTCGCATCGGTGTACCGGAGCTTCCGGGACATCGAGGAGTTCATGGACGAGCTGAAGGGCCTACTCGATGACCACGGCGCCGACGCCGCGCGGAGACCCCGCGGACGGCTCGAAGACTGAACGCCCGGAGGAGCTCCCTCCCGCCGCCGAGGCGTGGATGCGCGAGGCGCTCGCCGAAGCCCGTCTCGCGGTGGGCCGTACGCATCCCAACCCCGCGGTGGGTGCGGTGGTGGTGCGGGACGGGCAGATCGTCGGCCGCGGCCACACCGCGCCGGCCGGCGGTCCCCACGCCGAGGTGCGGGCCATCACCGACGCCGGTCCCCGGGCCCGCGGCGCGGACCTCTTCACCACGCTCGAGCCGTGCGATCACCACGGCCGGACGCCGCCCTGCACCGAGGCCATTCTCGCCGCCGGCGTCGCCCGGGTGTTCGCCGGCTCTTCCGACCCGAACCCGCTGGTTGACGGGCGCGGTGTGCAGCGGCTCCGCGTGCTCGGGATGCCGGTGTGGACCGGCGTGCTCGCGGCAGAGACCGATGCGCTCAACCGGCCCTTCTTCAAGGCGATGCGCGCGGGGCTCCCCTGGGTGACGCTCAAGGCGGCGGTGTCGCTCGACGGAAAACTGGCCACCGCCTCCGGCGACAGCCGGTGGGTGACCGGCGAGGCGGCGCGGGCCGAGGTCCACCGGCTCCGGAACGTCGTCGACGCGGTGCTGGTCGGAGCGGGGACGGTGCGGACGGACGACCCCGCGCTCACCACCCGGCTACCCGAGGGCGGAGGGCGCGACCCGCTGCGGGTGGTGCTGGATTCGGCGCTCCAGCTGTCGCCCGAACGCACGCTGTTCCGCCTGTCGTCCACGGCGGGGACGCTGCTCGTCCACGTGGCGGGGCAGGGTGGAGGGCGAGCCCCCGCGCTGGCGGCGGCCGGGGCGGAGCTCCTCGCGGTGCCGGGGCGGCCCGGCGAGGTGGATCTCGAGGCGACCTTGCGCGCGCTGCTCCAGCGCGACGTGCTGCACGTGATGGTGGAGGGGGGCCCCAGGGTCTACTCGGCGTTCATCCGGGCGGGGCTGGCGGATGCGCTGGTGCTGCACCTGGCGCCCAAGCTGGTGGGCGGCGATGGGCTGTCCTGGCTCGGTCCGCTGGGGCTGGACCGGATGGCCGGGGCCCGCCCGGTCAAGGTCGAGTCGGTCCGGTGGCTGGGCGAGGACCTGGAGGTCCGGGCCCTGTTCGGACCGGCCTAGGTCAGGGCGGCCGCAATCGAGATCCAGGTCAAGGCGTCGTCAGGCGGGCGATGGTCGGCGAGGTCAGGGCGGCCGTACGAACCGGAGCCGGGGCAATCTGACCCCGGGCCGCGCCCGCTGACCCAGCCGAGGTGGCCGCGCCGGCGGCGCCGACGGTCAAGAAGAAGGCGCTCGCCCAGAGGAGAATCCGGCGGCGGAGGCAATGGCTGCAGAGGTGAGAGCGGTGCATGTCGAGGGTCCTACGCAACGGACGTGCCGTTTGGATGCGCATTCACGGTGAAGGTTCCGGAGTCTCGATGCGTTTGACTCGCACCTGGACGCCGGCTCATCGGTACGCTGGCTTGGAAGGACCCACATGGACCCCCATCCGCTCATGCCGGAGAGTTCTCGCCCCATGCGCCGTCTGATTCCGCTGTGCCTGCTCGCCGTCTGCTGCTCGAGCCAAAAGTCGGCGACCTACGTCCCCGGCGCCGAAGCCCAGCAGCAACTCTCGTCCCCTCCTCCGCTTCCGCCTCCGCCGCCGCTCGGCCCCGACCAGTCGATGGCCAAGGTGACCGGCTGCTCCGACTCGGCGAACCCCTCCGAGCAGGACGCCGCGTCCTTCCCCCCGATGGTGCAGGGAAGCCGGGCCCCTTCGGCGACCGAAGTGCAGCTCGGGATGCAGCCGGCGGGGGTCTGGGTGGCGCACAACCTGACCCACGCCTGCTGCACGAAGGCGAAGATCTACGTGCTGCGCACCGAGGGCCAGGTGAACTTCTTCGAGACGGTCGAGGGCAAGCCCTGCGGGGATGGATGCATGTGCACCTCGCAGGTGCAGGCCGCGCTGGGCGTGCCGCCGGGGCGCTACGGGGTCGCGCTTCGCATCGAGGACGGGGCAGGCTCCACCATCGTGAAGCAGAGCTCGTTCGTCGTGGAGGCGTACTGATGCGAGCCCACTCACTGTCGCTTCTCGTCCTGCTCGGCGTGACGCCGGCGCGGGCGAAGGACGCGCCCGACGCTGGCGCGCATGCCGCGCCCGCGGCCTCGCCGAGGAAGCTCGAGCCCGCGGAGTTCAAGGCTGCGCTGGGGAAGGCGCGTGCGTCGGGCAAGTTCAGCCTGCTGGACGTGCGCGAGCCCAACGAGACGGCCGGCGGATACGTCCAGGGCGCGGAGCTCCTGCCCTACAACAGCGGCGTCTTCGCGCGCGAGCACGGGAAGGTCCCCAAGGACCGGCCGGTGCTGGTCTACTGCGCCAGTGGGCGCCGCGCTGGCCGCGCGGCCGAGATGCTCGTCGCCGAGGGCTGGAAGGACGTGACGGTGCTCTCCAACGGCGGCTACGCGGACCTGCGGTCAGACACGGGGGGCTGAGCCCGGCGACGATCCACCCGGCGAGGTCGCCCCGGCGGAGGTCCCTCGACCACCGACAGGATGTTGCCGCCGGGATCAAGCGATCGTCGGCCCATCACGACGCGCCTGTACCTCCCCGGCCGAAGGGCTGCTGTGAGTGGCGGGCCCGGCGTCCCTCGGGCACACTCCTGACGACGATGCTTCGAACGCAGCGTTCGACATGTCCGTACGATTGTCCGGACGCGTGTGGCCTGGTGGTGGAGACCGACGGGCTCACCGTCCGCTCGGTCCGCGGCGACCCCGAGCATGGGTACACCCGCGGCACGCTGTGCCCGAAGGTCAACGGCTTCGAGCGGACGGTCCACGCCCCCGGCCGGTTGCTCACGCCGCTGATCCGCACCGGACCGAAGGGGCAGGGGGCATTTCGCCGCGCGTCGTGGGACGAAGCCGCGGCGCTCATCGCCGACCGCTGGACGGCGCTCATCGCGGCCCACGGCCGGGAGTGCATCCTCCCGTTCACCTACGCCGGGACGATGGGACTCATCCAGCGCAACGCCCAGGAGCCGTTGTTCCACAGGCTCGGGGCGTCGCTGCTCGACCGCACCATCTGCACCGCGGCCCAGAACGCCGGATGGGAGCAGGTGATGGGCACCACGCCCGGCTCGGATCCCGACGAGGCGGCCCGGAGCGACCTGGTGGTGCTCTGGGGCATCAACGCACTGGCGACGAACATCCACTTCCTGTCGCAGGTGAAGGCCGCGCGCCGGGCCGGCGGCCGGGCCCTCCTCATCGACACCCACCGGCAGCAGACCGCGGCCCATGCCGACCGGCTCTTCCTCGTGCAGCCGGGCTCGGACGGCGCGCTGGCGCTCGCGATGCTGCACGTGATGGCCCGGGAGAACCTGGTCGACCGTGGGTTCCTCGCGCGCGAGACGGTCGGGTGGGCCGACATCGAGCGCGAGGTGCTGCCCGAGCATTCCCCGGAGCGCGTTTCGGGCATCACCGGGCTCTCGGTCGAGGACATCGTCTTCCTGGCGCGGGCATACGGCGGCGCGCGGGCGCCGTTCATCCGGGTGGGAGGCGCGCCCTCCCGCTACGCGAACGGAGCGATCTCCACCCGGGCGCTGCTCTGCCTTCCCGCAGCGGTGGGGGCCTGGGCAAAGAAGGGCGGAGGCTTCCTGTCCAGCACCGGGACTGGAGCGGCCTTCGACCTCACCTCCTTCACCCGCCCGGACCTGCTGCCAGGGCCCACGCGGATCGTGAACATGAACCGGCTGGGGCATGCCCTCGGCGAGCTGGACGGGCCGCGGGTGATGTCCCTCTTCGTTGCCAGCTCGAATCCGGCGGCGGTGTGCCCGGACCAGAACGCGGTGCTGAAGGGCCTCGCCCGCGAGGACCTCTTCACCGTGGTGCACGAGCGCTTCCTCACCGACACCGCGCTCTACGCGGACGTGGTGCTGCCTGCGCCGACGATGCTGGAGACCACGGACCTCTACCGGAGCTACGGCCAGTTCTTCGTTCAGCGGACCCGGCCGGTGATTCCTCCGCTCGGAGAATCGCGCTCCAACTGGGACACCATCCAGACTCTCGCCCGGGCACTCGACCTCACCGACCACGTCTTCTCCCTGTCGGCGGACGAGCACATCGACCTGATCCTCTCCAAGCCGTCGGGCTGGTTCGAAGGTGTGGACCGTGAGGCGCTGAAGGAAGGCCGAGCAGTCCGCCTCAACCCGCCGCGGGGCGTGTGGCTGACGCCGTCCGGGAAGATCGAGCTGCGCAACGACCGGCTCGACGAGCCGCTCCCTCGGCACCGGCCGACCCATTCCGACCTCGAGGCGAAGGGGTTGCCGTTGCGGCTCCAGACCGCGCCTTCGCTCTACCGGCTGAACTCGTCCTTCACCGAGCGTCAGGAGCTCGCGTCGAAGCTCGGCCCACAGACGCTCCGGCTCTCGCCGGCGGATGCTTCAGCCCGCGGTCTCGCCAGCGGGCAGCGGGTCACGGCGTTCAACGCGCTGGGCGAGGTCTCGTTCGTGCTCGAGGTGACCGAGGCCGTGCCCCCGGGAGTGGCCGTGGCCGAGGGCGTCCACTCGCTCCAGGCCGGGAACGCGCGGAACGTGAACGGGCTCACCTCGCAGCGCCTGAGCGACTCGGGCGGGGGCAGCACCTTCTACGACAACCGCATCGACGTGCGGGCCTGAGGAGCATCGACTAGACGGTGCCTGAGCGCTGTGCCCCGACGCTGGCCCGGGCAATGAGCAGGGCCCCGACCGCACCCACGCCGGCGACGGCGACGGACAGTCCATCGAAGAGGGCTCCGCCGGGCAAGACCATCCGACTGAGCAGTCCGCCCACCACCCCGCCGACGCCGCCCGAGGCGAAACCCCAGGCCAGGGTGAGGCCACGGACCTTCCAGATCGCCGCGATTGCTGTGCCGAGCACCGCCCCGAGCACCTGCCAACCCAGAAGCGCGAAGATGGTCATGTCTGTGCCTCCCTCAAACCGTCAGCCCATGCATCGGCCATGCGGAGGCCAAGACCGAAGAAGCAGGCTCAAGGTGAAGCCCAGGGGCGCAGGCTTTGCGTCAAACCCCGCATTTCTTGCGCCCTTCGATGTTCACTGCGCAAGCCTCGCGCGTCGCAGCCAAGGGGCCCGAGCGCGCTCCTCAGGTGCTCACACGACGTCCATCGCGGGATGCGGATCGCAGCTCATGTAAACCTTGCAGTCGTCCTCGTGGGTGACGCGGAATCCGAGGCGTTCGTACAGCCGGCGGGCCGGGTTGAACTTCACCACCGCCAGGCGCACCGGCTGGCTCCGGCGTGCGCCCTCGTCGAGCACGCGTCTCATGATCTCGGTCCCAATGCCTCGTCGCTGGAACGCGCCGTCGATGATCAGCGTCCCGAGGAAGTACTCCTCGTCCCGCGGGACCACCTGGAGCCATCCGATGTCGGTCCCCTCGAGCTGGATGATGCGGACCTGGGATGCGGTCCAGAAGCGCCTGAAGTTCGCCTCCTGACCGTCTCTCGCGAGATTCAGGCGCTCGTCGATCCAGCCGTGCTCCGCGAAGAAGGTCCGGCGGCACGCCTCGAAATCGGAGTCGACCGCCGGTCGGAAGGTGATCTGCATCTGCCCGCTCCGGAGGGGGCAGACTACCGCGGTCCACTGCCGAAGGCCGGTCCGGGAATCCGGACTCGTCCATCAGCTCCGCTCCAGCCATTCCTGGAACGCCTCGAAGCCGTAGGGCCGGCCGAGGAAGTCCTTCACCAGATCCGCCGCGTCCTTGCTCCCGCCCGGGACCAGCACCGCGTCGCGGTACCGGGAGGCGGTCTTCTCGTCGAGCAGCCCGTGCCGCTGGAACTCGCCGAGCAGGTCCTTGGCGATGACCAGCGACCACAGATACGTGTAGTACATCGCCGAGTACCCGTTGAGGTGCCCGAAGCTGGCGAAGAAGTGGGTGCCCTCCACGTACGGGAAGGGGCTGTAGCGCTTCTGCAGCTCCAGCATCGTCTGGGTGATGTCCAGATCCACGGGAGGGCGGCTGTGCAGCGCGAGCGACAGCTGCGCGTAGAAGACCTGATGCCGGGTGTGCGCGCCCTTGCCGAACTCGTTGGCCTCGCGCATCCGGTGCACCAGCTCGGCGGGGATGGGCTCGTTGGTCTCGAGGTGACGGGCGAAGAGGGCCAGCGTTCCCGGGTCCCAGGCCCACTCCTCGAGCATCTGGCTCGGGGCCTCGACGAAGTCCCACTCGGTCGCCACGCCGGAGAACCCCAGCCACCTCTGCTGTCCCCCGAGCACGTGGTGCATCAGGTGACCGAACTCGTGGAAGAGGGTCACCACGTCGTCGTGGTCGAGCAGGGCCGGGCTGTGCACCGCCGGGTCGGCGAAGTTGCAGACCAGCGCGCCCTCCGGGAGCTGCACGCCCTTCACGCCCGAGACGATCGGGAACTGCGCCGCGTGCTTGTACTTGTCCGCCCGCGGATGCAGGTCGAGGTGGATGCGCCCGAGCCGCTCGTCCCCGCGGAACACGTCGTAGGACTCGACCTTGGGGTGCCAGGACGCGGAATTCTCGAGGCGAACGTAGCGGATGCCGAAGAGCCGTGAGGTGATGGTGAGTAGCCCGTCCCGCACCCGAGTGAACTCGAAGTAGGGCCGGACCGACTGCGAGTCGAAGCCGAGCTCCTCCTGCTTCACCCGCTCCTCGTAATAGGCCTTCTCCCAGTCCTCCACCCGAGTCGTACCGGGCACGTCCTTCTGCTTCCGCCGGAGCAGCCGCTCCAGGTCGCGCCTCGCCGGGCCCTCGCTCACCGCCGCCACCCGAGCGAGGAACTCGGCGACCGTCTTGCCCGACTTCGCCATCTTGTCCTCGGTCACGTAGTCCGCCCAGGATGCCATTCCGAGGAGCCGCGCCTGCTCGGCCCGCACCTCGAGGATTTCCCGCAGCACCTTCTCGTTTCCCGGGTACGCCCGCGAGGTGTTCTCGACGTACAGCTGCCGGCGCGCCTCGCCGTCGCGCGCGTACGTCCGGAAGGGGAGCAGGTCCGGGTAGTCGGTGGTGATGACCACCTTCCCGTCCGGTCCGGGCTGGTGCTTGGCGCGGTAGTCCTCCGGAAGCCCGGCCAGCTGCCCGGGCCGCAGCGACACGCTCCGCACGTCCTCGCGGATGGCGCGGTCGAAGTCCTGGCCCAGCCGCACGGCCCTCTCCGCGAGATCCTTGAGCCGAGCGCGCGTCGGCTCGTCCTTGTCCACGCCCGCCCGGCGGAAGTCGCGCAGGGTGTGCTCGAGGAACCGCCGGGTGTCCGGCGCGAGCCCCTCGCTCTTCACCGAGGCCAGCGCGTCGTAGAGCCCGCGGTGGAGCGACAGCTCGGTCGCGTAGGCGCTGATCTCCTGGACCGCGGCCTCGGCCGCCTGACGCAGCGGCTTGTCGGGGTGCACCTCGGAGAGGAGGCCCGCCCGGTGCCCGGCGTTGGAGAGCGCCAGCTGCAGGCGCTGGTACGGGCCCAGCGTGTCGGCCTCGGTGCGAGGTCCCTTCGCCCCCAGGAGAGTGTCCAGCTCGGAGCGGGCGGTGGCCAGGGCGGCGCGGGTGTCGGCGAGGAGGGTCTCGGGGGTGGTCTCGGTCATGGCGGGTTTGCTCGGAGGGCCTTATAAGCGACGGCCGACCATGTTCACTGGCCTGGTGCAGGACATGGGCACCGTGGAGCGTGTCCTCCCGGGGCCCATGACCACCCTCTGGATCCGGACTGCCCTCGGGGCAAGCGAGTTCGCGCTCGGGGAGTCGATCGCCGTCTCCGGCGCCTGCCTGACCGTGGTGGAGCGCACAGGCGACACCTTCCGGGTCGACGCCGCGCCCGAGACCCTCCGCCGGACCACCCTGGGCGAGCTGCGTGCGGGGTCACAGGTCAACCTGGAGCGCGCCCTTCGGCTGTCCGACCGGCTGGGAGGCCACCTGGTCCTGGGACACGTCGACGGGGTGCTGCCGCTCCTGAGCCGGGCCCACGAGGGCGGCTCGCTGGTGCTGGAGGTCGGCCTCACCCCGGAGCTCGCGCCCCTGTTCATCGAGAAGGGCTCGGTCACGCTGGACGGGGTCAGCCTCACCGTCAACAGCGTGGGCGACGACCGGTTCAGCGTGCAGCTGATCCCCGAGACGCAATCCAGGACCACGCTCGGCCAGCGCGCCATCGGCGAGCGCTACAACGTTGAAGCGGACGTGATCGGAAAGTACGTGGCCCGGCTCCACGCCGCACATGCCCCGACGCGCTCCGGTGGCCTGACGGTGGACATGCTGCGGGCCGCCGGGTTCGGATTGGACTGATGGCACGGCGCCTGGAAGAGGTGGGCAGCATCGCCCTGGTCGAGCGGGCCATCACCGACATCCGCAAGGGCCGGATGGTCATCCTCACCGACGACGAGGACCGCGAGAACGAGGGCGACCTGGTCATGGCCGCGGAGAAGGTCACCCCGACGGCGATCAACTTCATGGCCATGCATGGCCGCGGGCTCATCTGCCTCTCGCTCACCGAGGACCGTATCCGCCAGCTCGCGCTGCCCTTGATGGTCCAGGACAACACCTCGCCCTTCGGCACGGCGTTCACCGTCTCCATCGAGGCCGCGCGCGGCGTCACCACCGGCATCTCCGCCGCGGACCGGGCGCGCACCATCCAGGCCGCGGTCGCTCCCAAGGCCAAGCCCGGCGACCTGGTCCGGCCCGGGCACGTGTTCCCGCTCCGGGCCCGCGAAGGCGGGGTGCTGGTCCGCACCGGGCAGACCGAGGGCTCGGTCGATCTCGCGCGGCTCGCGGGCCTGTTCCCCGCGGGCGTCATCTGCGAGGTGATGAATCCGGACGGCACGATGGCCCGGCGCACGGAGCTGCAGCGCTTCGGCCGGAAGCACGGGCTCACGCTCCTCAGCGTGGCCGACCTCATCCGCTACCGGCTCCAGAACGACCGGCTGGTGAAGCGCGTCGCCACCACGGAGCTGCGCCGCCCGCAGCAGGGCACCTGGATGGCGCACGCCTACCAGAGCGACGTGGACTCCGACGTGCACATCGCCATGGTGAAGGGCGACATCACCGGCCCCATCCCGGTGCTCACCCGGGTGCACCGCGCCTGTCCGGTGGGGGACCTCCTCGGGAGCGGGGGGTGCGACTGCGGCAGCCAGCTCGAGCAGGCCTTCAGGGCCATCGCCGACGCCGGGCGCGGGGTCCTGGTCTACCTCCACAAGGCCGTGCGGCCCGTGTCCGCCCTCACCTGCACCCGCCAGCAGGCGGAGGAGTCCGGGCCCGGCGGCGACCGGAGCCGGCTGCGCGAGTTCGGGGTGGGTGCGCAGATCCTCAAGGACCTGGGCCTGCGGCGGCTGCGCCTGCTGACCAACAATCCCAAGAAGATCGTGGGCCTGGAGAGCTACTCTCTCGAGGTGGTGGAGCAGATTCCCCTCACCCGGCCGCGCGTCCAGCGCCGGCAGGGGACAGCGAGCTGACATGGCACGGGTGATCGAAGGGCTTCTCACGCCGCCGCAGGGGCGCTTCGCGCTCTGCGTGTCGCGCTTCAACAGCTTCATCACCGAGCCGCTGCTCCACGGCGCCCAGGACGCGCTGGTGCGCCATGGCGTGGCGGACGCGGACATCGACGTGTTCCGGGTGCCCGGCACCTTCGAGCTCCCGGGCCTCGTCCGCCGCGTGGCCGAGGGCGGTCAGTACGCGGGAGTCGTCGCTCTGGGCTGCGTGCTCCGGGGCGGTACGCCGCACTTCGAGTACGTGGCGGGGGAGGTGAGCAAGGGCATCGGGCAGATCGCTCTCACCGCCCCCTGTGCGGTCAGCTTCGGCGTGCTCACCTGCGACACCCTGGAGCAGGCCATCGACCGCGCCGGGGTGAAGGCCGGCAACAAGGGCGCGGACGCGGCGATGGCGTGCCTGGAGATGGTGAATCTGTACGCCCGCTTGGCGGAGGTCGGAAAGAAGCGCTGATGGGGGCTCGCCGCACCGGACGGGAGCGTGCGCTCCAGGCGCTCTACCAGATGGAGATGAGCGCCCTCCGTGCGGAGGACGCGCTCGAGACCGCCTGGAACGCCGAGCCCGAGGGGCCCCCGGACCCCGAGGCGCAGCGGTTCGCGCTCGAGCTGGTCCAGGGCGTCATCGAGCACCGCGAGGAGATCGACGGGCTCATCGAGCAACACAGCCACAACTGGCGGCTGGATCGGATGGCGCGGGTGGATCGCAACGTGCTCCGGCTCGCGGTGTTCGAGCTGAAGTGGCGGCCGGACATCCCGAAGAAGGTGACGCTCAATGAGGCGGTCGAGCTGGGAAAGGCGTTCGGAACCGAGGCCTCGTCGGCATTCGTCAACGGGCTGCTGGATCGGATCGCGCTGGACGTGGAGCAGCAGCGGTGAGCGCCGCCGTCAGCACCGTGCCGCTGACGCTGGAAGCGCTGGATCCGCTGTCGGCGGACACGCTCTGCCTCTTCGTCCCCGAGGACGAGCGGCCGCTCGGCGGCGCCGCGGGGTACGTCGACTGGCGCCTCTGCGGCCAGCTCTCGCGGCTCCTGGTGGACGGCTTCTTCAAGGGGGCGCGAGGCGAGTCGATGCTCCTCCCCTCCAGCGGGCGCATCGGGCCAGCCCGGGTCGTGGTCCTCGGGCTCGGCCCCGGGGGCGAGGCGCTGCACCCGGGTGTCCTCCGCACTGCGCTCGCCCAGGCTGCGGACGTGCTCAACCGTGCACGGGTGGACAGCGTCGCCCTGGAGCTCCCCGGCCGCTCGGCGATGCCCTCCCAGGACCGGATGGCGGCGTTCGAGGAGGCCTTCGTCCCGGCGTTCCGGGGGGCCCGGGTCACCTTGCTGGCCGACGGACCGGCGCGGCCCTCGCGGTGAGTTCCCCGCCGCTGGCTTCCTGCTAGGCTCACGGGTCCGGCCGGGGAATGGGGTACAAGGTTCTGATCGTCGAGGACTCGACCGCGTCGCGGGAGTTCATTGCCTCGACCATCGAGCAGATCGAGGGTGCGGAGGTCGTCTGCGCAGGCAGCGGCTTCGACGCCCTCAAGCTCCTCCCTCGCTATCGCTTCGACCTCATCATCACCGACATCAACATGCCGGACATCAACGGGCTCGAGCTCATCAACTTCGTGAAGATGAACCCGAACTACCGTGAGACGCCGCTGATCATCGTCACCGGCGAGGGCCGTCAGCACGACCGCGAGCGCGGTTTCCAGCTCGGCGCCTCGGAGTTCCTCATCAAGCCGCTCCAGCCCGACCACCTGACCGACCTGGTGCGGCGGTACCTCAAGCTCGCGTGAGCCCCGACCGCGCCCGGCCACCGGCAGAGTTCTCGTCCGAGGCCGCCGAGACCGCGGAGGCGCTGGGTCGGAATCTCTTGCTCCTGGAGAAGTGCGCGGCCGACCCGGACCCCGAGGTGCTGAACTCGGTCTTCCGCCAGGCGCACTCGCTCAAGGGTCTCGCCGCGACCTTCGGGCAGCAGCGGATGGCCGAGCTGGCGCACGCCGCCGAGGACCTGCTCGACCGGTTCCGGCTGGGCAGGGCGCGGCTGACCTCGGCGCGGCTGGATCTCTTGCTCGAGGCGGTGGAGCTGTTCCAGCGCCTGGCGGAGGAGCCGGGGAGCGCGGTGGACGAGGCCCGGATGCTCGCCTCGAGGCTGTCGTCGGTGGACGAGGCGGCGGAGCGGCTGGGCGAGGACCCGCTCGAGCGTCTCGAGCTCGCCCCCGAGATGCGCCGGGTGCTCACCGAGTTCGAGGAGCACCGGCTGCGCGAGACGCTCCGCCGCGGCGAGCTGGTCTGGGCCGCGCGGGTGGGGTACCCGCTGGAGACCTTCGACCGCGAGCTGGAGCAGCTCAAGGCGCGGCTGCGCGGGGTGGGCGAGCTGGTCTCGACCCTGCCCGGTCCGCTTGGAGAGCGGCTGGACGTCCTCTCGTTCGTGCTGCTCATCGGCTCGGGCGCGGGCGAGGCGGGACTCCGGGGCGCCTTCGGAGGGGTCCCGCTCGAGCTCCGGCCGGTGCCGATACGCAAGGAGCGCCGCTCCGACGCCGAGGCGGAGGGGGCGGTCCGGCTGGAGGGAGCGGAGCCCGGCGGGGTGGCGCGGACGCTCCGGGTGGACATCGCCCGGCTCGATGCCCTCATGGACGACGTGGGCGAGCTGCGGCTCATCGGGGAGGCGATCCGCGCGCTGTCGGACGCGCGCGAGCTGTCGCCCCGGGCGTGGACCGTGGAGCTGCTGCGGGAGCAGCGCCGGCTGGTGCGGCGGCTGGACATCCTCCAGGACCGGCTGCTCCAGGCACGGATGGTACCTCTTCGCCCGCTGTTCGACCGGATGCAGCGCCTGGTCCGGCGGATGGCGCGCGAGGCGGGGAAGGAGGTCGTCCTCGAGACCTCCGGCGCCGACGTGCACATCGACAAGCGCCTGGTGGAGGAGCTGAGCGATCCGCTGGTGCACCTGGTCCGGAACGCCATCGACCACGGCATCGAGCCGGCGGGACTGCGCGAGGGCCGGGGCAAGCCACGCGCCGGGCGCATCCTCCTCTCCGCCGAGCAGCGCGGAGCACGGGCGGTGCTCGCCCTGAGCGACGACGGCGGCGGGGTGGACTGGGCGCGGGTGCGCGAGGTGGCCATCCAGCGCGGGCTTCTCGACGAGGAAGCGGCGCGGGCGGCCGGCGACCGCGCGCTGCAGGCCGTGCTCTTCAGCCCGGGCTTCTCCACCGCCTCGGCGGTCAGCTCGATGTCCGGCCGAGGCGTGGGCCTGGACGTGGTGAAGACCAACATCGCTGGGCTCTCGGGGGTCATCGAGGTGGAGAGCCGGGCAGGGGAGGGGACCACCTTCCGGGTGACGCTGCCGGTGACCTTGGCCACGGTGCGTGGCCTGCTGGTGGGGGTGAGTGGGCGGGTCTACGCGGTGCCCCTGAGCAGCGTGCTCGACGTCCTGGCCCACAATCGCCAGCGCGGGGCGATGGAGGGCGGACGAGGCGTCCTGCCCGTCCGTGGCCGGAGCATCCCCGTCGTCTCCCTCGCCGAGACCTTCGGCTTGCCGAGGCGCGCCGAGGGTGGGGTGTACCTGGTGGTGGTGGGCGTGGCCGAGCGGCGGCTCGGGCTGGTGGTGGACACGCTCCACGGCCAGCGCGATCTCGTGACCCAGGGGCTCGGGCCGCGGCTGGGCCAGGTCCCCGGCATCTCGGGCGCCGCCGAGGTCGGGCACCACCACACGGTGCTGGTGCTCGACGTGGGGGCGCTGCTCGACGAGGTGCTGCGCGGGCCCCCGCTGCTGGTGGCGGAGGCGTGAGGCCGGCGATGTCCACCGTCGACGCCCTGCTGGCGCAGTTCCGCTACCGGCCCGACGAGGAGTGCGCCGGGCTGGCTGAGTTCCCCACCTCCAGTGTCGAGGCCGACCGCCCGCCGGGGATGGAAGAGCAGCAGCTGCTGACCTTCGGCCTGGGTGGTTCCGAGTATGCGGTGGCGCTGGGCACGGTGACCGAGATCCTCCGCGCTCGCGCGCTCACCGAGATTCCCCGGGCCAGGCCGCCGCTGCTCGGGGTGCTGAACCTGCGGGGGACCATCACCCCGGTCTACGACCCGTCGCTGCGTCTCCAGCTCGCGAGCACGGCCCCGCCGTGCGCCGGTCCGGACTGCGAGCGGCCGCCGCGCCCGGCGCGCATCCTGGTGGTCCGCACCGCGCTCGGGCCAGCGGGGCTGTGGGTGGACCGGGTGCGCGGCGTGCAGCGGGTCCGGCCGGCGGCTCTCGAGCGGCCTCACAGCGGGCCGACCGGTGGGGTCGTCGGCGTGCTGCAGACCGCCGAGGGCACCTGCACGGTGGTGGATCCGGAGTGGCTGCTCCGATGAGCTCCGACCCGGAAGGGGTAGACGTCTGCGCGTTCTGGGTGGGCGAGGCCGTCTACGGCATCGACGTGGCGCGGGTGGACGAGATCCTCCCCCGCGTCGTCCCGCTTCCGGTCTCCGATGCCCCGGCCCACGTGGAGGGCGTGGTGCACGTGCATGGCACGGCGGTGCCGATCGTGGACCTCCGGCGGCTTCTCCCGGCCGGGAATCCGCCGCGGACGGCCAAGCCGAAGGTCATCCTGGCCCGCATCGGCCGGCGCCGGGTAGGGCTGCGGGTGGACGGGATGGCGGGGGTGCGCCGCTACACGGCGGCGGAGATTCGCCCCGGCGCCACGGTGCCGGGGGTGCTCGGGGAGACCGGAGACGAGTGTCGACTGCTCGATTTGCAGGGATTGCTGGCAAATCGATCTGCGGGGCCTCGCGCCGGGCTGTAAACTGCTGTCTCGCTCCCGATGAGAGGTTTTCGCGTCCTGGTGGTCGACGACTCGCGCACCGCGCGTCAGGTGCTCGTGTCGGCGATGGCCTCGCTCGGGTCGGGCACCTGTGACGAGGCGGCGGACGGCGCCGAGGCGCTCAAGCGCTTCGCCTCGAGTGAGTACGACCTGGTGGTCACCGACGTGCACATGCCCCGACTCGACGGGCTGAAGCTCATCCACCACATCCGCTCCGGCGCCCGGCACGCGCGGGTCCCCATCCTGGTGGTGACCACCGACCGGACCGAGGCCGAGCGGGCCCGGGCGCTCGGGGCGGGCGCGAGCGCGTTCCTCTCCAAGCCGGTGGAGCCCGAGGACGTGAGCCGGGCGGCGGCGTCCCTGCTCGCTGCCCCGGCGTGACCCAGAGCTGACCCCTTCAACGGGCGATGGTGCCGGGGTCGATCCCCTTCCCGAGTTCCCAGGAGGCTCCGACCGCACCGACCACCGCGGTCTTCCTGTCGAGCCCGGCGCCCGCGCGGAGCCGGTACAGCGACTCGATGCCGGTGCAGTGCGCGCCGACCAGCTCGCGGACGCCGAAGCGGCGGAGCTGCGCCGAGGTCCAATCCAGAGTGGCGTCGTCGGCGGAGAACAGGTGGAGCCCTCCGACGACGGTGTTGACCTTAGCCGGGCGCACCACCTTCTGCGCTGCCTCGAGCGTGTTGATGACGCCGGCGTGGCCGCACCCGGTGAGCACCACCAGGCCATCCGGGGTGTCGAGGACCAGCGACGAATCCTCGGCGACGATGTCGGTCACCGGTCCATTCGCCGACTGAATGAGGATGTCCCTGGGGTAGTTGCGCTCGGGGTGGATGCGGGGCACGGGCCCGGTGAACCAGACCCCGGGGAGGAGCTCCGCCGGACCGGCGTGCCCGATGAACTGGATCCCGGCCGCCTCGAGGCTGGCCTTCTCCGCCGCCAGGGGGGTGTAGGGCTTCCCGCCGCGGATGCGGGGGATGAAGAAGCCCTTGCCGACGTGCACCCGCGAGAGCGCCCGCGGAGCCTTCGGAGCCAGCGCCTTTCTCAGCGTCGCCAGGCCTCCGGTGTGGTCGCCATGCGAGTGCGAGAGGACGACGTCGGTGACCTCGGCCAGGTCCATGCCGAGCGTCTGCGCGTTGCGGAGCACGGTGTCCGGCTCGGAGCCGGTGTCGAAGAGCAACCGCTTGCCGTCCGCCTCCACCAGGGCCGCGAAGCCCCACTCGCCGATGCCCCGGTCGGCGAGCATCGTGGAGAGGATGGTGATCTTCGCCGTCCGGACGGGTGGCGCTCCCTGGGGTGCGGCGAAGAGCAGGGCGAGCGAGGCGAGCAGCGCAAACGGGGGCATGGGCGCGGGAGACTACTCCCCCTCGATCGGCGGCGGCGCACAGAGCCGGCCGAGCTCGGCGCCGAGGGAATCGAGTTGCACGTCCCGCCGCGCTCCGATCGCGTCCCGGACGCCGACCGAGCCCTTCGCCTCGTCGCGCGGTCCCGCGGCGACCAGGTAGGGGACGGCGAGCCGGTGGGCATCGGCGACCTTCCTGGAGAGCGCCGCAGCACGGCCGTCGAGCCGCACGCGCACCCCGGCCTGCTCCAGGATGCGGCATGCGTTCCGGGCGTGTCCGGCCCCGCCGCCCTCGAGGCTCGCCACCACCACCTGCTCCGGCGCGAGCCAGGCCGGAAGCCGGCCGCGGTGGTGTTCGAGGAGGATGCCGAGGAAGCGCTCCAGGCTGCCGAGGAGCGCCCGGTGGAGGACGACCGGTCGATGCCGCTCCCCCGCTCCGTCCGGGAACGCCAGCTCGAAGCGCTCGGGCAGCACCAGGTCGACCTGGATCGTCCCGCACTGCCAGGCCCGTCCCAAGCGGTCGCGAAGGATGAACTCGAGCTTCGGACCATAGAAGGCGCCCTCCCCGGGTTGCTGGCTCCACGCGAGCCCGGCCGCGCCCGCCGCCTGCGCCAGGAGCGCCTCGGCTCGGTCCCACACCGCGTCCCCGCCGAGCCGGTTCGGGGGCCGGCCGGAGAAGGCGACCTGCACCTGGTCAAAGCCGAGCGCCGAGTACAGCGCCCGCAGGCTCCGGACGAAGAGGACCACCTCGCCTGCGACCTGGTCCTCGCGGCAGAAGACGTGGCCGTCGTCCTGCGAGAACTGGCGGAGCCGGAAGAGGCCGTGCAGGGCGCCCGATGGCTCGTCGCGGTGAACGAGCCCGAGCTCGGCGATGCGCAGCGGCAGCTCGCTGGCGAGCGGCGCCATCCGCCGGACCAGCTCCATGTGTCCGGGGCAGCTGACCGGCTTCAGCGCGCGGCCCTCGCCCTCCACCACCAGCATCCCCTGACGGAAGACGGTCCAGTGGCCGCTGCGCTCCCAGATCGGCTGGGCCAGGACCTGAGGACTGCGCACCTCGCGGTACCCCTGGCGGAGGACGACGCGCCGGATGTGCTCCTCGAGCGCGCGGAGGAGCTGCAGCCCGCGGGGGTGCCAGAAGACGCTTCCGGCGGCTTCCTCCTGGAGGTGGAACAGCCCCAGGCGGTGGCCGAGGGCGCGGTGATCATCGTCGTGCAGCATGGTCGGACTCCGGTGTGGTGAGGCCCGGGGTGGACCGGCAGGACGGTGAAGAGGGCCTCGAGCAGAGCGCCCCGCCGGAACCACGGGCGGGACGGGACGGCGTACTCGAGGGGGTCAGGCCACCGACGCACACACACCGCTCCGACCCGCCTCGCGGGTGGTGGTCGGGGTGGTGGTGACGAGACTCCTCACGGCCGCGACGGATAGCGGGGGAGGGGCTCCGCCGTCAACCCCGGCCGCCCGGAGCGCCCTGCGTCCGCCCCGGCCGCCGTGAAGGGGTGACGGGGTGGTACACCTCCCCCTGACACCGCTGCGGACGCGGCCTCCACTCCGCTGGACAGCTACGGGGTGATCCGCTCCATCATCCGGGCAAAGGGAATCGTCTCCCGGACGTGGTGCAGCCCGCAGACCCAGGCCACCGTGCGCTCCACGCCGAGGCCGAAGCCGGCGTGGGGCACGGTCCCGTACCTGCGGAGGTCGAGGTACCAGCCGAAGGCCTCGCGCGGCAGGTGCGCCTCGGCGATCCGCTTCTCCAGCATCTCCAGGTCGTCCTCGCGCTGGCCGCCGCCGATGATCTCCCCGTAGCCCTCGGGCGCGAGCACGTCCATCCCCAGCGCCAGGCGCGGGTCGGTGGCGTCGCGCTTGAAGTAGAAGGCCTTCAGCTCCACCGGGTAGCGGTGGACGATGACCGGCCGGTCGAACTGGTTCGCCAGCACCGTCTCCTCGTCGCCCCCGAAGTCGTCGCCGAACTTCGCCGGGTGGCCGGCCGCCTTGAGCCGCTCGATGGCCTCCTCGTAGGTGATGCGCGGGAAGGGCGCCTGGACATTCTTGAGCTTGCTCACCTCCCGCTCCAGGACGCTCACCAGCTCCGTCTCGTGCTTCTCCAGCACCCGGCCGACGATGAACGAGACCAGGCCCTCGGCGAGGATCATGTCCTCGTCCAGGGTCATGTAGGCGACCTCGGGCTCCACCATCCAGAACTCGGTCAGGTGCCGCCGGGTCTTGCTCTTCTCGGCGCGGAAGGTGGGTCCGAAGCAGTAGACCTTTCCCAGCGCCGCCGCCGCGGCCTCCATGTACAGCTGACCCGACTGGGTCAGGTACGCGTTCCCCAGGTCGAAGTAGGGAACGGTGAACAGGGTGCTGGTCCCCTCGCAGGCGGCCGGGGTGAAGATGGGCGCGTCGACGAGGGTGAAGCCGTTCCCGTCGAAGTAGTCGCGGATGGCCTTCTCCACCGTGGCACGCACCCGGAGGATGACGTTCTGCCGGGCCGACCGGAGCCACAGGTGGCGGTGCTCCATCAGGTACGCCACCCCGTGCTCCTTGGGGGTGATGGGGTAATCCTTCGCCTCGGAGATGACCTGGAGGTCCTTCACCGAGAGCTCGAAGCCGATGGGGCTCCGGGCGTCCTTCTTCACCAGCCCCCGGACGATGATCGCCGTCTCCTGACCCAGATGGTCCGCCCGGGTGAACTGCTCTGCGGGTACGTCGTTCTTGAAGACCACCGCCTGGATGACCCCGGTCCCATCCCGGACCTGGAGGAAGTGGAGCTTGCCGCTGCTCCGCTTGTTGTAGAGCCAGCCGCGCAGCTCGACCTCCCGGTTCTCGTACGCGGCGATGTCCCGGATGGTGACGACGGGGGTTGCCATGGGAGGGGCTCTCTACCACCGAGCAGGGCCGAAACGTTGCGCCCCGGGGGGCCTGCCGGGTAGGACCGTCGGATCACCCCATGAAGCTCAGCGAGCGGTACGACCCGAAGTCGATCGAGCCCACCTGGCAGGAGCGCTGGGAGAAGGCCGGCCTGTTCCGCGCCGACGCCCGTCCCGACGCGCCGAAGAAGTACGTGCTGGAGATGCTGCCGTACCCCAGCGGCTCCATGCACATGGGGCACGTCCGCAACTACCTGATCGGCGACGTGTACGCCCGCTACTACCGGATGCGCGGCTTCGACGTGTTGCACCCGATGGGATGGGACGCCTTCGGGCTCCCGGCCGAGAACGCCGCGATCAAGGACGGCGTCCACCCGGCAGTCCGTACCCGGGAGAACATCGACCGCTTCCGCGCGGCCATGAAGTCGCTCGGCTTCGCCTACGACTGGAGCCGCGAGGTCAACACCAGCGATCCCGAGTACTACCGGTGGAACCAGTGGTTCTTCCTCCGCCTCTGGGAGCGGGACATGGTGTACCGCCGGTTCAGCAAGGTGAACTGGTGCACCGGCTGCCTCACCGTCATCGCCAACGAGCAGGTGAAGGAAGGCCGCTGCGAGCGCTGTGACTCGCCGGTGGTGGACCGCCAGATGCCCGAGTGGGCGTTCCGCATCACCCGGAACAGCGAGGACCTCCTCCAGGCGCTGGACACGCTCACCGCCTGGCCCGAGCGCATCACCTCCGCCCAGCGGAACTGGATCGGCAAGAGCGTGGGCGCCGAGGCGGACTTCAAGACCGCGGACGGCCGCCCCATCCGCGTCTTCACCACCCGGATCGACACCGTGTACGGCGCCACGGCGCTGGTGCTCGCTCCCGACCACCCGATGGTCCCGAGCCTCACCGCCCCCAGCCGGAAGGCCGAGGTGGAGGCCTTCGCTGCCCGGATGGCGGCGATGGGCAAGATCGAGCGCACCGCCGAGGGTGCGCCGAAGGAGGGCGTCTTCACCGGCGCCCACGCCACGAATCCCTTCTCCGGCCAGCCCGTCCCCATCTGGGTCGCCAACTTCGTCCTCAGTGACTACGGCACCGGCGCCCTCATGGCCGTGCCGGCCCACGACACGCGCGACTTCGCCTTCGCCCGGACATACGGGCTCGCCATCAAGCAGGTGATCCGGCCGGCCGACGGGCGAGACCTCGGCCCGGTCGAGAGCTGGACCGAGTCGTTCAACGACGACGGGGTGCTGGTGGACTCCGGCGAGTACACCGGGCTCACCTCGGACGAGGCACGGCGACGGATGGGCACCTGGCTCGAGCAGCGGGGACTCGGCAGGCCCACGGTGACCTATCGCCAGAAGGACTGGGGCATCAGCCGCCAGCGCTACTGGGGAACGCCGATTCCCATCGTCTACTGCGAGCGGTGTGACCCGGAGCAGAAGGGCATCCCCGTTCCCGACGACCAGCTCCCGGTGCGGCTCCCGGACATCGATACCCAGGCGGTGCTCACCGGCAAGGGCGAGCCGCCGCTGGCCAAGGTGAAGTCCTTCGTCGAGACCACCTGCCCGTCGTGTGGTGGTCCGGCCCGGCGGGAGGTGGAGACGATGGACAACTTCGTCGACTCCTGCTGGTACTACGCTCGCTACCTCTCGCCGCACTTCGGCCGTGCCCCGTTCGATGCGGCGCTGGCGCGCCGCTGGCTCCCGGTGGACATCTACGTGGGCGGCCCCGAGCACGCGGTCATGCACCTGCTCTACTTCCGATTCTGGACCCGGTGGATGAGGGTGCTCGGCCTGGTACCGATGGACGAGCCGGTGACCCGGCTGGTTACCCAGGGCATCGTCAACGGGCCCGACGGGCGGAAGATGTCCAAGCGGTGGGGGAACGTCGTCGCCCCGGCGACCATCGTGGAGAAGTATGGGGCGGACACCGTCCGGATGTACGTCCTCTTCGCCGGGCCGCCGGAGCAGGACCTCGACTGGAGCGACAAGCAGATGGAGGGGCAGGCGCGCTTTCTGAAGCGGGTCTGGGCGCTCGCCGCCACGCACCAGGAAACCTGCGCGACCGCGACCCACGACGGCCCGTTCGAGGGGCGGGCGCTGGAGATCCGCCGCGCGGCGCACAAGTGCGTCGAGCGGGTGGGGGAGGCGATCGAGAAGCTCTCCTTCAACACCGCGATCGCCTTCACCATGGAGTGCGTCAACGCGCTCTACGACGCGGGACAACCCGGGACGGCGGCGGAGCGGGCGGCGATGGCCGAGGCCATCCGGCTCCTTACCCGCGTGCTCACCCCCTTCGCGCCCCACCTCGCCGACGCCATCGCCGAGGGCTACGGCGCCGAGGCGTCCACCCTCACCTTCGGCTGGCCCGGCTTCGACCCCTCGCTGGTGGTGGACGAGGTGCTTCCGTACGCGGTGCAGGTCAACGGCAAGCTCCGTGGGGAGATCCGCATCGCCGCCGACGCGGGCGAGAGCGAGGTCCGGGCGGCCGCCGAGAGCGAGGAGAAGGTCCGCGCGGCGCTGGCCGGCAAGGCGCTCCGCAAGGTGGTCTTCGTCCCCAGACGGCTCATCAACTTCGTCGTCGGATGAGGCCGGTGGCGCTCGCGGCGGTGGCGGGTTGTCTCGCCGCGCTCGGGTGTGGCTACCACTTCACCGCGGCCGGAGCAGGCTTCCCCCAGGGCATCCAGCACGTCTTCGCCCCGGTCATCGTGAACCGCACCACCGAGCCCGGGCTGGAGGGCGTCTTCACCGAGGCGCTGCGCGAGCAGCTGGCGCGCTCCGGGCACCAGGGTGGGGAGAGCAGCGAGGGCCGGCTCGAGGGTGAGCTGCTCGCGGTCGGCGCCGGCGTGGCGCAGCTGGCTCCGGGCACCTCGGGAGCGCTGACCTACCGGGTGTCGGCCACGCTCCGGGTGCGGCTCTTCCGGGGCGGGACGCTGCTCGCGCAGACCGACGTGACCGGCACCGAGGACTACCTCCCCGCGCTGCGCGCGGACGTGCTCACCACCGAGGCCAACCGCCAGGCGGCGCTCCGGCGCCTGGCGAGCGCGCTCGCCGCCGACGCGGTCGCGCGGCTGCAGACGGGGTGAGGGCGGACCCCGGAGCGACGCCGCGCCCAGCGAGGCTCAGGCGCGTGCAGCGGCAGCGAGGCGGGCGATGCGCCGGCTCGCGTTCTTCTTGTGCAGCACGCCCTTGCTGGCGGCCCTGTTCAGAGTGCGGGCCGCGGCGCGGAGCGCCTCCTGGACGCGGGCGGGGTCCTTCGAGGCCAGCGCCTCGCGGGCCTTCCTCACCGCCGACTTCACTTGCGTCCGGACGGCCTGGTTCCGGGCCCGGCGCTTCAGCGCCTGCCGGTTCCGCTTCTGAGCTGACTTGGTGTTTGCCACGGGGCGCCCTCCGTATAGGCGGAGGCGTCAGCCGTCAAGAGCGACCCCCACCAGAGCCCGTCGTCCCGGAAAGCCCGGTGCTCCCCGGCGCCGGGCCACCCTCTTGTGGAGAAGTGCGCCTTTTGGGTGCCCTAACCTCGCGTGCTGACTCGAAGGTGTCCGGCGCTGAAACATTCTGCACGCCCGGCCGCTTGCCATCCGCTCGTCTCGCGCCTGTCACGGTCCACAGCGTTCTCCCCAGATTCCACACAACTCCTGTGGGAATTCTGGAGCGTCTAAAACGTGCTCAGCGCTTGACCTGAATACACGTCCCCACTGGGTCCTTGAAGACCAAGGGATGCTCGGAAAGGACGGTGCCTCCGGCTTCCCGCACCCGGGTGTGCACATCCGCTCCGAGGCCCGGCGCATCGACAGAGAGCGTCGCCGCCGAGGCCGCGCCCCGGGCGTAGGAGAAGCACATCCCGGGCGTCTCGACGGACCACTCGCCCCCGTCCACCTCCACTGTCCACCCCAGGGCGGGCGCCACCGAGTTCCAAAACGCGTGTGCGCGCGCCGGCTCGGGTGCGGCAAGCTCGAGCCGGGCGACGACCGCCCGTGGCGCCGACGCTGGCGGAGGGACCGCGCCCTCGGCCGCCTTTGCCTCTTCCCAGAGCGTGTCCATCTGGGCCAGGGTCGCGGTCCCGAACGGCACCCCCTGCGCCCGGAGGCCCTCCTCGACGGCGTGGAACCGCCGGGTGAAGCGGGCGTTCGCGGCACGGAGCGCGTCCTCGGCGGGGGTGGCGGTGAAGCGGGCGAGGTTGGCGAGGCTGAACAGCACGTCCCCGAGCTCGTGCTCGATGGCGCGTGCGTCCTTCGAGGCGAGGGCGGCGTCCAGCTCGTCCAGCTCCTCGGAGAGCTTGCTCCGGACGCCGGCGAGGCCCGGCCAGTCGAAGCCGATGCGCGACGCCTTCTCGGTCAGGCGCTCGGCCCGGAGCAGCGCCGGCGCGGCGGACGGAACGCCGTCGAGCACCGAGCCCTCGCGGCCGTGCTTGCGCCGCCGCTCCTCGGCCTTGAGACGCGCCCAGTTCTGGAGTACCTCCTCGGCGCCCCCCACCGTCTTGCCCTCGAAGACGTGTGGGTGCCGCGAGACGATCTTGTCCGAGATGGTTGTGGCCACGTCCGCCAGGCCGAACTCGCCGAGCTCGCGGGCCAGCTGCGCGTGGAAGACGATCTGGAAGAGGAGGTCTCCCAGCTCCTCGCAGAGCGCCCGCCACGGCCCTCCCTCGCCCACCCGGTCCATCTCGTCGAGCACCTCGTAGGTCTCCTCCACGAGGTAGGGGCGCAGGGTGCGGATGTCCTGTGCGCGGTCCCACGGGCATCCGCCCTCCGCGCGCAGGGTGCGCATGATCTGCTCCAGCCGCTCCACGGCCTCTCCCGAGCGTCCCATGTCCTCCTCGACCCGGGACGGCGGCGATTGACTCAGATTGAAGCGTCCCGGCGCGGCTCGCCTATCATGGACCCGCCCGTTCCTCGAGATGCCCCCTCTCCGCGCGGCCCCCACGCTTCTTTCCATCGTCTTGCTCCTGACCTCGGCGCGGGCAGCGGCGCAGATCGAGGCGCCCCGTCCGGTGGAGGAGCTCGCCCCGGACACCGCGGCCCCCCGTCCGTCACGGACCCGCCGCGAGCCGCCGCCCCCGCCGGTCCAGGCCCCGGCGCAGGAGGAGGCGGGGCCCGAGGGGCAGGCGCAGGAGCCGGCTCGCCCGCCCCCGCCACCGCTCCGGCGCCCCACGCGCACCACAGCCCCGGCCGCCCCCGCGACTTCCAACGCTCCGCCCGTGCCCGCCGTCTCGGCGCCCGCGCGTGACCGCGCGCCGCCGCCCCCGTTGCTCGTGCCCACCGAGGGCGACGAGGGCATCCTCCAGGCCTTCAGCGCCTGGAAGGAGGCCGAGCGCACCCGTGACCCGAAGGCCTCTCGCGCCGCACGCGACCACCTGGTCCAGCTGCGCGACACGCTCGCCATCGCCGACCTCGAGTCGGTGAGCCTGGCGCTGCTCCGGGGCGCCCAGGTTCGTGCCGCCGGGAAGGACGGGGCGGGGGCGGTCGAGCTGGCCCAGTCGGCGGTGGCGCTCTCGCCCGACGTGGCCGATGCGCACTGGGGCCTCTTCCGAGCGCACCTGGGCAACGACCCCTTCGACCTTCGCCGGCTCTGGGCGGATGCCCGGAATGCCGGCAGCGCCGCGCTCGCCGACCCGCGCTGGAGCCGGGGTCTGCTCGGTGACCTCGGAGCGATGCTGCTCGTCGCCTGGCTCGCCACCGCCCTGGCCGCGCTGGTCGTGCTCTTCCTCCGGACCGCGCCCTCGCTGGTGCACGACGTCCACCACGCCTTTCCCAAGGGGGTGGCGCGCTGGCAGGCCGGGGCGCTGCTGATCCTCGTGCTGCTGCTCCCCTGGGTGTTCCGGCTGGGTTTGCTCTTCCCCTCGCTGGTGCTCCTGGCCGCGGTGACGCTGTACCTCGAGGCGAAGGAGCGCTGGCTCCTGGCGGTGCTCCTGGCGGGGGCATCCCTCGTCCCGCCGCTCGCCGGAGCGCTGGTCCAGGCCACCACCTTCGCCGGCACGCCGGCCGAGGACGTGCTGCAGCTCGAGCGTGGCGGGCTGGAGGCCCCGGAGGCCGCGGCGCGGGTGCAGGCGCGCCTCGACGCGGGCCGCGCGGCATACCCCGAGGTGTACGCGCTCGCGCGCTGGGAGCTCCGGCGCGGCAAGCTCGAGCCGGCGCGGGGCCACGCCGAGAAGGCGCTCGGGCTGCGCGGCGGCGACGCCCGGGCCCAGACGGTGCTCGGGAACGTGGCCTTCGCCGAGACGAAGTGGCCCGAGGCCATCGCCGCGTACACCAAGGCGAGCGAGGCCGACCCCACCCTGCCGGATCCGCTGTGGAACGTGTCGCGGGTCTACCGGAGGCGCGCGCGGACGCTCTCCGACGACGCGGTGGGGCCCGAGCTCGACCGGGCCCAGAACGCGGCCGCTGCTGCCCAGCGGCTGGACGAGCGGCTGATGACCCGCGCCGACCCGCCGGACAGTTACCCGGCGATGAACCTGGCGATCCTGACCCCCGCGCTGTCCCGGGCCGAGCCGCCGGTGACCGACGGCCCCGAGCGGAGGGCCCGGGTCACCGCGCAGCTCGCCCAGACGCTGGTGGGCGAGCTGGACCCGAGCGCGGCGGTTCTGGTGCCGCTGGCCGGCGTGGCGGTGCTCGCTGGGCTCGGCTTCCTCCGGGGCGGGCGAGGGGTGAGCCGGAGCTGCCACAAGTGCGGCCGGGCGGTGTGCCGCCGCTGCGACCCAGAGCTGGTGGAGGACAGCCGGCTCTGTCACCAGTGCGTCAACGTCTACACCCGTCGTGGCAAGGTGGCGCCGATGGCGCGGGTGAACAAGGAGATGGAGGTCCGCCACCACCAGGCCTGGGTGAGCCGCTGGGCGTACGCGCTGGGCCTGCTCTGGTCGGGGGCCGGGCATCTCTTCACCGGGCATCCGGTGCGGGGCGCCCTGCACGCCTTCGCCTTCGCCTTCGGCATCACGGTGGCCATCAACCGCGAAGGTCTCCTCAGGACGCCGGGGATCTCTGCGGGCACCGTCGGTTGGTTGGCCCTGGCGCTGGTGCTGCTGGCGGTGACCTGGGCCGCCTCGCTCCGCCACCTGGCACGGGAGAGGAGCTAGCCCATGGCGCTGGCCGGAACGCTGAAGGACTTCGGCATCGCCGACATCCTCCAGCTCATCGCCCAGCAGCAGAAGACCGGCGTTCTCCGCCTGAGGAGCAAGGATCAGGAGGTGAAGGTCGGCTTCGTCGACGGGGCCATCGTCTCGGCCGAGAGCGCCACCAAGAAGAGGCGCGAACTCTTCGGCTACATCCTGGTCCAGGCCGAGCTCATCACCGAGGCCCAGCTGGAGCTGGCGCTGGAGACACAGAAGCGCTCGCTCCAGCGGCTCGGTGACTGCCTCATCTCGCAGGGCGTCCTGACCAAGGAGCAGTACCGGCGGATGGCCCAGCTGCAGTTCAACGAGACGCTCTACCGGCTCTTCACCTGGAAGACCGGGACGTACGAGTTCGAGCAGGGCCCTGTCCACCACGACACGCACGACCTGGACCCGGTCCGCGCCGAGTCGGTGCTGATGGAAGGCTTCCGGATGGTCGACGAGTGGCCGGTGATCCGCAGGCGGATTCCCCGCTACGACCTGGTCTTCGCTCAGGGGAAGCCCCTGCCTCCGGACGGGGCCCCGGCGGAGTCGGCAGGCGAGTTCGCCTCGTTCGGACCCTCCGAGCGGCGGGTCTTCGCCCTGGTCAACGGATACCGCGACGTGCGGAAGCTCATCGACCTGTCGTGCCTGGGCGAGTTCGAGACCTGCAAGGCGCTGTGCAACCTGGCGAATCTCGGCCACGTCACGGCCCTGATGCCGGTGGGCGAGCCGGACCTGCCCGAGGACGACCTCGGGCTCGGCGACAGGGTCCGCGGGGCGCTGGGCCGGCTGGCGGTGAGCATGGTGGTGCTCGCCGGCATCGTCGGGGTCCTGCTCGGGACCCAGCTGAACCCCTGGGCGGTGCGCTCCAGCACCGGCGTGGGGTTCGCCGAGGGGGTGCTCCGGCAGCAGATCGCCCGGGCACAGGTGAGCCGCATCACGGGGGCCCTGGCGGTGTACCGGCTGGAGCGGGGGGAGGTCCCGGCGTCGCTCGAGGCGCTGGTGGAACAGGGGCTTCTGTCGTCCAGTGACGTGCGTTTCCCGTGGGCGGAGCATTACTACTATCGCCGCGTGGGGCCCCAGGAGTTCATCCTCCTGCCGCCCTTGCGCTAGCCTCCCCGGCTGCTGCCGCGCCCGGGCTCCGGGCGCACCTGAAAGGAACCGTTGCCCACCGCTTCGCCCCGTGACACCTCGCTCGTGACCACCGCCCGGGTAGACCTCCGGGACAACGACGTGGCGCTCGGCGTTTCCGGAAACCACGCCGAGAACCTCAAGGCCATCGAGCGCCGGCTGGGCGTGCGGGTCGGGCAGCGCGGCACCGAGCTTCACCTGTCCGGGCCGGCGGATGCGGTGGCCTCGGCGGTGCGCCTCGTCGAGCAGCTCGAGACCATCCTCCGGGCGGGTCAGGCCGTCGGGCGCGAGGACGTGGAGCAGGGGCTGAAGATGCTCGGCCGGGGCGGCTCGTCCGAGCAGGGGCTGGACAGCCTCGTGCTCGGGCCGGTGCTGTCGCGGGCGGGGCGGAGCGTCGCGCCCAAGAGCCTCGGGCAGAAGCGGTACGTCGAGGCCATCCGCCGGCACGACATCGTCTTCGGCATCGGCCCGGCGGGGACCGGGAAGACATATCTGGCAATGGCGATGGCCGTGGCGGCGCTCCAGGCCCGCAGCGTCAAGCGCATCGTCCTCGCCCGGCCGGCGGTCGAGGCCGGCGAGAAGCTGGGCTTCCTCCCCGGGGACCTCGCGGAGAAGGTGAACCCGTACCTGCGTCCTCTGTACGACGCGCTCCACGACATGATGGATGCCGGCCGCGCGGCGCAGCTGGTGGAGCAGGGGACGGTCGAGGTTGCGCCGCTGGCCTTCATGCGCGGCCGGACGCTGAACGACGCGTTCGTCATCCTCGACGAGGCGCAGAACACCACCGTCGAGCAGATGAAGATGTTCCTCACCCGCCTGGGCTTCCACAGCAAGGCGGTGGTGACGGGCGATGTGACGCAGGTGGATCTACCGCAGGGGAGGGCGTCGGGGCTGTCGCACGCCCGGCGCATCCTCGAGGGTGTGGAGGGCATCGCCTTCTGCACCTTCAGCGAGGTGGACGTGGTTCGCCATCCGCTGGTGCAGGAGGTCATCCGCGCCTACGAGCGGGCAGACGTCGAGGCGAAGGCGGAGGCTGTCCGCACCGAGCAGCCCACCCCGCCGCCCGAGCCGGACACCGAGCCGAGCTAGACCCTGGGCCGGGGTCAGCCCACCCGTCGGGGCCTGTCCGGAAATGGGATCCCCGTTCCCGGGCTTGACCGCTCCGCTGGACCCGAGTCCCCGTTTGGCCCCGTGATGCCAGCGAGAATCCGCGGTGGCACGCCCTTCGCTGAGCTTCGTTCCCATGTCCCAACCCTCCGCCCGCTCTCCGTCGAGTCCGCCCCCCTGGGACGGGATCGGAAAGGACGTGCGGGTGGCCGTCCGCCGCCTGCTGAAAGACCGGGGCTTCACCGCCACCGCGGTCCTCACCCTGGCGCTTGCGACCGGGGCCACCACCGCCGTCTTCACCCTGGTGAACGCGGTGCTGCTCCGGCCTCTGGCCTACCGCGCCCCGGAGGAGCTGGTGCGGATCTACGACGTCCAGCCGGACGTGACCCAGGCGTCGGTCTCGGTCCCCGACGCGCACGACTGGCTCACCCAGTCCCGGAGCCTGAGCGGGCTGGCGCTCTTCGCCCAGACCAACAAGAGCCTCTCGGGCGACGGCGAGCCGCTGAGGGTCTCGACCCAGCGGATGAGCGCCGGCGCGCTCCGGGTCATCGGCCTGCCCCCGCTCCTGGGCCGCGAGTTCGCCGGGGACGAGGATTCGGTCGGCGGGCCCGCGGTCGCCATGCTCGGCGAGCGGTTCTGGCGGAAGCACTTCGCCGGCCGCCCGGACATCGTGGGGAGCACCCTCCGTCTCGATGGCCTGGACCACACCGTCGTCGGGGTGGTCCGCGAGCAGCCGCATTGGCTGGGCGACTCCGACGTCTGGGTTCCGCTGCAGAACGATCCGGCCACCAGCCCGAGGGGGACCCACTTCATGAACGCCGTGGGCCGTCTTGCGCCCGGGGTGACGGTCGCCTCGGCCCGGAAGGACCTCCTGTCGGTGGTGAAGTCGATCGCGCGCGAGAACCCGGACTACGTGCACCACGGCATCCTCTTGGTCCCCTGGGAGGACGAGCTCCTCGGGGAGGCCCGTGCCTCGCTCGGCGCCCTCGGGGCGGTGGTCGGGCTGGTGCTGCTCATCGCCTGCGTGAACCTGGCGAACCTCCTGCTCGCCCGCGGGGCGTCGCGCCGGCGCGAGGTGGCGGTCCGGATGGCGCTCGGCGCCGACCGCTGGCGTGTGGCGCGGGCGCTCCTGGCCGAGGCCGCGGTCCTCTCGGTGGTCGGCACGGGCCTCGGACTGGTGGTGGGATGGGTGGGCACGTCGGTGCTGCGCGGCGCGTTGCCCATCCGCGCTCCCGCGCTGGCGAACGCGGTGGGGCTCGACGCCCGGGTGCTGGCCTTCTCCGTCGGGCTGTGCGTGCTGACCACCGCGCTCTTCGGTGTCCTGCCCTCGCTCCTGCTCGCCCGGGGCGACCTCGGAGCGGTCCGCGGGGAGATGCGGAGCGCGCTCGGCCACCGGACCCAGTGGCTGCAGTCGGCCCTGGTGATCCTCGAGGTGGCGCTCGCGCTGGCTCCGCTGCTCGGCGCGGCGCTGGTGCTCCAGAGCGTGGAGCGGCTCCTGCACCAGGCCCCGGGGTTCCGTCCCGAGCAGGCCATCGCCTTCCAGGTGCAGCTGCCCCCGGAGCGCTACCGCGACGACCCCTCGAAGCGGGTGATGCTGGCGTCGTTCCTCCCCCGGCTCCGGGCCTTGCCCGGAGTGAGCTACGCCGGCGCGATCAACGACCTCCCCCTCAGCGGCAGCAACTCCAACGGGAACTTCTCCATCGAGGGGCAGACCTTCGACAAGGCGCGGGAACCGGCGATCGAGTACCGCTTCGCCTCGTCCGGCTACGTGGAGGCCATGGGCATCCCGCTCGTGGAGGGGCGTTCGCTCGAGGACTCGGACCGGGCCGGAGCCGAGCCGGTGGCGCTGGTCAACGTCGAGGCGGTGCGACGCTTCTGGGCGGGGAAGTCACCGGTCGGCGCACGGATTCGCCCCGGAGACGGCGAGGACCACGAGCCGTGGAGGCGAATCGTCGGTGTGGTGGGTGACGTCCACCACGACGGCCTCGGAGAGAAGCCGCGGCCGGAGATGTACTATCCGCTGGATCAGGACACCTCCGGCCGCCTGACCTTCGTGCTCCGGAGCCGCGAGGCGCTGGCCCCACTCGCCTCCGCCGCCCGGCGCGAGCTGGCCGCGGTGGATCCAGGCCTGTCGCTGTTCGACGTGAAGACGCTCGAGGACCGGGTCGCGGACTCCGTCGCGGCGCCGCGCTCGGCGGGGGTCCTGCTCGGCCTGTTCGCGGGCCTGGCGGTCGTTCTCGCCGCGGCCGGCGTCCACGGCGTGCTCGCCTTCAGCGTCGCGCAGCGCACGCGGGAGATCGGTATCCGGATGGCCATCGGCGCCTCGGCCCGCTCGGTCCGGTGGTGGGTGCTCCGCCGCGCGCTGACCCTGGCCGGAATCGGGATCGTCGCCGGGCTCGGCGGCGCGCTTCTCCTCGGCCGCTCCCTGGAGCGCCTGCTGTACGGCGTCGCGCCTTCCGACCCGCCCACGGCGCTCGGGGCGGCGGCGATGCTGTCGCTGGTCACCGTGGCCGCGGCGCTCCTCCCTGCCGACCGGGCCACGCGCGTCGACCCGCAGGAGGCGCTCCGGGCCGAGTGAGGCCGAGCGCCCCGGCCCGACTGCCTACCCGAGAACACACTCCCGGTGCCGGCGGCCCACCTCGCCGGCTGCCTGGCCGGGCAACGGCGCTTGTCCCCTGCCGCTCCCGGACCCTAGGGTTCCCGGCTCTTGGACGACGACGCGAAGAGCCGGCGGGGTGAAGTCCTCCGGCGCGCACTGCCCGCGCTGACCCTGCTCGGCGTGGTGTCGGTGCTGGCCGGGGTCCTGGTCGCCCCGGGCTTCGCGGTGCAGACCCTTCCCCAGCTCCGGCCCGAGGACGTGGGCCGCCCGTTCGAGAGCGCCTCGGCCGCGGGCTTCAAGGCCACCCGCGACTACGACCTGCCCGACGCGGCGCTGACCGATCGCCGCCGGCAGGAGGCCCGGGCCGGGGTCCGCCCGGTGTTCGACTTCAATCCCGCCGTGGTGCCGGACGTCCAGGCCGCACTCCAGGACTCCTTCGGCGCTCTCCGGGCGGGGCTCGCCCGGACGGACCCGCCGGGGAAGCCCCTGCCGGGCAAGGGGAAGCGGAGGGCCGAGGCGGTGGACACGTCGGCTTTCGCCCAGGCCCGGCGGGGCTTCGAGCAGCGGCTGTTCGAGCTGGACGACGAGGACTGGAACGCCCTGGTCGATGCGCGCGGCGCACCCGAAGCGGAGCACGCCGTGCTCTTGGTCCTCTCCCGCGGCTTCCTCGCGCCGGTGGTGGGTGCACGCGAGGATCTCGGACCGGCCGGGAGCTTCCTCACCATCCGCGACCTGAACGACGGCGTGGAGCATCCGAGCGCGGTGGTGCCGCCGGCGGTGCTCGACGTCCCGGAGGCCCGGGCGGAGATGGACCGCTGGGCCACCCTCCCCGGAAATCTCCTTCCGGATTCACCCGCGCTGCTCCGGCGCGCGGTGCTGCGCATCGCCAAGCGCGCGCTCCGGCCCAACCTCACCGCGAACATCGCCGAGACCGAGCGCCGCCGGGCGGTCGCCGCCGCGGCAGTGAAGGACGCGGTCATCCAGATCAAGAAGGGTCAGAAGATCATCGGCGACGGGGAGCTGGTCACCCAGGACCACCTGCGGATGCTCGCCGCGATGCGGGCCCAGACCGACCACTTCGACGTGGTGGAGGCCAGCGCAGGGACCGCGGGGCTGGTCGCGCTGCTGCTCGCCGGCATCTGGACCTTCCACCGGAAGGCGTTCCGGCGGTTCCGGCCCACCCGGCGGGACGGCCTCCTGCTGGGGGTGCTGCTGGTCGGCCTCCTCGGCGCGTTCCGGCTGGCGGCGGCCATCGGCGAGGCGCTCCACGACCGCTGGCCCGTCCTGCCGCTGCAGGCGCTGCTGGTGCTGCTCCCGGTGGCTGCCGGGGCGATGCTGGTCCGGCTTCTCCTCAACCAGGAGCTGGCGCTGTTCTTCGGCCTGGTGCTCTCGACGCTGGTCGGGGTGATGCTCGGCAATTCGCTCTTCTTCGCCGTCTACGGGCTCCTCGGGAGCCTGGTGGCGGCCACGCAGGTCGCCCGGGCACGGGACCGCGCGGCGCTGTTCCGGAGCGGCGTCTGGGTCGGGCTGGTCAATGCGGGGGTGGTGCTCGCGTTCGCTCTGGCGGCGGGGAAGGGCTCTGCCCCGGACGCGCTCCTGGGGGCCGGCTTCGCGGGCCTCGGCTCGGCGCTGCTGGTCCCGACGCTGGTGCTGGCCCTGACGCCGCTGCTCGAGCTGGGGTTTGGCTACGCGAGCGATCTGAAGCTCCTCGAGCTCGCCAACCTCAACCACCCGGCGCTCAAGGAGCTCATCGTCCAGAGCCCCGGCACGTACCACCACAGCATCATCGTCGGGAGCCTGGTGGAGGCGGCGGCGGAGGCGACGGGCTGCAACCCGCTGCTCGGCCGGACGTGCGCCTACTACCACGACATCGGGAAGGGGAAGAACCCGCTCTACTTCGGCGAGAACCAGAAGGGCGACAACCCCCACGACTGCCTCGCCCCGGGAATGAGCGCGGTCATCATCAAGCGCCACGTCACCGATGGGCTCGAGCTTGCGCGCCACTACAAGCTGCCGCGCGCGGTGCAGGATGTCATCGCCCAGCACCACGGCACCCGGCTGGTGGGCTACTTCCACCACAAGGCGCTCAAGGAGGCCGGGGGGCGCGTGGGCGGGGTGGAGGACGCGGTGTTCCGCTACACCGGGCCACGGCCCCAGTTCCGCGAGGCGGCGCTGGTGATGCTGGCCGACGCGGTGGAGGCGGCCAGCCGGGCCATGCCCGAGCCAACCAGCGAGCGGCTCCAAGCGCTGGTGCAGCGGATCATCACCGCGGTGTTCACCGAGGGACAGCTCGACGAGTGCGACCTCACCCTCCGTGACCTGAACGCCATCTCGGTGTCGTTCCTGCACACGCTCGAGGGCATCTACCACTCGCGGCCGGCGTACCCGCCGGGGGCGCTCGGCGGAGCGCGTCCCGCGGCGCTGGCGCTCGCTTCCGAGACCCGGACCGTCCAGCGACGCTGAACGGTTGCGCCCGCACAGGTCCCGTGGCGCTCGCAGGCCGTCATCGGGCGAGGACGGCTCAGTCGTCCGGGTCCGGCGGCGCGGCGCTGGCGGCCAGCAGCCGCCGCAGGTAACGGTCCGGGTCGTTGAGGAAGTCGCGCGTCAGCGCGTAGTGCTCGGTCTTTCGGAACTCGACTGGCTCGATGCGCTCCCCGTCGAGGCGCAGCAGGCAGGCACCGGGAAAGGCCATCAGGATCGGCGAGTGGGTCGCGATGACGAACTGGGCCCCGTCGGTCACCAGCCGGTGCATCGCCACCAGCAGGGCGAGCTGCCGCTGCGGCGAGAGCGCGGCCTCCGGCTCGTCGAGGACGTAGAGACCGTCCGGGCCGAAGCGGTGGTTCACCAGGGCCATGAAGGACTCGCCGTGGGATTGCTCGTGCGGGGACCTTCCGCCGTAGGCGGCGAACGAGCCGCCCGGCTGCCGAGCGATCTGCTCGGCCTCGGTCCCCACGTTGTAGAAGCTCTCCGCCCGGAGGAAGTAGCCGGTCCGCGGCCGTCGGGTGCTCCGGACGAGGCGAACGTGCCGGTGGAGCTCCGAGTCCGACCGCCGGGTGACGAAGTTGCTGTCCCGGCTGCCCCCCTCGGGGTTGAAGCCCGCCGCGACCGCGATGGCCTCGACCAGCGTCGACTTGCCCGAGCCGTTCTCGCCGACCAGGAAGGTGACCTGCGCGTCGAGCGGAAGCTCCTCGAGCGATCGGATGGCCGGGAGCTGGAACGGGTAGACGTCGAAGCTCGGGACCTCGTCCCGAAGGAGTCGCATCGCGAGCAGGAAAGGCTGGTTCGAGCGGCGCGACGTCGATCGCCGAGGCATGGACGGGCGCCGAGGTTAGCATCGGCGCCGATGCCCGCCTCCCGGCCGAAGAGGGGACGACAGTCGCCCGCGGGGCGTGCCCGACGCCACGCCGGGACCGTGAAGGTCAGGGCGGTCGGGCCCGGCGGGCCTGGAGGGTCGGCCCGGCGGATCCGGCGCAGCGCCGGGCGCTCTCCGGTGGTGGGCGTCCGCTCGGAGGGCCTCAGCGGCACGGCCGGACACCTGCGGCAGCTCCGGGCGAGCGCCGCGCGCTTCCTGGTGACGCTCGGGCTGGCTGAGGTGGAGCTCTCGGTGCTCCTGACCGACGACCCGGGCATCCGGGGGTTGAACCGGAGCTGGCGAAGGAAGGACCGGCCCACCGACGTCCTCAGCTTCCCCGCCGGCGAGCCGCCCCCGGGGACGACGGGCCCGCGCCCTCTCGGGGACGTCATCCTCTCCCTCGACACCGCCCGCAGGCAGGCCCGGGCGCACCGGCGCCCGCTGGCCCAGGAGCTGGACCTGTACCTCGCCCACGGGCTCTTGCACCTGCTCGGGCACGACCACCACCGCCGCCAGGATGCCCAGCGGATGGCCGCCCTGGAAAGCCGGCTGCTCGGCCGGCCGGGGATGGTGCCCGCCTCTCGCTGATCGACGCTCGATGCCGGGACGACACGCGCCCGACCGCGGGTTCTGGTAGGAGCACCCCCGCCCGATGTCCGCCGTCGCCCTTCCACCCTCGCCCCCTGTCCCCCGGCCCCTGACGTCCGTGCCTGCCCGGCGCGAGCGCGTCCTCGTGCCCTGGCGACTGGGGGCCCTGACGCTCACCGGTCTCCTCGGCGCCGCGGCGTTTCCCATCGCCTTTCCGATCGGGCCTCGGCGCGAGCTGTTCGCCTCCGGGCTCCTCGAGCCCCTGGCGTTCGTCTGCCTCGTCCCGATGCTCCTCGCCATCCGGCGGCTCTCGCCCTGGCGGGCGTTTGGCGCCGGGATGCTCGCCGGCATGGTGTTCTTCACCGGCGCGTTCTGGTGGGTGAACGTGGCCATGGTGACGTTCGGCGGGATGCCGAACTGGCTCAGCATCCCCGCGCTCGAGCTGCTGGTGGCCTGGTGCGCGTTCCACTGGGCCATCGCCGCCGGCCTGCTGCGGCTCGTCGAGCGCGGCCTCGGCTGGAGCATGGGCTGGACGGTGGGCCCGGTGTGGATGGCCACCGAGCTGATGCGGAACTACTTCTGCTCGGGCTTTCCCTGGGCAAACCTCGGCTACACCCAGACACGGAACCTCTGGTTCCACCAGGTGGCCAGCCTGGGCGGCGTCTACGGCGTCGCGCTCGCGGTGGCGGTGGTGAACGGCGCGCTCTACGAGGGCTGGCGGTGGTGGCGGCTCCGGGAGCGTGCGGCGCCGCGGGTCCTGCTCGCCCTCGCCGCCGCGGTGCTGGTGCTCGGCCACGTCTACGGCGCGTTCCACGTCCGGGCGATGGACCGCGCCGCGGCCGCCGCACCCCGGGTCAAGACCGCGGTGGTCCAGGGCAACATCGACCAGAAGCTCAAGATGTCCCGGGGCAGCTCGCGGGCGGCGACCATCCTCGGCCGCTACCTCCCGCCCACCGCCACCGCCGACGAAGGGGGCGCCGAGCTCATCGTCTGGCCCGAGGGCAGCTACCCGCTCGCGTTCCCCACCGGGGTGATGCGGCTCACCGACGCCGGGCTCCGCCAGGGGGGCTACCACGCCGGGCTCCTGCTCGGCGTGGACGTGTTCGACCCGAGGAACCTCCGCAAGGGGAACGAGAACGCGGCCTTCCTGCTCGATCCCACGCTGGGCATCGCCCACCACTACGTGAAGAACCACCTGGTGCCGTTCGGCGAGTACGTGCCCTTGCGGCTGGACGAGGTGCTCGGCATCGGCAACATCGTCGGGGCGAGCTTCGCCCCCGGAACAGACCTCTCCCCGGCGGTGCTGCGCCGGCCCGACGCCCCTCCGGTCCGGCTGGGCATCGAGATCTGCTTCGACGCCATCTTCCCGGAGATCTCCCGCACCTACGCCCGGAACGGCGCCCAGGTGCTGGTGAACATGACCAACGACGCCTGGTACGGCTTCAGCTCGGCACCGTTCCAGTTCCTCCACATGGTCGCGACCCGGGCGGTGGAGACGGGGAGGCCGGTGGCCCGCGCGGCGAACACCGGGGTGAGCGCGTTCATCGATCCAGTGGGCCGGGTGTTCGACGCGACCGAGGTGGGCATCGTCCCCAGTGACCAGCTCTCGGTCTCGGCTGCCGAGCTGACCGGCCCGGAGTGGCGGATGGCGGAGCTCCCCCTCCTGGAGGGCAGCACGCCGTACGTTGTCATCGGTGACGTTCCCGCGTACCTTGCCGCGCTCTTCGCCGGGCTCTCGGGGCTGGTGGCCCTGGTTCGCCTCCGCCGGCACTCCTGACTCCATGCCCATCGACGCGACGGAACGAATCGGCTCCCTGCAGGCGCGCCTGGACGCGCTCCGGGGGCATCTTTGACCTCGACCGCAAGCGGTCGCGCATCGCGCTGATCGACCGGGACGCCGGCCAGCCCGACTTCTGGAACGACCAGGCCAAGGCGCAAGGCCTCCTCAAGGAGAAGGCGGCCCTGGTCGCGCAGGTGGAGGGGTTCGAGCGCGTCGACCGGGCGCTGGACGACGCTCGCACCTTGCTCGAGCTGGCCGCCGAGGCCGGTGACGACGACGCCCGCGCCGAGGCCGAGGCTTCGCTCGACGCCGTGGAGCGGGAGGTGGAGAGGCTCGAGCTGCAGCGGATGCTCTCCGGCGAGAACGACCACGCCAACGCCTACATGGAGATCAACGCCGGCGCCGGCGGCACCGAGTCCATGGACTGGGCGGCGATGCTGCTCCGCATGTATTCCAGATATTCGGAGGCGAAGGGCTGGACGGTGGAGATCAACGACTTCGTGGCCGGCGAGGAGGCAGGCCTGAAGAACGTCTCGATCAAGGTCACCGGCGAGAACGCCTACGGGTACCTCAAGGCGGAGAACGGCGTGCACCGCCTGGTGCGCATCAGCCCCTTCGACGCCAACGCGCGCCGTCAGACGTCCTTCGCCTCGGTCACCGTCTATCCCGAGGTGGACGACGACATCGTCATCGACATCCCGGAGAAGGACGTCCGGGTCGACGTGTACCGGGCGAGCGGGGCGGGGGGCCAGAAGGTCAACAAGACCTCGTCCGCGGTCCGGCTCACGCACGTTCCCACCGGCATCACCGTCGCCATGCAGAACGAGCGCAGCCAGCACGCCAACCGGGACATGGCCTGGAAGATCCTCCGCTCGCGGCTGTACGACCTCGAGCTGCAGAAGCGGAACCAGGCCCGCGACGAGGCCGAGTCGCAGAAGAAGGACATCGCCTTCGGCTCGCAGATCCGCAGCTACGTGCTCGCCCCCTACCGGCTGGTGAAGGACCTCCGGACCGGGGTGGAGACGGGCAACGTGGACGCGGTGCTGGATGGCCAGCTGGACGACTTCATCACCGCCCAGCTGCTGGGCGTGAAGAACCCCAACCGGGCCGTTCCGGAGTAGGAGAGGCCTCCAAGACCGTGAGCGACGAGATCGAGTCGGCCAAGGAGCACGAGCTCTACGCGCAGCGCCTGGAGAAGGGCGAGCGCTGGCGCGCCCTCGGCTGCAACCCCTTCGGCAACGGCTTCCGCCCGGCGGACCTAGCCGGCGACATCGCCCGGAAGCACGCCTCGGATACCGCCCAGCAGCTCGAGGCGTCGCCGCCGGCCTACGCCATCGCCGGTCGGGTGGTGGCGCTCCGGAGCTTCGGCAAGGCGGCGTTCATCAAGCTGCGCGACCGGAGCGGCGAGCTCCAGATTCACGTGAAGAAGGATGCGCTGGGCGAGCAGTTCGAGCGTTTCAGGCTCACCGACCTGGGTGACTTCGTCGGGGTGAGGGGGACGCTGTTCCGGAGCAAGACCGGAGAGCTCACCCTGGCCGCGACCGAGTACCTGCCGCTCACCAAGGCGCTCCGGGCGCCGCCGGAGAAGTGGCACGGTCTGGCCGACGTGGAGACGCGCTACCGGCAGCGGTACCTCGACCTGGTCTCGAACCCCGAGGTGAAGGAGGTCTTCCTCCGGCGCACGGCGCTGATCCGCTTCCTCCGCGAGTTCCTGGACCGGCGCGGCTTCGTCGAGGTGGAGACGCCGATGATGCACCCGCTGGTGAGCGGGGCCGCGGCCCGCCCCTTCACCACCCACCACAACGCGCTCGACCTCCCGCTGTTCCTGCGCATCGCGCCCGAGCTGTACCTCAAGCGGCTGGTGGTCGGTGGGCTCGAGCGCGTCTACGAGATCAACCGGAACTTCCGGAACGAGGGGATCAGCACCCGGCACAACCCCGAGTTCACGATGCTCGAGTGGTACCAGGCCTACGCCACCTACGAGGACCTCATGTCGCTGACCGAGGAGATGATCCCCCAGGCGGCGGAGCGGGTGACCGGGTCGATGAAGGTCACCTACCAGGGGCAGACGATCGACTTCACCCCGCCGTGGCCGCGGCTCCCCATGGCCGAGGCCGTCCGGCAGGCCTTCCCCGGGCTGTCCGACTCAGACCTGAGCGACGCCGACCGGCTGAGGGCCGAGATCGCCCCCCGGCTCCCCGAGCCCGAGCGCCGGCACCTGGAACCGCTCGGCCCGGGGGCGATGCTCGCCGTCCTCTTCGAAGAGGGGGTGGAGTCCCGGCTGGTGCAGCCGACCTTCGTCAGCGAGTTCCCCACCGAGATCAGCCCCCTCGCCCGGCGGAACGACACCCGGCCTGAAATCACCGACCGCTTCGAGCTGTTCATCGTCGGCCGGGAGATCGCCAACGGGTTCAGCGAGCTGAACGACCCGCTGGACCAGAAGGGACGCTTCGAGGCCCAGCTGGAGGCCAAGCGGAGAGGGGCCACCGAGACGATGGACTACGACGAGGACTACATCCGGGCCCTCGAGCACGGCATGCCGCCCACCGCGGGCGAGGGCCTCGGGGTGGACCGCCTGGCGATGCTCCTGACCGACACGCCGTCCATCCGGGACGTGATCCTCTTCCCGCTGCTCAAGCCCGAGAAGCGCTGATGGACGAGCCCCTCGCGCTCGGCGCCGGGGCCCCCGTCCGGCCCCACGCCCGGTGGGTGCTCCGTGGCGTGGGCGCGGCGCTGGTGCTCACCGGCGCGATCCTCGCCGCGGTGGAGCTGGGGCGCGCGGGGGCGTGGGGACCGGTGCTGGCCTGGCTCGGCCTGGACGCGTTCGGCTGGGGTCCGCTGGTGGGGGCGGTGAAGGGCGTGCTCGAGGCCCGCCGGGCGGCAGCTCCGGCCCCCGGGGTCTGGCTGCTCGGCCCGGCCGGGGCGGCCTGGCTCGTCGGCTGGGCGCTGGTGGCGCTGGGGAGCGCGCGCAGGCCCGAGGCCGAGCCGGTGGTCGCCGAGGCGGCCGGGACGGCGCTCTCCTCGCCGCTCGCCGGCTGGCGCGACTTCCACCTCGGCACCCTGGCGGCCTACGGGGTGGGCATCCTCGGGTCCGAGCTGGTCCTGGTGCTGCTCCAGACCGCGCTGGCCTCCGCCTCGCGCGGGGTGGGATGGGGTCCGCCGGCGGCCTTCGGCGTGGCGCTCACCGCCGCGGCGGGGGTGGCGTTCGTCGGCGGGTTCGTGGGCGCGGCGCGGGCGCGCAAGCTGTCCGCGCCCGAGGCGACCATCGCCGTCCTCTACCTCGGGGTACCGCTGCCGGCGCTGCTCACCGTGCTCCCGTCGGTCCCGGCGCTCGACGCGACGCTGGGTCCGAGGTTCCGGGAGATCATCTACCTGGCCAACCTGCTCGGCCGGCCCGAGCTCGGGTACTGGCTGGTGTTCAGCCTGCTGGTGCTGGCCCTCACCCTGGGCATCCTGACCGGGTTCGTGGCCAACGCCTCGGGCCGGCTGGACGTGCGCACCGGGTTCGAGCTGTTCGTCGCCCGCCGGCACGTGCACGTGTTCCGCCCGCGGCTGCTGCTGGGCGGACTGGCGGTGCTGTTGCTCGGCATCATCCCCCCGCTCATCGTCCTCGGCATCCTCCGGGCGGCGGACGCGGCGGTGGAGCGGACCCGCATCCGCGAGCTGGGGCGGCGTGACCCGCTGGCCGCGGCCAAGGCGCTGCACGAGGCCCAGGAGCGCAGCCAGTCCCCCACCGAGATGATGACCGCGCTGAGCGTCGGCGGGGTGGGGGTGGGGGTGATGGCGCTGATCATCGTCCTCAGCGTGATGAGCGGCTTCGAGGTCGACCTCCAGAAGAAGATCCTCGGCACCAACGCCCACGTGGTGGTGCTCAAGTACGGCGACCCGCAGGCAGGGATGCCCGAATACCCCGAGGTGATGAAGAAGGTCGCGGGGGTCCCGGGCGTCATCGGCGAGACCCCGTTCCTGCTGGGACAGGTGATGGTGGCCAGCGAGGCCAACGTGGACGGGGCGATCATCAAGGGCGTCGACCCGGCCACCACCGGCCAGGTGACCGATCTCCCGAAGAACGTGCTGCCGGGCGGCGACATCCGCTGGCTCGCCCACCCCGAGGACATCCCGGTGCGCACCCGCTACAGGATGGATGGGCCGAAGGACGACGACGTCATCCAAACCCCGAAGGATGCCCCCACCGGCCCGCCGCTTCCGGGCATCCTGCTCGGCCGAGAGCTGGCCGCGAGTCTCCGTGTCCTGGTGGGGGACCCGGTGACGGTGGTCTCGCCGCTGGGGGGCGGAATGGGGCCCTCGGGGCCCATCCCCAAGTCGAAGGCCTTCAGGGTGGCCGGCATCTTCTACACGGGAATGTTCGAGTACGACTCGAAGTTCGTCTACGTCGGCCTGCAGGCGGCCGAGTCCTTCTTCGGGATTCCCGGGGCCACGGGGATCGAGCTCAAGGTCAAGGACGTGGACGACGCCCGGCGCATCGCCTCGACCGTGCTCAACGCCCTGGAGGGGTACCCCTACCGCACCAAGGACTGGGGCGAGATGAACCGCAACCTCTTCTCCGCCCTGCGTCTGGAGAAGCTGGTGATGGGCATCATCCTCTCCATCATCGTGGTGGTGGCCGCGGGGCTGATCGTGGCCACGGTGACCATGCTGGTGCTGGAGAAGCGCAAGGAGATCTCCGTCCTCAAGGCGCTCGGGGTCCCGCAGGGCGGCATCGTGAAGATCTTCCTCGCCGAGGGCCTGCAGATCGGCGTCGCCGGGGGCCTGCTCGGGCTCATCTCCGGCCTGGCCTGGTGCCTCTTCATAGAGAGGGTGGGGCTCCGGCTGGATCCGGAGGTCTATTACATCCCGTCCTTGCCGGTGAAGGTCGAGCCGCTGCAGACCGCGCTCACCGTGCTGATCGCCATCCTGGTCACCTACCTCGCGTCGATCTATCCCGCGCTGCGCGCCTCGCGCGTCGAGCCGGTGGAAGGCCTGAAGGGAGAGTAGGGCGACCCGTGGCCTTCATCGAGATCCGCGAGCTGTCCAAGAGCTACTGGCTGCACGGCAAGCGCATCGACGTGCTGCGCGGCCTCTCGCTGGACATCGAGCGCGGCGAGCTGGTCAGCCTGGTGGGGGCCTCGGGCTCGGGCAAGAGCACCTTCCTCCACGTCCTCGGCACGCTCGATGCGCCGGTGGCGGGCACCATGGCGGTGGATGGGCTGGACGTGCTCGCGCTGGCGGATGCCGACCTGGCCCGCTTCCGCAACCGGACGGTGGGGTTCGTCTTCCAGAGCCACTACCTGCTCCCGGAGTTCACCGCGCTGGAGAACGTGGCCATCCCCGCGCTGGTGCAGCGGATGGAGCGCTCGGCCGCGCTGCGGCGCGCCCGGGGGTTGCTGGAGCGGGTGGGGCTGGGTTCCCGGGTGGATCACCGTCCGGGCGAGCTGTCGGGTGGGGAGGCGCAGCGGGTGGCGCTGGCGCGGGCACTGGTGCTCGAGCCGGCCCTGCTGCTGGCCGACGAGCCCACCGGCAACCTCGACCCGGTGACCGGCGAGGGCATTCATCAGGTCCTGAGAGAGGTGAACCGCGACCTGGGCATCACGGCCGTGGTGGTGACCCACAACGAGGCGCTGGCCCGCTCGATGCCGCGGAGGCTTCGGCTCGCCGGGGGCAAGGTCGAGCCGGCGTAGAGCTTTTCACCATTGTCCCTCTCCTCCTCCCTCCCCTACAGTGCGCGCCCTTCCAACGGCCGCCGCTCCTCGACGAGGTTGAACGTTTCCGCACGCAAGACGACCGCCACCTGGCTCCTGGCCGCCGCCCTGCTCGTGCTCGTCCTCCCCGCCGCCTCGCGCGGTCAGGCAGTCGACGGGGGCACGCCCGCGCCGGCCCAGCCGCCGGGAACCGCGCAGAGCGCGGCGCCGGCCAGCCCCGAGGCCGCCGCCGGGAGTGCCGCTGCGCCCGATGCCGGCACCCCGGCCTCGGGGGCGCTGGCCGACGTCCCGGTGCCGAGCGGCTCCGACGTCATCACCGAGATCCGGATCGAGGGGAACCGGCGAGTCGAGCCGGAGGTGATCAAGCGCGCGCTGAAGAACAAGCTCGGCCGCCCCTTCGACCCGTCGCTCACCGGCGCCGACATCCAGTCGCTCTGGAGCCTGGGCTACTTCCAGGACATCCAGCTACTCACCCAGCGGCTCCCCGCCGGCGGCATCGCCTACGTGGTGCGGGTGGTGGAGCGGCCCTCGATTCGCCAGTGGCTCCTGCAGGGGAACGAGGAGCTGAACAAGGACGACTTCAAGGACACCATCGACCTCAAGCCGTACCAGATCCTCGACCTGGACGCGGTGAGGCGGAACGTCAAGAAGATCCAGGAGAAGTACGTCGAGAAGGGCTTCTTCCTCGCCGAGGTGACCCACAAGATCACCCCGGTCCCGGGCACCAACCAGGCCGACGTGGTGTTCGTGATCAACGAGCACGCCAAGGTGATGGTGAAGCAGGTGAACCTCATCGGCACCGACAAGGTCTCGGCCGACGAGCTCAAGGCGCTGATGATCACCCGCGAGGGGAACTTCTTCGGATTTCTCACCGGGGAGGGCACCTTCCGCGAGGAGGCCTTCCAGCGCGATCTGGCGATCATCGAGGCCGCCTACTACGACCGCGGCTTCCTCAACGTGAAGGTGGAGAAGCCCACCGTCGCGCTCTCGCCCGACAAGCGGCTCATCTACATCACGGTGAAGATCACCGAGGGCGAGCAGTACCGCATCTCGAGCATCGACTTCTCGGGCGACCTGATCGTCCCCAAGGACCGGCTGTTCGCGGTGCTCGAGTCGCGCAGGGGCGACTACTTCAGCCGGGCCAAGGTCCTGAAGGACGACCAGTCGCTGGCGGACATCTACCAGGACCAGGGCTACGCCTACGCCAACTTCAACCCCGAGACCTCGGTCAACGCCCAGGAGCGCACGGTGGCGCTCGACTTCCGGGTGGAGAAGGGGAAGCTCCAGACCATCGACCGGATCGAGATCACCGGGAACACCAAGACCCGGGACAAGGTCATCCGGCGCGAGCTGCGGATCTACGAGGGTGACCTCTTCTCGGGCAGTGGCCTTCGGCGGAGCAAGGAGCGAGTCACCGCGCTCGGCTTCTTCGAGACGGTGGAGATCACCTACAAGCCCGGCCGCGACGACAGCCACGTGGTGGTCACGGTCGAGGTGAAGGAGAAGAGCACCGGCAGCTTCCAGGTGGGCTTCGGCTTCAGCTCGGTGGAGAGCTTCATCTTCACCGCCCAGGTCACCCAGAACAACTTCCTCGGGTGGGGGCAGACGGTGTCGGTCTCCGCCCAGCTGAGCAGCCTGCGGCAGCTGATACAGCTCTCGTTCTACGACCCGTACTTCTTCGACAGCGACTGGATCTTCTCCTTCGACATCTACCGCACCCAGATCGACCAGTTCGACTTCACCCGCCAGGCGCTGGGCGGCTCGATGGGGCTCGGCTACCACATCTGGGACGACCTGATCGCCAGCGTGGGGTACACCCGCGAGTGGGTGGAGGCGTCGCCGGGCGGCACCGGGACCGGCCCCAACGCCGGGGTGATCAATACCAACACCGTGCCGCTCTACGGGCGCTTCCGCATCGGCACCCAGGTCACCTCCGCGATGCGGTTCACCCTGGCCTGGGACCGGCGTGACAACCGGCTCTTCCCGAGCAGGGGCTTCTACCAGTTCGCCTCGGCGGAGTTCGCCCCGGACTTCCTCGGGGGCGACCTGAACTACGCCCGCTACACGTTGTTCTCGCGCTTCTACTTCTCGCTGCCCCTGGGGGCGGTGTTCAAGACCAACGTCACCGTCGGGTACATCGCCAACCTGGACTCCACTCGCCCGCTCCCGGTCTCCGAGCTCTACTACCTGGGCGGGATCAACACGGTCCGCGGCTACGCGCTGAGCTCGATCTCCCCGACCATCGAGGTGCCGACCTGCAACCGGCCCGACTGCCCCACGACCAACTTCGTGGTCGGCGGCAACAAGCAGTTCGTCCTCAACCTCGAGCTGGAGTTCCCGATCGTGCCCAAGGTCGGCGTCAAGGGCGTGGTCTTCGTCGACGCGGGCAACGCCTTCGCGGTGAACGCCAGCTTCTTCGAAGACAAACAACACTCACTTCCGCTGGGACTGTTCTGGTCCACCGGCTTCGGGATTCGCTGGTTCTCGCCGGTCGGTCCGCTACGATTCGAGTGGGGCATTCCACTCACCCGAAGACCGATCGACGACCCAATCCTCTTCGAGTTCACGATCGGCAACTCCTTCTAGGAGGGGGTCTGCGATGCGAATCGCGGTGGTACGGGAGACCGCGCCCGGGGAAGCCCGGGTGGCGCTCGTCCCCGAGGTAGTGCAGCGGCTCACGAAGGCCGGACATCAGATCTCGCTCGAGCGCGGCGCAGGGCTCGCCGCCGGCTCGACCGACGCCGACTACGAGAGGGCCGGCGCGCGGGTCCTCCCCTCACGCGCCGAGGCGTTCAGCGGCGCGGAGCTCTGGGCGCGGGTCCGGCGGCCCACTGCTGCCGAGCTGGGGGAGCCCCCCGAGGGGGCGACCGTCGTCTCGATGCTCGGGGTCGAGCCGCCGGACGCGCTCCTCCCCGCGCTGGGGGCCCGGCGGCTGACCTTCCTCGGACTGGAGCGGGTGCCGCGCATCACCCGGGCCCAGTCGATGGACGTCCTCAGCTCCCAGGCCACGGTGGCCGGCTACAAGGCGGTGCTCCTCGGGGCCGCCGAGCTGGGCAAGCTGCTCCCGATGCTGACCACCGCCGCGGGGACGCTCGTCCCGTCGAAGGTGCTGGTGCTCGGCGCGGGGGTCGCGGGGCTCCAGGCCATCGCCACCGCGCGGAGGCTCGGGGCGGTGGTGGCCGGGTTCGACGTCCGGCCCGCCGCCAGGGAACAGGTGCTGAGCCTCGGGGCGACCTTCGTCGGTCCGGAGGTGTCCGCCGACGCCGAGGGGGCAGGCGGCTACGCCCGGGCGCAGACCGCGGAGGAGGAGGCGCAGACCCGGGCCGCGCTGGCCGCGGCCATCCCCCAGCAGGATCTGCTCATCTGCACCGCGCAGGTGCCGGGGAGGCGGGCGCCGGTGCTGGTCGACGGCAGGGCGCTGGCCACGCTCCGGACGGGGTCGGTGGTGGTGGACCTGGCGGCGGAGACCGGCGGAAACGTCGAGGGGACGAGGGCCGGCGAGCGGGTGGTGGTGGGCGGGGTGGTGGTCCTTGGCCCGGTGCAGCTCGCGGCCACGGTGCCCCTGCATGCGAGCCAGATGTTCGCCCGCAACGTGCTGACCTTGGTCCAGCACCTCTCCACCAAGGAGGGGGCGCTGAAGATCGATCCGGAGGACGAGATCACCAGGGCGATGCTGGTCACCTTGAACGGGCAGGTGCCGGGAGGGAGCGGACGGTGATCAGCATCATCGAGCTGTACGTGTTCGTGCTCGCCGCGTTCGTGGGGTTCCAGGTCATCACCCGCGTCCCGCCGCTCCTTCATACACCGCTGATGTCGGCGACCAACGCCATCTCCGGCATCAGCCTGGTGGGCTCGCTGGTGCTCGCCGGTGCCAACCGGGACAGCGTGTCGAACTGGCTGGGATTCATCGCGGTCACCGCCGCCAGCATCAACGTGGTGGGCGGCTTCCTCATCACCGACCGGATGCTGAAGATGTTCCGCCGGGAGCCGAGGCCGGAGCTTGCCGCCCCTGGGGCGAAGGTGGAGAAGGCCGGCCAGCGTGGAGGCGGGTCCCGATGAGCGCCCGCGATCTGGTCATCGAGGCGATCTACCTCGCCGCCTCGGTGCTGTTCATCCTCGGCCTGAAGAGCCTGTCGCATCCGGACCGGGCCCGGCTGGGCATGCAGCAGGCGGCATTGGGCATGGTGCTGGCGATCGTCGGGACGCTGTTCAACCACGAGATCGTCCGATTCGACTTCATCGCCGTGGCGCTGATCCTGGGGACGGTGATCGGCTACCCGCTGGGCATGTTCGTTCCGATGACCGCCATGCCCCAGCGGATCGCCATCAGCCACATGTTCGGCGCGCTGGCCGCCACCCTGGTGGGCGTCGCCGAGTACCGGATTCACCAGCAGGCGATGCCGCGGTCGACCATGGCCGCGCTGGGGTTCGAGGTGCTGTTCGGCGCGCTCACCGTGACCGGCAGCTTCATGGCCTTCGGGAAGCTCCAGGAGTTCATCACCGGGAAGCCGGTGACCTACCGGGGACAGAACACGGTCAACATCACCCTCTTCGGGGTGGCGATCGCCATGTTCCTCTTCCTCATCTTCCGCCCCGGCACCCCGATGGTCTTCTACGGGATGATCGCCCTGGCGCTGCTGCTCGGGGTGTTCATGGTCCTCCCCATCGGCGGGGCCGACATGCCGGTGGTCGTCTCGCTCCTGAACTCCTATGCCGGACTGGCCTCGAGCGCGACCGGGTTCGCGATCCAGAACAACGTCCTCATCATCTGCGGTGCCCTCGACGGGGCTTCGGGCTTCCTG
>DATKKF010000101.1:0-42077 GCA_035543115.1 Myxococcaceae bacterium
CTGCGACATGCAGCAGGACCGCTCCACCGGCTGGCGCCTGGGCACCGATCGCCGCGTGCAGTTCTACTACCAGGTGCTCGGCATCGGGATGGGCGCGGTGCTCTGCGTGGTGCTGGCCCGTGTCTTCCTGAGCGCCTATCCGGTGCTGGCGGTGAACAGCTTCGACCACCCCGAGGCCAAGGTTGGCCAGTGGCAGTCGGCCCTAACCTACAAGCTGGTGGGTGCAATCCGTGGGCTGGGACATCTTCCCGTGCACCAGCTGGTCGCGCTGGAGCTCGGGTTCGCGCTGGGGCTGGTGGTCGAGGTGCTGCGAAAGCTCCTCCGGGCCAGCGCTCGGTACCGTGCCTTCGTGGCGCGCCCCGGCCCGGGTCCGGCGGTCGGATGGCTCGCGGACTCGGTGCTCCTGCCCAGCCCGTACGCCTATGCCTTCGGCACCTTCGTCGAGCTGCCCACGGCGCTGTGGTGGGGAGCCGGCGGCATCCTCTCGTCGGTCTGGAACACGTTGGGGTGGAAGGCTGGCCCGACGGACCGCCTCCCGACCGACGAGCTCCCGGCCGACATGTCGACCACCTCCCTCGTCGGCGGTGGCCTCATCGCCGGCGAGTCGCTCTTCTACCTCGCGGCGGCGCTCATCGGTCTCGGCGCGCTGATCTAGAGACGCTGCCGCTCAGCCCCCGCCGGCTCCCGGTGGTGCCGCCGAGGTGCACCGTGTCCGGTATCGCTCGAGGCGGTCCTGGAAGCCCCGACGGGCCGCCGCCGTTGTGCCCTCCGTGAGGGCATCGATCGCCCGGGACTGGCTGGCCACGGCCTCCGAGCAGCGGCCGAGCATCGCCTGCACCGCCGCGAGCGTGTCGAGCGTGCCCGGATCATAGGGTGCGAGCTGGATCGCCTTGGTGATCAGCGGACCGGCATCGGTCGGCCTCCCCTGCTCCACGTAGAGCCGGGCGAGACTGTTCAGGGCGGTCGGATCGCCCGGACGCAGATCCACGGCCTTCCGGAACGCAGCCTCCCTCTCGGGAACGGTCTGGGTGTCCTTGAGGGCCTCGCCGAGCAGGAGCCACCCGCGTCCGTCGTCGGCGTGCGCCTCGGTGAGCCGGCGCGCGATCGCCGCACGGTCCTGCGGCGCGGCCAGCCGGAACTGCAGCACCAGCGCGTTGGCATCCGCCGGATCGAGCTTGAGCGCGGTCGCGAGCTCCTGCTCCGCCTGCCGCTGGTGCGAGGAACGGTCGCTGCTCGAGCGCGCTGCGGCGAGTGCCACCCGGGCGCGCTCGGCGTGCACATCGGCCTCGCTGAGCGCCACCTCGACGAGCGGGGGCATGGGGTCGGCGAACGGGGCGAGGTACTCGGTGTAGTTTCCGTGCTTCATGTACTGGTTCAGCGCCTCGTCGACGTCCGGCGTGTTCAGACCCGGGAAGATGATCTTCCATGCCTTGTCCGGGTCGATCCCCCGGGCCAGAAACCCCTGGAGCTGGGCGAACTGCGCAGGATGCTCATTGTAGAGCCAGTGCACCATCACCCAGCTCAGGCCATAGAGCCCGTGCACCGTGCCCTCGGGCATGGCGTCCAGCTGGCCCGACCAGGCGAGCGCGTCTGCGACCCGCAGGCTGCGAAGGGACTGGTACTTCCGCAGCGCCTCCAGATTTGCCGCCCCCACCACGACCGTCTTGCCGTCCTCGCCGGTCCGGACCGTCTCCAGGAACTGCGCCAGCCCTTCCGCGAACCAGTGCGGCTGACGCCGGTAGATGCTCGCCGCGAGGTGATGAACCAGCTCATGGCGGAGGACGGACGTGGTCTCGGGCGTGGCGACGCTCGCGCGGTGCTCCCACCTGTCCGGGTGGCCGTACATGACGGCGAAGGGGGGCACGTCGTGGAAGAAGACGCCCGCGACGGTGCGACCGAAGTGCTGCTCGAAGTCCAGCCCGTTGCCGAAGACGGTGACCTCGATCCGATCCGACGCTGGCAAGGTCGCGCGGGGCCAGGCGGCGGCGATGATCTGCGCGCGGAACCGCTCGACGGCAAACGCGGCGTCCTTCGCCGCACCCGAGCCAAGGTCGGTCCGGAGCACCACGTGCGGTCCCCGGATCTCGCGCCAGCCGGAGTCTCCCCACGCGTCCCTTCCCAGCAGGGTCGAGAGGAGGATCGCCGCGGCGACAGCCTGTCTCATGCGCGTGCCTCCCGTGGGGTCGAAGTCTACTCCGTCGGGGTCCCGGGTCGGCAGCCTTCGAGCTAGAAGGCGGCTCACATGGTCTGGATCCGCAGCGTGTTCGCCGTGGCGGTGGGCTTCGGGGTGTTCCTCATCGGCTCGTTCATGCCCCGGGGCGCCGCCGCCGAGAACCTGGGGACGCCCCCCACGACGGGGTTCATCGTGGGGTCGATCGCCTACGGAGCCGTGTTCGCCGCGCTCGGCGGCCTGACCGCGGCCAGCCTGGCGGGTCGTCGGCCGCTGGCGCATGCCGGGGTGCTCGCCGGGGTCATCGCCCTGGCGGCGCTGGCCCATCCTTGGCTCGAGCCCGGGTCGAACCCGCGGTGGCTGGACCTCTCGGCGGCGCTGGTGATGGCGCCGGCGGCCGCGCTCGCCGGGTGGGCGCGTTCGCGACTCTCCGCGCGCTGAGCCCCCTCGCCCTCTACGGTCCCGGCCCCGGCTGCGGTATGAGTCCCCCGGATGGCGGGCTCCCAGATCTTCGTCCGGAACCGGGAAGGGAAGGTGTTCGGGCCCATCGAGCCGTCCACCGTCGAGCTCCTGATCGAGGGGGGCGTGCTCCAGGGCCTCCTCCAGGTCTCTACGGATGGTGAGTCGTACGCGCTGCCGTACCGGTTCCCGGAGCTGCGCGACTTCTTCCCCCGCCACCTCTGGGGCGACGACAACCGGCACAAGGTGCAGCTCGACTCCGCCCCGTCCGAGGGTCCGCCGGCCGCGGCGCTGTTCGGCACCGACGCGCCGGGCCGGCTCTCCGCTCCAGGAGCACCGAATCCGGCAGCCGCACCCACCGCGGCGCCAGCGCCGCCGATCCTCTCGGCCGAGCAGCTCACGCCGGCGACCGCCACCGGATGGACGCCCACCCCGGCACCTCCAACTCCGGTCTCGTCCGAGGCGCCGGTCCTCACCGCCGCACCCATCCAGCCGCTCACGCCCACCCCGCCGCCCGCACCACCGCGGACCTCGACCGGCACCTCCCCCGCTCCGCCCGTCCTCACCGCAGCGCCGCTCCGGCCGCCCTCGCCGACGCCACCGCCCCCGGCGGCCTCACCGCTGCAGCCCGAGGATGCGTGGGCCGAGGCCGTGCCCTTCGAGCTCGCTCCGCCCGGAGCTCCGAAGCCGCCGCCCCGCACCGCCGCGCCGCTCACCTCGACCTTCAGTCTCCTCCGCGCCGACCTGGCCGAGACGAACGCCCTGAAGGTCTACGCCCAGGGCGCGCGCGCCGGCGCCACCGGCCTCTTCTTCTTCGACCTCGAGGACCGCACCACGACGCTGTACATGCGGCGCGGCAACCCGGAGTCCGCCGAGTCCACCCACGCCTCCGACGCGATCGGCCCCTTCCTCGTCGCGCAGCGGTTGGCCACCGCGGAGCAGGTGGCCCGCGCCGAGCGGGAGGCGATCAAGTACGGCAACGACGTGCTGGCCGCGCTCTTCACCCTCGGCGCGATCAATCCGGGCCTCGTCTTCCCCGCGCTCGCCCAGCGGGCCGCGGACCTCCTTCTCCGCGCCTACCTCTCCCCGCGGGGGAGCTTTCGCTTCGAGGCGCTCGAGCTGCCGGCGAGCAAGGTGGTCCCGCTCGGGAACCGCTGGGGCCTGCTGGCCGAGGTCATCCGGCGCGTCCCCCTCCCCGAGCTCAAGTCGCGGCTGATGGACGTCCGCGAGCGTCCGGTGGTGCGCCGGGGCGCCGGCGACGCCTTGCCCGACCTTCGCCTCACCGCCCAGGAGACTCGTGCGGCGGGCTACTTCGACGGGACCCGCTCGCTCGCCCACCTCGCCCAGAGCACCGCCGGCGAGATGGACACCATCCTCCGGGTGGCACTGTTGCTGCGGGAGCTGGACGCCGTCTCGTTCCCCGAGGTGACCCTCCGTGCGCCGCCTCTCGCGCCGCCACCGCCTCCCACGGCCCCTCCATCCCGTCCGCCCCCCCCGCCAGGACCTTCCGCGGCACAGGCAAAGCCGCAGGGGGAACCGCCGGCGGCCGCAGCACCGGCGAGAAGGCCCACCGCACCGGCCACTCCGGCCGCGCCGCGCTCGCCGGTCCCGGCCCTCACCCCGACCGGGTTGGCCTCGCTGCCCCAGGCGGACCCGCCGCGGATTGCCCCGATGACCCAGCCGGCGCCCCCGCCGTCCCCCGGCTTCGCCGCCGAGCTTCGCGCGCTCCAGGCGAGGCTGGAGAGGATCCGCACCCAGAACCACTTCCAGGTGCTCGGCATCCCCGAGACCGCCGACTCGGCGGCGGTGAAGGCGGCCTACTTCAAGCTCGCCAAGCTGTTCCACCCGGACACCGTGCCGCAGGAGGCTCCGCCCCAGCTGGCCAAGGCGAAGGCAGAGATCTTCGCCGCCGTCGGTGAGGCGAACCGGGTGCTCGCCGACGACGCCTCGCGCGCCCGGTACAAGGAGATGCTCGCCAAGGGTGGTCCGGCCGACGTCGACGTCCAGGCCGTGCTCCAGGCCGAGGAGACCTTCAACAAGGGCACGTCCCTGGTGCGGGCCCGCCGCTTCGCCGAGGCGGTAAAGACCTTCGACGACGCGATCGCCGCCAACCCCCGCGAGGGCGAGTTCTACGCCTGGCGCGGGTACGCGCGCTTCTTCACCATCCAGGACAAGAAGGTGGCGATGGTCGAGGCGCTGCGCGACCTGAACCAGTCGATCAAGCTCAACGAGCGCTGCGCGCCGGCGCACTACTTCATCGGCCAGCTGTACAAGCTCACCGGTGACCAGGCGACTGCGCTCAAGCACTTCAAGCGCTGCGTGGCCCTGGATCCGCAGCACGTGAATGCGCAGCGTGAGATCCGCATCGCCACCGGGCAGAAGTGAGATGAGCCTCGACGGGAAGCAGCGGCGGAAGCTCCGGGCCCTCGGCCATCACCTCGCCGTCGTGGTGCAGGTGGGCCAGGAGGGCGTCACCCCCGGGGTGGTGGCGGCGCTGGAGCAGGCGCTCTGGGACCACGAGCTGGTCAAGGTGAAGCTCGCCTCCGCGGATCGCCAGACGCGCAAGGAGCAGGCCGAGTCGCTCGCCGCCGGGACCGGTGCCGAGGTGGCGCAGGTGCTCGGACGCACCGTGCTGCTCTACAAGCCGAACCCGGACGAGCCGCGCATCGAGCTCTGAGCGCGGGGGAGGTCCCCGATGAGCAGGAACCCCGGTCGGCTCCGTCACTGGGACATGTCGCTCTCGCCTCCCCCGGAGGGTCCGATGCGGTCCATGCTCCTGACGTTGCTCCTCCTGGCTGGAACCGCCCAGGCCCAGCAGCCCGCGGCCAGGACGCCGGCCGCGGCCACCCGGAAGGTCCGCTTCAACAACCGCCTCCTCGGCGCCGCGGAGCTGGCCACGCTCGAGCGCCTGGAGCGCGGCGTGGGCCGGCTCGACGACGGCGCGTACTGGTACGACCCCCGCACCGGCGCCTCCGGACGGTGGGGCGGGCCGACGCTGGCATTCCTCCCTCCGGGGATCACCCTCGGCGGCCCCCTCCCGGCCGATGCCTCGGGCGGCGGCCAGGGCACGCTCACCGGCGTGTTCATCAACGGCCGTGAGCTGCACCCGCTGGACGTCCTCGGCCTCCAGCAGATCATCGGCCAGGTCTGGCCCGGGCACTGGTGGGTGGACGCGCAGGGAAACTACGGGCTCGAGGGAGGTCCCCCCATGGGTAACCTCGTCCTCCTTGCCCGCGCGCGCCGGAGCAGCGGCGGCGGTCAGGCCTGGAGCAAGCACTACGAGGGCTCGACGCCTCGCGGGAACATGAACCTCGCCGGCGACGGCAGAACCACCTGCGTGAGCACGGCGAACTACTCGCACTGCACCGGCGAGTGACGCGGGCCGGGCCCCGGCTCATCATCGGGCGGTCAGGTGGAGCGGGCGCCCGAGCTCCCGGGCGAAGCGCTCGCGCATCTCCGCCGCCACGTGGACCGCGTCCACGCCGGCGGGGAACTCCACCGGGTCCAGCACCCGGACGCGGATGTCCACCCGCGGCGCCATCCACGGACCGTCGCCCAGCACCAGCGCCCGCGTCCCGGAGAGGAGGACCGGGACCAGCGGCACGTGCTCGTCCCGCGCGAGCAGGAAGGCGCCCGGCTTGAAGTGGAGCAGCGCCTCGCCCGGCGCGTAAGTCCCCTCGGGGAACATCAGCACCGCCATCCCCCGGCGCAGCCAGCGCCGGCAATCCTCCAGCATCGACCGGGTGGAGTGCGGCCGTCCGCGCTCCAGCCGGACGTAGCGCAGCATCGACATCGCCCAGCCGACCAGCGGGAGCGAGAAGAGCGATGCCTTGGACACGAACTTGAACGGCCGGTGGAGCCCCATGCACGCCGCCACGTCGGCGAGCGACTGATGGTTCACCACCAGCACCGAGGCGCCCCGGGGGATCCGCTCCCGTCCCTCCACCCGCACGCGCCAGAGCGGGTTCAGGTGCAGATAGCCGTGACACGCCCGGCAGACGAAGGCGTGCAGCACCCGCCGGTCAGGGTCGTAGGGGGCGGTGACCAGGAACACCCCGGTCGCCAGGAGAAAGAGCACCGGCATGGTCAGCGCCGCCACCAGCCAGAAGGCCACGGTCACCACGACGCTCCCCGGCGACGGGCGAGCGCTCACGTCTTGGCCGCGATGCGCGCGCCCACCGCCATGCCGTAGGCCACCTCGAGCCCGCCGTCGACCACCAGCGTCGTCCCGTTCACGTACCCCGCCGCGTCGCTCAGAAGCCAGGCGATGGGACGGGCGATCTCCTCGGGGGTGGCGATGTGACCCGATGGCACCTGCGCCTCGACGGTCTCGGCCAGCGCGTCCCAGGCCGGGCCCATGTAGAAGCGCGAGCTGTCGGTGTCGATGTACCCGGGGTTCACTGCATTGACCCGGATGCGCTCCGCCGCCAGCTCCGCGGCCAGGTACTTCACCAGCACCTCCATCGCCCCCTTCATCGCCCCCAGGAAGCCGTGGAAGGGCAAAGGCATCCGGCTGTCCATCCCCGAGACCGCCACCATGCTCGCCCCGGCGCGCCCCTGCATCAGCGGCACCGCGAGCTGGGCGAGCAGGACGAAGCTCTTCACCGTCACCGCGAAGGTCTTGTCCATCTGGTGCGGCTTCATCGCCATCAGCGGCACGAAGGCAGTGCTCGCCGCGTTGGCCACCAGCGCGTCCAGCCCCCCGAAGGTCTCCTTCGTCCGGGCGAAGACCGGCTCCAGGCTCTCGGGCTCGAGCTGATCGGCCCGGAGCACCAGCGCCCGCCGGCCGAGCGCTGCGGCCTCGGCCTCCAGCGCGCGTGCCGCCTCCTCGTCCCGGCGGTAGGTGGCGACCACGTCCCAACCCTCGCGCGCGAGGAGCAGCGAGACCGCGCGGCCCACGCCGCGGGAGCCTCCGGTCACCAGCGCCACCCGGTTCGCCATGGCTGCCTTCGTAGCAGACCCACGGACGGGTGCGTGGGCTCAGCGGGCCATGGCCCTCATGCGCGCCAGGGCCACCTCGGCCACGTCCTGGGGGGTCTCCACGAAGTGGGCGCCGGCCGCCAGTACCCGGCGGACGTTGTCCTTGGCCGCCGCCCCGCCCACCACGACCGGACAGGAGACGACCCGCACCACCTCGGCGAGCGTCGATTCGACCTCCGCCGGCGGGCGGGCCATCACCAGCGAGAGCGCCACCACCTCGGCCTGGAGAGTGCGCGCCGCGCTGGAGATGGCGTCGGGCGGGGTGTCGCCGCCGAGGACGGCGAGCTTCCATCCCATCCCCTTGAGGTGCACCCCGAGCCCGAGGAGGCCACCCTCGTGGATCTCCCCCGCCGGGCAGGCCAGCACGGCGCGCGGCCCGGTGGCCGGACCGGGGGCAAGCACCAGCGACCGGAGCCGCTGCCGGACCAGGGCCGAGGCAAGGTGCTCGCGGGCCACGTCCAGCCGGTCGGCCATCTCCCGCAAGAGCGGGAGGAGGAAGCCGTCGCACAGCGCGGTGGGAGTCATCACCACCGAGGCATCGTCGAGCACCCTGTCCGCCGCCTCGGTGTCCAGCACCGCCACCGCGGACCAGAAGCGCTCGCGGAGCTGCGCGCCGATGGGCAGCTCGCCCAGCGGCACGCGCCGGACCTGCTCGATGGCCTCCGAGGCCGAGAAGCCCTCGTGGAGCAGCTGCGCCACCCGTCGCACCGCCTCCACCTCGTCGCGCGAGTAGATCCGGTAGTTGTTCTCCCCGCGCGCCGGGCGGGGGAAGCCGTAGCGGCGCTCCCACGCCCGGAGCGTCGCCTCACGGACGCCGGTCAGGCGCGCGATGGTGCGGATCCGCAGGCTCATCGCTCTCCCTCCCCCAGGCCGCGGAGGGCGTCCCACCGCTCGGCGACGCCGCGGTGGCCCTCCAGCAACCGGTGGAACCCCTCGAGCCGCGTCACCGCCCGCAGCGCCATCACCCGCTCCTCCAGCCGCCGCTGGTAGTCGGACAGCCGCAGCGGGGGGTGCGGCGCGCCTACGTCGAGGAGCACGTCCGGGCGCTCGTGCTCGAAGAAGGCGTAGCGCACGGCCACCGGGACCGACTGCGCCTGGCTCATCCGGGCGAGCGTCTCCACCCCACGCTCGAGCCGCAGCGGCAGCTCACCCGGCGGACGGTGCTCGCCCTCGGGGAAGACGAAGACGGCCGCGCCGGGCTGCCGGAGCAAGCCCCGGGCGTAGCGCAGCGTCTCCAGCGATGAGGGTGCCTCACCGCGCCGGATGGAGAAGGCGCCGATGTGCCGGAGGAACGGGTAGCGCGCGAGGTTCCGCTCCTCCATCAGCGCGAAGCCATCCCAGCCGGCGGCCTTGCCCAGCTGGTGCACCACGAAGCCGTCCCACCAGTTGGCGTGGTTCAGGTAGACCAGGAGCCCCCGGGGCGCGGGCGGCAGCTCGCCGCGCAGCCACACCGCGCGGAACGAGGCGCGCACCTTCCGGCGAACGTAGGCCTCCACCAGGTGCTGGCGGAGGCAGCCCTTGCACGCCGGGATCACGGCGTCACCTCCGCCGGGCGTGGCCAGAACAGCGCCAGCCCGAACACCACCAGGAGATTGGTGAGGAGAAAGAAGAGCGCCTCCTCGATGGGCACGGCGCCGAGGTAGACGCCCAAATGCTTCCCCGGGCCGAACTTCCACACGCCCGCGCGGATCGCCAGATGGTCTCCGGCCACGAGCCAGGCCGTCACCGCCAGCGCCGGCGGCAACACCGCGCGGAGCACGTGCGGGGTTTGTCCGCGGTACCGCCAGGCGATCACCGCGAGCTGCACCGCGAGGACCGGGAGCGCCCAGCCCAGGAGGTGGACGAGGTAGGCGGTGGGCCCGTTCACGCCGTCACCCCGCGATCGCGCAGCCGGAGGAGCCGCCGCCCCGCCCACAGCCCGGTGAGCAGCGTCTGCAGGCCAAAGAAGAGGTACTCCTCGAGCGGGAGGTACCCGAGCCGGATGCCCCAGGTCTTCCCCGGGGGGAAGTCCCACAACCCCTGCTTCACCGCCGCGTTGTCCCAGGGCGCCGTGGTCAGGTACACGACCAGCAGCAACTGGAGCACTCCCTTCCACGGCAGCCGCTTCACCGTCCCCGACCACCAGAGGACACCGAGCACCAGCAGCGGCAGCGCCACGAAGAGCGCGAGGAAGCGCCCGTAGGTCACCGCTCGCCTCCCCGGACCGCGCGCTCCATCCGTCCGCCTGGAAGGAGGGTGAAGCAGCCCCCCCGCCAATCCACGGTCCGGCCGCCGAGGGAGCCGAGCCACGCGGCGAGCAGCATCGCCTCGCCGAGCAGCCACTCCCAGCCGCCGTCCGCCCCGTCGGGGCGGCCCCTGGACAGAGCGAGCCCCAGGGCGATGCGGAGCGCCAGCAGCACCGCCAGCGCGGTCACCTCTCCGGCCGAGCCCACCAGGACGGCGAGGCCGAGGAGCAGCGGCGTCGGCGCGAGCAGGAGCGGAACGGTGGGGTACAGCGCCGGCCGGTGCGCGCGGAGCACCTGCATCCAGCGGCGGAAGCGGCGAAGCACGCTGCCGAGCGGTACCGCTCGAGGGAGCGGCATCCGCGCGGCCGAGGCCACCCGCATCACCGGAAGCCCCCGAAGGTGGAGGAAGCGCGCCAGTTCCAGATCCTCGCCGATGTGGCCGGTGAGCCCGCGCAGCGCCTCGAGCGCCGGGGCGGAGAGGCCGAGCGCCTTCCCGCAGACCGCCTTCGAGCCGGCCGACATCAGGTCGAGGGCGACGAAGCTGTGCTGGCTCGAGCGGAGCAGCCCCCGGATCGCGGCCGCGCCGAGCCCCCTGCCCCCCTCCGGCTCGGGCGCCGCGGTGGCGAGCGCCGCGCCGGCCGAGAGCGCCCCGGAGAGGCCCTCGAGCAGCGCCCGGTCCACCGCCACGTCCGCGTCGACGACCAGGACCTGACGTCCGGCCGGACGCAGCGTGTCCAGGGCGTACAGCACGTGCCCTACCTTGCGGTTGAGGCACGCGGGGTCCGAGAAGTGCCACTCGACGCCGTCCGCGAGCCGGGGCCGGTACGGCGAGACGACGACCTGCCGCACCGGGATGTCCGGCGGGAACGGGACCGCGAGGTTGGCCAGCTCGGGCTCGGTCGGCTCGTCGAGCGGGCGGATGAGGAGCATCGGTAGGAGGGCCCGGGGGGGCGGAGCCGGCGGCTGCCGCAGCACGCGGAGGAGGGTGATCGCGCTGAACACCGCCGCGACCACGGTCCAGACCAGGACGGCGAGGGCGAGCGTGCTCATGCCGCGCGCTCCACCCGGGTCCGGAAGCGGGCCATCCACCGCACCAGCGGCGAGCGGAACCGGCGAAAGTCCGCCACCTCGCCGATGGCGTGCAGCTCGCCCGCGTGCGCCACCTGCCGGGCGTAGAACGGCGAGGACTCGACCAGGTCCGGCCACGGCACCTCGAGTCCCCCGGCGGACAGGGTCCGCGGGACGCGGAGCCCCCAGCTGGTGGCCGTGACCTCGGACCCCGGCGCCTCGTCGCGGGTGAGCGAGGTGCCGCGGGCGCCGGTCCGCACCGTGAGCCGCTCGCCGGCCGGGAGGCGGAAGTCGATGGCCGTCCGGTCGGGCGCGTGCACCCGGGTCCAGGACCAGGAGGGCAAGGTCGACCCGAGCGGCGAGTCCCCGGCGTTGGCGTCGTGGTAGCCGTGGCCCCGGAGCACGTGCCCGAGGAGCGGCAGCCGCAGCTCGGCGTCGCAACGGGGCGCGCGCGGCTCCCAGGTATGGCTCCCGTCGGCGAGCAACGGAACGGCGCCCAGGCCCGGCGCCGTCGGCCAGAGCACCATCTGCACCCACGTCTCGCCGCCGAAGGGCGCGAGCCGCTCGCGGACGTCGATCTCCACCGAGCCGTCCCGCCCCACCCGGAGCTGCGACCGGCCGATGGAGAGCGCACCGTCGGTCTGGGTGGCGGCGGGGTACTCGCTGAGGACCCACTGCTTGCGATGCCCGCCGACGTAGAGCGCGAAGTTGACCGCGCAGTGCTCGATGGGCAGCGCGTTGCGGCGGGCCGCGTAGCGCGGCGAGAAGAGGCTCCCCAGCAGGAAGATCACCACCGCGCTGACCTCGCCGCAGCCGAGGTCGGCGTAGTACCAGCGGTAGGCGCCGGCCCGGTCCGGCAGCGGGGCGAGCGCCCTCATCCTCGGCCCTCCAGATCCGCGGCGAGCTGCATCGCGGCGAACCGGCCGGAGAGCATCACCATCGGCACGCCGCCGCCCGGGTGCGTGCCGCCGCCCGCGTAGACCAGCCCCGGCGCGGGGTGCGAGCTCGGCCGCCGGAACGGACCGAAGCGTCCATGGGGGAGGAAGCCGTAGAGGGAGCCTCCAGGGGCGCCCTGCCGCTGGAAGTCCACCGGGGTGCGCTCGCCGAGCACGCGCAGCCGCCCGCGCAGCGACGGATCGAGCGCCTCGACCACGGCGACGCAGCGTGCCCGGAGCGCGTCGGCATGGGGCAGGAAGTCCTCGCCCATCGCCGGCACGTTGGCCATGACCAAGAGCCCGCTGGTCCCCGGCGCGGCCATCCCCGGGTCGCTCGCCGCCGGGTGACAGACGTAGACGGTGGGGTGGGACGGGACACGCGCGGAGAAGATCTCCTCGAACTCCCGCCGGTAGTCCGTGGAGAAGAAGACGGTGTGGTGCCGGAGGCGCGAGCGCACCGGCGCCTCGAGGAGGAGCACGTAGCCCGACATCGCCAGCGGGCCGCCGGACACCCCGGACGCGCCGAGCGGATCGGCGTTCACCACCACCGCGTCGACCGGGGCCTCGTCACCGGCCGGGCCTACCCGCCAGCCGTTGCCCACCGGCCTCCAGGCCCCCCGCGTCCCCAGGCGGATCTGAACGCCCAGCCGGCGCACCGCCCGCTCCAGCGCGGCGACCAGCGCGCCCATTCCACCCGCAACGTGGTGCACCCCCTCCACCCGCTCGAGGTGCGCAATGAGGGCGAACGCCGCACTCGCCTGGTAGGGCGAGGCGCCGGTGTAAGTGGCGAAGCGGCCCACGAACTGCTGCAGCCGTGGGTCGCGGAAGTGGCGCGAGGCGAGCGCGTGCAGGGTGGACATCTGCATTCCCTGCAGCATCGCCGCGGGTCCCCGCCGGATGACCCGGCCGAAGAAGCCCGCCACCCCCTCGAAGGGCGCCTCGAGGTACGGCTCGCCCGCGGCGCGGTGAATGGCGGCAGCGGCGGCGTAGAACCCGTCCACCCCCCGGCCCTCGCCGGGCGACATCGCCTCGACCGAGGCACGGGTGGGCTCGATCTCCGGGTGGGCGACGAAGCCGCTCCCGTCCTCCCAGCGGTACTCGCACTGAGGCGAGAGGGTGATCAGCCGCGGAAGCAGGTCCTCGGCGCCGAGCGCGCCGAAGGTCTCGCGCACCAGCGCCGGCAGGGTGAGCAAGGTCGGCCCGGTGTCGAGCACCGTGCTTCCGACGGTGAGCTGCTGGGCCTTGCCGCCCAGCCGGGCCTCCTGCTCGTAGAGCGTGACCTTGCCGCCCGCGCGCGCCAGGAGCCCGGCGGCCACCAGCCCGCCGATGCCTCCGCCGACGACGGCGATCTGCGCGGGGCGGTTCACGCCACCCCCCCGGGGAGGAGCGGAACCTGCGGGGCCTCCGGCGGCGGCAGCACCGTGCCCGGCCGAAGGAGCGTCGCCGCGGCGTAGCGCAGCTTCGCGGCGAACGGCACGTGCGCGCGGCCCGAGAAGACGTCGTGCCCCCGGGCCTCGATGTCGCGGAGGATGCCGCCGTACAGCGCCCCCATCAGCTTCACCATCCGCCGGGTGCCGAAGCCGGTGAGCCAGTGCACGCCGGCGGCGGCCTGGGTGTAGTAGGCGCGGGCCCGGGCAATCTGACAGCGCATGAACGCGCGCCATCGGTCGTCCACCACCCCGCGGGCCAGGTCCTCGCGGGAGAGCCCGAAGGCCGCCAGCTCGTCCTCGGGCAGGTACACCCGGCCGCGGGCCAGGTCCTCCCGGACGTCGCGGAGGATGTTGGTCAGCTGCATCGCCCGGCCGAGGTCGGCGGCCGCCGCCGTGGCGCGCGCGTCCGAGGTGCCGAGCACGGGGCAGAGGAGGAGCCCGACCGTGCCCGCCACGCGGAAGCAGTACAGCTCGAGGTCGGCGAACGAGGCGTAACGGTGGCCGGCGACGTCCATCTCCATGCCGGAGACGAGATCCTGGAACGGCTGCTCGGGCACGCCGAACCGCCGGATGGTGTCGCGAAGCGCCGCCAGCTCCGCCGCATTCCACGCACCGTCGGACAGATCGCCCACCGCGCGCTCGCGGATGGGCCCGCGGGCCGGGTCCGCCAGGTGCGGGAGGTCGACGTAGAGACTCCCGATGAGCGCCCGCGCCCGGGCCAGCGTCTGCGAGAGGGGCTCCGAGCCGCCGACTCCATCGTCGACCAGGTCGTCGAGCCGCCGGCAGAAGGCGTAGAGCGCGAACGCCGCCCTCCGCCGCGCGCCGAAGAGGAGCAGCGAGGCGAAGGAGAAGCTCCGTGCGTGCTGGCGGGTGACGGCCTTCGCCGTCCGGTACCCCTGGCGAACCAGCGCGTTCACCTCACCGCCTCCGGGACGAGCACTGGGGCGGGGGCGAGGGTCGCGCCGAGGGCCGCCGCCTCGCGCCGCATCCGCTCCACCACCAGCTCGGCCGAGAGCATCACCGTGGGCAGGCCCGTGCCCGGCTGGGTCGAGGCGCCGACGAAGAACAGGTTCCGCACGGTGCGGTCCTGGTTGGATGGCCGGAACGGGCCCACCTGGAAGAAGTGGTGGCTGAGGCCGAAGGCGCTGCCGTGCTCGAGCGAGAAGCGGCTCGCCCAGTCGTCGGGGGTGAAGACGCGCTCGGTGACCACATGGCGCTCGAGATCCACGCCCTCCTCGCGGAGCCGCTCGAGGACCTTCGCCCGAAGCCGCGGACCCTCCGAGGTCCAGTCGAGCGAGGGGTGCTGCCGGGGGACGGGGACGAGCACGTACAGCCCGTCCCGCCCGGAGGGCGTGAGCGATGGGTCGGTGCGGTTGGCCACCGCGACGTAGAAGCTCGGGTCCGCCGGGACGCGGAAGCGCTCGAAGATGTCCTCGAACGAGCTCCGGTAATCGCGCCCAAAGAAGACGTTGTGGTGCCCGAGCGCCGGCACCTGCCGGTCGAGCCCGAGGTAGAGCATGTAGCCGCTCGAGGTGTAGCGGAGCCTCTCCGCGCGCCGGAGCCGGGTCACGGCCGGGTCGATGAGGTTCCGGTAGGCCCAGGGCAGGTCGGCATTGCAGAGGACCAGGTCCGCCGGGACGTGCGTCCCGTCCTCGAGGGTCACACCGCTGGCCCGCTTCCCCTCGAAGGTGATGGCCTTCACCGCCGTGCGGTAGGCGACGTGGACGCCCACCTCCTTCGCCAGCCGCTCCAGCGCGCGAGGCAGCGCGAACAGGCCGCCCTCGGGGAACCAGATTCCGACCCCCAGCTCGCTGAACGGGAGGAGCCCGTACACCGCGGGGCTCTCGTAGGGCGAGATGCCCAGGTACATGGTCTGGAAGGTGACCGCCGCGCGCAGCCGGTCGTCGCGGAAGAACTCGCTCGCCACCGAGTAGAGGCGCCGGTGGGCGCGGGCCCGGAAGATGCCGCGGAGGCTCGCGGGGGTGAGGAACTGGCCCAGGTGGTCGAAGTTGCGGCTGACGAACTGGTCCAGGCTGGTGCGGTACTGCACCCGGCCCAGCGCGAGGAAGCGGAGGAAGCGGGGGAAGCTGCCGGGCTCGATGCGCTCCAGCTCCTGGCCCATGCGGGTGAGCTCGGAGGTGAAGGTCAAGGCCGAGCCGTCGCGGAAGCGGATCCGGTAGTTCGGCTCGCAGCGGTGCAGCCGGAGGTACGACTCCATCTTCCGGCCGAGCGCCTGGAAGGTGCGTTCCACCACCTCGGGCATGAGGAGGATGGTGGGCCCCATGTCGAAGGTGTACCCGTCGACGTGGAGCTGGGCGCAGCGTCCGCCGGGCGCGGGCGTCTGCTCGAACACCCGGACCTCCAGCCCTGCATGGGCCAGACGGGCCGCGGCGGCGAGCCCGCCCACCCCTGCACCAACGACCACTGCCGAGAGCCGCCGTGCCATGTGAGGTCAGGAACGACGCTGGGAGAGGGTCAGCACCAGCGAGTCGAGCAGGTCCCGGAAGCCACCGCCATGGGGAAGGGACCCGAGCGCGCGCCGCGCCGACCGGGTGGCCCGCTCGATCAGCCGTTCGGTGGCGGCCAGCCCGCCGTGGGCCGTCACCAGGGTGCGGGCCCGGGCGAGCGCGACCGGGTCGGACCGCCGCTCGGCCCAGAGCGCTTCCATCTCGGCACGGATGGCGTGGGGCGCGCGGGTGTAGGCGGCCACCACCGGGAAGGTCCGCTTGCCCTGGACGAAGTCGCCGTCGGTGCTCTTTCCGGCGGCCTGGGAATCGCCGAACAGGCCGATGACGTCGTCGCGCATCTGGTAGGCGAGCCCCACGTGCCGGCCCACCCGGTCGAGCGCGTCCACCAGCCCTCGAGGCGCCCCGGCGAGCATCGCCCCGCAGACCAGTGGGGCCACGAAGCCGTAGCGCGCCGTCTTCAGATGCGCCACCCGGAGCGTCTGGAACAGAGTGACCTCGGGCAGCGGCGCCCGGGTGAGGTCGAGGTCCAGGTACTGACCGGCCGCGGTCTGCCGGCAGACGCCGAGGTAGTAGCGCACCGCGCGCGAGGTGCCTGGCAGCCCCGTCTCGAGCATCGCCTCGATGGAGCGGGCGAACAGGTGATCGCCCATCACCACCGCCAGGTCCTCGCCCAGCCTTCCATCGGCCAGCACCCGATGCAGCGCAGGGCTACCGCGGCGGCGCTCGGCGCAGTCCGCCACGTCGTCGTGGATCAGGAGAAACGTGTGGAGCAGCTCGAAGGCGGCGGCGAAGCTCCACAACCCTTCGGGGAGCTCGGCGTGCCCCGTACCCATCCCGTGACCGACGGCCACCAGCGCCGGCCGCAATCGCTTCGCGGGCCTGAGCGCGTATTCGCGGGTGTGCGCCAGCGCCTCGCTCCAGCGAGGGTCGATGCTCTGCTCGTCGGAGAGCGCGAGAAGCTCTGCCAGCCGTCCCTCGACGTGGGACTGCACGTGGCGCAACCAGAGCAGGGCGGCGTCGGACGGTTCGGTCAGCGCGAGGGCCATCGGGTCCCTTCCCTTCGAGGCGGCGGCTGGAGTAAAGGCGTGTCAGAGGTTCGTCAAGGTTATGTGCAATGTTTGTCCAGATAAGAGGGACGGGTTGTCCTTGAGAATTTTAGTCTGCGTCCTGGTTCTGGCTGCTCGTCCGCTCGCTGCGGGGGCGGTCCCGGAGCGGCTCAGCTGGGACGCCCAGCTCCGGGACTCGTCGAACGAGCCGGTCTCGCTGTCACGCTGGCGGGGGCGGCCGACGGTGTTCTTCTACGAGGACAAGGGGTCGACCGAGCAGAACGTCGCGCTCAAGCGCGAGCTGTTCGCGCGGGCGCGTGCCCACCGGCTCTTGGGGCGGGCGCACGTCCTCGGCGTGGCGAACCTGCACGGGCTCGACTTCTTCCCGGCCAACCTCCTCGCCCTGTCGGCGGTGCGGGACGCCGAGCGGAAGGACAGCGTGCCGGTGCTCGTCGACTGGAACCGCACCCTGAGCTCGCCGCCGTGGAACCTGCCGGTGGCGGCGTCGTCGGTGGTGCTGCTGGACGCGGACGGCAACCTGGTCCACAGCTGGAGCGGCCCGCTCGGCGCCCGCGACATCGACGAGTTCTTCGCCGAGCTGTCGGAGCTCTTGAACGTGGAGATCGGCCCGGTGAGGTGAACCGCAAGTGGAGTTGCGTCGCCCCGGCGGTGCAATCGGCCGGCGCACCCCAGCGTCTCCCGATGGCGATGGGACTGCTGCACGGACTCTTCCTGCTGGTGGTGGGCGCGCTCGGCGCGGCGTCGATCGTCGCGCGCGACCGGCGGGGTGCCCGGGTGGTGACCGGGCTGGAGCCCTACCGGGGATGGATCGGCGTCATCGGCGCGGTGATCGGCGCCTGGCGGCTCTTCTGGGTGCTGCTCGAGCTCCCGGCGCTCCGCTGGTTCAACCACTGGCTGCTCCGCGCCGTGGACGGAGCGCTCCTCCTCTCGCTGGGCCTCGTGCTCGGGGTGGGGGTCTTCCGGAGCTGGCTGAAGAACCCGGGGGCTCAGGCCACCCTCGACCGGTGGACCCGCAAGCTCCAGCCCTACCGCGAGAAGCTCGGTGTCACGGCAATGGCGCTCGGCGCCTACCTCATGCTGCGCGCCATCTTCTGAACCTCGCCGTGGCGACCTCGGCGCGGCCGGGATGAAGCGGGCGCCCGGTCTGGTTAGCATCGGGGCGCTCCATGTACGTGCTGCGCATCGCGATCTTCCTGACCATCGTGCTGGCGGTGGTCCTGGGAGGCCATCTCTACCTGTACCGGCGGATGTTCCGGGACACGACCAGCGACCGGCGCATCCGCCGCGCCGGCGGCGCCGCCCTCGCCTTGGCTGGCGCCTCACTCTTCCTCGCCCGCTCGGTCTTCAGCCGCTTCCACACGCCCTGGGGCGACGCGCTCGCCTTCGCCGCCTGGTGCTGGATGGGCGTCGGGCTCTACCTCGGGATGTCCCTGGCCGCATTCCACCTCTGGAGGCGGGTGGACGGATGGCGCCGCAGGCGGATCGGGGCGGCGCCGGTGTCGCCCGAGCGGCGGCAGTTCCTCGCCCGCGCCGCGGTGGGCGGGGCGGGGCTCGTCGCCGCGGGCTTCAGCGCCTACGGGGTGCGGCGGGCGTTCGCGCCGCCGGTCATCGACGAGGTCGCCGTCCGGCTGCCGCGGCTCCACCGCGCGTTCGACGGGCTGCGCATCGTCCAGGTGAGCGACATCCACATCGGCGACGTGCTGGGCCGGCCATTCCTCGAGGACATGGTGCAGCGCTGCAACGCGCTGAAGCCGGACCTGGTCGCGGTGACCGGCGACCTGGTGGACGGGCAGGTGAACCACCTCGCGCCGGCCATCGCGGCGCTGCGGGGCCTGCGCTCGCGCTGGGGCACGTACTTCATCACCGGCAACCACGAGTACTACTCGGGTGACGTGGAATGGTGCGCGGCGCTCGACCGGATGGGCCTCACGGTCCTTCGCAACCGCACCGTCACGCTCCGCGACGGCGACGCCCGGCTCGACCTGGTGGGGGTGGACGACTACGGGCAGAAGGATCGGCCGCGCGGCTGGGACCTGGAGGCCGCGGTGGCCGGACGCGACCCCGAGTACCCCGCGGTGCTGCTGGCCCACCAGCCGCGCGCCGTCGAGGACGGGCTGGAGAGGGGCATCGGGCTCCAGCTGTCGGGCCACACCCACGGTGGACAGATGTTCCCCATCACCGGGCTGGTGGCCGCGCTCTGGACGTACTCGGCGGGGCTGTACCGCGTGGGCGACGCCCACCTGTACGTGCACCGCGGCACCGGCTTCTGGGGACCGCCGATGCGCATCGGCAGCCCGCCGGAGATCGCCGCCATCACCCTCACCGTCTGAGCGCTGGCGGTCGGCTCACTTGGGCGCGGCCGCCGGCCTCGGCGCCACGACCTTCACCACCGCGGTAGACCCCGGCACGCGCTCGCCCTCCATTGGCTCGACACGGCCGCCGAGGCACTGACCCAGGAACGCCTCGGCGCGGGCGTTGAAGTCCATCGCGTTCTCCGGCCGGGCGAAGCCGTGCCCCTCGTCCGGGTACACCACGTACGTGACACCCATCCCGTGCTTCTCCAGCGCGGCGACGATCTGCTCCGACTCGGCCGGCTTCACCCGGGGGTCGTTCGCGCCCTGGCCGATGAGCAGCGGCATCTTGATCTTCTCCGCCGAGAACAACGGCGAGGCCGACTCGAGCAGCGGCTTGTCCGCCGGAGCGTCGATGTTCCCGATGCGCCGATCGAACATCGCCCGCATCGGCTTCCAGTACGGGGGGACGCTCCGGAGCAGGGTGAAGAGGTTCGACGGACCCACGATGTCCACTCCGCACCGGAACGCGTCCGGGCTGAACGCGGCGGCCGCCAGGGTCGCATACCCGCCGTAGCTGCCGCCCATGATCGCCACCCGCCCCTTCTCGGCCACCCCCTCCTTCACCGCCCAGTCGACCGCGTCGAGCAGGTCGGTCTGCATGTCCTTGCCCCACTGCCGGTTGCCGGCGTTGAGGAGCGTCCGCCCGTAGCCGGTGCTCCCGCGGAAGTTGACCTGGAGCACTGCGTACCCCCGGTTGGCGAGCCACTGCACGTACGGGGAGAAACGCCAGTGGTCGCGTCCCCAGGGCCCACCGTGGACGAAGAGGACCATCGGTCCGGCGGTGCTCGTCCCGACCGGTCGGGTCAGGTAGCCATGGAGCGTGAGCCCATCCCGGGAGCGAAGGGAGATGGGCTTCACCTCCGCCAGCGGGGCCGACTCGAGCTTCGGCCGGTCGACGAAGAGCAGCTTGCCCTGCAGCGACGTCCGGTCGAAGGAGAGGTAACGGGTGGGCCCCTGCGGGTCCTGGAACGCGACCACCCAGCTGCGGTCCGCACGGTCGCGCGAGACGACCTGCGGAAAGCCACGGGCGAGGTGCGGGAAGATGTCGAAGTCCTTCTTCACCGTCGGGTCGAGCAAGGTCCAGGCGGGCAGCCCGGGCTCGAACACCACGCCTTCGACCAGGTGACGGGTGGGGTGGACCGAGACGTCGGAGGGATCAACCTCCGGGTGCGAGGCCAGCACCTTCTCCGGCCCCCCGGAGAGCGCCCGCTGGACCACCCGGCCCGTCTCCCCGCCGGCGCTGGTCACGTAGAGCACGGCCTTGCCGTCCGTGGTCAGATCGAGCAGTTCCACATGCTCGTCCGGGCCGACGCGGGTCAGGGTGCGCCACGGCACCTTGGCCGAGTCCCGGACGAGGATCTCCTCCCCGCCGTCGGCGCGGGTGGCGGCAGCGGCCTTGACCACCAGGTCGTCGGTCGCCGCCCACTGGGTGACGGTCCCCGGGTTTCGCGTGTCGAGCACCACCGCGCCGGTCCGGAGGTCCACGCGGTAGACGTCCATGCGCGCGCGGTCGGCGAGATTCAGGGCCACCAGAACCTCCGAGGCACGGCGGGGGCTGTCGCCGACGATCTCGGCGTGCACTCCGTCGAACGGGGTGAGGTCGCGCACCTGCTTCGACTCGAGGTCCACCTTGTAGACGTGCCAGTCCTCGTTCCCCTTCGCGTCCTGGACGTAGAGGACGGTCCGGCTGTCCTGGCCCCAGAGGAAACGGCGGATAGGCCGCTCTCGGTCGGCGCTCACCGGCGTGGCGTCCTCCTTCCCCGGCGTCTGGACCCAGACCTGGAGCACGCCCTTGTCCGGCTGCAGCCAGGCGAGCCGCTTCCCGTCGGGAGAGAGGAGCGGCTTGGTGCGCTCGGGATTCCCGAAGAGCACCTCGCGGGGGATGAGCGGCGTCTCGGCGCGTGCCACCAGCGCCACGAGGAGGACGGGGAGAGCGAGCCGACGCACGGGAGTCCGGGCCATGGAGCCCCGCGTTCTAGCGCAAGAGCCGCCCCTGGCGCGGTCCGCCGGTTCGTGGCAAGGCGTCGTGCAGCGCGTGCGCTCCGAAGCCCTCCGATGGTGGCCGGCGTGGCTCCTCGTCGCTGGGGGCCTGCTCGCGCTCGGCACGCGGTTCGCCGACCGGGACCTGGTCTCGTACGTCCTCGACGAGCCGCAGCTCCAGGACGCCGCCACGCGCGACGCCCAGACCGGCCGGTGGGCGTCGGTCTCGGTGCTCCGGGGGACGCGCGGCGTGCGCTACGGCCCGGCGCCGCTGTGGTTCTACACTGCGGTGCACCGGGTCGCCGGGCCCCGGCCCGAGGCAGGCATCCTCGCCGCGAGCCTCTTCCTCACCGCGGTGATGCTCGTGCTCGCGGGGGTGCTTGCCCGCCGCTCGCAGGCGCCTCCGCTGGCCCTCGCCGTCGCGCTGTGGCTCGCCGCGGCCTCTCCCTTCGCCTTCCTCTGGAGCCGGCAGGGCTGGGACAACCCGCTGCTCGCCGGGTTCGCCGCGCTCGCCGTCGCGGTGCTCGCCCGGAACGGGCCGGTGCGGGCAGGGGCGGCGGCCCTCGCCGGCGTGCTCGTCGGACTCGCCTTGGGCACTCACCTCATGGCGGTGCCGTTCGCGGCGGCGGTGGCGCTGCTGCTCCTGACCGAGCGGAGCGGCTGGCGGCAACGACTCGTCGCGCTCGGGACGATGGCGCTCTCCGCCGCGGTGGTGCTGCTCCCCTACGCCCGGGCGCTCCTCCACGAGGCCGCCGCGCCTGCGCCGGTTGCCGCGGTCGGTCTCGCCGGGCGCGTGGGACGGACGTTCGAGGCGCTGGTGGCCCCGGCCGCACAGGCCGCGGGCATCGGTCTCGACTACTTCTTCGACGGCGACTGGACGGGGTTCACGTCCGGACGGCCGGCGGCCTCGGCTCTCCACCTCGTCGGTCCGCTGCTGACGGTGGTCGTCGGCGTGGGGACGCTCCTCGGGCTCCTCCTCGGGCTCCGCGCTGCCTCGGCCGCGCTCCGGCGCGTGGCGCGGCTCGGCCTCTGGACCTGGGGATTGCACGCCGCCTTCCTCGGTCTCCTCGCGCTCCCTCCCGAGCCGCACTACCAGCAGCCGGTGCTCTGGATTCCAGTCGCTGGCTGGGTGCTTGCGGTTGCAACGGTGTGGCCGGCACGGCCGCGGGCGGCCCTGGTCCTCACCGGCCTCGCGCTCGGCGTGGGGCTCTGGGGACTGGTGCTCCAGCGCTCCTGGATGGGCTGGACCCGCGAGCACGGGGGAACCCGGGGCATCCACTACGGCCTGACGCTCGGAGCCCAGCGGGCGGCACTGGCGCAGGCCTGCGCGCCGTCGACACCGGGCATCGCCCTCGAGCTGCAAGTGCTCGCCTTCCCCCAGAGCTTCCGCTCCCTGGCCCGCACCGAGCCCGCCTGCCGCGGTCACCGGGTGGAGGTCTGTGGACCGGTCTGCCCCGCCCTCCCCGCCGCCTGGAGCATTGCAACCCTGCGTTACGCGGGGGCTGATGCGCAGCTCGCCCCGGTGCACCTGCGCTGAGGGAGGGCTGTCCACCGTTTGCACTCCTGGTCTGGTCTCGTCTAGGCAAGGGCTCGACCGATGAGAGTGCATGCGTTTCTGGCCACCGCCGCCGAGCTGCCGCGGCTCCTCGATGGCGGGACCACCCCGGCACCCGGCACGCTGCTGACCGGGGTGGATGCGGTGAACCTGGCGTCCCTGGTGGAGATCGTGACCGGCGGCGGAGTGAGCAACGAGAACGCCAGCGCCGCCCTCGAGCAGCCCGTGCTCACCGCGGGCGCCCGCGGGCCGTCCATCCATCTCCTTCCGGCCGAGGCCACCGACGCGCTCGGGACCGCCGATCCGGCCGAGCGGGCGCGCTGGGCACAGGAGTGGACCGGCGGAAACGGACGACCGCACGACGGGCCCGACAAGGCGGTGGAGGCACTGGCGGAGCTCGCCGCGCGGCGGGCGCCCGAGCAGGGCCTGTACCTCTGGGTCGCGGATGGCCAGTAAGCCGCGGTGCGGCTGGGTGACGGCCGAGCCGCTCTACATCCGGTACCACGACGAGGAGTGGGGCCGCCCCGTCCACGACGACCGGACGCTCTTCGAGTTCCTGGTGCTCGAGGGTGCACAGGCCGGGCTCTCGTGGTGGACGGTGCTCCAGAAGCGCGAAGGCTACCGGCGCGCGTTCGCCGGGTTCGACCCGCAGCGGGTGGCGCGCTTCCGGCCCTCGCGCATCGAGGCGCTGCTCGGGGATCCAGGGATCGTGCGCAACCGGGCGAAGGTGACGTCCGCGGTGGAGAACGCGCGGGCGTTCCTCGAGGTGCAGCGTGAACACGGCTCGTTCGACGCGTTCGCCTGGAGCTTCGTGGGCGGCCAGCCCCTCCGCCGCCGGCCACGGACGCTGAGGCAGGTGCCGGCGACGACCTCCGAATCGGACGCGCTCAGCAAGGCGCTCCGGGCCCGGGGCTTCCGGTTCGTGGGGTCCACCATCTGCTACGCCTTCATGCAGGCCTGCGGCCTGGTGGACGACCACGTCCAGGGATGCTTCCTCGCCACCGGACGCTGATCCGGCGTCCCGAGGCCACGACGGACCAGGTCGCGGGGTTGCGCGCGGCAGCCCCCCGCCTCTCGGGCCGCCATGGCGGCTCAACTCCCGACGAGCTGCGCCAGGAACTCGACTGCCTGGGCCTCGGCCCAGAAGCGCGGTCGCAGCAGGCTCCCGGAGAGGAAGCCGACGTGCCCGCCACGGGCAGTCCGCAGGAGCTGCACGCGCGGGTTGGGGATGGACGCGGGCAGGGTCTCCTTCGGAATCATCGGGTCGTCCTCGGCGCTGATGCAGAGCACCGGGCGGCCGATCTTCCCCAGGAGCGGTCCGGAGGAGGCGCGGGCGTAGTAGTCGTCCGCGTCGCGGTAACCGTTGCTCGGCGCGGTGAACGCGTCGTCGAAGGCGCGCAGCGTCCTGGCCCCCCGGACACCCTCGGGAGAGAGACCGGAGGCGGGGTGCTCGCGAAGCTTGCCCAGCGCCTTCACCCGCAGGGTCTTCAGGAACACCCGGCGGTAGAGGGCTCCCCCGCCCCACGGGGTGTCGAGCGCGCGCGCACAGGCCGCGAGGTCGAAGGGCGTGCTCACCGCCACTGCGGCGTCGATGGGTGCGTCGGGCCCGGTCTCGGCAAGCAGCTTGAGCAGCGCATTCGCCCCGAGCGAGTAGCCGATGGCGAACAGCGGCCCCCGGATGCCGGCCTCGCGGATGCGGGTGCAGACGAAGCGCGGGTCCTCGGTCTCGCCCGAGCAGTAGGACCGGAGGACGCGGTTGGGCTCTCCGCTGCAGCCTCGCCACGCCATGGCCACCGCGCCCCAGCCGCGGCGGGCGATCACGTTGAGCGTCGCACGGACGTAGCCGGAGCCCGGGCTGCCCTCCAGCCCGTGCAGCACCAGCACGTGCGGCACCTCCGGCGGGGCGTCGAGCCAGTCGAGGTCGAGGAAGTCTCCGTCGTGGGTGTCCACGCGCTCGCGCCGCAGGGGCGGGGGACGAGGCCGGCGGATGAGATGCGCGAGCAGGGTCTGGCGCTGGGGCCCCGCGGCGCCCCACGCCGGCCGGAATGGCTCGGTCGGGGTGAAGGCCTCCCTCGGCGCATCCGCTCGCCGGGCCCCGGTGCCCGGAAGAGACGGAGTCTGGCCGGTCATCATGGGCGCTCCGGAGCGCGCGCGTCGGGCACGGGGCCCCCGGAGGTGGACACCGCTCCGGCGTCGACCGCCTGCACCGACTCGAGCGCCCCCGCGACGGCGGACACCTCGCTGGACAGCGTGTCGAGGCTCTGCCGGAGCCGGTCTGCCGCCGCTTGCTCCTGGCCCGCCTCGGCCGTGGAGCGCACGGCGAGCACCTGGGTGTGCAGACCCTCGAGCGTGTAGAGCAGCCTGGTTCGCTCGGCCTCCAGGCGCGACGCGGCGGTGAGCAGCGAGGCCCGATGGGCCCGCTGCTGCTCGAGCGCCTCCAGGGCCTGACCGAGCCGCTGCCGGGTCACCGCGTCCTGCTCCGCGGCGAGCCGGCGCTGGAGCGAGTCGCGCTCGGACTGGAGGCGTGCGTCGTCCTCGGGCCGGGCCAGGGTGCGGATCTCGCGCTCCCGCCGCTCGAGCGCATGCACGCCCTCGCGGAGCGCCTGGACCGCCTCCTCGGGCCGCTGGACGATCTCCCGGAGCACCGGTGGCGCGCTCTTGATGTCGGCGAGGAGCTGGTCGCAGAGCTCGTCCACCCGGGCGAGACGGGCGTCGACGCCGGTCCCGGTGCGGAGTGCCTCGCCCTCCACCTCCACCTCCGGTCCGCGGCGGCCGACGAGCCGTCGGCTCCCCTCGAAGATCATCCACAGCGCGATGAACAGCAGCCAGAACGGAGCCCCGTCCACGACCAGCGCGGTGAGTGCCGCCGCGCCGACGAGCAGCGCCGCGCCGCTCCTCGGGCTCCGGCGACGAGCGCCGCGGCGGGCGGCGCGACGTTCCCGGCGCTCCTCACGCCGGGCCTGCCGCCGGGAACGACGGTCGTCCTCGACCGCCAGCGCCCGCCGCATCCGTCGTACGTCCGCCTCGAACCGATCACTCACGCCTGGTCCTCACCCCGATGGTCGACCGAAATCTGCCGGTCCCGCGGGCGCCGCGCCACCCTTCCCTGCCCGATCTCGTCACGAGGTGTCTGGCACCTCCGTCAGAGGTGTCTGGCACCTCGGTCACGGGCACCTCCGTCCGGCGTCTCGGCCGGGGCGGCGACGCCGACCGCGGGGCACCTCAGTGCGCGTGGCGGTGGTGCGCGTCGGACACGTGCGCGTGGGCGTGGGTCAGCGGGGCGTGGCGGTGGGGATGGGCGTGAGGGGCGGCAGGGTCGACGCCCGCGGGGTGTGGATGCTGATGGTGCGCGTCGTGCACGTGCCGGTGGGCGTGCTCCAGCGTCTGGTGGGTGTGCTCGTGCCCGTGTCGCTCGCGCACCAGGATCCCCACGCCGACCACCATCACCGCGCCAGCGGCCAGCTGCATCCCCCCGAGCCGCTCCCCCAGCACGGGAACGGAGAGCAGCGCTCCGGCGAATGGCGCGGTGGCGAAGAAGGCCGCCTCCCGGGCCGCCCCGAGCAGGCGCAGCGCGAACGCATCGAGCAGCACGCTCGCCCCGTAGGCCAGCGCTCCGAGCACCAGCGTCGAGACGACCACCCGCGCGCCGGGGATCCGGTCGCCGAGGACCAAGGCCAGCGAGACCATTCCGCTGCCTGCCCCGAGCGTCTTGGCGATGACCAGCTGCCACGGATCCTTTCCCGCGACGCCCTGGGTCAGGTTGTTGTCCAGGGCCCAGGCGGCGCAGGCGGTGGCGAGCAGGAGCACGCCGGAGAGGCGCGTCGACCCGGGTTCACCGCCGGGAATGGCCAGGAGGCACGCACCGCCGAACACCAGCGCTGCACCGAGCCCCGCCCGGCGGCCGAGGTGCTCACCGAACACGGTGAGCGCGACCAGCACGGTGAGCGGCCCCTCGAGGTTGAGCAGCAGCGCCCCGCTCACCCCGGACACGCTCCGGAGCCCGTTCACCAGCGCGAGCGGGCCGACGACTCCGCCCAGGAGCACGATGGCCAGCACGCGGGGGGTGTCCGCCCGGCCGAGGCTCGCCTCGACGATGCGACGCCGCGCCAGGAGCCTGACCGCTCCCACCGCGAGCCCGCCGCCGAGATAGAGCAGGCCCGCGAGAAGCAGCGGTGCGACCGCGGGGAGGAGCCGCTTGGTGATTGGAACGCTCGCCCCGAAGAGCGCCGCGGAGGCGAGGCCCGCCGCGGCACCGAGGAGGAGAGGACGCGCAGTCTCGGCCATGGTCCGTTCGCCGGGAGCCTACCTCCGGCGCCCCGAGCCGGGATCGCCCCCCCTTCGGTGACCCGCTCAGGGCCGCCGCAGCCTCCGCGCGCGCCCGAGCCGGATGCCCTGGGCCTTCCTCGGTCGAGGCGTCGCCGGCCCGATCGGATCCGGACACACCGACCGGAGCCGGCACCGGCCGCACTCCGCCCCCGACCACACCGACTCGTAGAGGGCCGTCACCCGGTCGATGGTGTCGAAGTCCTCGGTCACGACCCCCAGCTCGAAGTTCCGGCCGTCGGCGTGCTTCGCCCCGAGGCCGGCACCGGTCAGGTTGGCGCTGCCCAGGTAGAGCCAGGCGCCATCCACCCGGACGCACTTGAAATGGACCCGGGGGCAGATCTTCAGCTGGAGCCCGCCCCGGACCAGCGTCCGCGAGCGGTCGAACGCGGCCCGGAACGGCCGGCTCGGGAGCTCGGCGTGGAGCAGGCGCAGCTCCACCCCGCGCCGGGCCAGCGTGCGGAACAACCCCAGCACCGGGGCGAAGCGCCCACCTCCGGGCTGCTCCACCATCATCGCCTTAACGTTGGCGGTCGCGATCCACACCGACTCGCGGGCGCCCGCCATCTTCTCGAGCACCACGGTGCGGTACAGGTCGGCTCCGCTCAGGAGCTCGGCGACGATGGGTCGGGCCGGAGACGTCGGTCCTGGCTAGCACGGGCCCCTGATGCCCACGCGCCAGCCCTTCCAGCCCCTCGAAAGGCGTACGCTCCCCGGCCGCCGTGGAGCTCACCGTCGCCCCCCACCCGCTGCTCATGCTGCGCGCCTTCGTGACGCAGTTCCCGGCGCCGCTGGGGAAGCTCCCCCGGGACACCTACCGGGAGCTGCTCGCGCCGGGCGCCCGCGGCCCGGTGAAAGGAAGCGAGGAGGTGCGACCGGCCATCCGCGACCTGCTCCGGCACGGCGGCTACAAGCCCACCGGGCGCGGAAAGCCCGCATCGGAGTACCTGGTGCGCGCCGCCGCCGAGGGCAAGCTCACGCCGATCAACGCCGCCGTCGACGTGGGCAACGTGGTGTCGCTCCACACGGGCCTTCCCATCAGCGTGGTGGACGTGGACCTGCTCCGGGCCCCCGTCCGGGTGGACGTCGCGCCCGCGGGCGCCCGCTACGTCTTCAACGCCTCGGGCCAGGAGATCGACCTCGAGGGGCTGCTCTGCCTCTTCGATGCCGAGGGGCCGTGCGCCAATGCGGTGAAGGACTCGGTGCGGACCAAGACCTCCGACGCGACGACCACCACCCTGACGCTGGTGTGGGGATCGCTGGCGGCCGGCGACCTGGTCGAGGAGGCGGTGGGCTGGGCCTGGGAGTTGCTCGGCCGCGTCGGGGCGACGGTGGACTCGGTGGACCTCGCCCCCGCCCCGGCGCCCTAGTAGTACATCTCGCTCAGCTCGACGGGCCGCGTGTCCTTGAAGCGCCGCTCGAGCGCGGTGAGCACGGCGCGCTCGCGGGATGCGACCCGGAAGAGCGTCGCGTCCAGCACCTCGACCCGCATCGCCAGCTCTCCGGGCGCATCGCCCGGCTTCGGGGCCCGCGCCCAGCCGTCGAGGCGCACGTCGACCGGCGCGTGGAGCACCGCGGCGAGCGACTTCAGCTGCTCCCACGACAGCGCCAGTCCGAACTTGCGGGAGGAGGCCTGGGCCTCGAGGTCCTTGAGACCCGCCGGCCACGCCGCGCTCACCTCGTCGCGGGCCTCGATGTAACGCAGTGTCCAGATCAGCCGCGAGGCCGGCGGGTCCGCCAGGCGGAGGACCTCCTCCAGGCTGCCGGCCAGCTTGCCGTGCTCGTCGGTGTCGAAGATCTCGAGGGCCCGCATCCCGTGAGGTCCGGAGGTTAGCCGGGAAACGTGCGGAGTCCGCGAAGCCGGAGTGCTCCACGGAAGGCGCACCTGCCCCGCTCACCTCTCACCTGCCCCGGCGTGGGACTCAGAACTTCACCGAGCCCCGAACGTAGACGCTGCGCCCGGGCGCCCAGTGGCTCCCGTTGAACCCGTTGGAGATCCGGTACGCGTACTGCGCGTCGAAGAGGTTCACCACGTCGATCGCCAGCGTGGGCTCGAGCGGAAGATTCAGGAAATCGTGTGCCAGTGTCAGGTCCACCCGGACCCACCCGGGCACGTGGCTCAGGTTGTCGGCGCCGGTGCGGAGCCCGCTGGCATAGGCGACCAGCATCGACACCAGCGTCGGCCCGTCCCGGTAGTTCGCGCCGGCGTTCGCGGTCCAGGTCTGCGAGTGGTCGAGCGTCTGCCACTCGGTGTTGGCCAGGTCGGCCGGGGTGAAGAGGTACTGCGCCGTCGCGATGCCCTTCCCCTGGGCCGCGCCGAACGAGACGTTGCCGAAGGCGGTGAGGTTCTGGGTGACGACCCAGTCCAGCGTGGCCTCGACGCCGCCGGCGCGGCCCTCGGAGAAGTTGTAGGGGGTGGTGATGCCGGTGTTCCCCACCTCGGTCTCGTCCAGCTGGTCGGTCGCAAGCTTGCCCCAGAGGGTGAGCCCGAGCGTCAAGGTGGGGACGACGCGCGCCCGGACGCCCACCTCGGCATAGCGGTCCTTCTCCGGCCGCAGGTCATAGGGGATCGGCTGGCCCGGCTGCACCGTTCCGGTCAGCCGGGCGCCGGCCGCGGCATCGGTCACCGAGGGCGGAGTCCAGAGGAGACCGAAGAAGGCGTGGGCGACCACGTCCGGGGTGAAGGCCCAGGCCGCACCGAGCCGCGGACTCACCCCGGCGTCGGTCCGGCGCTCCGCGCCCGCGCCGGGCGTCGCGCTCTGGAAATCCACCCGCAGACCGCCGGTGAGGATGAGCTTCCCCAGGGTGTAGCGGTCCTGCGCATACGCTCCGCCGGCGGTGGCCGAGGGCTCGTCCGCACCCTGCCCGATGCGCACGAAGTCCGGAGGCGGCACGAGCTGGCGCTGGTACGCGTCGTAGGCGGTGTTGCCCCAGAGCTGGTCCAGGCTGAGGCCGAACTTCAGGGTGTGCTGGTCCCCCAGCCGCTGGAGGTAGTCGGTGACCAGGCCCGCGTGGTCTGCCCGCCGGTTGACGTTGCTCGCCCCGGGGCAATCGTCCTGCGTGCCACCCGCGGGGCAGGTCTGCGTCGAGTCGAGCGCGTGCTCGGGGTCTCCGAAGAACTTCGCCGCGGAGTGCCGGACGTAGCCCGCAACCCGCAGCGAGCGCGCGGCATCGAAGTCGTGCCGGTACGAGACGATGCCGAAGAGGTCGTTCTCGGTCTCGGTCTGCTGGGTGTCGGGCGGGAAGTACGGCGGAGGGGGGTTCCCGTACTGGTCGGTCGCGGTGTCGCCCGGCTGCAACGTCGGGTCGATCGGAATCTGGAAGCGATCGTGCGAGTAGCTGAACAACGTGGAGAGGTGGTCACGGTCGTTGAGGTCCAGGTCCACCTTGGCGAACACCCGGCCCTGCTGGGCCTTGTCGTTCAGGTACGTCGTCGGGTTCGGCGGGTCGAGACCGCGCTCGGTCCAGTTCAGGCTCCCGCCGACCAGGTACGAGACCGAGCCCAGCTTCTGACCCCAGAATCCCCCGGGGGTGACGGTGTTGAAGCTGCCGTAGAGCAGGTCCAGCCGCCCCTCCCCCTCGGGCGGAGGCCGGCGCGAGTTCAGGTTCACCACCGCCGACAGCCGCTGGCCGTACTCGGCCGGGAGCCCGCCGGTGATGACCTCCATGTTCTCCACCAGCCGCGGGGTGAGGAACTGGCCGAAGAGACCGGAGACGGTGTCCGGGAGCGGCACGCCGTCCAGCTGGTACTGGATGTTGGCGTGGTTCCCCCGGACGTAGATCTGCCCCAGCGCGTCGTAGACGAAGCCCGGCTGGGTGGCGAGGATCTCGTTGACCGACGCCGAATCTCCGCGCGGGCGCGCCTGGATGTCCTCGCGCTGGATCTGCGTGGCGGAGCTGGTGGTGGTCGGCGGCCGGGGAGCCTCCCGCTTCGGGGCCACCACGGTCACCGTCTCCTCCAGCGTGGGGAGGGTGACGTCGAGCTCCAGCACGTCACCGGAGGCGATCAGGACCTCGCGGTCGTCCATCCGTCCGTCGGGTGCGGAGAAGGTGAGGCGGTACTTGCCGAACGGAACCTGCTCGAGCTCGAAGTGGCCGGTGGCGTCGGTGCTGTGCTGGTCCACCGTCTGCTTGCCCCGGAGCAGCGTCACCTGCGTGCCGGGGATGGGCTTGGCGGCCTCATCGTGCACCGAGCCGTGCACGATGCCGAGGTTGGCGGCGAGCGCGGGCAGGCTCCACCCGGCCACCAGCAGGGAAGTCAGGAGGGTGCGTCTTCCAAGGAACGACGGGAACTGCGTGCGGCAGGACATTCAGGTCTCTCGAAGCGTGTCGACGGTGCGGGACGGCGCGAGCGCGCGTCACCCAGGAGGGCGGGCACTGCGCTGGACCAAGGACGGACGATGAAGGTCAGACCCGCGGCGGCGGCGACTGTTTCGGCGCGTGCCGGAGCAGCCAGCCGGCAGGAGCGGCGACCGAGTCCGGCGCAGGCGGGCATACCGCCGGGCTCTGCGGAGCGGAGACGGTCGACGGGGGACCGACCGGAGACTGGGCCGCGCGCATCACCCACAGCGCCGAGCAGTGCGGGTGCACGTCGGAGCCGACGGCGACCGCGCGGTCCATGCCCGGGAGCGCGGGCAGGGCCACCCGGTCCGGGTGCACCGGGGCAGCGTCGAGGTCCACCAGCACCCCGTGCTCCCAGCAGACCGCGTGCGGCGCTGCCGCGAGGTGAACCAGGCCACCCAGCTGGAGGAGCACCAGCGCCGCCGCGCACAGAGGCAACCAGCGGGGCAATGTCCATCCAGCGCGCATCGGGCTCGGACCGGAGCGGGGTCGTAGCCTACGCCCCGGTGCGGCCGCAACGTCACCCGCGACGAGGGCGGTGCCCGGCGCAACTCCGGACGTCGGCGGGTGGTGCCCGCCACCACCGGCAGCGAGGCGCCGGAGGCACTCGGCCGCGAGCCCGTGTCGCTCGTGCTGCTCGGCCAGGGGCTCCCCCACCTGTCGGCGCGAGAGCTGATGGCTCGTCTTCGCGCGGAGAAACGCCCATTCCACCGCTGGTCCTGATGACCGCTCACCCGCAGCTGGGGAGCGTCGGCTCGCGGCGCTGCTCGAGCTGCGCCTTCCGCGCCGCCGAGCCCGGGCGGTGTGTGCGACGCAGCACAGCACAGCTGCTGTTCAGTACCCCGTCATAGGAACTGTACTGGTCGGCCAGCTGGGTCCCCGATAGAGAGACGACCTCATCCCGACATGCTGAGGAGTCGCCCATGGCCGTCGCCCGCGCCCACAAACCGCTCTTGTTCGAGCAGGTGGCAGCGCGCATGCGCGACGCCATCCACGCCGGAATCCTCGCCGCGGGTGACCGCCTCCCCTCCGTCCGCGAGTTGAGCCAGCAGGAAAGGGTCAGCATCTCCACGGTGCTCCAGGCCTACCAGCAGCTCGAGGCCTGGGATCTGGTGGAGGCCAAGCCCCAGTCCGGGCACTACGTCCGGCTGCTGCGGCATCCCCCGCCGCAGGAGCCACCGGTGAGCCGTCCGCCGGCCTCGGCCCGCGAGCCGAGCGTGGTCGAGCTGGTCCGGCGCATGTACCTGGCGGCGGGCAACGAGCGCATCGTCAACCTCGGCTCGGCGCGCCCGCACTCGAAGCTGCTCCCCACCCGGAAGCTCTCCCGGCTCATCGCTGCGCTGGCCCGCGAGGCGGGCGGCGTCGGCACCGAGTACGACATGCCACCCGGCTGGCCCGCGCTCCGGCAGCAGCTCGCGCGCCGCTCCCTGGCCTGGGGTTGCCAGCTCGGGCCGGACGATTTCGTCACCACCATCGGCGCCGCCGAGGCGGTGCACCTGAGCCTGCTGGCCACCTGCTGCCGCGGTGACATCATCGCGATCGAGTCGCCGGCGTACTACGGCACGCTCCAGGCGCTGGAGATGCTCGAGCTGAAGGCGCTGGAGATGCCCACCCACCCCCGCGAGGGCATGCAGCTCGATGCGCTCGAGGCGGCGCTCAAGAAGCAGCCGATCAAGGCCGTCCTGATCGTGGCCAACTTCTCCAACCCGCTCGGCGGCTGCATGCCGGACGAGAAGAAGGAGGCGCTGGTCCGGATCTGCGAGCGTGCCGGGGTGCCCCTCATCGAGGACGACATCTACGGCGACCTGTACTTCGGCCCGGCGCGGCCCCGGGCGGCGAAGGCCTTCGACCGCACCGGCAACGTGCTGTACTGCTCCAGCTTCTCCAAGACGCTGGCCGCCGGGTTCCGGGTGGGCTGGGCTGCCCCGGGGCGGTTCCGCGACCGGTTCGAGCTTCTGAAGTTCGCCCAGACCGTCGCCACGCCCACCCTGCCGCAGATGGCCATCGCCGAGTTCCTCCAGCAGGGCGGCTACGACCGCTTCCTCCGCTCGCTCCGGCGCGAGCTGGCGAAGCAGATGGAGCACGTGCGCAACGTGGTGTGCAGCAGCTTCCCCGAGGGCACCCGGATGACCCGGCCCGAGGGCGGCGCCATCCTCTGGGTGCAGATGCCGGCCTCCGTCGACGCGCTGAAGCTGCACGAGGAGGCGCTCCGGCGCGGCATCAGCGTCGCCCCGGGCCCCATCTTCTCGTCCACCGGCCGCTACCGGAGCTGCATCCGGCTCAACACCGGCAACCCGGACCTCGAGCAGGTCGAGGCGGCGGTCCGGACGCTCGGGCAGATCGCCCACCGGCTCGCCGAGTCCGCGCCGCGGCTGCAGAAGAGCGCCTGAGAGGCGCTTGCCAGCAGCAATCCCGTGGCGAGGGTCGGCCGACGCGCCGTCCGCCCGGCACGCGCAGGTTCGGCGACCCCGAACCGGCACCGGTGGCCCGGGCCGTGTACGCTCGACGTCCGATGAGCGTCGGCCGGAGCGCGGCGTGACCGCCGGGACCGAGACCCAGTCCCGAAAGGTGGGTTTCTGGAGCCCGCGGCGCGCCTTGGGTCGGTTCCTGCTCGGCATCGCAGCCGGACTCCTCACCGCGTTGGTCATCCCCGGAACGGTCGGTGGCCCGCTGCGCACCGTGGCCGCCTGGGACGTCGGGGCCGTGGTCCTCCTCATGCTGGTGTGGCGGATCATCCTCTCGTCCGGCCCCGAGGTCACCGCCCGGCACGCCGCCGCAGAGGACGTGGGCCGGAACTTCGTCTGGGCGGTGGTGGTGCTCGGAAGCACGGTCAGCATCTTCGCGGCGACCGTGGCGCTCCGGAATGCGCGGCAGATGGCCCCGCAGGCCGAGCGCGAGCTGGCCCTGCTCTGCTTGCTCGCGGTGGCGACTGCGTGGTTCCTCTGCCACACGACGTACACCATGCGCTACGCCCACCTGTACTACCGGGACGACGGCGACCTCGGCGGCCTCGGGTTCCCCGGGACCGAGATGCCGTGCCTGCTCGACTTCGCCTACTACGCCTTCACCATCGGGATGACCTTCCAGGTGTCGGACGTCACGGTGACCCAGCACCGGATGCGGCAGTTGACGCTGGGGCACGCGCTGCTGTCGTTCGCCTTCAACACCGCGGTGCTGGCGCTGGCGCTCAATCTGCTGTTTGGCTATCTGACATCATCGGGGTAGGCGTGGCCTTCCGCCGCCACCGCTCAGCGCGGCCGGCGCCGCGCGCCTCCGGTCGGCGGCAGCGGGCCGGAGGCAGTCTCATGCGAGGGGCGCAGCGTCCGGCGCACCCGCTGCCGGCTGTGCCCCTCCGCTCCCGGCTCGAGCCGGAATCCGGCAACGTCGAACAGCGAGCGCGTGCCGGTGTAGGCGAAGGCGGCGGGCAGCGGCGCGCCGGAGGCGGTGGGCTTCACCGGATACCCCTCGACGAGCGACACGCCCGTCCGCCGCATCTCGGCGAGCGCGGCCTCGAGGAGCGCCCGCGCGACGCCCCGGCCCCGATGCCCACGGCGCACGAAGAAGCAGGGGATGCTCCACACGCGCTCGGCGTCTCCGCAGGCGAGCGACGGGGAGCGCTCCAGCCGGGCGAAGGACGTCCGCGGCCCGAAGGTGGCCCAGCCGACCGGGACGCCGTCGTCGTACGCGAGGACTCCGTGCACGGTTCCTCCCAGCACCCCGGCGCGGAACCTCGCCTTCAACCGCTCGCCCTTCAGCTCGTCGAAGCGCTCGCCCCGCTCGAGCCGCCAGAACATGCACCAGCAGCCGCCGCAGGCTCCACGGGGCCCGAACAGCGTCTCCACGTCCTTCCAGCCGGCCGGGGTGAGCGCGGCGGTGGTCAGCGCCATGGGCGTCACGCTGCCACGGCCTGCGCCGGCGTGGGAGACCCAGGCCGCAGCCGGTGGTCGAACCATCGCGGCGAATGGTGCAATGGTGCCCCGCGCCCTCCGTCGCCGGGACACCCATGAACGCCTTTCTCGCGAGCCTGATGCTCGCCGCCTCGCCTCCGCTGGTCCAGCTCGAGAGATACACCCTGCCCAACGGGCTCACCGTCATCCTCACCCCCGACGGGCGGCTGCCCACGGTGGGGGTCAACCTCTGGTACCACGTCGGCGCGGCCAACGAGACGCCGGGACGCAGCGGCTTCGCCCACCTCTTCGAGCACCTCATGTTCCAGGGCTCGAAGCACCGCCCCGGCAACGAGCAGGACTTTGCCGGACTGCTCGAGGCGGCAGGCAGCGCGGACATGAACGCCAGCACCTCGAACGATCGGACCAACTACTACGAGACGCTGCCCGCCAACCGCCTCGAGCTCGTGCTGTGGCTGGAGAGCGAGCGGATGGCGTTCCTGCTCGACGGGCTGGACCGGACCAAGCTCGACACCCAGCGCGACGTGGTTCGCAACGAGCGCCGGCAGAGCTTCGAGAACACGCCGTACGGCAAGGCCGAGGTGCGGCTGGTCGAGCTGCTCTTCCCGAAGCCGCACCCCTACTACGGCGCGGTCATCGGCTCGCACGAGGACCTCGAGGCCGCCACGCTCGAGGACGTGAAGTCGTTCTTCCGGACCTTCTACGTGCCGGACAACGCCTCCCTGGTCATCGCCGGGGACTTCGACCCCACGCAGGCCCGGGCGCTGGTGGAGAAGTACTTCGGCCCCATCCCCCGCTCGCCGAGGCCTCCCGCGCCCACGGTCGAGACGATCCCCGTCACCCGGCAGATCCGCGAGACGCTCACCGACGACGTGCAGCTGTCGCGCGTCGTCGTCGGCGTCATCGCTCCGCCTGCCTGGAGCGACGACGGCTTCGCCTACGACGTCCTCCAGGACATCCTCGCCGGCGGGAAGACGGGCCGGCTGTACCGGGCGCTGGTCTTCGACCGGCGGGTGGCCCAGGAGGTGGACATGGCCACCGACAAGTCCACCTTCGGCAGCGCCTCGGAGATCCGGGTGACGGTCACCCCGGGGCACCTCCCGGCAGAGGTGGAGACGTTGCTCGACGCCGAGCTCGACCGGCTGGCCGCCGCGCCGCCCACCGAGGGGGAGCTCCGGCGCGCCCAGCGCAACCTCGAGGCCCGCCTCTACCGGGGGCTCGAGCGCCTCAACGGAGAGGGCGGCCGCGCCGACCTCCTCAACGCCTTCCAGATGTGGCGGGGCGATCCGGGGTTCGTGAACCAGGTGGTCGGGCGCTACCGGGCGGTCACCCCGGCGCGGGTGCAGCAGAGCGCCCGGCGATTCCTCGCCCGGGACGCCCGGGTGGTGCTCACCGTCAACCCGGCCGCCCGGACGGCCTCGGCGCCGTGAGCACGCCCATGACCCGCATCGTCCGGCTCGCGCTCCTCACGCTGTGCCTCCTCCTCGCCTGCGCCACCTCGAGCACGCCTCCGCCGGGCAGCGCCGCTCCCGGCCGGGCGGACGCCGGGGTCTCGGAGACCGGGACTCCGGACGCTCCCTTCCGCCAGACCCTCCCCGAGCCGGGGCCGGCGGTCGTCTTCCGTGCGCCGGTGCCTTCGGTGCAGACGCTGAAGAATGGGCTCGCGGTGTGGATCGTCGAGCAGCACCAGCTCCCGCTCGCCACCGTGGAGCTGGTCCTCCGTGCCGGCGAGGACACCGACCCGGCGGGCAAGTCCGGCACGGCGAGCTTCGTGGCCGACATGCTCGACGAGGGCACGGCGCTCCGCGACGCCCCGGCCATCGCCGCGGCGTTCGAGGACCAGGCGGCGCTGTTCCGGGCCCAGGCGGACAAGGACTCGCTGATCGCCGCGGTCTCGTTTCCCTCCGGCTCGCTCGTCCCGGTGCTGGACGTGTTCAGCGACTGCGTGCTCCGACCGGCGTTCAAGAAGCCCGACCTGGAGCGCGTGCGCGCGCTGCGGCTCGGGGACCTCGCGCAGCTCGAGGCGGACCCGGCGCAGATCGGCAGGACGGTGCTCAACCGCACCGTGTTCGGCGACAGCCACCCCTGGGCGTTTCCGGTCACCGGCACGGTGGCCTCGAACCGGGCGGCGCGGGCGGATCAGCTCGCCGCCTGGCACCGGACCTGGGTGCGGCCCAACAACGCGGTGCTGCTCGTCGTCGGCGACGTCCGGCCGGCGACGCTCATGCCCGAGCTCGAGCGGCGCTTCGGCGGGTGGAAGCCGGCGGCGCTCCCGAAGCGACGGCAGCTTGCGCCCGCCGCCCGCAAGGCGCCGCGGGTGGTGACGGTGGTGGACCGGCCCGGCGCGGCGCAGAGCCAGCTCTGGGTGGGCGAGGTTGGCCTCGGCGCGGCCAGCGCCGACCTCTACGCCGCGCAGGTCGCCTCCACGGTGCTGGGCGGCGGCTTCAAGTCGCGCCTCAACGCCAACCTTCGCTCCGGCAAGGGCTACACCTACGGTGCCTTCAGCGCCTTCGACGTGCGGCGCGAGCCGGGTCTGTTCGTGGCGGTGGCGCCGGTGGTGGCGGACAAGACATCCGAGGCGCTCCACGAGCTCCTCGGGGAGATCGACCGGCTGCGCGAGGGCGGCGTGGACGAGGCCGAGCTCGCCGACGCCAAGTCGGGGCTCATCCAGAGCCTGCCCGGGGAGTTCGGCTCCACCAGCAGCACCGCGCTGGCCTTCGGCAGGATGGTCGCGCTGGGCCGTCCGCCGGACTACTTCGCCCGGTACGCGCAGAAGCTCGAGGCGGTGACCCGAGAGGACGTGGCCAGCGCCGCCCGCGCCCGGTTCGACACCCGGAACCTGGCCATCGTGGTCGTCGGGCCGCTCGCCGAGCTCCGCCCCCGGCTCGAGGCGCTCGGCCTGGGGAACATCGCCCTCCGCGACGCGACGGGAGAGGCGGTCAAGGCGGCGCAGGCGGTGAAGTCCGGCCAGAACTGACGCTCGCCCGCTCGGCAATCAGCAGCGTGACGCCGCACGCTTGCCACAGGCTGTCGTCCTGCGTCATGCGCGCGGCGCTCCCTCATCGTGCTTGACATCCGAATCAGTCATGACGTGATGGGCGGTTCGCGGGGGATGAGAGAGGGGACGTCCATGAAGAGAGTCGTCTGGGCCGCACTCGCCGCGTCCGCGGCGCTGCTGGCCGGCTGCAACAGCCCACACATCGCGCTGGGCCAGGACAACGCGGTCACGGTGCCCGTGGGCGGCTCGTTCGCCTTCTCGGGCATCATCCAGGACGCGAACGGGACCATTCTCTGGAAGCTCGACGGGCCAGGCTCCATCACCAACAGCTCCGGGCTGACCACCACGTACACCGCTCCGGCGACGTACCCGAGCACGAACAAGGCGACCCTGGTGGCCTCGCTCAGCGAGGCGCCGGACGAGAAGCAGACCGTCACCATCACCATCACCAAGCCCAGCTCCTCGGTGGGCGGCGTCCCGGGGCTGGTCTCGGCGGTGAGCGTCACCTACGACGAGCGCGACATTCCGACCATCAACTGCACCAAGTCCGTGGACTGCTACGCGGTGCTGGGCTTCATCCACGCCCGCGACCGGCTGTTCCAGATGGACGTCTACCGGCGCGCGGCACGGGGTCACATCTCCGAGCTGATCGGTGACGCGGCGCTCCCCCTGGACCAGGCCATTCGCACCTTTTTCACCACCCGCGATGGGCAGTCGATGCCCGAGGCGCTCCACGCCCACTGGCTGAGCGACACAGTGATGGCGCCGCGCTTCGCGGCCTACACCGCCGGGGTCAACGCCTTCATCGCGCAGGTCCGCGCCGATCCGACGAAGCTCCCCGCCGCCTACGAGCAGCTCCAGTACGTCATCGACCCGACCAAGGCCGACGACCTCCCGGACTGGAGCGATGTCGACACGGTGGCGGTGGCCCGGCTGTTCCAGTTCTCGCTCTCGGAAACTGCGGAGCAGGAGGCGGACTATGGGAAGTGGGCCCAGACCTGGAGCGCACTCATCCAGGGAGGGACGGCGGTGGATCCGGGGAAGCTCACCATCGGCCTCTGGATCCAAGCCAAGTCACCCATCGAGGCGTTCACCCTCGCGGGCAGCGGCGCCCCGAACGCCCCGAGCCTGATCGCTCAGCCCGGGACGCTGGACTCGCTACGCGAGGCGGGCGGAGCCCTCGACGGAGCGGCGAAGACACTCGACGCGCTGCGGAGTCTCCGGGCGCTGATCGGCGTGCCCGCTGGGTCCAACAACTGGGTGGTGGACAAGGATCACACCGACATCGGGCAGGCATTCGTGGCCAATGACCCTCACCTCTCGCTGGAATACCCGACCCACTTCCATCTCGCGCACCTCATCGGGACCGAGGACCAGCTCAACGTGATGGGCGGCAGTTTCCCCGGAGTTCCGGTGACGCTCATCGGCCGCGGCACGCATGTGGGGTGGGGCGTGACGGTGGTGGGCTACGACGTGACCGACCTGTACGTGGAGAAGCTGGTCTTCCAGGGCCAGACGCCGGTGGGCATCGAGTTCAAGGGGAACACGGTGGCGTTTATCGCGGTGCCGCAGACCTACAAGTTTCGCACCGCCACCGGCCTGGCGACCGCGACCAACACGCCCCCGGTGCTGGTCGCCCCGCCGCATGGCCCGGTCATCTCGCTGGATGCGACGGGTGGCACGGCGGTCACGGTGCGGTGGACGGGCCAGGAGAGCCAGAGCGACGATCTTCACGCCTACTTCCGCCTGAACAACGCCGCCAGTGTGGACGACGCCCGCCAGGCGCTCGAAGGTGACCCTGCCCCGGATGGTGGCTTCTACACGGGCTACTTCACCGGCGCGCAGAACTTCGTGCTCGCCGACGACCAGGGCCACATCGGCTACGTCCCGCATGCCTGCGTGCCGCAGCGTCCGTGGGCGGCGAGCGCCCTGGTGTACCCGTACCCGGTCGTTCCGCTCGACGGCCGCAGCGGCAACTTCGAGTGGGCCACCGGACCCGACGGCGGCCTGGCCTGCGTGCCCAACGACAAGCTGCCGAAGGCGATCGGCTCGACAAAGGGCTACCTCGCAACGGCCAACGCCGACCCGCTCGGCGTCACTGCGGACAACGACCCGTACGCGAACAACCCAGGCGGCGTGCCGTACCTCAGCTTCGAGTGGACTGACATGGGCTACCGCATCGCCCGCATCCAGGAGGTGCTGGACGCAAAAACCGCGAACGGCGGGAAGGTGACGCTGGCCGACATGCAAGCGCTGCAGGCCGACCACGTGGTCATCTTGGCGCGCCAGTTTGGCGCTTACATCCAGGCGCTCGACCAGGCCCAGCAGATCCCGGCTGGCTCCAACGCAGCTCTGGCCGCGAGCATCCTCCTCGCCTGGGGCTCGGCCGATGCCGGCACCCCGTTCGACTGCCCCACCGGTCTAGCAGCGGGAGCGCTCGACCCCGCCACTGCCCTCAACGACCCGAACACCACCAACTCCGCCAACTCGAAGGCGTGCCTGCTGTTCCACACCTTCCTCCGCCGGGTGCTCGAGCAGACCTTCAGCGACGAGGAGGCCGCAGCCAACGTGGGCCGAAGCCCGGGGAACGAGGTCCGGGCGCTGATCACCCTGCTCTCGGGGCAGGTGCCGAACCCGAACAACGTCTTCTGTCGCGTCGTGGATACGAAGGGCCAGACGGTCGACAACAAGAGCTGCGCCGCTCAGGTGATGGACGCGCTCGGCTTCGCCTACGTGCAGCTGAAGAACGCGTATGGCGACGAGAAGAACTGGCGCTGGGGCCGGGTGCACACCATCAGCTTCCCGTTCCCTCCCTTCATTTCTGATTATTTCAGTTACCCGCTGATCGACCCCGGGTTCCGGCCCGGACCGTATCCGCGTCCCGGCGGGGCGTGGACCGTGGACGTGGGAGCTCCGGACCAGCTCAGCTCGGCTGACCTCACGTTCGACTATCGCTCCGGCGGCAACGTCCGCTGGCTGGCGGCGATGGACGGCACGGTGGCGCACACCTTCATGCAGCTCCCAGGCGTGGAGAGCGAGGCGCCGTACCCCTTCGGAAAGTCCACGATGCTGACCCAGTGGGTGTTGAACCAGTACTTCAACTGGCCGCACAACGCGGCCGACGTCACCTCGGTCCGGAGCGAGTCGTACTCGCCCTGAGCCACCGAGTGGGCCGCGGCGGAGCCTCGCTCTTCCGCCGCGGCGCGGACGTCGCCTGAAGCATCGTGCCGCCTCTCGCGCGGAGCGCTTCCTGACCACGGGGACGCTGCAACGGTGTCTGGATCGCGTGAAGCGACGCCTCGCGATTGCTCCGGCACGCGCGGGTGAGACCTCTGCGCCCGGCCGGCGGAACACCGGTTCGCTCCCCGGGCGCCCGACGTCTCCCCTCGCTGCGTCCGTCCGCCGCGGGCATCGCCGCTCCTCTTCGGAGTAGAAGACCGACGAGCATGCAGCCCGTCGACGTCTCCTGGCTCGTCCGGCTCCGCTGGGCCGCCGCCGTCCTGTTCCTCCTCCTCGCGCTGGCCGCCGGGTCGGTGTTCCACATCCCCGTGCCGCCGCTCGCGGTGGGCGGGGTGTGGGCCGCGCAGGTGGCGAGCAACGTGGCCCTGTCGTTGCGGGTGCGGCGCCACCGGACGGTGCGCACCACCACCGTCGCCGCGCTGATGGCCCTGGACACTGTCTTGTTGACCGTGCTGCTCGCGCTCAGCGGCGGCCCGAGCAATCCCTTCAGCGTGCTGTACCTGGTGGACGTCGCGCTCGGAGCCGTGGTCCTCACCCCCGGGCTGACCTGGGCCCTGCTCGCCCTGGTGCTCCTCT
>DATKKF010000102.1:0-34606 GCA_035543115.1 Myxococcaceae bacterium
GCCGCGCGGCCGGTGAGCGTCTGCGACGACGCCGGAACGATCCCGTCGTTGGCCCGGGGAGCGTCTTCCACCGCCGCGCGCTCGGTGCCGGGCTTGCGCGCGGCGATCCACGGTCCGTCGGGGAAGCGGTCCGGCCGGAACGATCTGCTGGCGGTGGCCGCGTAGCAGAGCGCGTACGCCGCCCGGCGGTCCAGCCCGCGGAGTCCGCCCCGGAGCGTCGGACGCGGCGCGACCGTCACGATCTCCACGAGCCGCTTCCGGTCACCTTCGCCGATGCGCGCGTTCAGCTGCGCCATCTTCTTCGGCGCGAGGTCGTGCAGGAGCCGCGTGTCGGACATGACCATCCCGCGGAAGCGGGCGATCTGGCGCGCCGTCTCCTCGTCCATGCCGGCGAGCAGCGCGATGGCCGGGGCATTGACGTTGCGCCTGGGCGCGACGGCCTCGAGGAGAGTCACGAGGAGGCTGAAGCCGGGGAGCCCCAACCGTCTGCGGATCTGCCCCGCGGCGGCCAAGATGGTCGCGAGCGACATCCCTTCGAGCAAGAGGTGGGAGAGCCCGTGCACCAGGCTGCTCGCGATGGGCGTGCCGTGCTGGGGGGCCGAGAGCGTCACCACGGTGCCGACGCGCTCGGCGAGCCGCTCGCGCAGCGCGGGGTCCTCGCCGTTGAAGTGGTAGCGCGGGTTCAGGAGCAGGCGCGCGTCGAGCCCGCCCGTGGAGTGGCCGATGATATGGATGCGCGGGTGGCCGCGGCGCGACTCGCCGCGCAGGAGGGCGCCGCCGAGGAGTTGCAACAGGGCGTCCTGCAGGCTCCGGACGCGCGCCTGGAGCGACCCGATCGGCGGCGGCTCGTGGACGTGGATCCGCCCGCGCAACTCGCGCCTGGCGGACGCGAGCGCCTTCATCACCCGGTCGAAGTAGACGATGCGCGGGCCCCCCGGCCGGCCGAAGCTCCCGAACCCGAAGAAGCCGGGCACAAGCAGGACGTGGTCCGCACCGCGCATTCCGGCAGAATACCCCTGCAGGCGCGCGTCGAGGCCCAGCTGGCGAGGTCGTGCCGACGTTGATGGAGATGCTTACCTGGGCCTGAGCCGCGGCCGGGAAGAGCGGAAGTCGCAACAAAGAAATCGACAGCCGCAAATGACGCATCGGGCTACTCCCTCACTGAACGGGGCGTCGCCTTCGCCCGCACCAAGGTGGAAGAAGTCCTTTGCAACGAGCGCAAGACCTCGAAAGGAACAAAGTCAAGCTTCAACGAAAGGCAGCACATCATCCGCGACACCGGTGCGAAGGACAGGTTGAAGGGTGCATTTCAGAGGGCAAAGGGCAAGCTGAAGGAAGCCGCGGGAAAAGCCACCGGCAATCCCAAGCTCCAGGCCAAGGGCGTAATCCAGCGGATCGCCGGTCGGGCCCAGGAGAAGCTGGGGCAGGCCAAGAAGGTGCTGAGCGACTGACAGTGCGGCCCCCCTCAGAACTTGTAGCCGATGGCAAAGCTCAGGTTGAAGGTGGTGAACGAAACCTCCACTGGCAGCGGAGCCACCGCCAGCCCCCCCACGGCGACGGTGGTGTCGGCCGTCCCCCGCTCGTAGCCCAAGCTGATCGACCCGGAGAGCCCCTGCTGGGCGGTGAAGGAGACGCCGCCCCGGAAGCCTGCGAAATCGGCTTTCTGGAAGACGCCGTTGACTGCGGTGCTCACCGGAGAGGGGTCGACGTAGAGCCCCCCGTGGAACGTTACCAGTTCGCTGAGCCGGAGCCGGAGCCCGACGCTGCCGCTCCACACCTGGCGGGTGGCAAAGGAAATCGAGGCGAACTGCTCCTCGGTCACCACCGGCGCTTGCCCGGGCAGCTGGGTGGTGACCTGGATCGGCACCGAGGTGGCGAGGAGGGTGTACGTCGTGCTGGCCGGGTACCAGCGGATGTCTCCCTCCAGCTCGATCTTCCAGAACCGCACCCCGATGCCCAGGGTGGCCTTGAAGGTCTTGCGGAGGTCGAACTCGGCGTTCCGGTCGTCGAGCAGGGCCAGCTGGTGGGTCTGGAGGGTGGATGTCTGGGCCTCGTAGCGAACCGTGCCTCCGCGGACGAGCGCGATTCCCGGGGTCTGGAGCACCATCCCAAGCGACAGCCACGGCAGGGGCTCGGCCTGGGCGCCGAGCGTGGCCATGAGGTGGAGCGTGTGCCCGCTGAAGTCCAGCGACTGGATCACCGTCTGCAGCGCGGTTCCGTCCTGGATGTCGCCCGAGGTCTGCCCGACGTCACCGGTCTCGGTGTAGTCGAAGAGCAGCGCAGCGCCGAAGCGGTAGCGGGGATCGAGCGCCCACCCGGCTCCGGGGGTGAAGACGGTCGAGCGAAACAAGGACTTCATCACGTAGCTCACGCGGGTGTCCGGGCTGGGGTTGCTCTCGAGACGCACCGAGGAGTCCCAGTTGGCCTGGCTGTAGATCCCCAGTCCCAGACGCATCCCGTGCCACTCGAGGACCTCCCTTCCAAAGGCAACGCCCAGAGCGCTGGGGATGGGCTGAAAGCTGGCCGTTCGGGTGAACTCGGCGGGCGCGTTGGCGCTCCCCAGCATGGTGAGCTGGTACGCGGCAGAGCTGACGTTGAAGGTGGTCCGCTCGGACAGCGCGAGACCGGCAGGGTTGTACCAGGTGGCGGAAGCATCCCGGACCCGGGCCACCACCGCGCCCGCTTCGCTGAACTCGTAGAGACCGGGGAAGATCCGGTCGCGGTTGCTCACCGCGAGGGTCTGCGGAACCACGAACTGCTGCGCCCGCGCGGACTGGAGTCCGGCCATGCAGCCCAGGAGGACCACACCGCGCCTCCAGACCCGAACCATCGCCCCTCGCTCGTCAGTGACGGCCCAGGGGAATCAGACCCGAGACGGACCCTCGCCGCAATGAAACTCCGCCGGGCGGCGTCCTCAGCCGAGCCGAAGTAGACTATCTCTTCATCGCGAACGAGTGACTGACTCTTCTACACTGTTGGCTTCTCAGCTCAGTTCGAGGTTGGACGCAGTCACGCGGCTGGAGGTGTTCGACTCCGCTGGTCGAGCGGCTGGAGATCCCCGCGGGCTGGCCGAGAAATTCGTCGCCCGACTCCGTGCCCGCGGTATCGATCCAGGCGAAATCCTCGCGGTCGCCCTTCCGAATGGCCCGGAGTTCGCTGCCGCCTTCATCGCCTGTGTGCGACTCGGGGTCACGTTCGCTGCGATCAATCCGAGCCTCCCACCCTCCGAGCTCCAGGAGAGGGTCAGGGTAGCGGACGCGACGGGAGTCCTCTCCGCGGGCGGGACCCTCGTTCGCCGACGGCCGAACCGCCAGCCCGGTGGCGTGTACCCAACCCTCGTCCTCTTCACCAGCGGGACCTTGGGAGGTGCGCGAGCGATTGCGCTCGGCGAGCTCGGCCTCTTGAGCGTCGTGGACAGCCACCACGCTGCGCTGGGCTATCCCCGGGGCACCCGGATCCTGGGCTGTCTCCCCTGGACGCATGCGTTCGGGTTCACGCTGGAGTTCCTGATGGGGGTGTTGAACGGGGCCCGTCTGCGCTCGGTTCCGCCTGCATCGTTCAACGAGATTCTGAACGTCGATCGCCCGGAGGTCCTCTTCGGGGTCCCCCGGGCGCTGTCCGGGATTCCGGATCAAGTTCTGACTTCTCTCCAGGGAGGGATCGTCGGTGGCGCTCCCATCCGAGGGCAGCTGCGAGAGAGGCTGAAGCGCACCAGGCTGTGCGTTGGCTACGGCCAGACGGAGTGCTCGCCGGGAGTGACCCTGGGCAGGCCCGGAGAGTGGGAGCGTGACGACTTCCTCGGCCGACCACTGGGGTGCGAAGTGATGCTCGGACCGCCCGACCATGACGGTGAGACGGAGTTGCTGGTCCGGGGGAAGAACACCGCCCTGGGCCAGCTTTCCGGGGGAAGTATGAGACCGGTGGTGACCGCAGAGGGCTGGCTCCCGACGGGCGACCTGGCCATCCCGACTGGTGACGGCGGCTACGTCTTCCGGGGCCGCTCCGACGAGCGCTTCAAGCTCGACAACGGGCGCATGGTGAACCCCGTTCCTTTGGAGCTATCCTTCGATGACCGAGTTCTTCTCATCGGGGCAGGACAATCGAAGGTCCAGCCCCTGGTCCGCGGAGACATTCCACCAGACTTCCACCTCCCCGTTCCTCACCGACCGCCGCGGACCATGCCCGAGAGCTTCTGGGTCGCGTGCACGACTTCCTCGGGGAAGGTCTCACGCCGGCGCGCCGAGGAGCTCTTCAAATCCTCGTGACCTCACCGAACCCTTCCCTCAGCCTGGTGGTCGACTCCGAGCGGGTCCTTGCTCCGGTGGATCTCGAATCGGCGGAAGGCCCGCTGGGCGTCGCTCTCTCCGATGCTTCCCGCTCCGCGGTCATCCGCTGCTCCGAGTTCGTCCGTGACCTCTTCGTCAGCGGACGGCCGGTGTACGGACTCTCCACGGGCTTTGGACCCTTGGTGAGGCACGGACCGGCCGCCGACCTCGAGACGCATGGGATCGGTCTGCTCAACCATCTGCGCGCGGGCCAGGGAGAGCTTCTTGCTCCACGCGTTGTCAGGGCAATGCTTCTCGCCCGCCTCTGGAGCCTGGCCAAGGGCCATTCCGGGATCAGCCCGGAGGCGCTCGACCTCCTCGCCGCCTCGCTCGGAACGAGCTTCGCTCCGGCGGTTCCGGAGTGGGGGTCGGTCGGAGCCAGCGGGGATCTCGCTCCGCTGGCACACGCCGTCGGAGCGCTCTGCGGTGAGGGCGAGGCCTTCTGCGACGGGGAGCGACTTCCGGCGCTCACCGCCCTCCATCGGGCCGGTCTCCGGCCCCTGCGTCTCCGCGGCCGGGATGCGCTCGCTCTGGTCAACGGGACCTCGCTCAGCGCCGCAGCGGCTGGCCTCGCGGTCAACTCCGCACGTGCCTCGGTCGAGCTTGCGCTCGAGCTGACCGGACTCCTGGTGGAGCTCCTGGGAGCATCCAGCGAGTTCACCTCGCCCGAGCTGCTGCGCCTCTCGGGCCACGCCTCCGCTCACGCGACGGCAAGGAAGCTCTCCGCCCTCCTGAGCGGCTCGACCGCCCGGACCGGCCGGCCGCTCCAAGAGGCCTACACCCTTCGCTGTGTGCCCCAGCTGGTCGGAGCCGTCGAGGAGACCGTGGGGCACGTCGAGCGCGTGGTGACCGCAGAGCTCAATGGAGTGAGCGACAATCCGGTGTTCTTCCCCGAACAGGGGCAGGTGGTTCACGGCGGGAACTTCTTCGGGCAGCAGGTGGCGTTTGCGAGCGATTCGCTGAATCTCGCCTTGACCCAGCTCGCCAATCTCGCCGAACGCCAGCTGGATCTCTTGATGGACCCGAACCGGAACGGCGGGCGTTCGCTGATGCTCTCTACGGAGCCCGGGGCGCAGTCGGGGCTTGCGGGGGTGAACCTGGCCGCGACGTCCATCGTCGCCTCGATGCGCCGGTACGCCGCGCCGGCCAGCACGCAGAGCCTGCCGACCAACGGACACAATCAGGACATCGTTCCGTTCGGCACCCAGGCAGCCCTGGAGGCGCTCCGACAGAGCGAGCGGCTCGCGCTGGTCCAGGCCTCGCTCGCACTCGGGCTCCGGCAGGCCGCGTCTCTCGGAGGCCCATCGCCCAGCTCCGCGGCGGGGTCTGCCCTTCTAGGCTTCCTGTGTGGGCAGGTGGCCCCGGTGAACCCGGACCGTCCGCTCGCCGAGGCGGTCCAGCGCCTCGCTAGGCAGCTTCCCCGGTGGCGAACTGCGTCCTCGACACCAGCGGCGGAGGCGACGCATCCCAGAAATCGTAGAAGTTGAACCATTGGTAGGGGTACTGCCTTGCCAGAGATTCGAGCAACGACACGTACTGCCGGACCCAGGCCGCGAGCTGGGTCTCTCGATCCTGGCCCGCGCTGAAGCTCAGACGCTGGGGCTCTTGGGCGAAGAAGCGATACTCCGCAGGTCCGAGCTGCAGCGAGAAGGTGGCGATCAGCGGAGCACCACTGACCGCGGCCAGCAGGAAGGGGCCGATGGGAAAGCGCGCTTCCCGGCCCAGAAAGGGAATCGACACCGTCTGCTCGCCGATCGCGCGGTCTCCATGCACCGCGAGCAAGGTGCCACCGCGGAGCTCCCGGATCATCTCCAGCGTTGCGAGGACGTCCCGGCCGACCTCGATGACCCTGAGCTCGGGGCCTCCGGAGCGCTTCATGAACTGAGCGATGGCCTCCCGCTCCCCCTGGTAAGCGGCGAGCGCCAGCTTCTCTCGGAGGGTGCCGCTCAACAGCCCTGCAGCAAGCTCCCAGTTTCCCATGTGGGCGGTCAGGAGGACAGCACCTCTTCCGGCGGAGGCTGCCTGGTGAATGTGGTGCAGACCTTGCTCGACGTAGCGGAAGGCGGTCTTTCCACGCGTTCGTAGAAGCGCCCGATCCACCATCGTCCGGGCGAAGGCCAGGAGGTGGCGATAGGAGCGGACCATCGACTGCAACCATCCGGCCGGACCCACGGCCCGCGCGAGGAACTGGCGCGAGGCGGTCCTGGCCGCTGGGGCGGCGAACAGGAAGTAGAGCGTGACCGGGTAGATGACCCCGTAGGCCACCGACCTGCCGAACGCGCGGGTGATCGTGATGAAGAACCAGTGCCCGAAGACGCCACCTCGACTCTTTCCCGTCCAGCCCGTGGGCCTCGACCGCCTCGGCGCGCGGGCCAGCTCCACGACGCCGAAGACGACGAAGCACCCCACGACCAGGACGGCGCTCCAGACCGGCGAGACCTGCTTCCCCAGAAGCCAGCGGTACCCGTGGGTCGCCAGCAGCGCCGGGAGGGCGCCGATTCCCCCCGCCGCGCAGGTCGCCCAGGTGAGCGCCCCGGAGTGAGCTCCGGCGAACGAGCCGGCACCCAGGACTCCCGCCAGCGCAGCCAGACCGCGCCAGAGTGGTCCGCAGCCACCCAGCCAGGCCCACCTCCGGATCTCGAACAGAGACCATCCGGGGCGGCGCGGAACGCGGAACAACGACTTCCCGAGCGGGAGGGGCAGCGGATGCCGGAGGACGGCAACCGTGTTCAAGGCCACGATCCGGACGTTGTCGAGGACCAGCCGGAAATGTGAAATCCGGTTCGCCGGGTACAGGACCTTGATCGGCCGAGAGCGGATGGGGATGCCAGCCCACGCCGCCCGGAGCAGCACGTCCGTCTCGAATTCGTAGCGGCGGTGTCCTGCCCCGAGCTCGCTCACCTCCGGGACCGGGTACCCGCGGAATCCGGACTGGGTATCGGGCAGGTTGAGTCCAGTCTCGAACCAGATCCACCAGTTCGAGCAGCGCCGACCGAATTCGCTCGAGGGTGGGGCGCCGGCAGCGATCAGGTCTCTCACTCCCAGCACCATCGAGCCGGGTTCGTCGATCAGCGCGGCCGCGAAGGCCGGCAGGTCGCCGGGGAAGTGCTGGCCATCGGCGTCCATCGAGATCGCATGACGGAACCCTTGCCGGTGCGCCTCGGCCAGCAGGGTCCGCAACGCGACACCCTTGCCTTCGTTTCGCGGATGCCGGAGGACCATCGCCCCCGCCGCCTCGGCAACGTCCCCCGAGCCGTCCGTCGAGCCGTCGTCGCAGACCAGCACTGCGGAGCAGTGGTCGAGCACGCCCCGCACCACGTCACCGACGGTGGAGACGTTGTTGTAGACTGGAATGATGACGCACGAGCGTGCTTCGTCGCAGCGGAGTGGAACAGGTGGCTCGGCCACGCTTGCGTGATGCCGAAACGACGCCCGGACGTCAACCGGCCGGGTCTGGCGCGACCGCCTCTGGGTGTGCTCTGTGGTCGCAGGTCACGGAGCGTGCCCGCGCGCTGGCGGCAGCGCTGCGAACCTCGGCCCGTCGCCTCGTCCACGAACACGCCGACCCCGTCCGGCTGGGGGTGGCGGTGGGGCTCGGGGTCTTGATTGGCTGCACCCCTTTCTTCGGGGTCCAGACCTTGGTGGGGCTCGGGCTCGCGTGGATCCTCCGCCTCAACCGCGTGGCCGTGTTGCTCGGGCTCCAGGTCTCCGTGCCACCCCTCAGTCCGTTCGTGCTCTTCGCCGATGCCCAGGTGGGCGCCCTGTCGCTCCGTGGCCACTGGCTCCCACTGTCGGTGGAGGCGATGCGCGCAGTCCGGAGCTTCAGAGATGTCACCGACCTCCTCGGCGTGCTGGTGCTCGGTGGCGCAATCCTTGGTGCCGTCCTGGCCGTCCTGACCGGACTCGCGACGACCTTCGTGATTCGTCGATGGCGTCGGGCACCCGCTCCGGGGTGACTCCTCCGGGACCAGCGGCCATGGGCGCGACTGGCGTGGCGATGGATGCCGACGTCCTCATCATCGGAGCGGGTCCGGCAGGGAGTGTTGCCGGCGCGCAGCTTGCGCGGAAGGGCCGACGCGTCATCACCCTGGAGGCGGGCACCTTGCCCCGCTTTCAGATCGGTGAGTCGCTCCTTCCTCGATGCAACGACCTCCTTGCCGCGGCGGGGCTGCTCGATGCGGTGGTCGCTCGAGGGTACCAGCCCAAGAGAGGGGCTCTCTTCCTCGCGGGCGAGCGCCACGAGCGGTTCTGCTTCGCCGACGCCTTCCCCGGGCAAGCGACCCAGACCTGGCAGGTTCCGCGAGACGACTTCGATCAGACCCTCTCCACCGCGGCCCGAAGCCAGGGAGTCGAGGTTCGCTACAACCACCGGGTCGAGGCGGTCGAGCTTCGTCCTGACTCGGTCTCCCTGACCATCCTGGACGTGGAGGCCGAGCGCCGGCTCGAGCTCCGGGCTTCCTTCCTGCTGGATTGCAGCGGCTACGGCCGCGTCCTGCCCCGTCTCCTCTCGCTGGAGAAGCCCTCCGAAGTACCCCCGAGAATGGCGCTCTTCACCTGGATCGAGGGGGACGCCCGCCCGTCTGGAGACCTGGAGGGGGATATCTGGATCTCCATCCATCCCCGCGGATCCTGGGCCTGGATCATCCCGTTCTCCAACGGGCGCACCTCGATCGGCCTGGTCATGCCGCAAAGTGATTACCAGAGCGTTGCCGGATGCGACCGCGAGCGCCTGTTTGATCTGCTTCACGAGGACCCGAACGTCCACCGGAGGCTACGGAGCGCCGCCCCGGTGCTGAAGACTGGCAAGCTCTCCGGGTGGGCGGCAGCCGTGACCCGGTTCCATGGGCCACGCTGGGCGGTGGCTGGCAACGCCTCCGAGTTTCTGGATCCGGTCTTCTCCTCCGGAGTCACGCTCGCGCTCGAGTCCTCCAGCATCGCGGCATCACTGATCGATCGGTCGATCTCCGGAGAGTCGGTCGACTGGGATGTCGAATACGACGGCCCGGTCGGTCGTGCCGTTGGCGTCTTCAAGGCATTCGTCCGGAGCTGGTACGCGGGAGAGCTGCCGCGTCTCCTGTTCGGTCCGAAGAAGAACGCCGAGATCCGACGGGCCATCACCGCGGTGCTCGGTGGATACGTGACCGACCAGGGCAACCCCTTCGTCCGGGAGCCCGAGAAGACGCTCGCTGCACTCGTCAAGCTGGCGTGAGCAGCTGGTCGAGCCGCACGAGCTCGAGCCCCCGCTGCTTCAACGTGCGCAGCAGCCGGGGAAGGTGCCGCACCGTCTGCTCTCGAAGCGTCGAGCGACCGGAGAGCGTTCCATCGTGCAAGGCCAGGATGCTCCCCGGCTCCGCCCGCCTACCGAGTCGCTCGGCCCTTCTTCCGTTCAGGGAAAAGAGGCCGTCGCGGGCAGAATGGGTCCAGGTGACGACCTCGAGTCCCACCTCGCGTGCCGCGCGGTGAACGACGGGGTTCCGGATCCCCACCGCCGGTCTGTAGTAGCGCGGAGGCGCCGAGCCGACGCCGACGAGCACGTCCTGACACCGCTGCAGATCGGCACGGAGCAGGTCGGTATGAAAAAGGTGGCGTCCGGTGTCATGCGAGAAGCTGTGGTTCTGCAGCGCATGACCGGACCGGTGGAGCGCACGGGCGATGCGCGGGTTCCGCTCGATGCACCTTCCCACGCAGAAGAAGGTCGCCGGCACCCCTTCCCTGGCCAGAATCTCGGCGATGCGTTCCGTGTACTCCGGATGCGGACCATCATCGAACGTCAGGGCCGCCCGAGGCCGCTCTCGAGGGCCGCGCCACACCACCGGGCCGAACATGGTCGATCGAGGGTGAAACACGGCCCAGGTGCCGGTCAGCGCCGCCAGTCCAAGCAAGCCGCTGCCGGCGAACGCCTCAGGAGTCACGTCGCAAGACCGTGATCGACTGAGCACCGCCCAGGGCGAGCCCGTGCAGGACACAGGCCGACTCACCGGGGCTCGCTAGGAGATAACGCGCCGCCAGGACACTGCGCACCAGACCCGCGGAGGGATGGAAGCTCACCTGGCCCGGAGCAGCCTGGTCCTGCAGGATCTGAACCTTCCGACCGACCACGACCCGTTCGTGACGCTCGACATCTCCGGTGGGAGCAGCGATCGAGACCACCCGGCTGCGCGAGCTGGTGATTGCCTCCGCGAGCCGAGGTCCGAAGCCGATCGGGGACGCAAAGCGACGTGTCGAGGTGGGATGCGAGAACAAGTCGCAGCGCTCGATCCAGAGTGGCCCCTCGCCGCGGCCGAGCAGGATCGCACTCGCCCCTTCTCCGGCCTGGAACATCCCGCCGAACGCGCGGTAGGCCGTCTCGAGCACCGCGGTCTTCTCGTCGGCGGCAACGACCAGAACGAACTCGAAGCGGTCCAGCAGGGTGAGTCCGACCCGGAGCGCTGCTTCGCCAGAGAGTTCCCTCTGTGAGACGGTGAGGACCGGGCCGCGGATCCCGAGCAGGAGAGAGAGCTGCCCGGCCGGGGAGTGATGGACGGACTGGTGAAATGCCGCCGCGCTCCCGTAGGCCATCCCCCGGGAGGCGACGCTCTGGAGGAAGGCCTCCGTGGCCGCCAAGCCCCCGTAGCCGGTCCCGAAGACGAGAGCCAGTGAGTCGGGAAGGGATTGTCCACCGAGGGCCTCTCGCACCGCGGCGAAAGCCATGCGCTCCAGCCGGGGAAGTCGGTTGACCCGTGGATCCCGGTCGGTCCTGGGCGCGTCCGCCGTGCCCAGGCCGTGGACGGTTGGCTTCATGCAGCCGCCCGAGAAAGAACCAGGACCGCGTTGTTTCCCCCGAATCCGAAGGAGTTGGAGACCACGACCGACAGAGGCTGGTTCACCCCTCCCGGTGGAACGTGCCGGATGTGAATCTCCGGGTCCGGTTGTTCCAGTCCGGTCGTCGCCGGGACGAACCCGCTGGAGAGCGCCGCCAGGCTCAGCACGGCCTCGATCGCACCGGTAGCGCCGAGGGTGTGCCCGGTCAGCCCCTTGGTCGAGCTGGTCAGGGGAGGCGTTGTTCCGAACACCCGTCCCAGGGCCAGTCCTTCCGCGAGATCGTTGGCCGCCGTCGCCGTCCCATGGGCGTTCACGTAGTCCACCTGCGCCGGGTCAAGTCCCGCGTCGGCCAGAGCAGAAAACGAGGCCGCCGCGGCACCCTCACCCCGGGGGTGGGGGGCGGTTGGATGGTGGGCGTCGGAGGTGCTGCCCCATCCTCTCACGAAGCCGAGGATGGGCGTTCCCCGTCGGCGAGCCTCTTCTTCCGGTTCGAGCAACAGGAACGCGGCACCCTCGCCCAGCGACACACCGCGGCGGTTCAGGTCGAACGGGCGGCAGGGCGCGCTCGCCAGCAGCTTCAGCGCGTGAAATCCGGCGTAGGTGATGCGAGAGAGCGAATCCACCCCGCCCACGAGGGCCCACTTGCCCTCCCGCTCCACCATCGACGCCCCGAAGCCGATGGCATTGGCGCTGGATGAACAGGCGGTGGAGAACGTGTGCTGCGAGGCGGAAAGACGGAGGGCCCGGCTCAACACCTCGGTCACTGCGCCGATCGGGTGGTGAAGAAGGAGCTCCCTGTCCTCCGCACCCACGCCTCCCCGGTGCTTCAAGAAATGGGCCTCCGACTCGAAGATGCCGCCGGTGGTCGTGCCGACGGAGAGCACACCTTCGCCCTCGAGCCTTCGCCCGGCCAGCGCCTGACGCGCCGCACGCAGGGCCAGATGGATGCAGCGAGGACCGCGGCTCCTGGGGACCAGACCAGCGGCGACCGCGCCGACCGGGAGCGCACCGAGATCCTCGGCAGGAAACAGGGTGAGGGGTCGCAAGCCCGACCGTCCCTCCCGCAGTCCCGCCAGGTGAGCGGCGAATCCGGAACCCAGCGCCGAGACGATGCCTACGCCAGTGATCGCAACCCCACGCACGGCTCAGGCCCGAGCGGACGCGACGAACGTGGCGAGCGTGGAGATGGACTCGAAGTGCTCACGCGCCAAGCCCTCGTCCCCGAAACGAACCTTGTAGGTGAACTCGATGGCCGAGAGCAGCTCGAGCGCGGCCAAGGAATCGAGCCCCAGCCGAGCCTCGGGAGAGAACAGAGGTTCGGTGTCACCGATGTCCTCGGGACGAACGTTCTCCAGTCGAAGGGTGGTCACCAGGAGATGTTTGAGCTCCTCACGAAGGGTCCGCAGCGCGTCCACAGGATCATCTAACCCAGCCCGATCACCATTGAAAAGGACTGGGCGGTCGTGAAGCCGGCCTGATCGTGGCAGAGCATCTCCACGAGTGCGGCGACTTCGGCGCACGTCGCCGTCCGCGCCACGGGCACCCCGGACGACGTCATGAGGGTGACCACGTTGAGCGTGATTCCCAGAGGGGCCAGCCGGCGCGCTGTTTCCTGGAGCACCCCGAGCGTCCCGGCAAGCTCGAAGGTCGCCATCGCTGCCGCAGCTGGCGAGGACTCTGTCGAGGCCGGACCCGCCACCCGGAGATGAACGATTCGACCGAATCCCCCGAGCTCCATGGCCCGCGCAGCGCGCTCGATGACGGTGAACGTCGCCCGTACCTCGAGGAAGGGGGGGGCCGGATCGACGTGCGCCAGAGAACGAGAGAGGCTCGCATCCAGGTGGACGAGGATCTCCGCGTCGAGCTCGGCCGGGGCAGCGCCGGCCTCCAGCTCGGTAACCCTGTGCCCGGCGCCGGCGAGGCGCTCGGCGATGACCCTCCGCAACTCACTCACTCCGCCCAGCACCACGGCTCTCCGTCCCGCGCCCATCACCCGCGCTCCAAGTCGGCAACGCGCTCCCCGAACCCCGCGCTCCGACCCGCGGGAACGACGGAGAGGCGGACGGACTCCCCGGTCGCGGACGAGGCGCTGACCGGCCCGCCCTCGTTGCCGCTGAGCGCGAGGACCAGCCGTTCCATGCTCGACCGCAACGAACCGGCGCTCGGAGGCCTCGTGGCCTCGAAGGTCAGTTCCCAGCCCGACAGCCGAGGCACGGCGATGTCTGACCGGGCCTGCTCCAGCAGGAACAGTGCGATGACGTCCGACTCCGAGCCGCAAACGTCCATCGCCCCGCAAAGACAGGCCGCGGAGCGACCGGCGGCGAGGGCTCCCGCTCCGAGCGCCACGGCGAGCAAGCCACTGGCTTCACCGTTGCTCACCGTGGAGATGGCACCCCGGCAGCCCAGAGCGAGCGTGACGTCGGCAAGCGGGGCGGTGGAGAGGGTGTGGACGAAGAGCGACGGTGAGCCGAGGGACTCGCCGCGCTCGGCCAGACTCTGGAGAAATGCGAGATCGTTCTCTCTGGAGCCGTTCATCGTTCCAAGCCTCACCCCGATCACGGAGGGCAACTCGGGGAGGAAGCCGACGCGACGAGCGGCCAGGACCTGCTGGGCGAGCTGAACGAGTGCCGAGGCGCTCGCCGGAAGGGACCGGCCGCGGGCACCAGGTGTCGAAGGTGGACGCTCCGACCAGAAGCCCAACCCGGCGCCAGTCCCGGAAACGGGCGCCTCGTTGATGGAGACGCCACCCGCATTCCAGATCGCCCAGGAGGTGACCCCGACCTCCGAGGTCATGCGCTCCCCGCGGCGGCACGGAGAACGAGAGCCGCGTTGACCCCGCCGAAGCCTGCGCTGGCCACGAGGATCCGGTTCCCGGTGAGCGGTTTCGGTCCTCCGATGGCTGCAGGGACGTACGCCTGCGGATCCAGCGTCCTCAGATTGGTGACCGGCGGTACGGTCCCGGCCCGAAGCATCAGTGTGCAGACCAGCGCATCGAGCGCGCCCGCGGCGCCGAGCGTGTGCCCGAGGGAACCCTTGATCGCCGAGGCGGTCACCTTGCGGCCGGAAAACAACCGGGCGAAGACCGTGGCCTCCATCCGGTCATTCTGGACGGTCCCCGTGCCGTGTGCGTGGTAGCCGTCGATGTCGTTCGCCGTGACGCCTGCGTTGCCCAGGGCCGTCCGGCTGGCGGCGAGCAACCCCCGTCCGCCGGGCTCAGGTGCGACCTGGTCATGCGCATCACTGCTCGCCCCGTAGCCCTCCAGCACTCCGATCGGTCGACGCCCGTGTCGTCTCGCATGTGCAATGGTCTCGATGACCAGGACCGCCGCTCCCTCGCCGAGCGAGAGCCCACTGCGTGCGGCGTCGAAAGGCATCGCCGGCCGTGGAGAGAGGGCACGCAGCGTGTGAAAGCCACGGTAGACGAAGGCGTGGAGCGCCTCGGTCCCTCCGACGACCACCTCATCACAGACCGCGTCCTCGATCAGAGCCAGCCCCTCACCGAGCGCCGCTGCGCCCGACGTGCACGCAGCGCTGATGCCAAGCGTCGGGCCACGCGCGTGGGCTGCGGCGGCCAGCGCGCGGGCGGGAGCCCCCAGGAGGTCATCGCCTCCTGTCCGGCGTCCGAGACGCTCGAAGGCTCCCTTGGTGGTTCCGACGATCACTCCACGGCGCGGCGATGGCTCGAGCTCCCGCCCTTCCAGGGCCTCGGCGGCGGCCGCCAGGAGAAGGCGGGTGGCCCGGTCCTGCGATGGCCCTCGGTGGAGCCTGGAGGAGGCGGCCTCCAGATCCGCGTCCGCTGGGGCCTCTGCAGCCACGGTGCTGCACAGACCGTCGACGGGGAAGCGAGAGACCGAGCGGATGGCCGTCTCGCCGCGAAGCAGCGCCGCGAAGAGCTTGGCGCATCCGATCCCGTGTCCGGTGACGGCGCCCACGGAGGTGATGACTGCAGGCACGTGATTCCCCGACCGCGGTTCTTCCCATGCCCGGGAGAAGCAAGTCCAGTCGTTGGCCCGCGATGCTCCTGCGCCAGCGTGATAGCCTCACGCTTCGATGGACCTGCTTGCGGTGCTCCTGCCGGTGGTCCTCGCTGCCAGTCCCGCACCGAACGGCGTGCCTCCGGAGCTGGCTCCGCTTCGCGAGTCCCTGCAACGTACCGTGTCGCTCTCGGCGCGCTTCGAACAGACGAAGCACCTCAAGGCTCTCCGGGATACGCTGGTGACCACCGGGCGACTCAGGTACCGCCGTGGCGGTCGACTCGTCTGGCACACCGACTCGCCGAGCGAGAGCGAGCTCGTCCTCGAGGGAACGACCGCGACACTGACGATGTCCGGCATGTCGTCGCCCCAGAGCTTCGACCTCACGTCCGAGCCCGGGATGGGGAAGGTCTTCGAGACCCTCCGGGCCGTGCTCGAAGCAGATCTCGAACGTCTCACGCCGCTGTTCGAGCTCCGGATCGACCGAGCCCGGCCACTCAGGGTCTCTCTGAAGCCGCGATCCGAAGCGCTTTCCCACTCGATCCAGGTCATCGATCTCGAGTTCGATCCGGAGTACCGATTGCGGCACGTTTCCCTGCAAGAGCCCGACGGCGATCGGACGGACATCGCCTTCCGTGACCAGGTCATCGAAAAAGCCGGGCGCTGAGGTGCAGGGGCAGCCGGGTCTGACGCGGCTTCAACTCTGGCTGACCTCGCATCTCGCCCTCTCCCTGACGCTCTCTCTCTGTTTCCTGACCGCCGGCCTCTGGCTGGCGAGAAGCATGGTCGTGGAGCAAGACATCGGGGCCATGCTTCCGGAGGGCCCTGGCTCCCCGCGCGAGGCGGCCAAGCTTCTGGAGGAGTTTGGTGCCCTCGATGTGCTGCTCCTGGATCTGGAGATCCCCGGCGCGAGCCCGGAGGAGCTCGCCCGGGCGGGTGAGGCGCTCGCACTCCGTCTTCGGTCCTCCGGAGCGTTCTCCGAGATCATCGCCGGACAGACCACCGAGGAGATGATGAAGGTAGGGCGGGCCCTCTTCCCCCGTCGTTTCTACCTGCTCGAGGATCCACGCGCGGCGATCGAGGACCGGCTCTCCCCCTCCCGGCTCCCCGGGTTGCTGGTCACCCTCAAGACCAGGCTCTCCGCCCCTCAGGCGATGGTGACCAAGAGCGACCTGCTCCAGGACCCGCTCGATCTCGACGAAGAGCTCCTCTCGCGGTTGAGCGGTGCGGTCCGTGTGAAGTCCTATGCCGGTCAGCTCCTCTCTCCCGACCAGACGCATCTGTTGCTGATCGGAGTCACCAAGGCATCGGCCCTGGAGACCGAGGCCTCGGCATCGCTCCTCGCTCGGCTCGAAGGGGAAGCAACGAAGCTTCCACTGGCCGCGGGGCGGGTGGCCCGGCTGCAGGTGGTCGGGGGACCACGTTTCGCATCCGAGAGCGCCGCGACCGTCAAGCGAGACATCGTGGTGACGATGTTCACCTCGATCGCCGCCCTGGCGACGATCTTCATGCTCAGGTTTCGAAGCCTGCGCTTGATGCTGCTGGCCTCCGTCACCTTGGCTTTCGGGATCGTGGGCGGATTGCTTTCGGTCGCCTCGATCCAGGGTCGAATCCACCCCCTGACCTTCGCTTTTGGATCGGTGTTGGTCGGGATTGCCATCGACTACCCGATGTACCTGCTCAACGCGGCCTCGGTGCACGCTGGGTCGTCACTCGACCGCCTCGCCGCCGGACTGAGGGAGAGCCGGCGTTCACTCTGGCTCGGGTTCATCACCACGATGATGGCGTTCGGCCTGATGCTCTTCTCGCGCTTCCCTGGGCTTCGTGAGCTCGCCCTGTTCGCGGGAACGGGCATCGCTTTCGCCTTCGCCGCCACGCTGACCCTGGTCGTGGCGCTCGGTGCCCGCTGGGGGCTGCGGGATTCCTCGCCGATTCCTCGCTGGATGCTCGGCCTTCAGGCGCGGCGGCTTCCACCTCTCCTCGCCTGGAGCATCGTCATCCTGGTGGTCGCCGTCTCGGCGGTGTCCTTGCAGCGACTTCGGTTCGACGGTGAGCTTCGCCACCTCGACGCACAGCGGCCGGCGACGCTCGCCGAGTACGAGGAGGTCCGGAAGCGGTTCGGGCTGCAGAGCTCCGACTCCCTGGTGGTGGCCCGCGCGGCGACGGTAGAGGATGCGCTCCGCCTCTCGGATGCGGTCGGAAGCGTCCTCCATCGAGCCCAGCGCGACGGCGAGGTGTCGCATGTTCTGAGCCTGAGCTCCTTTCTGCCTTCCCTGAGGACCCAGAAGGCGCGCCAGGAGCGTCTTCGAGACTTCGACGTCTCTGCCGGCAGGAAGGCGCTGGACGACGCCGGCCGGAGACTCGGCTTCACCGAGAACGCATTCGAGCCGTTCTGGCGCAGTGTCGAGGCCGTTCGTTCAGGCGAGACTTCTCCTCTCGAACCGGGAGAGCTGGCCCAGACCTCACTGGGCTCCCTGGTGCGCCGGCTGCTGCGCTGCTCCAGCTCGGGCTGCATCGCCGTCACCCCGTTCGATCCAGCCCGCCCCTCGGTCATTCCCGAGCTCAGGAGCCGCCTCCCTCCCGAGGTCACGGTGATCGACGGAGGGGCACTGGCCGCGGAGACGGTCGCCGCGATCCCGAAGCAATTGGCTCTGCTCAGCGGCGTCGGATTGCTGTCGAATCTGGTGCTGCTGGTGTTCGCCTTTCGCTCTGCGAGATTGGCCCTGCTCGCCTGCGCACCGGGGGCACTCGGGTTGCTGGGGACGCTCAGCATCCTGTCTCTGACCCAGATTCCCTTGAATCTCGTCTCCGCCAGCGCCCTGGTGTTGATCCTGGGCTGCGGCGTCGACTACGGAATCTTTGCGGTGCAGGGACTGGACAGCCCGACGAGGACCTCCGGCGTCGAGTTCACCGGAGTGCTCCTGACCTCGAGCACGGCTCTCGCCGGATTCGGCACGCTCTCGCTCGCCTCCTATCGAGCCATTCAGACGATGGGCGTCGCGGTGGCCCTGGGCATCGGCATCAGTGCCCTCGTCGCGCTGTTTCTCGTCCCTCACCTCCGGTCGTCGACGCACGCATGGGAGAGGACGCCCGGATGAGAGCGCGTCACGCCTCGATGCTCTGCGCGCTGGTCGCTGCCGCGAGCTGTGCGACCACCCCCAGCGCACCCACGCCGCCTTCTTCTGCCGAAGCGGCGTCCCTCAAGCTGAACCGGCTGGAGGCAGCCGAGCCGGAGACGTTCAAGATGCTCCACCAGGTGGTCGCCCGGTTCCAGGGACGGAGCTTCCCGATGACCGGGTACCTCCTGGGACGCCGTGATGGCTCGTTTCGTGTGTCGGCGAACGCCCCGGTGGGACCGAAGCTCTTCGACGTCGCGCGGCTTGCTGGTCGCTGGGAGTCGAGGATCTACCTCCCGGAGGTCGCCGCACAGGTCGACCCGCTGGAGATTGGCCGTTCGGTCGAGCGGATCTACTTCGTCGAGGGACGAGGCCCGTTGAAGTTCTCGGAGGGCGCCTGGGTGAGTCGACAGCCTCTGGCCGAGGCAGACGTCGATGCGGTCGAGGTCTGGCATGACGCCGACGATCTCGCTGTCTTCCGGAAACGCTTTTTCCGCAAGGACCGGATGGTGCTGGAGATCGTCTATGATCAGCGGCAGGTCATGCAGGGCCAGCTCATCGCCGGCCGGGTCGTCCTGACCGACGCTCGAGGGTTCAGCCTCGAGCTCGCGGTCACGGGGTACCAGCCTGGGTTCGCCGTACCCGACGAGCTGCTGGAGCTCGGACAGTGATCAAGGTCCGGAGCACTTCCCGCAGAGCGCATCCTGAAACGACTGGTGAGCCAGCAGGTCGGCGGTTGCCCTTTCGATCGCCCGGTTGAGAGTCTCCTGGTAGTTCTCGGGATTCCCCGCCTTGCCATAGTTGGTTCCGGTCGCCGAGATCTGTCCCCTCCAGCAGGGGGTGGCGGCGCCGGGGGCACTCAGAGCCAGGTCGAGTCCAACGGAGCCCGAGAACTCCGCGTTGTGGTACGTCCGTTCCTCGAGGAGAAGCTGGGTGAGCCTCGCCTGGAGGGTGCTCGTCCCTTGCCCCGTTCCCGGGCTGCCGGCACGTTTGAGGTTGGCTTCCAGGGCGCTCCGGACGTAGTCGGGGGCGCTTCCGGTCATCTCGATCGGCCAGCTCACGGTCGGCTTGTCCTCCGCGAATCGCCGCCCGACGTCCTGAGGCTTTTCCCGTACGTCGGTCACCGTCACCGCGATCGGACCGGAACAGGCCGGGATGGACGGAGGCACTGCCCCTCCCGAGAGGTAGTACGCCGGGGTGAACGACGTCGCTCCGGTGAGTGGACCGGCGCAAGCGAGCGCGGCGAGCGGTAGCAAGACCAGGTGCGAGACTCTCATGGAGAACCTCCGGGCTTCGAGTCGGTCGCGCGGGTCGCCGCGGTGTAACCGAGCAAGGTTGCACGAGCGATCTGGTGGGTTGCGGTCTCCACCTCACCCTCTCCCTTCGTCAGCCCAAATCGCTGCTCCCCCACGCGCACCGCGAACGTTACCTCGACTCCGAAGCCGACGGGACGACGAAAGCGGACGTGGTCGAGGCCGACGAGGAGGATCTCCCGGGATGGATGGTGAAGGAGCGAGTGATATGCCATTGCCTGGCCGAGTGCCTCGATGAGCACCACTCCGGGCACCACCGGGCGACCAGGAAAGTGCCCAGCGAAGAAGGGCTCGTCGGGGCGGAAGGTCCGAACTGCGACCACCCTGTCCTCGGTGAGCTCGACGACCTGCTCGATGAACAAGAACGGTGCCCGGTGTGGAAGGACGCTGGAGACAGGCGGAAACGCGCCCGAACGTTCGGTCATGAGTTCTGGAGGGTCATCCCGCCGTCGACGTGAACGACCTGCCCGGTCAGGCAGCCTGACTCCTCGCTGCAGAGGTACCGGATGACGTGGGCCACCTCCGACGGTCGACCGAGCCTGCCGGCCGGAACGCCGGCGAGCAGCCGGTCGATCGGCGCGCCTCGGAGCATCTCCGTGTCCACGAGCCCTGGTGCGACCACGTTGACGGTGATGCCCCGGGGCGCAAGCTCCCTGGCCAGAGAGAGCGCGGCCGAGCTCAGTCCGCCCTTGGTGGCCGCATAGGCGACCTGTCCGGCGTTTCCGATGTGCGCCACCACCGAGGAGACGACCACGATCCGACCGGCGCGAACACGGAGCATCGCCTTGACGATCGGGCGCCCGACGGCGAGCAGTCCACCCAGATTCGTCGCGATGACCTCGTCCCATTCCTTGTCGGAGGTGAAGGCGAAGAGCGCGTTGTGGGTGACCCCGGCGGCGAGGACCAGCGCGTCCGGGGCCCCGTGCTGCTCGGTCAAGGCTTGCACGGCCTCGCTCGCGCTCTTCCGGTCGGCGAGGTCGAAGCGAGCGAGGATGGGCTCTGCTCCTCCCCCGTCGACGATGGTTCGGGCCACCTGGCGGGCAGCGTCCTCGCGTGCACGGTAGTGAAGCCACACTCGGAACCCTCTCTGGGCCAGAACGACCGCAGAGGCAGCTCCGATGCCTCGATTCGCTCCGGTGACCAGAGCCTGTTTCACGGATGGAGTCGCTCCTCGAGGGGAAGCGAAACCTTACCTCTGCGGGCCCGGTTCACACTCATCCCCTCGCAATTGCTGGTGTGACCTTCGCCGGCGGGCGCCGCGCTTTCCAATGGCTATCTTGGAAGAGGCTGCGGATGTCTTCGGGCCCTGGAGGTGTGAACATGACGCTCGAGACATTCCTGCTGTGGGTTGCCGTCGGAGCCGTTGCCGGGTACCTCGCTTCCCTCGTCGCCGGAGGTGGGTTCGGGCTCACGGGCGACATCGTGATCGGCGTGGTGGGTGCGTTCATCGGAGGATTGCTCTTCCGCGCACTCGGCTGGCACGCCCCGTTTGCCGGAATCGCCGGGACGATCACCGTGGCGTTCGTAGGAGCAGTGATCCTGCTCGTCCTGATCCGGGCGGTGCGTTCGGGCCGCCATCGCCCCGCCTGAGACTGCTCCCCACGCCGAGCGGCTCCAGCCGCACACGGGGTGTCACCTTCCTCGGGTCGAGGCATGGGCAATCTCTTGTGGGTTCTGGCGATCGTCTTCGTCGCCTTGTGGGTGCTGGGGCTGGTGGCCAATGTCACCTTCGGCGGTCTCATCCACGTGCTCCTGGTGCTGGCGGTCATCGCTGTCCTGTTCCGGATCATCTCCGGCCGACGGATCGCCTGAAAGACGCTGGCCGAGGGCAGGACTTGAGACCGGAGTCTCGAACGCCCACTCTCACCCTCGGATGACCGCCCCTCGCCCCACCCCATCTGTCGTGCCCCTTCCGGGCGGGGCCTGAGGCCGAGCCGCCCGCATGTCCTGGGGAACACTGCTCGGCGTGCTCTCGCGCCGTCGCGCCCGGTCTGACCTTCTCTCCGGACCGATCCGGGGCGAGCTCCTGGGCGCCGAGGGGCTCGCCGAGCACGCCCGCGCCGTCGCCCGTCAGCAGCGCCTCCGGCCCCTCCGCCGCATCGGGCGCGTCGGCCTGCTGCTGAGCCGGCTCGACGGAACGCTCTCCATCCTCGAGGACGCGCGCGCCCGCATCGCCGCCCAGTCGTCGGCGCTCGACATCGGCCCGGCAGGGGAGTGGCTGCTCGACAACTTCTACGTCGTCCGGGATCACATCGCCGACGTCCGCCAGAACCTTCCGCGCGGGTACTACGGGGAGCTGCCCGACCTGTCCGACGGCCCACTCGCCGGTTACCCCCGGGTCTACGACCTGGCGATCGGTCTCATCTCCCACTCCGAGGGGCGGCTCGACGCAGAGAACATCGGCGCCTTCACCACGGCCTTTCAGGAAGTGACCCCGCTCGCGATCGGCGAGCTGTGGGCGCTCCCGGCGATGCTCCGGCTCGGGCTGGTGGAGAACGTGCGGCGGATGACGCTGCGCACCCTTCAGCGTCTCGAGCAGCTCGCCCTGGCCGACGACTGGGCGAGCCGTCTCCGCGCTGCCGACGCGGCGGGCCCGGTGGAGCTGGTCGCCGCCTTCCAGACCTTCATCGGCGACCACCCTGCGCTGACTGCCGAGTTCGTCTCCCGGCTGCGCGCCCAGCTCCGGCAGCTCGAGGGCAGCGCCACCGCGATGACCTGGCTCGACCGCTGGCTCGACGACGAGGGTCACGGCGCGGAGGAGTCCACCGCCCGTGCCACCCAGCGGCTCGCCCTCACCCAGGTGATGATGGCCAACAGCATCACCAGCCTCCGCACCCTGGGCGGGATGGACTGGCCCGAGTTCGTCGAGGCGCAGAGCGTGCTCGAGGCAGCGCTCCGCAAGGACCCGGCGGAGCTCTATTCCCGGATGACCTTCGAGACGCGCGACCAGTACCGACACGTGGTCGAGCGTCTCGCTCGCAGGACCGGACGGCCCGAGGAGCAGGTCGCGAGGGCCGCGGTGGAGCTCGCCCAGCGCTCCAGCGCCCACGTGGGCTTCTTCCTGCTCGGAGCCGGCCGGACGACGCTGGAGCAATCCGTCGGCTACCGGCCTCCGCTGGGCGAGCGCCTGCTCCGGGCTGCCCGCCGCCACCCCGACCTGGCGCTGGGCGGAAGCGCGATGCTCGGCACCGCCGCGGCCCTGGCGGCAGTCCTCTGGATGGCCGGAGCGGAGACCCGCCTCGCCTGGCCCCTGCTCGTCCTCCTGGCCCTGCTCCCGGCCAACGAGGTGGCGCTCAACGTCATCCAGCAGCTGATCACCAGCTTCCTCCGGCCGCAGCGCTTACCCAAGCTCGACTTTCCCAAGAGCGGCGTACCCGCCGAGTCACGCACCGCGGTGGTGATCCCCACGCTCCTCGCGAGCGTCGAGTCGGTGGAGCACGCCCTGGAGAACCTCGAGGTCCAGTTCCTCGCCAACCGCGGAGCGAACCTCCACTTCGTGGTGCTGGGGGACTTCACCGACGCCCCGAGCGAGATACAGGAGAACGACGCCGCCATCGTGGAGGCCGCCGTCGCCGGAGTGAAGGCCCTCAACGCGCGCTACGGCTCCGGGGGCAACGCCTTCTACCTTCTCCACCGCCCGCGGCGCTTCAACCCCCAGCAGGGGGTGTGGATGGGCTGGGAGCGGAAGCGGGGAAAGCTCGCCGAATTCAATCACCTCGTCCGCGGAGGCGCGGAGGGCGCGTTCTCGGTCGTCCTGGGGGACCTCGCGGTGCTGCGAGAGGTCCGGTACGTCATCACCCTCGACGCCGACACCGTCCTCCCGCCGGAGACCGCCCCGCTCCTCGTGGGCGCAATGGCCCACCCCCTCAACCGACCCGACTTCGACGCGGCCGGTACCCGGGTGGTGCGTGGCTACGGCATCCTCCAGCCGCGCGTCGGGGTCTCGCTGCCCAGCGCCAACCGCACCCGTTTCGCCGCCATCTACTCCGGCCACCCGGGGGTGGATCCGTACACCACCGCGGTCTCGGACATGTACCAGGACCTCTACGGCGAGGGCAGCTTCACCGGGAAGGGCATCTACGACGTCGACGCCTTCGAGCGCGCGACCCACGGTCGATTCCCGCCCAACACCCTCCTCTCGCACGATCTGATCGAAGGCTGCTTCGCGCGCGCAGGTCTGGCGACCGACATCCAGGTGTTCGACGACTATCCGTCGAGCTACCTGTCCTGGACCCGGCGCAAGCACCGGTGGATCCGCGGCGACTGGCAGCTCCTCCCCTGGACGCTGCCCACCATCCCCGGCCCGGGCGGGCCGGCGCCCAACCCGCTCCCGGCGATCTCGCTGTGGAAGGTCATCGACAACCTGCGCCGCAGCGTGGTGGAGCTCGCCCAGCTGGCGTTCCTGGTCGCGGGCTGGACGGTGCTCCCGGGCTCTCCCCTCCGCTGGACCGCGCTGTGGATCCTGGCCGTCGCTGCGCCGTGGATCGTCACCCTCCTCCTCGGCGTGCTCCGCCCGCCGCTCGACCGCTCCTGGCGGGCCTACTACGCGGCCATCGGCCGGGATGCAGTGACCAGCGCGCGGCAGCTGGGCCTGGCGCTGGTCTTCCTTCCCCATCAGGCGTGGATCTCCGCCGACGCCATCATCCGGACGCTGTGGCGGATGGGGGTCTCCCGGCGGTACCTGCTCGAATGGCAGACCGCGTTTCAGTCCGAGCGCTCTGGCTCGGCCTCGGCGCGCGACGTCTGGCGGGCCATGTGGCCCTCGGTGCTCTTCTCGGCCGGGCTCTTCCTCGCGCTGCTCCTCCGTCACGGCACCGGCCAGGAGGGGGGGACGGGCCCGCACCGTTGGGCCTGGGTCCTGGTGTGCAGCGTTCTCGCTGGGGCGTGGGTCTGCGCGCCCCAGGTCGCCCACTGGCTCGGCCAGTCCCCGAAACGTCGCGAACGAAGGCTCGCCCCCGCGCTGCGGGCGGACGCGCTTCGCTACGCCCTCTTGCACTGGCGGTTCTTCGAGCGCTTCGTCACCGCCGAGACCCACTGGCTGGCCCCCGACAACGTCCAGGAGGACCCGGTGCCGGTGGTGGCGATGCGGACCTCGCCCACCAACATCGGCCTGCAGCTCCTCGCGGTCACCAGCGCCCATGACCTGGGCTTTCTTCCGCTCGAGGAGATGATCTCCCAGCTCGAGCGGGTCTTCGCCTCCCTCGAGCGCCTGCCCCGCTTCCGGGGCCACTTCTACAACTGGTACGACCTCCACGACCTCCGGGAGCTCGCCCCGGCATACGTCTCGACGGTGGACAGCGGCAACCTGGCCGGTCTGCTCATCGCCGTGCGCCAGGCTTGCCTGGGCATCCCCGACGAGCCGGTCTTCGATCGCCGCGGGTGGCGCGCCGCCGAGACCGCCCTGGGCGTGGCTGGAACGACTGCCAGCGCCCGGATCGAGCCGAAGCTCCGCCAGGCTCGCTCGGCCCTGGCGGCGGCGGAGCGGGCCAGCGATGTCGCGGCCGGGCTCGATCTCGTCCTCGCGCGGCTGGACGAGCTGGAACAAGCGATTGCCGGGGTGGCCGAGCGGCGCGTGCCGCTGAGTGAGGCGAGGGAGTGGACGGCCTGGACGCGCCGGCTCGTCGGCGAGCAGCGCCGCCGGGTGGAAGGACTCGAGACGCGGGCGGGCGTCGGCCGGCTGGGCGAGGCGACCCGGATCTTCCCGACGCTCCGCGAGCTCTCCTCCAGCACGCCACGGGCCGTGGAACTGATCGCTCGCCTCGAGGCGCTGGCTGCCACCGCCAGCCGCCACGCGAGCGCGATGGACTTCAGCTTCCTCTACGACCGGCAGCGTGCGCTCTTCTCCATCGGATACCAGCTGATCAGTCACAGCCTGGACCCGTCGTACTACGACCTCCTGGCCTCCGAGGCCCGGCTGGCCAGCTATGTGGCCATCGCCAAGGACGACGTCCCGGTCGACCACTGGTTCCATCTGGGACGCGAGCTGTCGCGGGTCTCCGGGGAGACCGCCCTGATGTCCTGGAGCGGGACGATGTTCGAGTACCTGATGCCGCTTCTCTTGATGCGCTCGTTCCCCGAGACGCTCCTCGACCAGACCTACCGGGGAGCGGTCCAGCGCCAGATGACCTACGCAGCGGGCCACGCGGTGCCCTGGGGGATCAGCGAGAGCGCCTACAACGTCCGCGATCGCTTCGGGACGTACCAGTACCGGGCCTTCGGGGTGCCCGATCTGGCCCTCAAGCGGGGCCTGGACAGCGATCTGGTCATTGCCCCCTACGCCTCGGCGCTGGCGGCGATGGTCGAGCCGAAACGCGCGCTGGCGAACTTGCGTTCGCTGGAACGCAGGGGCGCGCTCGGGCCCTACGGCTTCCGGGACGCCCTGGATTACACCCGGCCGGAACCGGGGAAGGCCTGCGCGGTGGTGGAGACCTTCATGGCTCACCACCTCGGGATGGGCCTCGGCGCCCTCACCAACGCCCTGACCGGGCAGATCTGGCACCGCCGCTTCCACGCCGATCCTCTGGTGCGCGCAGCCGAGCTCTTGCTCTACGAGCGCATCCCGCGCCGGCTGATGCTCCAGGAGCCTCAGACCGCGCGGCCCGAGGCGTCGCTCCCCAACGCCGAGCTGGAAGCCCCGGCGATGCGCGAGCTGGACACCCCGTTCACCCCGGAGCCCCGGGTGGCGCTGCTGGGGCGGCTTCCGTACACGGTGATGCTCACCAACGGTGGCTCCGGGTACAGCCGCTACGAGGACCTCGCCGTCACCCGCTGGCGCGCCGACGGGACCGCCGACTCCACGGGGCAGCATTGCTACGTGAAGGACGTGACGCATCGGCGCATCTGGTCCACCGCCCACCAGCCCGTCTGCGCGCGGGCAGACACCTACCACGTCTCCCTGGCGACCGACCGGGTCGTCTTCCACCGGACCGACGGCCCGATCGAGACCCGGACCGAGATCACCACCGTCCCCGACGATGCGGCGGAGGTGCGGCGGGTGACGGTCACCAACAACGGCGGCGCTCCCTGCGAGATCGAGCTCACCAGCTACGGCGAGTTGGTCCTGGCTCCGCCCAACGCGGACCGCGCCCACCCCGCCTTCGGGAGCCTCTTCGTGGAGACCGCCTGGCACTCCTGGTGCTCGGCGGTGACGGGCACCCGGCGGCCCCGTGCTCCCTCCGAGCAGCGGGTGTGGTGCGCCCACGTGGTGGCGACCGGGGAGGAGCGGGTGGGTCCGATCACCTGCGAGACCGACCGGAGCCGCTTCCTCGGACGGGGCCGGTCCACCCGTTCTCCCGCCGCGCTGGACCACGGAGCGGCGCTGAGCGGGAGCAGCGGCGCGGTGCTCGACCCCATCTTCGCGCTCCGCTGCCGCCTCCGGCTGCAGCCCGGGCGGTCGGCCTCGGCAGCCTTCACCACCCTGGTCACCACCACTGCCGAGCGGGCCTTCGAGCTGGCGGACCGCTACCGCGATCCCCGCTCGGCGCAGCGCGCGCTGGATCTCGCCTGGACGGCGGCGCAGATCGAGCTGCGCGAGCTGAACACCTCGTCGGTGGACGCCGGCGTCTTCCAGCAGCTGGCCGGCGCGCTCTTCTTCTCCGATGCCCGGCTCCGGGCACCCGAGGCCGAGCTCCTCGCCAATGACGGCTCGCAGCCCATGCTGTGGGCGGCCGGGCTCTCGGGCGACTGGCCCATCCTCCTCGCCACCATCGACTCGACGGAAGGTCTCCCGACCCTTCAGCAGCTCCTCGCCGCGCACCAGTACTGGCGACGGCGCGGGATGATGGTGGACCTGGTCATCCTGAACACCCGCGCCTCCTCCTATCTGGAGACCCTCCGCGACCAGGTGACGGCGACCGTCCTCTCCTCCAGCGAGGCGGGAATGGTCGACCGACCGGGCGGAGTCTTCGTCCGGCGGCGCGATCTCCTCGGCCCGGCCGAGCTGCGCATGCTCCGCGCCACTGCCCGGGTGCACCTACCCTGCGACGGCCGTCGCCTGGGGCCCATCCTGGAATCGCTGACCGATGCCACCGAGGAGGTCAAGGAGCTGCGGCCTGCGCCGCGCTGGCAGTTACAGCGCACCATCACCGGCCTGGTGGAGCGGTGGCGTGTCCCCACGCCGGCGGCAAGCGTGGGGCCCGAGCCGGAGCCAGCCGCTCCCGTGCAGAGCGTCTCCGCGAGCGAGGCCGAGCGGACCCCGACGCCCCTCCGCCTGGACAACGGTCTGGGCGGGCTCGACTCCGAGGGGGGCTATCGGATCCGGCTCCGCGGCTCGGACCTCCCACCCGCGCCGTGGGCGAACGTGGTGGCCAATCCGGAAGGAGGCTTTCTCGTCTCCGAGCGGGGAGCCGGCTTCACCTGGGCCGGGAGCAGCTTCTTCTACCGGTTGACGCCCTGGCACAACGATCCGGTGACGGATCCGATGAGCGACGTCCTCTACCTCCGGGACGAGGACACCGGCGAGCTGTGGACCCCGACTGCCGCGCCCATCCGTCACCTCTCGGCTTACCTCGTCCGCCACGACGCCGGCACCTCCACCTTCGAGCACCGGCACTCCGAGATCGAGAGCCTCCTGACCGTCGGCCTCGCCGAGGGCTCGGCCACGCGGATCTCGCGACTGCGCCTGACCAACCACGGCCGCAGGGCGCGCCGCATCGGGGTGACGGCCTACGTCGAGTGGACGCTGGGAAGCCAGCGCGAGCACACCCAGCATCAGATCCGCACCGAGTTCGACGCCGCCCGGGGCGCGATCTTCGCCCGGAACACCTTCGACCCTCAGTTCGCCGGCTGGGTGGCGTTCTGCGCGCTCGGGCCCGAGGTGCAGGGGCACACCGCCGACCGCCGCGAGTTCCTCGGCCGCCACGGAAGCGTCTCGGCCCCGGCGGGCATCGGTCACCTGAGCGGTCGCACCGGTGCGGCGCTCGACCCGTGCGCGGCGCTCCAGTGCACGGTCAGCCTCGGTCCCGGAGAGAGCCGGGAGGTGGTGGTTCTCCTCGGGGCGGCTCCATCGGCAGACCTGGCACGCGAGCTGGTGGATGGGCTCCGCGGCCCAGCGCGGGCGGCCGCGGCGATCGACCGCACGGTGGACGGCTGGGAGCAGCGGTTGTCGGCCGTCCAGGTCCACACGCCCGAGCCCGCCTTCGACGCCCTCTTGAACCGCTGGCTCCTGTACCAGGCTCTCTCCTGCCGGATGTGGGGTCGCTCGGGCCTGTACCAGAGCAGCGGGGCCTACGGATTCCGCGATCAGCTCCAGGATTCGATGGCCTTCCTCCATGCCACGCCGGACATCGCCCGGGCCCACCTTCTCCGCGCCGCCGGCAGGCAGTTCGTCGAGGGTGACGTGCAGCACTGGTGGCATCCGGAGAGCGGTCGGGGCGTGCGCACGCGGTTCTCCGACGATCTCGCCTGGCTCCCCTTCGCGGTGGACCATTACGTGACCGTCACCGGTGACCGGGCAGTGCTGGACGAGCCGGTGCCGTTCCTGGCCATGCGCACGCTGCACCCCGGCGAGCAGGAGGCGTACGACCTGCCGCAGACCTCCGCCGAGGTGGCGAGCCTCTACGAGCACTGCCTCCGGGCGCTCAGGAAGGCCAGCACCCGGGGCATCCACGGGCTCCCGCTGATGGGCGGAGGCGACTGGAACGACGGGATGAACCGGGTGGGGGCGGAGGGACGAGGAGAGAGTGTCTGGCTGGGCTGGTTCCTGGCGGCGACGCTCCGGGCCTTCGCGGAGCAGGCCAGCGCACGAGGGGACACCGCAACGGCCGCCGAGCTCCGGCGCCACGCGGAGGGCTACCTCGTGGCGGTGGAGGAGCACGGCTGGGACGGCGCCTGGTACCGGCGGGCGTACGACGACGCGGGGTTGCCACTCGGGTCCAGCGCCAGCGAGGAGTGCCGCATCGATTCCATCGCCCAGAGCTGGAGCGTGATCTGCGGAGGCGGACGACCCGAACGGCGGCTGCAGGCAATGCGCTCGCTGGAGGAGCAGCTGGTGGACCGCGAGACTCGTCTCGTCCGGCTGCTCACCCCGCCGTTCGACCGGGGTCCGCAGGATCCGGGCTACATCAAGGGCTACCTCCCTGGGGTGCGGGAGAACGGCGCGCAGTACACCCACGCCGCGGTGTGGGCGGTGCTCGCTCGGGCGATGGCCGGCGATGGGGAGGGCGCGCTGGGGCTCTTCCAGATGCTCAACCCGCTGACCCACGCCCGGACCGCGGCCGAGGTGGCGATCTACAAGGTGGAGCCCTACGTGGTGGCGGCCGACGTGTACACGGCGGAGGGCCAGCGCGGGCGCGGGGGGTGGACCTGGTACACCGGCTCGGCGAGCTGGATGTACCGGGTGGGGCTGGAGGCCATCCTGGGATTCACCCGGCGGGGTGACTCGCTCCAGCTTCTCCCGTGTGTGCCGGCCGCCTGGCGGGAATACACCATCGACTACCGCTTCGGGAGGAGCCTCTACTCCCTTCGCGTCGAGCGGAACGCCGGCGCGCCAGGCATCACGCTCGACGGACGGAGCATCGAGGGGAGCACGATTCGGCTGGTGGACGATGGCCGAACGCACACCGCGGTGTTCCGCATCCGCTGAGGCGGTCGGGCCCGCTGACCCCCGGCGACCTCACCCACTTCGGCGAGTGAGGACGTCCCGCTGCCACCGTCCGTCAGCACGTCGCACGGGGTCGCGCGCTTCAGCTCCTGGACCGTCGCGGAGAGGGTCTCCGCCGCTGAGGCTTCCGCGACGGTGGCGCCGGGCGCCCCGGACTGGCGAGCGGCGAGCGGCGCCTCGCTGTCCCGGGGTCGCGCCGGCTCGAGCGAAAGTCCTCGACGGTCATGGCCCACCGCTCGTGGTCACGCCAGCGGCCGGCGACCTTGAGGTAACGGGGAGAGAAGCCCTCCCTCCGGAACCCGGTGCGGCGCACCAGCGCGATCGACTCTGCGTTTCCGGGCTGCACGTTCGCCTCGACGCGGTGGAGCTTGAGCGTCCGGAAGGCGTACCGGAGCAAGAGCTCCATCCCCTCGGTCATGTACCCCTGGCCGGCAAACGGCGCGCCGACCCAGTAGCCGAGGTACGCGCTCCGGAAATCTCCGAAGAAGATCTGCGAGAGGTTGAAGACGCCGAGGATCGCCCCGTCCTCCCGCCGGACCAGCATCATCCGGCGGAGCGTCTCTTTCCGGCTCCAACCAACGTAATCCCGGAATGCGGCGGGGGTGCCCGGCGGACGCATCCACGGCCGGTGGAATGCGCGGCTCGCCTTGACCAGGGCGAGGAACCCGGCTTGGTCCGCGGCACGAGGGGGGCGGAGCAACACGCGTCGACCGACTCGAGATGCGGACATGAAGTGCCCAGGGGGCGGAATCGAACCACCGACACGGGGATTTTCAGTCCCCGTCATTGAGTGGCCAAGTCCGCGAGGCGGCAGGCGAAAGCGTTGTCGCTGACGTGGGCTGCATCGCGGGTGTATCAGTCGCCTCGCCGCTACTGCTGACCTGCCCCCGTCTCTAGGCCACTCGTAGTGGGAGGCCTCGTTGGTTGAAGTTTTCTTCGTACTCCTGTGGTGACTGTCCGTCGAGCGAGCTGTGCGGACGCACCTGGTTGTAGTCGGCTCGCCAGATCTCGATGAGCGCCTGTGCGTGGAGAAGGCTCGCGAACCAGTTGCTGTTCAGGCATTCGTCCCGGAACTTCCCGTTGAAGCTCTCGACGTACGCGTTCTCCACCGGCTTCCCCGGCCGAATGAAGTGAAGCTTCACCTTCCGCTGGTACGCCCACTGGTCGAGCGCCTTGCTGGTGAACTCCGGGCCGTTGTCCGTGACGACCATCTCGGGCAGCGGATGAACGCTAGCGACTTCTTCGAGGATTCTGCTGACCCGGGTGCCCGAGAACGAGGTGTCCGCCACCAGGGCGACGCAGCGACGGCTGAAGTCGTCGACGACCGCGAACACCCGAAACCTCCGGCCGCTCTCAGTCACGTCGCTGACGAAGTCCATGCTCCAGCGCTCGTTCGGCCTCCTCGGGGCAGGGAGCACCGTCCGTGGAGCAGCCACCATTCTTTTTCGGCGCTTCGTCCTGACCGAGAGACCTTCGAGACGGTAGAGGCGGTAGATCCGCTTGTGGTTGACGACGACGCCCTCGCGTCGGAGCAGCAGATGCAGCCGGCGGTAGCCGAAGCGCGGTCTCGCCGCGGCATACGCTCGGAGCTGGTCGAGCAACACCCTCGGCTCCTCCCGTCGAGCCGTGTACCGGTGGCTCGAGCGAGGGAATCCCAGCGCTCGGCAGGCTCGGCGCTCGCTCCATCTGAAGCTCGCCTGGACGGAGCCCACGGCCTGGCGACGGGCCGAGGGCTTCACCATTTTTTTCGAAGGACCGATCGCACCGCCCGGCGGCGAGCCCTCCGCACCGGTGACGCCACCGACCGTGACCCCCAGGGACCTCCGGGTGACCTACCTCGCCCCAACCCAGCTGCTCCTGACCTGGATCGATCCCGCGACGCAGCATGATGGGGACCGGCTCGAGTACGCCGTCCCCGGAGGGCCGTTCCAGCAGATCGGCAATCTCATTCCTGCGTACCAGAATGGCGTCGGCCTCAAATGGCAAAGCGATCTGCCCGAGCTGGTCGTGCTGATCTTCCGCCTCACCGCCATGCGTCAAGGATCTCCGATCGGGCCGGCCGCGACCGTGCAGTTCACCGAGCCACTTCGCCCGCTCTCGGCGATCGCGACGGTGGTCGGCGACGGCATCCAGGTCAACTGGTCCACGACCTCGACCCTCGCCGACCGGATCGAGGTTCGGCGAGCGCATCATCGGGAGCCCTCCACCGTCGTCGTGGACGACCCCTCGGCTGCAGGCACTTATCCACTCTCTCAGAACAGCCGCCTGGATACGGACATCCTCGACGCGATGACCTACGTGTACACGCTCACGCTGAAGGCGGGTCAGGTGTCCGGAGATCCGGCGACCGCCCAGGCCGTCACATACCCGGCGCCGCCCACCGACCTCGTAGCGCTGGTGCATGCAGGCAACGTCGAGCTCCACTGGACCAACCGCACCAGCGCGGCCACGGAGGTCCAGGTGCTCCGCGGGCAAGGCCTCCAGCCAGGTGGATACCTGGACCTCGTTGCTCACCTCGCACCCGATGCCGGCTCCTATCGTGAGCAGGCTCCGGGCTCCGGGCAGTTCACGTACACCGTCTCGGCGCAGATCCCCGTCTATGGAACCGCCACCGCCTGGGCCTCGGTGGACGTGGTCCCATCCTCGATCCACGTCGACACCGAGCTCGTGCGTCGCGGCCGCGGGCCCTTTGGCGCAGCGCTTCACCCCAGCGGCGAGTGGCTCCTCTGCCGATCCACGCCAGGGATCGATCCGTTTCCCCCCGATGACCGGGACGCCGGCCTCGCGATCCCCGGCATTGAGTTCCAAGGTGACCGGTGGGCCGATCCCTGCCTGCTTCTCGATGGCAGCGGACTTCCGCATTCGGTCTTCAGCGCCGCGGGGACCGTGTACCACGCGTGGTTCGACGGCAGCGTCTGGGCCACGGAACAGATCGTCGCGCGACCCTCAGACGGTTTCTGGTCCCTGCGGGCCACCCTCGACTCCCACGATTCGCTCCACGTCGTCTGGCAGCTGGCCGGGTTCTATCCCGACGCCGGGTTCGAGTACGCGCACCGTTTCGGCGGAGGATGGGTGACCGAGTCCGTCCCGTCCATTGCGATCCCGGCCGACGACACCCCGCTCGACGTCGCGGTCGATCGGTCCGACACTGTGCACGTCCTCTGGGCACCGCGGCTCGACCACCTCCAGCGCTCCGCAGCAGGCACCTGGTCCCTCGAGCAGATCCCGGTCGCGCTCGGCAACGGAGAGAGGATCGGGGATTCGATGTTCCTCCCGGGCCTGAGCACCGGACCGGCGGTGTTGTTCACGCGAATTCCCTCGTCCGGGGATAGCCACAGCATCGAGCTGACAACGCTCGACGCCCGCAGCTGGTCGGCCCCGGAGCTCGTGAGTTCCACGCAGGGCCACGGGTCGTGGCTCATCGCTGCCACCTCTGCCGACGGGACCCGGCTGGCCACCACCATGGCCGAGGGTCCGCGCGAAGTCTTCGTGCGTGGAGACGCAGGCTGGACCAGCTTCGACCTCGGCGCCACGTCAACAGCCTGGGTCCTCGGTCTCGCGCTGGACGACCAGGACCGGCTGCACTGGCTCGAGTCGTCGGACGTGTACGAGTTCTTCGAGCGTCTCGACGAGACGCCCTGAGTCAGGGCCCCGCCAACCTCCGATGTCGAGGGAGAGCGGGAACTCCGTAGCATCGGTTCCCGGGCCGGCCCGTGAGACCGATGTGCGGATGCGTTTCTCCGAGGGCATGGATGACGTGACGTTCGCGGCTGCAGCACCGGCTGCGGGGGCCAAGGAAGAACAACCCGGGTTTTCGAACCGAGGTCTGGGTGGGTGGCGGGTCTCATCGGCCCGCGAGGTGCGGAGCGACGGTGCGAGGAGGCACCCGGGGGAGGTGCTCACCGCCGCCGAAGGTAGAGCAGTCCCGAGCCTGGCGTCAGGCGTGGTGAGTCTCGAACCTCGGACGGCACTCACCAGAAGCCGAGCTGGGGCGGGGAGGTGGCCGGGGCGAGTGGAAGCGACCTGGAGGGAAGCCGCAGGTGCTCGAGGATGGCCTGGGCGGTGGTGGAGCGAAGGACGACGGCCACCACGCGGCGTTTTCCCCCACAGCGAGGGCTGGTGAGGACGTCGGTCTGGAACGTCCGCTTGAGGAGGTCGGCCCAGGGGATGGGACGGTGGGGCCGGGGGAGCGGACGGACGGGCTCGGGTGCCACCGGGCAGAGAGGTGCCTTCGGCAGTAACGCAGGAGGAGGCACAGGCACGACGCGGTGGCGCACCCTGGTGTTGGGGGCGAAGACGCCGAAGTAGCGCACGAGGTTGGCCCTCGGCGGCGGGACGAGCGCGGCCAGCCGTCGGAGGAAGGCCACCGGAGCCATGACGAGGTGCGTCTGTCCGGTGGGAGAGGGCCGCTTCATCCGGTAGGCGAGCCGTCCGTCAGGCAACGCCGACAGTCGCTCGAGCGACAGGGGCCCGCGGG
>DATKKF010000103.1:0-37905 GCA_035543115.1 Myxococcaceae bacterium
TCTTCCTCGATCAGATCACCGAGCCCAACGCGCCCGCCGGGACGCGGCTCATCGGCTACGACGGCGCGATCCCCGGGGTGTCCACGTTCAACGGCACCACGTCGGGAGGGGCGATCGTCTCCTCCGGAGACATCGCCAGCAACTCCGGATGCGGGAAGGACTTCAGCCTCAGCTGCGGTCCGGACGTGGTCGGGGAGACGGCGGCCCACGAGGTCGGTCACGCGCTCGGGCTGTTCCACCCCACCGAGAGCCAGGGAGCGTCGGGCGAGGACTTCGACCCGCTGACCGACACCCCGCAGTGCATCTGCTCGCTGTGCGTGAGCGCCAGCGCCCGGAGCAGCTGCGCCGATCAGCCGAACGCGCAGGGCCAGCCCACCGAGGTGGACGGCTCGAGCTGCACCCAGGGCACCCAGGCCTGTGGCGGCGCGGATTACCTCATGTTCTGGCAGCTCACGGACCTGTCGCGCGGGAACCTCTCCCCGCAGGAGGGGCAGGTCATGCGGATGAACCCGCTGGTGCGGCCGCTGTGACCGCACGGCTCGTCATCCTCCTCGCGGCGGCGCTCCTCCGGTCCGGGAGGGCGCGGGCGGAGCCGACGGACCCCGAGGTCCGGGCCAGGGTCGAGGGCCTCCTCGGCGCCTACCGGGCGGTGACGGTCGCCGAGTGGCGCGCCCTGGGCCCCGGAGCCGCACCCGTGCTCGAGGCCGTGGCGCGGGATGCCCGGACGCTTCCCACCTGGCGGGCGCGGGCGCTGGCGGCGCTCGGGGTGGTGCGCCCCACGGCAGCCGCGCCGCTGGTCCGGCAGCTCGCGTCGGACACCGCTGCGCCGGCGCTCCTCCGCTCGGCGGCGGTGGACGCGTCGCCGGGCGTGCTCGGCGCCGAGACCGTCGCGTTCCTCGCCCCGTTCCTTCGTGACCGGGACGAAGTCGTCCGGCAGCGGTCGGCCGAGGCCCTGGCAGCGGCAGGGATTGCCGGTTGCCGGGCGGTGCTCGCCGAGGCGAAGACACGCCCCGCGTCCGACCCGGTCGCGAAGACGGCCGCCAGCTGTGCCGAGCAGCTCCGCGGTGGCCCGACGCGCGAGCGGTGACGTCCCGAGGACCCTCGGGCCAGCACGCCGTGCTCGCCGGGCGCCCGTGAGAAGGCGCCTGCCGCCGGGCGCCGGCATCTCGCTTGCCTGTAGGGCAGGCGCCGATCTCCCCCGGGCGGTGTCATCGTCCGGGCGTAGGGTGGTCGGTCCACCATGGAAGGCCTGGGCGACGAGGACGGCTGGACGCTCGAAGGGCTGCGCGACGCCGTCGTGCCGCCGTCCGGGCTCCGGACGTGCAGCGGCCCGGCCCTCCACGGTCTGCTGTCGGCGGCGGTGGAGTCCGTTGGCCCCGGGCCGTTCGGCGTGCTGGCCCGGAGCGGCTCGTTTCTCCGCGGCCTCGAGGCCCTTCTGGACGAGCTCGCGCTCGGGAGCGTCTCCGCCGCCACCCTGAGCGAGGCCGCCGGCCGGATGGGCACCGCCGGCGCCCGGCTGGCCCACCTCGCGAGGCTGGTCGAGTCCTCCGGGGCGCGCATGGCTGCGACGGGGATCGAGCTCGCGTCGTCGCGCTGGGTCACGGCGAGTGGCGTGCTCGCCCGGGGATGGCCGGCCGGGCTCGGCGTCGAGCAGCTCGCGGTGAGGGTCGCTCCCCCATGTCCGCCAGGCGTGGTGGGATTCACCGCGGCGCTGGCCCGCGCTGCCTCGTCCTCCGGTCGGACGCTGTCCATCCGCGTCCCACTGACCGGAGAGGCCGGCCTCGACGCTGCGCTCGAGCCGCTCCTCCAGGCGTTCGAGGCCGGACCGGACCTGCCCGGGGTCGAGCTGCTTCCCGAGTTCGCCGAGGGCGCGCTGTCCGAGGCCGTGCGCCGGCTCACCGTCGCCACCGCCGGGAGCCTCCCCACCGCGGCGCTCGAGGCGGTGCTGTCGCCCGGACCGCGGCAGGAGGCCGCGGCGCTGGTGGACGCGCTCCGCCGGGCGGTCGAGGCCGGAGCCGCGCCCGACCGCTGCGCGCTCGCCGTGCTCGCCCCCGAGGACGCGGCGGACCTCGGACGAGCGCTCGAGGATGCGGGGTTCCGGGCCGGCCGTCGCGCCCCGGTCCCGCTCGGCACCACCGTGGCAGGGCGGGTCGGCCTCGCCTGGGCAGGGCTCGTCGCCCGTGGTGCGCCCGCCGAGGACGTGGCCTGGCTCCTGCGGCAGCGGCTCCTCCCCGCGCTGCGGGTCGACGATCGCCTCGACCCGCTTCCGCTCCTGCGTCGTGCCGGGGTGCGCGACGGAGCGCTGGGCTCGACGGACGGCGCCAGCGCCTACGAGGTCAGGCTGGCGCCCTTCGCCGCGCGCAGCCGCGCCGCAGGGGACCTTCGCGACGCGGACTCTGCGGAGCGGTTGCTCCGGGCGGCCAGCGCGCTGCTGGGCCTCGCCGGGCGGCTCCCGGGCCGGGGACGGCTGGCGGACCTGCTCGAGGCATGGCGCGCCGGGCTCGAGGCCGGCGGATTCTGGACGGCGCTCGAGCGGGAAGCCCTCGAGTGCGACCCGCTCGCCCGCCGGGCCGCCGCGCGCGAGGCCGCGGCCGTGGAGGTCTGGCGAGCCTTCGTGCGGGACACGCGCGCAGGGTGGAAGGCGGCGCGGACCCAGGGGCCGGAGATGGACCGGGCCGCCTTCGCGCGCTGGCTCGCCGACGCCGCCGCCAGGCTCCCGGTCGAGCTCGCCCCGGGGCTGCCGGGGGGCGTCGACGTGCTCCTCCTGGAGTCGCTCGACGGCCGCCCACTCGACTTCCTCGGCGTGGCCGGGCTGGACGCCACGAGCTTCCCCCGGCGGGCCGAGCCCTCGCTGCTGGGCGATGAAGAGCGCCAGGCCATCCATGAGGAGCTGGGCCGGGTGGCGCTGCCGTCGTTCGTGGGGAGCGGTGAGGCCCGGAGCGCCCTCGACGAGGCCGTGGACTGCTGGCGCCTCGGCAGGGCGCTCGCCTCCGCCGGCCGGGTCGCCGTGGCCCGCCGGCGAGGCGCGGGCGGGGCGCCCGCGGACGTGGTGCAGCGGCTGCTCGACGTCACCGGAACGGCGGAGCGTGACCTCTCGTCGGACACCGTCCCACTGCTCGCGGACGCGCCGGGTCCGGGCTGGGCGCGGCTCCGGCTGGCGCTCGAGGCCTCGGCGGCTCCCGACACCCGCAGCGACGCGCCCGACCCGGTGGCCCATGCCGCGCTCGGGGCGGTGGCCGGCGCGCCGTGGCTGGAGACGGCCAGGGCACTCGCCGCCATCGAGGCCGAGCGGCTCCAGGTCACCGCGGGCCTGCGGGCGCCCGGCGCGCACAGCGGCCGGCTCGGCCCGGCGACGGACGTGGTGGCTGCCGTCGAGGCGCGGCTCGGTGGCTCTCCGGAGGGCCCCCTCTCGTCCACCAGCCTCACCGCGCTGGCCAACTGCCCGTTCCAGGGGCTGTCCCGCAAGGTGCTGGGCCTCGATCCGCCCGAGGACGGCACCGAGGAGCTGGATGCTCGCGCCCGGGGACAGTTCCTCCACCAGGCGCTCGAGCAGCTGGTGAAGCGGCTCCTCGAGCTCGGGCTGACCGCGGCGGACCCGGCCACCTTGCCCGAGGACCTCGTCCCGCTGGCGGTGGAGGCCGCTGCGCGCGAGCACGGACGGCACGCGCCCACCGGGCACCCGCGCCTCTGGGCGCTCGCCCAGGCCCGGGCACGCAGGACGCTCGAGCGGCTCCTCCGTTCGGGGAAGCTCTACCCGTTCCCCGGCCTGCGGCCCGCGGCCGCCGAGGAGCGCTTCGGCCCCGACCTCGAGCTGCCCGCGGCGCTCCCCGGCGAGCGCCCGGTCTACTTCCGCGGCTCGCTGGACCGCATCGATCGCGGGGAGGGCGGCACCGGCGTCCTCGACTACAAGAGCAGCAAGCGGCGCGACCGCGCGCGAGCGGAGGTGCTGGTCACCGACTTCCAGCTCCCCCTGTACCTGCTCGCGCTCCGGGCGCGCGGCGAACGGCCGCCGTTCCAGGCAGGGTGGCTGTCGCTGCGGACGCTGGAGTTCCTCCCGCTCGACGCCGACCGTACCGGCCCCCTGGACACCTTCCTCGCCACCGACACCGCGACCCGCGCCTCCACCACCGGACCGAACCTCGCCACGGCCGTGCACGCGCTGCTCACCGAGCCGCGCGCGGGGCTCTTCCCGGTGCGTCCGCGTGAGTGCGGCTTCTGCCCGCTGGGCTCGGTGTGCCGCATCTCGGAGCGGCGGGCGCCGCAGGGAGCGGAGGGATGAGCACGGCCCGTCCGAACGCCTGCGTCTTCGCTGGCGCTGGCACCGGAAAGACCCACGGCCTCATCACCGAGTGCCTGCGCCTCCTCGGCGGCGCCGATCGCGACGAACCACTTTCCCCGGCCAGGCTGTGCTTGCTCACCTTCACCGAGAAGGCGGCGGCCGAGATGCGGGGCCGGCTCGCCACCCGCGTGGCGGCGCTCGCGGCGGGGGCGGCCTCGGAGCCCGAGCTGGCGGCAGCCTTCGTGGCCGCGGGCCGGCCGTTCCCGCCCGCCTCCGAGTGGAGACGGCTGCAGACCCGGCTCTCCACGGCCACCATCGCCACCTTCCACGCCTTCTGCGCCGGTCTCCTCCGTCGCGCCCCGGCCGGGTCGGGGCCGCCTCCCGACTTCGTGCTCCTCGACGAGGAGGAGTCGCTGGACACCCTCGAGGAGCTGGCCGAGCGGCTGGTGCTCGAGCGCCTCGAGGCGAATGACGCGGCAGTCGAGGCGCTGTGCGGCGACCTCGACCTCCGGGGGATGCGCCGGAGCGGACTGGTCGAGCTGCTCGTGGACCAGGCCCGGCGGGTGCGGGACCACGGCCACGCCCCGGCGGAGCTGGCCATCACCCGGGCCGAGGACGTCGCGCGCGCGCTGAGCGAGACCGCCACCCGGGCCCATGCCCTGGTGGAGGACGCGCTCGGGCGCGCCCGGGCCGAGGGGGCCGAGTGCGAGCCGGTGCTGGCGGCGATCGGCGATCTGCTCGTCGGCTGGGGGCCCGACACCGCGCTCGAGCGCGCGGCGCGCCTGGCGGACCTGCGCGATGCCCTGCCTGGACGGGGAGCGAGGAATGGGCTGGGTGCGGCGGTCCGGGCGGCCCGGGACGCGCTGAGCGGGGGAGACTCTCCGCTCGGGGCGGCAGCGCTGCTGCTGGCGCGGCCGCACGAGGAGACTTGGCGGGCGTTGCTGATCGAGCTCGCCGCACGCCAGCGGGCTGCCTTCGACGAGGCCGGCGCCCTCGACTTCGCCGAGCTGCTCATCCGGGCGCGCGACCTGCTCGCCTCCGACACCGGGCTGCGTGCGCGCGAGCAGGCCCGCATCGGCGCGCTCCTGCTCGACGAGTTCCAGGACACCAACGTGCTCCAGCTGGAGCTCACGTTCCTCCTGGCCGAGGCACGCGACGGGGCGCCGCGGCCGCTGGGGAGCGACGGGCCGCGCGGGCTCCCGCTCGAGCCCGGGTTCCTCTGCGCGGTGGGAGACCGGAAGCAGTCCATCTACGACTTCCGGGGTGCGGACGTGGAGGTGTTCGAGGAGCTCGCCCGTGCGGTGGAGGCCGGCGGCGGGGAGCGGCGCTTCCTCCGGGTGAGCCGGCGCGCGCGGCCCGAGCTGGTGACCGCGCTCAATGGCCTGCTCGGTCCCATCCTCGGGCAGACGCCCTCGGCACCCTGGGAGGTGCCGTTCCGCCCCGGAGAGGACGACCTGCTGCCCTGGCGGCCGCAGCGCGGGCCAGCGGAGTGCGTGGAGCGGCTGCTGGCCGTCGCCGCGGAGGACCGGGCGGAGGAGCGGCGACAGGCGGAGGCCGATCTGCTCGCCCGCCGCCTCGCGCTCCTGCTCTCGCCCGACGCGCACTTCCAGATCGCCGAGGGAGCGGGTCTCCGTCCGGTGCGCGGGGGAGACGTGGCAATCCTCCTCCGCTCGTTCGTCGAGGTGGCGCACTACACCGAGGCGCTCGCCCGTCACCACCTGCCACACCGGGTGCTGCGTGGCCGGGGCATCTTCGTTTCCCCCGAGGTTCGGGACGTGGCGGCGCTGCTCGGCTTCCTGACCGACCCGCGGAACCCGGTGCACCTGGCCGCGTGCCTCCGCGGGCCGGCGGTGGGGCTGTCCGACGCGACGCTGGTCAGGCTCGCCCTCCCGCGCGGACGGCTCGACGCGCGGGTGCTCGCCGCCGGCCTTCCGCCCGAGGCGCTTCCGGGCGAGGCCGAGCGGTGGTCGCGCTTCGTCTCCGTCGCCAGGCGTCTGCGCGCGGGCCTGGACCGGTGCTCGCTGGTGGACCTGCTCGAGGACGCCTGGGGCGCGCTCGGTACCCGGACCGTGCTCGCCGCGTCGCCGCACGGCGAGGAGCAGCTCGGCAACCTCGAGGTGGTGCGGCAGCTCGCCGCGCGCTGGGACTCCCGGGGACGCCCGGATCCGGCGGCGTTCGCCCGGCGGCTGCTCGAGCTCGCCGACCGGGATCCACGCATCTCGGTGGAGGAGGTGGAGGACGCGCGTGCCGGACCGGCGGTCCAGCTGCTGACGGTCCACGCAGCGAAGGGACTGGAGTGGCCGGTGGTGTGCATCGCCGACCTCGGGGCGAGCCGGCCAACCTCGACCGGCCGCCTGCTGGTCGACCCGCGGAACGGTCTGGCGTTCCGGCCCAGCGTGCCCTGGAGCACCGAGCCGCACCCGACCCCCCGCTCGGTCACGCTCGCCGAGGTGCTCGCCAGCCGGGACCTGGCCGAGAGTCGCCGCGTCCTCTACGTGGCGATGACGCGGGCCCGGGACCATCTGCTGCTCTCCGGCATCCAGGGCCGGGGAGGGACGCGCACCTGGGCGGCCTGGATCGACCCGGTGCTGGAGGCCCCGGAGGTGCGCCCGCGGGTCAGTCGCCTCGACGACGCGGCCTGTCCGGCGCTGCCTCCGCGGCCTCCTGCGCCGCCCGTCCCGGTGGAGCCGGAACGGATCCGCGTGGCCCTCGGTCGGCTCGAGCCCGTGGCCCTGCCAGCTCCACCGTGGGTCCCGCTCGAGGCGCTCGAGGCGCTCGAAGGCTGCCCTCGCCGGTTCCAGCTCCGCGTGCTCGAGGGCCAGCGGGAGCCCGGCATCGGCGCCGCGGCGGACGGGCACTCCCCGAGGCACCGGGACGCTCGGCTGGAGGTGCTCCGGCGGCTGGTCGCGGCGCTCCCCGGGGAGGCGTGGCACGCGGGCGTTCCGGACGATGCGCTGGCTGCCGCGGCAGGGAGGGTGGGGCTCACGCTCGCCGAGGCCGGTGCGCTCCAGCTGGCCGCGCCGCTGCGGCGGCTCGGGCGGGCGCTCCGCGGCTTCACCGCCGAGTTCTCCTGGGCCACCGCGGTGCCCTTCCGGCTGCCGTTGGGAGCGGCCTCGGTGCATGGCGCGTTCGACCTTCACCTGGCTGCGCCGCGGGGCGAGGCCGTGGTTCGTCTGGTGGCGGGTGCGCAGGCCGGGCTCGGGGCGAGCGCCGCGGTGCTGCTCGAGGCGCTCCGGGCCCGGGTGGTCGAGGGTCGGGCGGTCCGGGCGGCGCTCTTCCCGGTGGACGGCGAGGACGAGAAGCTCCGCTGGGTCTCCACGCCGCCGGTCGGTCCGACGGAGATCGCCGCGCGGCTGGCCTCGGCGCTCGCGCTCGGGCCCGCGCTGGCCGAGAGCCTGGAACGCCCCGGATGCGAGGCGCTCGGCTGTGGCTTCGTCCCTCGTTGTCACCCGCCGGACCGCGGGCTATAGGCCCAGGTCCGGCCATGCCGAACGTCGTGGTGGTGGGTGCCCAGTGGGGCGACGAAGGGAAGGGCAAGGTCGTCGACCTGCTCACCCAGCACGCCCAGGTGGTGGTCCGGTTCCAGGGCGGGAACAACGCCGGGCACACCCTGGTGGTGGGCGGCGAGAAGACCATCCTCACCCTCATCCCGAGCGGCATCCTCCACGCCGGGAAGATCTGCGTGATCGGCAACGGGGTGGTGCTGGATCCGTCGGTGCTGGTGGCGGAGATCGACGCGCTCCGCGCGCGGCGCGTTATCCGTTCGGAGGCGCAACTCATCGTCTCCGAGTCCGCGCACGTCATCTTTCCCTGGCACAGGCACCTCGACGCGCTGCGGGAGAAGGCGCGGGGCGCCTCGCCCATCGGTACGACGGGGCGGGGCATTGGCCCGGCCTACGAGGACAAGGTGGCGCGCCGGGGCATCCGGGTGCGCGACCTGCTCGACGCGCGGCGCCTCGGCCGAAAGGTCGAGGAGCGGCTCACCGGAGCTCTCGACGAGCTGAAGCTGCTCGCCGGTCGCGCGGGGACCGAGTTCCCCCCGCTCGACCCCGCGGCGATCGCCCACGAGTACGCCGCGTTCGGGGCCCGGCTCCGGCCCCACGTCCGCGACGCGTCGCTGTACCTGCACGGCGAGGCCCGCGCCGGGGCGCGAATCCTCTTCGAGGGCGCGCAGGGGACGCTCCTCGACGTCGACCACGGCACCTATCCGTTCGTCACCAGCAGCAACTGCGTCGCCGGGAACGCCGCGGTCGGATCCGGGCTCGGGCCCACGGAGATCGACCGGGTGGTGGGCATCAGCAAGGCGTACACCACCCGCGTCGGCGGCGGGCCGTTTCCCACCGAACTCCAAGATGCGGTGGGCGAGCGGCTTCGCAAGATCGGTGACGAGTTCGGCTCGGTGACCGGACGGCCGCGCCGCTGCGGGTGGCTCGACGGAGTGGTGCTCCGCTATGCCGCGCGGGTGAACGGGCTGTCCGGACTCGCGCTGACCAAGCTCGACGTGCTCTCGGGAATCCCCGAGCTCAAGCTCTGCACGGCCTACGCGCTGGGCGGCGCCCAGACCAGGGACTTCCCCTCGGACGTGGACGACCTCGCGCAGGTCTCGCCGGTCTACGAGACGCTTCCGGGCTGGGAGGAGCGCCTGGCCGGAGTCCGCACCGTGGACCAGCTGCCGGCCGCCGCCCGAGCCTACGTGCGTCGGGTGGAAGAGGTCGCGGGGGTCCCGGTGGTCTGCATCTCGGTCGGTGCGGACCGCGGAGAGACCATCCTCCTGAGCAATCCGTTCGAGCAGCCGACGCGGCGCTGATCGCCCCGGCGATACCTCGCCGGCGCGAGAGGTGCCGACGGTGCAGGGTTGACAGGTGACCCGCGGTCACCTGAATGTCCATCGGAGACCCCAGGCCCATGCCTGACCCCATGTCCACCGTCCTCGTCACCGGCGCCTCCGGCGGCATCGGTGCCGCGCTCGCCCGGGAGTACGCCCGCCACCGCCACGCGCTCGTCCTGGTGGCTCGCTCGAGGGGCACGCTCGAGTCGATCGCCGAGGAGCTCCGGGCGGCCCATTCGGTCGACGTCAGGACCTTCGTCCTCGACCTCGCCACGCCCGGAGCGGCCGACCGGCTGGTGGCCGAGCTCGACGCCGTGGGCATCCAGGTCGACGTCCTGGTGAACAACGCCGGCTTCGCCCTCTACGGTGCCTTCGCCGAGACGGACTGGGCAAAGGAGAGCGAGATGCTCCAGCTCAACGTGGTGACGCTCACCGCGCTGACCAAGCGGCTCCTGCCCGGGATGCTCGCGCGCCGGCGCGGCCGCATCCTCAACCTGGCCAGCACCGCGGGGTTCCTGCCCGGTCCGCTGATGGCCGTGTACTACGCCACCAAGGCGTACGTGCTGAGCTTCTCTGAGGCGCTGGCCGAGGAGCTCCGCGGGAGCGGGGTCACCGTGACCGCCCTCTGCCCCGGCCCGACCCGGACGGGCTTCCAGGCCCGGGCCGGGATGGAGGCGTCCAGGCTGGTGAGCGGAAAGCGACTCCCGGATGCTGCCGAGGTCGCGCGAGAGGGGTATGAGGGGGCCGAGCGCGGGGCTACGGTGGTCATCCCGGGGCTCCAGAACCGGCTTCAGGTGGGCCTGATCCGTTTCCTCCCCCGGTCCATGGTGAGCCGCATCGTCCACAAGGCTCAGGAGCGGGTGCAGGAATGAGACAGGCCATCGAGATCGGTTCGACACAGGACTGGCGCGGCGAGGTCCGCCGGCTGTTCGATCTGCACGCGGCGTCGCGCTGGACGGTGTCGCGTTCCAGCGCAACGGAACGGCGCAGGAAGCTGCAGCGGCTCAAGGCCGCGCTGCACAAGCACCGCCCCGCGCTGGCGGAGGGCATCCGTCGCGACTTCGGCCGTGCGCCCGAGGAGTCCGAGTTCGTCGAGTTCCACCCCATCTTCGAGGAGCTGAACCACGCCATCGCCCATCTGGGCGAGTGGATGCGCCCCGAGCCCGTGGAGGCACCGCTGCTGCTCGCCGACACCGCGAGCGAGATCCGCTGGGAGGCGAAGGGACAGGTCCTCGTGCTCTCGCCGTGGAACTACCCGGCGTACCTCGTCCTCGGCCCGCTGGCCGGGGCGATCGCCGCGGGGAACGTGGTGATCGTGAAGCCCTCGGAGAAGGTGCCCGAGACCAACCGGGCGCTGCGGGCGCTCCTGGTGGACGCCTTCCCCGAGAACGAGGTCGCGATGATCGAGGGTGATGCGCCGGTCGCCGAGGCGCTGCTGGACCTCCCGTTCGATCACATCTTCTTCACCGGCAGCACCCGGGTGGGGAAGCTGGTCATGGCCGCGGCAGCGAAGCACCTCGCCTCGGTGACCCTCGAGCTCGGCGGAAAATCGCCGGCCATCGTCGCCCCCGACGCGAACGTCCCCCGCGCGGGCCAGGCCATCGCCTGGGGGAGCTTCGTCAACGCCGGTCAGACCTGCATCGCGCCCGACTACGTCCTGGTCCAGGAGGGACAGCGGCAGGCGCTGCTCGACGCGCTCCGGAGCGCGATCGAACGCAGCTATGGACCCGAGTCGGGCTGGGCCACCAACTCCGACTTCGCCCGGCTCGTCGACCCGGGGGCCTTCGCCAGGGTGAAGGGCCTGATGGACGACGCGCTCCGGCGGGGCGGGAAGGTCGTCATCGGAGGTGAGGCGAATTCCGCCGAGCGATACCTCGCGCCCACCGTGCTGGTGGACGTGCCCGACGAGGCGCCGCTGCTCCAGGAGGAGATCTTCGGTCCGCTGCTCCCGATCGTGACGTACCGCACCTACGAGGAGGCGCTGGACTACGTCCGGAAGCGGCCCAAGCCGCTGGCGCTGTATCTCTTCTCCAAGTCGGGCCGCACCGTGGAGCAGACACTGGAGGGGACGACCTCCGGCGGAGTCTGCGTCAACAACACGCTCATCCACCTCGCGAATCCTGGGCTGCCGTTCGGCGGAGTCGGTCCGAGCGGGATCGGCAACTACCACGGTCGCGCTGGGTTCAGGGCCTTCAGCCACGAGCGGGCGGTGATGCGGCAACAGGGGAACCCGCTGGCGCGCTTGCTCGCGCCGCCGTACAGCGGCCGGATGAACCGCATGGTGGCCAGGTTCGCCCGGTTCCTCCAGTGACCGGTCCCCGGCGCGCCCGGACCGTGGAGGACAAGCAGCAGCGGCGGCAGGACATCCTCGACCGGGCCTGGGAGCTGTCCCGGGCCGTCCGGCCAGCCCCGACTCTGGGGAGCGCCCGCATCGCCCGGTAGCGGACCTCGCTCGGGCTGGGCGCCGCGGACCACGGCGCTCGAGGCCCACGACGGCCGCGCGAGCAGGTCGATCGGCCACGGGTTGGTGCAGCCCGGCTCCGGTCTCCCGGGGCTCGATTCCGGGATCGCTCGTCCCAGAGGCGACAACAGGCTGGCCGAGCGAGCCTCAAGAAACCGGGAGGGTTGCGGGCGGCACATCGCTTGCCCTGCCCACCGCGCCGATGCGCTCCGCGCCTGACGTCGTCCATCTCGCCTTGCGCTCCCTGCTGCGGAGCCCCGGTGTGTCGCTCATCTGCGTCCTTGCGCTGGGTCTGGGCATCGGCGCCACCACGGCCATCTTCGCCTTCGTCGACAAGCTTCTCCTCGACCCCTTCCCCTTCCCGCAGGACCGTCTGGTGATGGTGCTCGAGGCCAGCCCGGAGCGGGATCGAGAGCCCGTGACGGCAGCGATCGCCGAAGCCTGGGCAGGCGGATCGAGGACCTTCGCCGCGATGGCCGCCTACCGATGGTGGGAGGTCAACCTGACCGGGGTGAACGAGCCGGAGCACCTCATCGGCTACCAGGTGAGTCCGGAGCTCTTCGCCACCCTCGGTGTGCTGCCCTCGCTCGGACGGGGGTTCGCCGCCACCGAGGGCCAGGCCGGGCAGGACCGGGTGGTGGTGCTCTCCGACGGCCTGTGGCGGCGTCGCTTCGGGGGAGATCCTGGAATCCTCGGGAAGAGCGTGCTGCTCGACGGCGCCGGGTACACGGTCATCGGCGTGATGCCGGCGAGCTTCCGCTTCCCCAAGGCGGCTGCACTCTGGGCACCGCTGGTCGTCACCGACTCCATGCGGGCGGCGCTCACCTCCCACCTGCTGTACGTGGTGGGCAGGCTCGGGCCCGGGGCGAGCCTCGCCGCCGCGCGGGCGGAGCTGGCCTCGATCTCGGCGCGCTTCGACGCCGACCACCCCGCTCATCGCGGTGCACACCGCCCCGAGGTCTTCGCGCTCCGCGACTACGGAGATCCGCAGACCCGGCTCGCGCTGTGGATCATGGCCGCCGCCGTGGGGATGACCCTGCTCCTGGCCTGCGCCAACGTGGCGAACGTGCTCCTCGCCCGGGCGACGGCCCGCTCGCGCGAGTTCGCCCTCAAGATCGCCCTCGGAGCACCCCGCAGGCGAATCATCGCCCAGCTCCTGGTCGAGGGCCTTCTCCTCGCGCTCGGAGCCTGCGTCGTCGGCCTGGTGCTGGGCGAGGTCGGGATCCATCTGCTCCGCGCCGGGATGCCGCCGAGCATCGAGCGGTTCGTCGCCGGCTGGGACCGGGTGGGGCTCGACTGGCGGCTCTTCGCGTTCGGCGGGCTCGCCTCGCTGGTGGCCGCGCTCGTCTCCACCTCGTACGCGGCGGTGGAGGCATCGCGGAAGGCTTCCGGCCAGAGCTCGATCTCCGAGGGCCCGCGGGCCACGGGCGATCGCGAGGGGCACCGACGTCGCAGCGTGCTGGTCCTGGTGCAGGTCGCGCTGGCACTGGTCCTGGTGAACGATGCCGGTCTCCTGGTCCAGACCCTGCGCCGGCTGCTCGTCGCGCCGATGGGGTTCGACCCGGGGCACGTGCTCACCTTCCGCGTCGGGGTCGCGCCCGCGCTGGCCCCGGACGAGCCCGCTGTCCGTCAGCGTCTTCAGGACGCGCTGTCCCGGGTGGGCGCAGTGCCCGGAGTCGAGCAGGTCGGGCTCGCGAGCGCCCTGCCGCTCAGCGGGCGCTGGGGCTCGACCGACTTCGAGGTGGAGGGAAGGGCTCCATCGCCGGACGGCCGCTCTCCGCACGCCGTGCTCCAGGTCATCTCCGAGGCGTACCTCTCGGCGCTGCGCATCCCGCTGCATCAGGGGAGGAGCTTCGGACCGTCGGATGCCCCCGGATCGCTCGACGTGGCCCTGGTGAGCGAGCCCTTCGTCCAGCGCCATTTCCCGGAGGGAAACGTGCTCGGTGCGCGTGTCCGCATCGGGCAGCGCTGGAGGACCATCGTCGGAGTGGTCGGCGCGGTCAGGCACACCGAGATCGCCGATCCGGGCGTGGCGATCTATCTGCCGATGCCGCAGGACCCGGAGCGAGAGGTCGCCCTGGCCGTGCGCACCGCGGGGGAGCCGCTCTCGACCGCCGGGCCCGTGCGCGAGGCCCTGCACGCGGCCCTTCCCGATCAACCGATCTCCGACCTCATGCCGATGGCCCAGGTGGTGGACGAGAACGCCCGCCTCGCCGCGCGGTACTCGGCCGGCTTGCTCGGCGTGCTGGCGGGCGTTGCCCTGCTCTTGAGCGCCGTCGGGATCTACGGAGTGATCAGCCAGTGGGTGTTGCAGCGCGTCCGCGAGCTGGGCATCCGCGCGGCACTGGGGGCAGGGCGGCGACAGCTCCTCGGGCTCGTGCTCTCGAGAGGGCTGAGGCCGGTGGGGCTCGGAGCGGTGCTGGGTCTGGCTCTCGCGCTCGGCCATGGCCGGGCCCTGCGGGCTCTGCTCTTTGGAGTCTCGCCGGACGATCCGCTGACCCTGGTCACCGTGCTGGTCACCCTGGTCGCGGTGGCCGCGGGGGCCTGTCTTCTGCCCGCGCGCCACGCGGCTCGGACCGACCCGGCGACGGTCCTTCGTGGAGACTAGGGCCGGCGCGCGCGGGCACTCCTGTTTGACATCCGGGTCAATCCCGTCGTGTCCTCGGGTCCATGGCAGAGGCTCTCATCATCGATGCGGTCAGGACTCCCCGGGGGAAGCGCAAGGGGAGCCTGGCGGGGATCCACGCGGTCGACCTGGCGGCGCACGTCCTGAACGCCGCCCTCGAGCGCAGCGGGGTGCCGGCGGAGCGCGTGGAGGACGTGATGCTCGGCTGCGTCACCCAGATCGGCGAGCAGGCCTTCGATGTCGCCCGCGGCGCGGTGCTCGCCGCCGGGATGCCCATCACGGTGCCGGGCAAGACCGTGAACCGGCTCTGCGGGAGCGGGCTCACGGCGGTGGCGGACGTCGCCAGCGGCATCCTCGCCGGGCAGATCCAGCTCGGGATCGGCGGCGGGGTCGAGTCGATGACCCGCATCCCCATGGGCTCGGACGCCGGCTTCGGCGCCGGCCCCACCTCGCCCCGGCTCGCGGAGCGCTTCCCGGACCTCACCCACCAGGGACTGTCCGCCGAGCTCATCGCCCGGAGGTGGTCGCTGTCGCGCGGACAGCTGGACGAGTTCGCCGCCGCCTCGCAGAGCAAGGCCCTGGCCGCGCGGGCTGCCGGCTGGTTCCGTCAGGAGATCGCCCCGGTTCCGTTCCGGCACGCGGACGGCGGCACGGGCCTCTTCTCCGACGACGAGCACCCCCGCCCGGGAACGACGGTCGAGACCCTGGCGGGGCTCAAGCCCAGCTTCCGGGAAGACGGCGTCATCCACGCCGGGAATGCCTCGGGCATCGTGGACGGCGCCGCAGCGGTGGTGGTCGCCTCGGGCGAGGCGGTCCAGGCGCTCGGGCTCCGGCCCCGGGCGCGCATCGTCGGCACCGCCGTGGTCGGGTCCGATCCCGTCCTGATGCTCACTGGCCCCATCCCCTCGAGCCGCCTGGCCCTGGAGCGCGCCGGGTGGACGGTGGACGACGTGGACCTCTGGGAGATCAACGAGGCGTTCGCCCCGGTGCCCATCGTGGTCGGCCAGGAGCTCGGCATTCCGCTCGACCGGATCAACGTCCAGGGGGGCGCCATCGCGCTCGGCCACCCCCTGGGCGCCACCGGGGCGATGCTCCTGGCGACGCTGCTCGGGGCGCTGGAGCGGCGCTCGCTCCGCCGCGGGGCGGTCACCCTCTGCATTGGCTACGGGATGGGCATCACCATGCTGGTCGAGCGGGTGGAGCAGGGCGCCCGCGGGTGAGCCGGAGCGCACCGGGGCCGACACGTCCTGGCCCCGGGCCTCATGGCACGCGACGGACGGAGGCACTAGCCTAGAGCCCGTGGACTTCCGCCCGGCCACAGCGCCCGAGGTCTTCAGGCCGCGCCCGGTGCTCGCCGCGGCGATGGGCATCGCCGCGCTGCTCTGGCTCTTCGTCCTGGTCTACCTGATGCAGTTCGAGGGCGTGCCGGCGAAGACCGTCATCTCCGCCATCTTCTTCGTCGTCTTCTTCGGAGTCTCCCTGACCTACTACGCACGGACCGCCATCGTGGTGGATGGCGGAGGCGTGACGTACCGGGGACTGGTGCGAACCGACTACTTTGCCTTCCGCGACATCCTGAAGGTCGACATCCTCCCTGGTCCGGTCACCGTCTACGCGGTCCGCGGGCGCGGCCGGGGGATGCACTTCACGAGCTTCTTCGCCCAGCACCGTCGTCTGATGCAGCTGCTGGTGGAGCGGGCGGGGCTGTCGCCGATGAAGTGACCGGCGCCGCGGGTGCGGAGCCGGCGCGGTAGTGCAACAGCGAGCGACCGACACCGAGGACGTCGCCGTCCAAGAGCAGGGTCCCCGGGCGGAGCCAGCGCCCGTTGCGACGCGCGCGGTTCCGGCCGCCGAGGTCGCGCACCCGGTGCCTGCCCCCCTGGAGAACGAGCTGGAGGTGCCGCCGCGACACCGCGCCGTCGTTGAGCCGGACCGCGCAGCCCGGGAGCCGTCCGAGCTCGGGCGCCGGGCCCGCCAGCGGGAAGACCGCGCCGGCGTCCACCCCCGCCACGCAGACGAGCGCCGCGGCCGCCGAGCATCCCCACGCGTCAAGAGACTCGAGGAGCGAGCGGACCAGCGCCACCGTGGCCGGGGCCTCGGCGGGTGGCTCGACCCAGAGCTGGGCCTCACGGGACAGCCGGACCCGCTCTCCCGGAAGGAGCCAGCGCCGGACGCCGGCATCGAGCGCCGCGCGTCCGACCGGCCGCGGCTCGAAGCACCGCACCCAGACCCGCTCCTCCGCGAGGTCCAGCTCCAGGAGACGCGGCGGCAATCCCGGGAAGCGGATGCCGTCGTCGTCGCCCCCGCCGACCGTCCAGGTCCCCGGCTGGAGCGCGAGCTCGGAGCCGACTCCGCGTGCCTCGAAGCGGACGTGCATGGGAGCCCGGCGTGGCAATGGACGTGCCAGCGTGAGCCGTCGAACGAGTAGGGTGCGCTCCGTGCGCCCTTCCCCGACGTTCCTGCTGGTCGTCGCGCTCCTCGTCCCCGCGTGTCGAGACGAGCAGGCGGGCCCCCGTCCACGGACGCGGCCGCCGCCGTCCGGTGCGGTGGAGGCGTCGGGCGCGGTTCAGGGCACCTGGGCAGCCGGGGCCATCAAGTACCTCGGGACGCGGGTCGAGCGGGGACGCGACGAGCGTGGGCAGGACGCGGTCCGGCTGACCCACCGCTTCGAGGCGACACGGCGGCTCGAGCCCGGCTGGCAGATCTTCGTGCACCTGGTCGACGCGCGGACCACTCAGATGCTGGCCAACGCCGATCATCCCCCGCCGCTCCCGCTGGAGCAGTGGCAGGTGGGGCAGCCGGTGGAGGACGTCCAGGTCCTGGCGCTGCCGCCGGGCGCCCCGGAGATCCAGGTGCTGCTCGGGTTCTGGCACGACGACCAGCGGCTCCCGGTGGACCAGCCCGCGGCGCAGGACGGGCAGCAGCGGATGCGCGGACCGGTCATCGGCGGCAAGGGCCCTCCGGTGCCGGAGGCGCACGCCCGGAGGACGGCCACCCCTCCAAGGATCGACGGCGTGCTCGACGATGCCGCCTGGCACGGGGCGACCCAGCTCACCCTGGTCGACAGCCTCGACGGCCGGCCAGCGCCGTTTCGCACCACCGCGCGCCTCGCCTGGGACGACGAGGCGCTCTACGTCGCGTTCGACTGCGAGGACCCGGACGTCTGGGGCACGTTCCGCACCCGCGACGACCCGCTGTACACCCAGGAGGTGGTGGAGATCTTCCTCGACGCCGACGCCGACGGGCGGACCTACGACGAGATCGAGGTGAGCCCGCACAACGTGGTCTTCGATGCCTACTTCCCGGCCCGGCGCCAGGGCATGGACCTGTCATGGGACTCGGGGCTGAAGAGCGCGGTGAAGGTGTCCGGCACCCTCGACGACGCCTCCGACCGGGACCAGGGCTGGACGGTGGAGATGCGCATCCCCTTCGCGCGCCTGCACTCGGTGCCGCACGTCCCGCCGAAGCCCGGCGACCGCTGGCGCTTCAACCTCTACCGGCTCGAGCTGCCCGACCGGAAGAACGCCCAGGGCCAGGCGTTCTCGCCGCTCTACGTGGGCGACTTCCACGCGGTGGAACGCTTCGCCTGGCTCGTCTTCGACGGCTGAACGACGCCGCGCCCGGCCGGTCCAGCGCTCAGCCGGTGCGGAAGTCCCAGCGGCTCTCGGCCTCGCTCGGTGCGCGTGGGTCCCCGAGGAAGTGCAGGTACCCCTGCAGCTCCAGCGTGTCGACCACCGACTCGGCCTCCAGCTGGCTGAAGCCGTGCAGGTCGACCAGCGCGTCGCGCATCTTCGCCTTGCCGCGGAGGTAGCCCACCGGCTCGCCCGGGCCGAGCGCGCGGTGGAGGTCCCGGCTGAGCGCGGCGAGATCCAGGTCCTCGGGGATCATCGGGGCGACGGTGCACCTCCGGCCCCCGCGCCGGCAAGGGGCCTTGCTACGAGCCTCCCGGCTCGTCCCCGGAACGTCTCCCAGCGAACGTCGCTCGAGGCGAGGGAGACGCGGATGGCCCCGTCGAGGTCGGTGCGCAGGACGATGGCCCCGCTGTCCTGCCAGCGCTCCACCACCTCGGGCGCGGGGAGTCCGAAGCGGTTTCCCCGCCCGTCGGAGAAGAGGGCCAGCCAGGCCTGGCTCGTCGAGACCAGGCGAGGCGAGCTCGAGGTGCGCGAGCCGTGGTGGGGGACCTTCACCACCGTGCTCTCGAGCGGCGGAAGGGCCTCCTCGGCGGCCGCCCCGGCGTCGCCCGGGAGCAGCACCGAGCGGCCCGCGGCGCTCAGGCGGAGCACGAGGCTCCGGTCGTTCACCGTCCGGAGCGCGCCTGCGTCCCGGGGCGGGGAGAGGACGCGCACCGTCGCCTCGCCGAGCGTGCGGACCTCGCCCGCCGCGAGCCACTCGACCCGCGCCCGCCCGGCCGCGGCGAGCAGCGCGTCCACCAGCGGCCCACGCTCCACGGCGGCCGGAAGCCAGATCCGGTCTACCGGGATCTCGCGCAGCACGGTGAGGAGCCCGAGCGCGTGGTCCGGATGGGGATGGGACAGGGCCACCGCGTCGAGCCGCCAGATGCCGCGCTCGCGGAGGTAGGGCACCACGACGCGCGCGCCGGGGTCGATCCCGTCGGGCACGCCCCCGCCGTCCACCAGGAGATGCGCACCGCCCGACGACGCAAGGAGCGCGTCCCCGTGGCCCACCGGGAGCGCGGTGAGCTCGAGCGCCGGGTGCCGCTCGAGGCGGGGACCGGCGAGCACGGCGGCCATCGCCAGGGCGACCACCCACCCGGCGCGCCGCACGCCCAGCGCGACACCGAGGAGCCCCAGCCCGAAGGCCGCCGCCGCGGGCCAGGAGAACGAGGGCGAGGGGAGCACGCCGAACGGCACCGCCGCCCCGGCGCGCACCAGCGCGAGCAGCGCCCGCGCGGCGAGGGAGGCGACCCACAGCGGCGCGGCGGCGAGCGCTGGTGAGAGGCAGAACGCGCCGGCGGTCACCGCGCAGGCGAGGGTGAGCACGGAGGCGACGGGGAGTGCCACCACGTTCACCGCCCAGCCGACGAGCGAGATGCGGTGGAACGCCGTCGCAACCAGCGGAATCGAGGCGAGCGTGACCGCGGCGCTCGCGGTGCAGACGCTGAGCAGCGCTTCCCGCATCCGTTCGAGCGCCCGGGGCCAGCGCTCGGGACGCCGCGGGTCGGGCGGCGGCAGCGGGACCAGGGCCTGCAGCCGGGGGGCGAGCAGCACCAGCGCCGCCACCGCGGTGAAGCTGAGCTGGAGCGACAGGTCCCGGACCGACGCCGGATCCGCGACGAGGAGCAGGCCCGCGGCCAGGGCCAGCGCGTTCAGCGTGTCGCTGTGGCGCTGCAGGGCTCGACCGGCGAGGACCAGCGCCAGCATCAGCGCCGACCGGACTGCCGGCGGCTGGTTGCCGGTGAAGACGACGTAACCCCAGACCAGGGGCAGCGCGGCGAGGGCCGCCGGCCGGCGCGGGTCGAGGCGCCGCACCAGCGCCGGCACGGCGCGCAGCACGCCCGCGAGCAGCGCGGCCAGGACGAGGGCGAGCGCCGCCACGTGGAGCCCGCTGACGCTCAGCACGTGGGCGAGCCCGCTGCGGGCGAAGCGGTCCTCCCACTCCGGTCCGAGCTCCGAACGCAGCCCGGCCGCGAGCGCGCACACCAGCGCCGCGGAATCCGCCTCGCCGAGGCGCTCCCGCGTCCAGCGCCCGAAGCCCTCCCGGCGCTCCGCCACCCAGCGGCGCAGAGGGTCGGGAGGCGAGAGCGGCACGAGGGAGCCCGGGACGATCCGGCCGGAGGTGGACAGGCCGCGGGCGCGGGCGGCGGCGCCCGCGTCGTACTGGCCCCACGACTCGGGCCCGGCGTCGGCCCGGAGTTCTGCCCGGAGCTGTACGCGCTGGCCGACCCAGGGGTGGAGCTCCGGATCGCTCCACCACAGCCGCGTCCGTGCCCTCCCCGGCTCGCCGTCCACCCGGGAGACCTCGAGCACGCCGCGTCCACCGCGCCCGTCGCCGTCGACCGAGGCCAGGCGTCCCTCGAGCAGGACCGGCCTCCCGGTGGGGAGAGGCGAGGAGCGCTGGGCCCGCGCGGCGAGCGCCGAGCCCGCGAGGACGGCGGAGGTCAGGAGCGCGAGGTGCGTCCCCGGCCGGGTTCGCGAACCGAACGCGAAGGTTGCCAGGGCAGCAGCCAGGCAGGCGAGGGCCCCCGGTTCCGGACGCGCGAGCGCGGGGAGGGCACAGCCGAGACCGAGCGCGAGGACAGGGAAGACGAGCGGACGGAGTCCCAGGTCCTTCCAGCACCAGCCCCCCATCGCCCCCGCCCCCGTCCAGAATCGTGCTGCGGCCGCCGAGCGGATCCGACTCCAAGACCCGCGCGTCTTCACCGTTGCGACTGCCCGCGGCCGCCCTGACAAAAAGGCCAAAAGCTTAGTCGGGCCTGCAGCACCGGGTCAAGACGACGCGTTGCACAAAGCGCGAATTCGTGGTAAGTGGTTGGACTTGCGGCGTTCCAGGCCGCGAGGAGGCAGCCTCCCAGTGCAGACCAGCTTCAAGACGGGCGACAAGGCCGTGTATCCGGGCCAGGGCGTGGGCGAGGTGATGGGCATCGAGCACACCGAGGTCGCCGGCCAGCGCCAGTCGTTCTACGTCCTCCGCATCCTCGAGAATGGCATGCGGATCATGATCCCCATCAACAAGGTCGGCTCGGTTGGCCTGCGGGAGATCATCAGCGAGGACGACGTGAAGCAGGTCTACGCCATCCTCCGGGAGAAGGACATCTCGGTCGACTCCACCACCTGGAACCGCCGGTACCGGGAGTACATGGAGAAGATCAAGACCGGGTCGGTCTTCGAGATCGCCGAGGTGCTCCGCGATCTCTACCTCCTGAAGGGCGACAAGGACCTGTCCTTCGGCGAGCGGAAGATGCTCGACACCGCTCGCGCTCTGCTGATCAAGGAGCTCAGCCTCGCCAAGGAGTGCACCGAGGACGAGATCGAGGCTGACCTCCGGAAGATCTTCAGCATCACCTAGGTCGACCGGGGGCCCCTTGGCGGCGCGCGATCCGCTCTCGACCGAGGAAGCCCGTGACGAGCGGATCCGTCAGCTCGAGCGCAGCACCCGTCGCAGGGTCACCGGCGTCCAGCTCCCGGTGGCGCTGCTCTGCTTCTTCGGAGCGGTCTTCCTGCTGGTGCGCGAGGCCCCGGACGTCGCCTACGTCTTCGCCAATCGCGAGCCCGTCACCCTCGGCAGCGAGGGCAACTACCACCTGGACCGTCTGCGGCCCAACGTGTTCGCCCAGGTACACGGGGTGCCGCTCGGCACCGCGTTCTACGGGGTGGAGCGTGGGGCGCGGATGGTGCTTGTGCCGCTCCAGGACACGCCGCTCGTGGTGCGGCGCCCACTGCTTCCAACCGAGGAGTGGGTTCCCGGAAAGCGCCCTCCGCCTCCCGACCCGCGCCCGTTCGGCGTGCGGGGGCGGCTGCTTCCGCTCGAGGACGTCCCCGGCTACCGCGAGTCCGCGCCCCAGCTTCGCGCGCTCCAGGGGCTTCGTCCGGTGGACGGACGGCTCTGGGTGTTGCGGGAGGGAGAGCGCCCCGGGGAGGACCGGGGGCCGCTGCTCATCGCCCTGGTGCTGCTCGGCTTCGCCGGGCTGAACGCGGTGCTGGCGGTCCGGGGTGCGCTGGCGATCCTCCAGGAGAGGGCCGCCCGGCGTCGGCCCAATCTCAAGGCCGTCTGACGCCGTCGCCGCTCAGCGCTGCGGGTGGGCCGCCGGGGCCGCGCTCCGCAGCCAGGCCGGGTGGGTCTGGGCCGTCCAGAGCGCGAGCGCGGTCGCCAGGAGGAACCCAGCGGTCGCGGCCAGCACTGCGATCCGCAGCGGACGCACGGCGGTCTCGGCCTCCGCTGGGGACGGGCGACGGCGCGGGCGGTCGGTCCGCGTGTTCCCTCCGGGTACCCGGAGCCTCAGCACTGCGGGGCCGATGTGGATCCGCTGCCCGACCTGGAGCTCGCACGGTCCGGCGAGCCGCTCGTCGTCGAGGAAGGTGCCGTTCTGGCTCCCCAGGTCCTCCAGGAACAGCCGCTCACCCCGACGGGTGAGCCGGGCGTGCCGCCGGCTGATCGACGCGTGCGGAAGTCGGAGGTCACAGCTGCTCGAGCGGCCGAGGATCAGCGCGCCCTCACCCACTGGGAGGAGCTGGCCGGTGCCCGGTCCGTGCTCGGCGTAGAGGAAGATCTCCTCGCTTCCCACTCCGGCGACGGTCCCGACCATCGACGCCGGGCCGATGGTGTCCCGTCCCGCGCGCCGCTTGCGGCCCGCGCGGACCGGATAGGTCGTCACCCGCTGGGGCGCGGGATCGTCCGCGTTCAGCGGCGTGGCCTCGCGCTCGTCGAACGGGAGCTCGCCGGTGTCCTCGGAGTCCTTCGTGCCATCCTCGGGGGGAGGTCGCCGCGGGGGTCGCTTGGGATTGGATGGCGCCATGCTCGTTCGCGGGGTCCCTCATCCTCCAACCGTGCGATGATGTCACGTTCCTCGAATCCCCGCGCCACTCCCGTGTCTGTCGCCCACAGCCCCCCCGTTCTGTCCGTCTACAACACGCTGACCCGTCGCAAGGAACCCCTCGAGCCGCTCCGCCCTGGTGAAGTGCGTCTGTACGTGTGTGGTCCCACCGTCTACTCGTGGGTGCACATCGGCAATGCCCGGACGTTCACCATCTTCGACGTCGTGGTGCGTTATCTCCGCCACCGCGGGTACCGGGTGTCGTACGTCCGGAACTTCACGGACGTCGACGACAAGATCATCAACGCCGCGCGGGAGACCGGGGAGGACCCGGCCGCGCTGGCCGAGCGCTTCGTCCAGGCGTTCGAGGAGGACGCCCGCGGCCTGGGCCTGCTCCCGCCGGACGTGGCGCCCCGGGTCACCCAGGTCATCCCGGAGATCCGGGCGCTCATCCAGACGCTCCTCGACCAGGGCATCGCCTACTCCGCCGGCGGCGACGTCTACTTCCAGGTCTCGCGCTGGCCGGAGTACGCCAAGCTCTCCCGCCGCAACCTCGAGGACCTCCGCGCCGGGGAGCGGGTGACCCCGGGCGAGCACAAGCGCGAGCCGCTCGACTTCGCGCTCTGGAAGGCCGAGAAGCCCGGCGAGCCGGCCTGGGATGCGCCCTGGGGCCGCGGCCGTCCGGGGTGGCACATCGAGTGCTCCGCGATGAGCGAGAAGTACCTCGGCCAGACCTTCGACATCCACGGCGGCGGGCTCGACCTCATCTTCCCCCACCACGAGAACGAGATCGCCCAGTCCGAGGCGGCGCACCACGCGCCCCTGGCCCGGGTGTGGATGCACGCCGGCTTCCTCGAGCTCGAGAACGCGAAGATGTCCAAGAGCCTGGGGAACGTGGTCCGCCTCCGGGATGCCCTGGCGAAGGTGGACGGCGAGGCGCTGCGGCTCTTCTTCCTCTCCAGCCACTACCGGAACGGGCTGGACTTCTCCGACGACGCGCTCTTCGTCTGGGAGAAGCGGATGGAGTACTTCTACGAGACCCTCCAGCGGGTCGACGAGCGCCTCGGCGGACGGGAGGTGAAGCCCGGCCCGCTGCAGGGCGATCCGGACGCGCACCTCCGCGCGTTCGAGGCGTCGATGGACGACGACTTCAACACCGCCGGCGCGCTGGCGGCGCTCTCGGCTCTCTTCGGCGAGATGAACGAGCTGCTCGACCATCCAGCGGTGGCCGATCGCGCCACCGTGGTTCGCACGCTGGCGACGCTGCGCGCGGTGGTCCCGGCCATGGGCGGTGTGCTTGGAGTCCTCGGAAGCCCGCCGGCGGCCTGGCTCGAGCGTCGCCGCGATCGGCTGGTCCGGCAGCGCGGGCTCGACCGCGAGCGCATCGAGGCGATGCTCGCCGAGCGCGCCGCGGCACGGAAGGCGAAGGACTTCGCCCGGTCGGACGCGATCCGCGACGAGCTCCTCCGGATCGGGGTGGAGCTGCGCGACGGACCCACCGCGACCCGGTGGAAGGTCCGCTCCTGAGCGGAGCTGGCCCGTTGCCCACGCCAGGGTGGACGCCGGCCCACGCCTCGGGGCAAAACGGGCCGGGCCATGGTCACTGCCGCCCTCGTCGTGGCGCTCGCCGCCGCACCGCCCGCCCGAACCTCCCCGCTCGCCGAGCGGGCCATCAGCGCCGATGCCATCCGTGCCCACGTCCGCTTCCTCGCCTCCGACCTGCTCGAGGGCCGGGGGCCGGGCACCCGCGGAGACGCGCTCGCCCAGGCCTACATCGCCTCGCAGCTCGAGGCGCTGGGGCTCCGGCCCGCCGGCACCCAGGGGTTCCTCCAGCCGTTCGACATCGTGGGCGTGGACGGCCACGCGGAGACGGTGCAGTTCACCCGGGGCCGGGAGTCCCTCGTCCTCCGCCACCCGGACCAGGTGATCGCGGTCGCGGGAGACGAGGCCGCGCACACCGCGCTCGAGCGTGCGGAGCTGGTCTTCGTGGGCTACGGCATCCGTGCCCCCGAGTACAGCTGGGACGATTTCAAGGGGCAGGACCTGCGGGGCAAGGTGCTGCTCTTCCTCAACAGCGACCCGGAGGACGACCCCGCGCTCTTCGCCGGACGGACCCGCCTCTGGTACGGCCGCTGGGACTACAAGTACGAGATGGCGGCCAAGGTCGGCGCCGCCGGGGCCCTCATCCTCCACACCCCGCACAGCGCGGGGTACCCGTGGCAGGTGGTGCGCAGCTCGTGGACGGGCCCGCAGTACTCGGTCCCCACGGCCGAGCGCCGCCTCCCGCTGCGGGGCTGGGTGACGGAGGACGCCTGCCGCGAGCTGGTGGCGCTCGCCGGCCGGGGCCTGGACGAGCTGGTCCGCTCGGCGAACCGGCGTGAGTTCCAGCCGGTAGCGCTGGGCATCGCGGTCAACACCGCCTTCGACAGCCGCATCGAGCGGACCCGGACGGCGAACGTGCTCGCGCTGCTCCCCGGAAGCGACCCGCGCCTGTCCTCCGAGGTGGTGCTCTACACCGCGCACCACGACCACCTCGGCATGCGCGCCGACGCGGCCCCCGGAGAGGACGCCATCTACAACGGCGCCGAGGACAACGCCTCCGGGGTGGCCCTGATGCTCTCCGTGGCCCGCGCCTACGCCACGCTCCGCGAGGCTCCCCGCCGCAGCATCCTCTTCGCCGCGGTGGCCGCCGAGGAGCAGGGCCTGCTCGGCTCGGAGTACCTCGCCCGGCACCCGCCGGTGCCGCTCGGCCGCATCGCGGTGGACGTCAACATCGACGGGGCAAACGTCTTCGGCCGGACGCACGACGTCACCGTCATCGGGCTGGGGAAGACCGACCTCGACGTGACCCTCCGTGCGCTGGCCCGCGCGCAGGGACGGGTGCTCCGGGGTGACCAGCTCCCGGACCGCGGCTACTTCTACCGGAGCGACCAGTTCAGCTTCGCTCGGGCGGGTGTCCCCGCGGCGTACTTCGAGAGCGGGCTCGACTACCGCGGCCGCCCGCCTGGCTGGGGCAGGGAGAAGCGTGAGGCCTGGGAGGAGACCCGCTACCACCAGCCCTCGGACGAGCTGACGCCGGACTGGGACCTCTCCGGTGCGGTGGAGGACGCCCGGCTGCACTTCGCGCTCGGGTACAGCGTCGCCCAGGCCACGGCGTTGCCTGCCTGGACGAGGGGAGATGAGTTCGAGGCGCCCCGCCTGCGCTCGCTGGAGGCGCTCCGGCAGCGTGCGCCGGGCGCCACGCCGGCCAGTGGGCGGTGAGCCTGCGAGGGACGCGCCGGCGGGTTAGGTTCCATCGCTTGCCATGGCTGGCTTCGAGCTCGTCACCGATTACCGACCGCAGGGAGATCAGCCGAGGGCGATCGCCGAGCTGGTGGAGGGTGTGCTCCGCGGCGACACCCACCAGACGCTGCTCGGGGTGACCGGCTCGGGCAAGACCTTCACCATGGCCAACGTGGTCGCGCAGGTGCAGCGGCCCACGCTGGTCATCGTGCACAACAAGACCCTGGCCGCGCAGCTCTACGGCGAGTTCCGTGAGCTGTTCCCGAAGAACGCCGTCGAGTACTTCATCAGCTACTTCGACTACTACCCGCCCGAGGCGTACATCCCGTCGTCGGACACGTACATCGAGAAGGACTCCTTCATCAACGACGAGATCGAGCGGATGCGCCACTCGGCCACCCACTCGCTCCGGACGCGCGACGACGTGCTGATCGTCGCCTCGGTGTCCTGCATCTACGGCCTCGGCACCGCCCGGAGCTACATGGCGCTGGCGGCGACGGCGCAGAGGGGCGGCGAGCTGGGCCGCGATGTCCTGATGCGCCGGCTGGTCGACGCGCAGTACACCCGCAACGACCTCGACTTCCACCGCGGGACGTTCCGTGTCCGCGGCGACACGGTGGAGGTGTTCCCGGCGTACGAGGAGGAGCGGGCGGTCCGGATCGAGTTCTTCGGCGACACGGTGGAGCGCATCACCGAGTTCGATCCCCTCCGCGGGCAGTCGCTGGCCCAGCTGGAAAAGATCGTCGTCTTCCCCGCCAGCCACTACGTCACCGAGGAGGAGCAGCGGGCGCGCGCCATCCGCGACATTCGCGACGAGCTGCGGGAGCGGCTGCAGTGGTTCCGCGCCCACGGAAAGCTGCTCGAGGCCCAGCGGCTCGAGGAGCGGACGATGTACGACCTGGAGATGATGGAGCAGGTCGGGTTCTGCAACGGCATCGAGAACTACAGCCGGCACCTCTCCGGCCGGGCCGCGGGCGAGGCCCCGCCGTGCCTCCTGGACTATTTCCCGAAGAACCTCCTGGTGCTGCTGGACGAGAGCCACCAGACGGTGCCGCAGATCGGCGCGATGTTCCGTGGCGACCGGAGCCGCAAGGAGACGCTGGTGGAGTACGGCTTCCGGCTCCCCAGCGCGCTCGACAACCGGCCGCTGAAGTTCGACGAGTTCGAGGCGATGGTGCCCCAGGCCATCTACGTGAGCGCGACGCCGGGCGAGTACGAGCTGCAGCGGAGCCACGGGGTCGTGGTGGAGCAGGTCATCCGACCGACCGGGCTGACCGATCCGCTGGTCGAGGTGCGCCCGGCGCGGAACCAGGTGGAGGACCTGCTCGAGGAGGTGCGGCTGCGGGCCCAGGCCAAGGAGCGGGTCCTGGTGACCACGCTCACCAAGCGGATGGCGGAAGACCTGACCGAGTACTTCGCCGACGTCGGAGTGCGGGTCCGCTATCTCCACTCGGACATCGACGCGCTGGAGCGGACCGCGATCATCCGTGACCTCCGCCGCGGCGAGTTCGACGTGCTGGTGGGCATCAACCTCCTGCGCGAGGGCCTGGACATCCCCGAGGTGTCGCTGGTGGCCATCCTCGACGCGGACAAGGAGGGCTTCCTCCGGAGCCAGGTGAGCCTCATCCAGACCATCGGCCGTGCGGCCCGCCACGTGGCGGGCCGGGTCCTGATGTACGCCGACCAGGTGACCGATTCGATGCAGCTGGCGCTCGACGAGACGAGCCGCCGCCGGACGCTGCAAGAATGCTGGAACCGTGACCACGGCATCACGCCCCAGGGCGTGAAGAAGGCGATCCTCGACCTGAGCGAGGTGCTCTATCGCTCGGACGGCGGGTTGGCGCTGCCGAAGGCCGCGGAGGACGAGCTGATGACCGCCGAGGAGCTGGCCCGGCTCACCCGGGAGTACTCGGCCGAGATGCACAAGGCGGCGGACGACATGGAGTTCGAGCGGGCGGCGGAGCTCCGCGACAAGGTGCTGCTCCTCAAGGACATGGATCTGGGCCTCAAGCCGCCGTCGCGCTCGCTCCTCGAGACCGGCGCGCAGCGCGAGGAGAAGGCGCAGCCTCGCCGGAGGGCCGCCGGGCGGGGCAGGAAGCGGCGCTGATGCCCTCGGCGGCGCTCGAGGAGAAGCTGGAGCGGCTCCCCGCCGCACCGGGCGTCTATCTCATGAAGGACGCCCGGGGAGAGGTCATCTACGTCGGCAAGGCGGTGAACCTTCGCAGCCGGGTGCGGTCGTACTTCGGACGGAGCAGCGACACCCGGGCCTTCATCCCCTTCCTCGAGTCGGTGCTGGCCGACCTCGACACCGTGGTGGTGAGCAACGAGAAGGAGGCGCTCCTCCTCGAGAACGAGCTCATCAAGCGGCACCAGCCACGGTTCAACGTCCTGCTCAAGGACGACAAGAACTTCATCTGCCTGCGTCTGGACCCTTCCGGGGAGTGGCCGCGGCTGGAGGTGGTGCGGCGGTTCAAGCGGGACGGGGCGATGTACTTCGGCCCGTACGCGAGCGCGAGCAGCATCCGGGAGACGCTGCGGATCATCAACCGCTACTTCCAGCTCCGGACCTGCTCGGACCACGTGCTCCATCACCGGAAACGGCCCTGCCTGCTCCATCAGATCGGCCGCTGCCCGGCGCCGTGCGTCTACGACGTCTCGCGCGCGGAGTACGCCGAGTCGGTGCGGGAGGTGGCGCTGTTCCTGGAGGGCAAGGGTGGGGAGCTGCTCGAGGCGCTCCGGGGGCGGATGAAGGCCGCGGCGCAGGCGCTCCGGTTCGAGCAGGCGGCGCGGCTCCGGGACCAGCTCTTCGCCATCGAGCGATCGCTCGAGCGGCAGAAGATCGCCACCACCGAGCCCATCGACCAGGACGTGTTCGGCTACCACCGGGAGGCGGACCGGCTGGTCGTCTACGTGCTCTACGTCCGGCAAGGGCGCCTCAACGGCGGCCAGGCCTTCCCGTTCACCGGCCAGGAGTTCCCGGACGAGGAGCTGCTCGGCAGCTTCGTCAACCTCTACTACGGCGAGGACAACGTGCTCCCCGACGAGGTCCTTCTCCCGCTGCGGCCGGAGGGTGGGCTGGAGCCGCTGGCCGAGCTGCTCACCGAGAAGCGGGGCCGGCGGGTGCGGGTCCTCGTTCCGCAGCGGGGGGAGAAGCTCCGGCTGGTGGAGATGAGCGTGGCCAACGCCCGGCAGGCGCTGCTCGACCAGCGGAGGAGCCGCGACGAGCTGGAGAAGGTCCTCGAGCGGCTCCAGGACCGGCTCCACCTCTCGGCGCCTCCGCGGCGGATGGAGTGCTTCGACATCTCGCACTTCCAGGGGAGCAGCATCGTCGCCAGCCAGGTGGCGATGACCGACGGCGAGCTGGACCGCGCCCGCTACCGGCGGTTCCGGATCAAGAGCGTGCAGGCCCAGAACGACTTCGCGTCGATGTACGAGGTGGTGAGCCGGCGACTGCGGCGCGGACAGGAGGCCAGTGACCTTCCCGACCTCCTGGTCATCGACGGTGGGAAGGGGCAGCTGGCCTCGGCGCGGGCGGCGATGAAGGACGTCGGGGTCACCATCGACGTGGTGGGCCTGGCCAAGTCGCGCGAGCTGGACTCGGACGATGGGGCTGGCGCATCGGCCCGGAGCCCCGAGCGGGTGTTCATCCCCGAGAAGCGAGACCCCATCGTCCTGCCGCAGAACTCGCCCGAGCTCTTCCTGCTGGTCCGGCTCCGGGACGAGGCGCACCGCTTCGCCATCACCTACCAGCAGAAGCTGATGCGCCGGCGGAACTTCAAGAGCGTGCTGGAGGACATTCCCGGGGTGGGCGAAGGGCGAAAGAAGGCGCTGCTCCGGGCGTTCGGCTCGCTCAAGCGCATCCGCGAGGCGAGCATCGAGGAGCTGGCCTCCGAGGCCGGGGTGGGGACGACGCTCGCCGAGCGGATCCACGCCCATCTGCATGCCACCGACGCCGAGCTGCGCCGGGAAGTGGCCGAAGGACAGGTGGACGGGGACGCCGTCCGTGAAGCCTCGCTGGAAGATGCGGTGGCGGCCGAATCGCCCCCCGACGGCGGCGTCTGAGGGCTACGCTGCTGCGGCGGACGGAGGTATCGCGTGCGACTCGCCCCGAGGGTCATTCCCAACATAACCAGGCGACCCGCGCGGCCCTCGAGCGGCGGGGCCACGACCAGAGCAAGTTCGACCAGGTGAGGCGGGAGATGGCCGACGTCCGCGGCTTCAAGATGGGGGACGAGGGCATCGACGACGCGGTCGACCAAATGATCGAGTTCCTGCTCCTCAGCCGCAACGTCGAGGAGGTCTTTTCCGGGGACGACGTCCTCCGCCCGAAGGTTCTCGCGGTGATGAAGAAGTACCTCGACGTCGAGGAAGGGGCGCCCCCCAGCCGCTCAGGTGGGGGAAGCGCTCCGCCGCCGAGCTTCCGAGGGCAGCCCTCGGGTGGGGTGCCGGCCGAGGCGCGGGCGTCGGACGCGCCGCCGCCCGTTCCGCCGGAGAAGGACCCGGACCACGTCGAGTGAGCGGCGGTCTCCCCCAGGCCCGCGAGGCTCGACCGGCCGCCTGCTGGCGAGGACGAAAAAAGTCCCTGTTTTCGTTGCGGCGCGGCGCTCCCGGTGATGTATAGCGGGGGCTTCCACGAGCGACGCCGGCAGTCAATCTTCGGGGGCACCGCCGGTACCCAGGAAGGCTTATGAGGCTTTATCCCAAGGTGATTCCCGTCATCTCCCGCGAGACGATCCAGCTGCTGATGCAGGACGGGGACATCGAGGTCGAGCCGATGCGGATCGCCGACGCAGAGATGGACCTCTCCGCCATCATGCGCGAGTACCTCACCAACGAGGAGCGCGTGAACCAGGCGACCAGGGAGGCGCTCGAGCGCCGGGGCTACGACTACAGCAAGTTCAACCAGGTGAAGCGCGAGATGGCGGACGTCCGCGGCTTCAAGATGGGCGACGAGGGCATCGAGTACGTCATCAACCAGATGATCGAGTTCCTCCTCATCAGCCGGAATGTCGAGGAGGTCTTCGCCGCGGACAACGTGCTCCGGCAGAAGATCTTCGCGGTGATGAAGAAGCACCTCGATGTCGACGACGAGATCGACCGCGAGGCGCGCGCCCGGCTGAAGCACCTGCAGGAAGGCACCAGCGCCTTCGACATCGAGTACAACAAGACCGTCGAGCAGATCCGCCGCGCCCGCGGACTGATCTGACCGGCGGCGCCGGCCCACCCCGAGGGGCTGACTCTCCGCCGCGCCCCGGCGGCGAGCCCATCGTCGCGAGCCGCTTCTCTCTCCGCCTCGTCGAGCGCCCTGGACTCCCGGCCGGCCGTGTCGGCGAGGTGTCCGACACCGTCCGTTCGAGATGCCCCGCCCGAGGGCGGTGCCTGGCTTCCCGAACGCGGAGCACCGGGGGTTCCCCTGCCCGCGACGCCGCCGCCGGCGGGACGGACGCACCTCCCCCGACCTGGCTCCCGCCGCCGGCCGCGCTCTCCGGTCCCCGACGAGCCACTCCGCGAGAGCAAGCACGTGCGGTTCGGGGTGCGCGCCTCGAAAATTGACCCGTCAGGCCAGGCGTCTACCGTTCGCCTCCGTGTCCAGCTCAGAGCTCGCAGCCTCGACCTCTCCCGGAAGCTCTCTCGAGTCGCTCTCGCAGACGGCAGGTGATGCGCTCCGCCGCGCGCTCGCCTCGTCGGCCACCGGCGGGGTGCTCTCCACGCAGGTCGAGGAGGATCTGCGCTCGGCGCTGACCGGGCTCGAGGCGTTGCACGCGCACCTCGAGGATCTCGTGTCGACGCTCCTCGAGCCGTGTCCCACGCCGCTGGCCCTGGTGGAGGCCGCGGACGACTCGCGCGCCCAGGCGGCGCTCCTCTCGCTCGAGGAGACGCTCGGCTCGCTCCGCCGCCGCCTTGGCCAGGCCGCGGCCCAGCTGCGGATCCGGCCCGCCTCTTCGTGACCGGCCACTCGAAGGCCGATCGCCGCCGCCCGGACCTCGCCGACGATTGCCGCCTGACGACGCCCTGACTCGGATCTCGACTGCGGCCGCCCTGACCTAGAGCCCGGCGAAGGACAGGCCGAGCCGGGCCACGCCGCCGAGCGCCAGCAGCCACACCGGGTTCACGTCGAAGCGCACCGCGGTCAGCGCGGTCGCCGCGGCGATGCCCACCTCGACCTTGGCGTCGAAGCTCCCGCCCAAGGTGATGGCCGCCGCCGCCATCAGCCCGACCACCGCCGGGGTGAGCCCGCGCAGCGCTGCGCGCACCCAGCGCCGCGAGCGCACGCGGTCGAGCCAGGTCCCGAGCAAGCCCACCAGCGCGAACGGCCCCGAGAAGATGGCGACGGTGGCCACCCCCGCCCCCAGCCAGCCATGCTGCAGATACCCGATGAAGGTGGCCATCAGCAGCACCGGACCGGGGGTGAGCTTCCCGATGGCCACCGCATCGGCGAACTGGCGATCGGTGATCCAGTTGTGGGCGTGCACCATCTGCCGGAGGTGCGGGATGATCGCGAACCCGCCCCCGTACGCGCCGAGCCCGGTGCGGAAGTAGACCACCGCCATCTCGATCAGCTGTGCGTCGAGCCCGGTGGCATGCACCACCGCGACGAGCACCCCCAGCGTCCCGACCAGCAGCGGCGTGCGAAGGGTGGTGGTGGTGGACCCGGTCGACGCAGGCGACGGTGGGTTCGGGGGGCGATCGGCGCGTGGAGGCGGGTCCAGCGGCGCACCGTCCTCGGGGAGAGCCACCGGCGGCCGGCGGCCGACGAGGCCCCTCGCCCGGGCGATCGCCCTCCGCGCGCCGAGGTCGACCGCGAGGCCGGAGCAGATGGCGAGCAGCACCACCTCGGCCGGCGAGGCGCTCCCCACCGCCGAGAGGAGCAGCGCGCCGGCGGCGACGCCCATCTGCCAGAGCTGGTTCACGCCGGTGCGAACCATCTTCAAGGTGATGGCGCAGATGATGCCCACCACCGCGGCGTTGAAGCCCGACAGCAGCCGGTCCGCGGAGGGCACCGTGCCGAAGCGGACGTAGATCCAGGAAAGCGCGCCCACTGCCAGCGCTCCGGGGAGCACGAAGCCCACGTACCCTGCCAACGCACCGGCCCACCCGCCGAAGCGCATCCCGATGTAGGCCAGCGCGTTCGCCGCGGCCCCGCCCGGCAGCATCTGGGAGACGGTCACCGTGTTGGAGAACTCGCGCGGGGTGAGCCAGCCACGCTTCTTCACCACCTCGCCGTCGATCTGCGACAGCACGCTGATGCCGCCACCGAAGCCCACGCATCCCAGCCGGAAGGCGGTGGTGAAGAGGTCTCGCCGGGAAGGGCGTTCGCGGGTGGTGGAGCGCGCGGTGGCCCGACGGAGCCATTCCGCTGTGCTGCCGAGGACACTGCTCATGGGAGCCCTGATGACTCTAACGCGCCCGGGATTCTGTGCGAGTCCCGGGCGGCGGTGCCTCTGTTCGGATGGCCGCCGGCAAGGGCGCACCGGGACCAGCCGCGGAGGTGCAGCGGGCGCGCCGAGGACGAGGAGTGGAGGCGGAGCGGGGACACGCCGGAGGCGTGTCTAGTGGCCCCGGGCGAGCGTGGATGGATCCACCGCGCGGCCGGGCTTGTAGTCCGTCCACTCGACGACGACGGGCCCGAGCGCGAAGTCCGCTTCCATCCGCATCGGGACGTGGGCGGCGTCGTCGCTGAACCACACCCGCAGCTCGCGGGCGGACAGCTTGCCGGAGAACTCGGTCCGGAGCCGCACCCGGATGGCCTGCTTCTCGCCGAGCGGCGTCTCCACCGGACCGCGGCCCTCGACCTGCGCGATCCCCTTGAACAGCTTCGAGCCGGTGAAGATGGGCACCGACAGCTCGTCGCCGTCTGCCAGCTGCGCGGTGCGGATGAGGAAGATGGCGGTGGCCACGTCGACCGAGCCGGGCGGCACGTCGACCTGGGCCTCGCGCGGCGACTCGCCCTCGACCTGACGGAAGACCTGCGCCTTCCCCGCGCCGGCGTCGAACTCGATCTTCAGCCGCCGCCGCTTCCGGTTCTCATCGGAGTACATCTCCAGGCCCCGGGACCGATTGCTCGCCGGATCCCACCAGGAGACGATCTTGTTCCGCATGGGGTAGACGACCAGGTCGCACCGGCCGTTGGTGACGATGGGGAGGCTGCCCGGCCGGTCCGGGGATTCGGCGCCCACGCTGACGTCGGCCGTTCCTGCGGGCAGACCCAGCCAGCTCACCCGGTAGGTGATCTGCTCCCCGGGGCCGAGCGCGCCGGCGGGCAGGGACTCGGTGGGGGTGGCGAGCATCAGGGCCAGGACCACGGCAGACACGCAGTGAAGTCTAGCCGTGGTCGCCGACGGATGCTCGGTCCTCTGCGGCACCGGGCCCGGCGGGCCCGGTGCTCCGGTGCCGGTTCGGCCTAGACTGGGCCCCACCGATGCCGATCGACAAGAACGCCGAGGAAGAGGATCTGCGCGAGGAGCGCCGACAGCGCGCCTACACCGACTACGACTGCCCGTCGTGTAACGCCAACAATCCCACGGAGATGGCCCTCCGGGACGGCGACGAGACGCGGTGCAACTACTGCGGCACCGAGTACAAGGTGCGCATCACCGACGAGGGCCGCCTCCGGCTGAAGGAGCTCTAGGCCGGCGCCCCCCGCGGCGGGCGTTCCCCGAAGATGGCGGTCCCCACCCGGACCACCGTTGCCCCCTCCTCGATGGCCACCTCGAAGTCGTGGGTGCTCCCCATCGACAGGCCGGCGAGCCCGTGCTCCCGGCCAAGTGCGGCGAGCGCCCGGAAGAGCGGGCGCACCTCCTCTGCCGGGGCGAGCGGGGGCATGGTCATCAGCCCCACCAGCGCGAGGCCGGGCAGCGGGCGCACTGCCGCGAGGAGCGGCCCCAGCGCTGCCGGGGGGATGCCGCTCTTCGACGCCTCGCCGGCCACGTTCACCTCGACGTACACCGCGAGCGGCGCACCGGTGCGACGCCGGGAGAGCTCCTGCGCGACCTCCAGCCGGTCCAGGGCATGGAAGACGTGCGCCGAGCGCGCCACGTACCGGGCCTTGTTGGTCTGCAGGGGGCCGATGGCGTGCCAGCGAAGGCCCTGGAGGTCCGAGAGCGCCTCCGCCTTGTCCCGGAGCTCCTGGGCATAGTTCTCGCCGAAGGCCCGCGCCCCGGCGGCGTACGCGGCGCGGATGGCCTCGGGCGGCTGCAGCTTGCTGACCGCCACCAGCTCCACCGAGCCCCCGGGACGGTCGGCCCGCGTCGCCGCCGCCTGGACCCGCCCCAGCACCGCCCGCCAGCCTTCCGCCACGTCGGTCATCGCCGCTCCCAGGGCAGCATGTACCCGGCGTCGCGGAGGAGCGCGAGCGTCTCGACCAGCGGCAGCCCCACCACCGCGCTGTGCGAGCCTTCGATGCGCTCGACCAGGAAGCCGCCGACGCCCTGGACGGCGTAGGCGCCGGCCTTGTCCATGGGCTCGCCGGTGGAGACGTACCAGCAGAGGGCCGCATCGCTGGCGGCGGCGAAGGTGACGGCGGCGGTGACCAGCCGCGCCCCCGAGCCGGCGACGGCCACCGCGGTCAACACCTGATGCGTGCGGCCCGACAGCGCGCGGAGCATTGCCAGCGCCTCGTCCGCCGTGGCCGGCTTGCCCAGCACCGCGCCGTCGAGGACCACGCTGGTGTCGGCGGCGAGGACGGTCGCGTGGGGGTGACGGGCGTGGACGGCCGCGGCCTTCTCCCTCGCCAGGCGCACGACGTAGGCTTCGGCCTGCTCTCCCTGCTGGACGCTCTCGTCCAGGTGTGCCGGGTCGATGCGGAGCGGGATCCCCAGCTGCTCGAGCAGCGCCCGGCGGCGCGGGCTGGCCGAGGCCAGCACCAGGGGCGAGTGTGCGGGAGGCATGACTGACCCCCCGTCTAGCCAAAGGACGGTTGACCTGCCACGCCGGCGGCGCCCATCGTGCTGCTCGCATGAGGGCCACGGACCTGCTCGGAGCGCTGCGCCGGACGGTGGAGCAGCTCGCCGCGTTCAACGAGCTGGCGAAGGCGCTGACCTCCACGCTCGAGTCCCGCGAGGTGCTGGGGCTGGTGATGCAGAAGGTGTCCGCGCTGCTGCGACCGGCGAACTGGTCGCTGCTCCTGCACGACGAGGCCACCGACACCCTCTACTTCGAGATCGCCGTGGGGGTGGGCGCAGACCGGCTCCGGAGCGAGCGCATCGCGGTGGGTGAGGGCATCGTCGGGACCGCGTTCCGCACCGGAAAGCCGCGGCTCGTCGACGACGTGCGGAGCGCGCCCGACTTCTCGCCCCGCTTCGACGCCCTCACCGAGTTCAGGACCGGCTCGGTGCTGGCCGTGCCCCTCATCTTTCGAGGGCGGGCGCTGGGAGTCATCGAGTTGGTGAACGGGGAGGGAGACGCGCGCTTCACCGAGGAGGATCTGGCGGCGGTGATGGCCATTGCCGACTTCGCGGCCATCGCCATCCAGAATGCCCGCGACTTCCAGCGCGTCCAGGAGCTCACCTTGGTGGACGAGCACACCGGCCTCGGAAACGTGCGCTCGCTCCGGAAGCAGCTCGACGCCGAGGTGACCCGCGCCCGGAGCCTCGGCCACCCGCTCTCGCTGCTCTTCCTCGACCTCGACCACTTCAAGACGGTGAACGACAGCCATGGCCACCTGGTGGGGAGCGCGCTGCTCCGCGAGGTCGGTGGGTTGCTCCGCGAGGAGCTGCGCCCGGTGGACGCCGCGTTTCGCTACGGCGGGGACGAGTTCGCGGTGATGCTGGTCGAGGTGGACGCCAAGAGTGCGGTGGAGACCGCGGACCGCCTGCTGGCGCGCTTCCGGGCGCACCGGTTCGGCAAGGTGTCGGGGCTGGACCTCAAGGTGACCGCCAGCGTGGGCATCGCCGCCTGTCCCGAGCACGCGTCCCAGCCCACCGAGCTCATCGAGGCGGCGGACCGGGCGATGTACCTGGTGAAGGCGCGCGGCCGGGACGGGCTCGCGGTGGCGACGGGCTGAGGGCGCAGGGGCGCCGCTGTCGACCAGGCTCAGCCCCCCGCACCAGGGGGACGCCTGCGGGGCGGCGCAGGGGCGCCGCTGTCGACCAGGCTCAGCCCTCGGCCGTCGGGGCGATCAGCTCCTCGTTCTTGACGATGACCGCCGACTTCTTGAGCGCCGCGACGTAGGACTCCTGAAGCTCGGCCTGGCGCTGGCGCAAGGCCTCCTCGCGGAGCTCCGCCTTCTTCGCCTGGTAGCTCGCGTCGCTGGCCTTCTCCCGCGCGGTGACCTCGGCCACCACCAACGCGTCCCCGGCCTTGTACGTCCCCGGCAGCGGGCCGGGCCTCTCTGCGGCGAAGGCCGCCGCCTCGAGGTCGGGCGCCGGGCCGAGGCGCGGGATGGCCTGGGCGGTCTTGGGGAAGCTCCCGGTGTCGATGGCCCGTGGCCGCTCCCCTGGGTCGACCGACTGGGCGTCCTTGTCCTTCCTGTCCGGGAACTGGGTGGCGAGCGAGGTGCCCTTCTGCAGGGCCAGGGCGGCCTTCCTGGCGTCGGCATCGGCGAGCGCGGCGGCGCGCTGCCGCCGCATCAGCACCTGGGCGATCTCCCCGGAGACCGAAGCCAGCGGCTTCTCCTCGGCGGGCTTCTTCTCCTCCACCTGGAGGAGGTGCCAGCCGAAGGGGGTCAGCACCGGCTCGGACAGCTCGCCGATCTTGAGGTTGAACGCGGCCTGGGCGAAGGCGGGGACGAAGGTGCTCCGCTCGTTCCACCCCAGCTCGCCGCCCTGGGCCTTGCTCCCGGGGTCGTCCGAGGACTCCTTCGCCACCTCGGCGAAGTCCTTCCCGCCCTGGATCTGCTTGCGGAGCTCGACCGCCCGGTCGTGCGCCTTGGCCTTCTCGTCCTCGCCGGGGTTCCGGCCCATCCGGACCAGGATGTGCCGCACCCGCACCTGCTCGCCCT
>DATKKF010000104.1:0-36577 GCA_035543115.1 Myxococcaceae bacterium
CACGCGCATGCTTGGAGTGGTGAAGGCCTTCTGTCCCAGCCCGGCGCTTCCTCCCTCGCCTGCTCGGGGTTCCGCTCCCGCCGCAGCGTGACCACGTTCGTCTCCAAAGGAAGGGAGACGACTCGAATGGCTGGACTCACCGACAAGCTGAAGGGGAAGATCAAGGAAGTCGCCGGGGCCGCGACCGACGACCCGAGCACCGAGAACGAGGGCAAGCTCGACCAGGCGAAGGGCAGCCTCAAGAACGCCAGCGAGAACCTGAAGGACAGGGCGAAGGAGGCCCTCGGCGGCGCGGCCGACAAGATGAAGGAGGCCGCGGAGCGGGCGGAGCGCAAGACCAGTCGCGACCCGGACGACGCCTAAGCTGAGCCGTGGGTGAGGGCCGCCGGGCGAGCGCCTGACGGCCCTCCGTCTGTCGAGTGGCGAGGCCGGGGTCACCGAGCGGGGAAGAGACGGGCGAGCGCCCTGGCCATCCGCTGGACGCCCTCGATGAAGCGCGCCGGAGGCGGAAGCAGCGAGAGCACCAGCCATCGCCCCCGCGGGAAGTCGTAGAAGTGTCCCGGCTGGACCTGGACACCGGCCTCGAGCACCGCGAGGCAGACCTCGGTCTCGTCGGCGGTGTGCGGCAGCCGGACGACGGCGGACCACCCTCCGGCCGAGGGCATGACGTCCCATGCCGCATCCTCCGCTCGCCCGTCGTGAAGCGCGCGCGTGTTCTGGTCGAGGCGGAGGGCGACCCGGGCGCGCCACGCGGACGAGCCGGCCAGGAGATCGGGCAGCGCCCGCTGCGCAGGAGCGGCGGTGGACAGCTGGGTGTCGGCGATCAGCTCGAGGCGGGCGAGCGCCTCGTCGCGCTCGGGGGCCGGGCCGAGCACCGCGGTCCAGGCCACCTTCCATCCCGGAAGCCCCGCCGACTTGGAGAGCCCCTGCAGCGCGAAGGTGAGCGCCTCACCCGGGTGCGCAGCGACCGACCTGGCTGAACGGCCGCGCCGTGGGAACTCGACGAAGACCTCGTCGACGATGAGTCCCCAGTCACGCCGGGCGCACAGCGCGTCCAGCCGTGTCCGGTCCGCCTCGGTGAGCACCCATCCGGTCGGATTCGCCGGGCTGACCAGCAGCGCGGCGCGCGTGGTCTCGTCGGCGATGGCCTCGAGGGCGTCGAGGTCCAGCGCGCCGAGCGGATCCTCGGGCAGGGGAAAGGCGCGGAGCTCCACCGAGGACAGCTCGGCGAGGAACGGGAGCAGCGGGTAGCTCGGCGCCGGAACGAGCACCGAGTCCCCTGGATCGCAGAGGAGCGCGAAGAGCCAGCCATAGGCCTCGCTCGTCGACGCCGAGAGAACGAGCTGCCCGGGCTCGAGGTGCGCGCCGAGACGGGTGAGGTCTCGCGCCAGGGCCTGCCGGGCGACGAGCTGCCCCAGCGGCTCCGGCGTGTAGGCGGCCAGCGGCTGCGAGGCGAGCACGGCGCGGAGCCACCCCTCGTCCGGCCCGAGCCCGCAGTCGGCGGGGCTGGTCACGGTCAGGTCGATCGGGGCGGTCCCGCGGCGCACCAGCATCTCCAGGCGCGCGGAGAGGAGGTTCTGCGTGCGGTCCCAGGCTGTCCGGGCGGAGAACACGAGCGGGCGGGCACGCTACCCCAGGCGCGCCGGCCAGCGATCGGGCTCACAGCGGAGACCAGGTTGGTCGGTCGGATGATCGCGCTGGAATCGCGGCCGAGGCCTAGGAGCGAGGAGGGCGTGGGGCTCGTGTCCCGTAACCGACGAGCGACGACGGGATCGGCCGCGAGGGCAAGCGAGGGCCGATCGACCAGCGTGGTTTCCGCCGTCATCATCAGAGCCCGGTCTGGAGCATCGCCTCGACCACGCGGCGGATCAGCTCGCGGCGGATCTCCTTCCGGCAGTGGTCCACCGCGTGCTGTGGAGGCCGCGGCAGGTGCGAGGGCCGGCTCCGCGCGGCGGTGCGGACGATCATCTCGACCTTGCTCTGCTCGATCTGGAAAAGGCGTCCACCGTCCTTCCGGAGGAAGTAGTTGAGGCCTCGGGTGTCGAGCAGCTTCTGGAAGTAACGCCTGGCATCGCTCACCAGCGTCAGGTCGATGACGTCTCCCATGTGTCGAGACTTCTTGTCGCGCGGATCCCCCGACCCGTCCAATTCGGTGACGGGGAGCCAGCAGGCGCCGCTACAAGCCCGTGCGGCGCGGGTGGAGAGAACTTGCGCGCCGGCTCCGGAGCGTGTTGCCGACCGACGGCGGAGCGCGTGCGGCGATCCGGGGGGGAGTTCACACACCGGGGACGGCAGGCGCACGTCGCCCGCGCGGGTGCGGAGACGAGACGCGCGACGCGCGTGACGCTCCCGGGCGAGCGTCGAGTTTGCCGCCGACGAGCACCGGCACCTCCGCGGCCGAAGCACGGCCCTGGAACGCGCGCCACCGTCTCGGTCTCGTGGTCACCTCGCCGCCGGCGAGTCGAGCAGCGGCCGAAGCACGGTCCGGAACGCGCGCCGCCGCCGGACTGCATCCTCGATGTAGGGCACCGGCCCGAGAACCGGGACTCCGTGGCGCTCGGCCAGCCACGCCGCATTGTCCTCCACCGACGGATCGCGCACCGGAGAGCCACGCGAGAGGACCACCGCGCGCACCGGGATGCCGCGCGACTCGAGCAGGCGGAGCGAGAGCCCGGTGTGGTTCAACGTCCCCAGGCCCGCCCGGGCCACCAGCACCACCGGGAGGACCAGCGCCTCGATGAGATCGATCACCTCCCGCCGCCGGTCGAGCGGCACCAGAAGCCCGCCCGCACCCTCGACGACGAGCGGCCGGTCTCCGAAGCTGCGGAACGCCGCGAGGACGGGCCGGAGGGCCGGGGCTCGGCCCATCCGCGCGGCGGCGACACCGGGGGCGAGCGGAGCCCGGAAGCGGTGCACACAGACCGCCTCCAGCGGATCGGTGCTGCGGGCCGCGGCACGCAGCGCCAGCGCATCGGCGGGCCGCCATGGCCGAGCACACCCGCTCTCGTAGGGCTTGAACGGCGCCGGGCAAAGCCCCGCGTCGGCGAGGAGCGAGAGAAGGGCGGCGGCGACCTGCGTCTTCCCGACGCCGGTGTCGGTGCCGGTCACGAACACCCGGAAGGGAGCGGCGGTGCGGGGGGCACCTCCCCGCGCGGGGCGCCCAGCGGCTCGACCCGCTGCGCCTCCCCGCGCAGAGTCCCCTTCCAGTCGGCCTCCCCCGCCCGCGGCGCCCCTCACCCCTCGGTCACCTCGACGATGGCCTCGCGCAAGGCATCGCCGAGCCGCACCGCCTCCGCCTCGCTCAGCGAGAGGGGGGGCATGATCACCACCACCGGGCCGAGCGGCCGCAGCAGGATGCCGCGCTCGCGGAGCGCGAGGCAGACCCGGTGCCCGATGCGCTCGCCATAGTCGTAGGCCTCCTTCGTCCGGCGGTCGCGCACCAGCTCGATGCCCACCATCAGACCCCGTTGGCGGACGTCACCCACGTGCTGGAGCTCGGCGATGGCGGCCAGCTTCGGTCGGAGGACCTCGGCCATCCGCCGGACGCGCTCCAGCACCCGCTCGGTCTCGAAGAGCTGCAGCGAGGCGAGCGCAGCGGCGCAGGCCAGCGGGTTCCCGGTGAAGGTGTGCCCGTGGAAGAAGGTGCGCGCCGAGGCGAACTCGCCGAGGAACGCATCGTACACCCGCTCGGTGGTGAGGGTGGCGGCCAGGGGGAGGTAGCCGCCCGAGAGGCCCTTCGCCAGACAGAGGAAGTCGGGCCGGACCCCCTCCTGCTCCACCGCGAACATCGTCCCGGTGCGACCGAAGCCGGTGGCCACCTCGTCACAGATGAGCAGCACCTCGTGCTTCCGGCAGAGCTCGGCCATGCCGCGGAGGTACCCGGGCGGGTGCATCCACATCCCCGCCGCACCCTGCACCAGCGGCTCGATGACCACCGCGGCCAGCGTGGTGCCCTTCTCCTCCAGGAGCCGCTCCGCTGCCCGCAGGGCGCCGGCGAGCGGGTCGCCGCCGCCGCTCCAGTGGTACGGGCTCGGGCTCGGCAGGCGCTCCACGTCGAACAGCAGGCCACGGAAGATGCCGTGGAACAGCGCCATCCCGCCGACCGAGACGGATCCGACCGTGTCCCCGTGGTAGGCCTCGTTCAGGGCGGCGAAGCGCGTCTTCTCCGGCCGGCCGCGCTGCTGCCAGTACTGGTACGCCATCTTCAGCGCGACCTCGACCGCGGTGCTGCCCGAGTCCGAATAGAAGACCCGGGTGAGCCCCTCGGGCGCGATCCGCACCAGGGCGTCGGCCAGCTCGATGGAGGGGACGGAGGCGAGCCCGAGGAGCGTCGAGTGCGCCACCCGGTCCAGCTGCGCGCGGACGGCCTGGTCGATCTCCCGCCTGCGGTGCCCATGCACGTTGCACCACAGCGAGCTGACGCCGTCGAGGTAGCGGCGCCCGAGATCGTCGATGAGCTCGTTGCCCTCGGCGCGCTCGATGATCAGCGGATCGTCCGACGGCCAGACCGCCATCTGGGTGAACGGATGCCAGAGGTGCGCCCGGTCCAGGGCGAGCAGTCGCTCATGCCGCGACGAGTCCATGCGCGCGTGCCTCCTCGAGAGCGTGGAGCGCGCGGTCGATCTGCGCCTCCGTGTGTGCGGCGGAGAGGGCGAACCGCAGCCGGCTGGTGCCCTCGGGAACGGTGGGGGGACGGATGGGCTTCACCAGCAGCCCGCGCTCGCGGAGAAACGCCGAGGCCCGGAGCGCTCGCTGAGGAGTGCCGAGGACGACCGGGACGATGGCGCTGCGCGGCTCACCCGGAAAACCGAGGCGCCGGAGCCCGTCGACGAAGCGCTGGATGTTCCGCCAGAGCCTCGGCCGCAGCACGGGGTCGTGCTCCAGGACATCGACCGCGACGACCAGCGCCTCGCAGAGGGCCGGCGGCAGGGTGGTGGAGAAGACCACCGAGCGGGCGCGGTTCAAGAGAAGGTCCGCGACCGCACGGGTGGTGGCGGCATACGCGCCGAAGCCGCCGAGCGCCTTGCCGAGTGTGCCCATCCGCACGTCGGGCTGGACCCCGGTGGCCTCGCACAGACCCGATCCACGGGCGCCGAGCACGCCGGTCGCATGGGCCTCGTCCACCAGCAGCGCCGCCCCGGCACGGGCGCACGCCTTGGCCAGCGCCGGCAGCGGCGCGGAGTCCCCGTCCATCGAGAACACCGCGTCGGTCACCACCAGCTTGCGGCGGAACCCCTCCCGCGCGAGCGCCCGGGCCACGGCGTCCACGTCGGCGTGGGGGACCACCGCCACCTCCGCGCGGCTCAGCCGGCAGCCGTCGACCAGGCTCGCGTGGTTCAACGCATCGGAGACCACCAGGTCCCCCCGCCCGACCAGCGCCTGCACCAGCCCGAGGTTCCCGGGGTAGCCGCCGTTGAGGACCAGCGCGGCCTCGGTCCCCTCGAACGCCGCGAGTCGCGCCTCGAGGCGTCGGTGCGCCTCGGTGTCGCCCACCACCAGCCGCGAGGCCCCCGCGCCCACGCCCCAGCGCTCGAGCCCGGCGGCCAGCGCCCGGGTCAACCGCGGGTCGGCCGCGAGCCCGAGGTAGTCGTTGGAGGAGAAGTTCAGCAGCGACTGCCCGCCGATCCGGACGACCGGGCCCTGCGGGGAGGAGAGCGGCTCGAGGGTGCGCAGGAGCCCGTGGCCGCCGAGCTCCGCCAGCTCCTCGCGCGCCCAGGCGTCGGCGATGGTGCTCACGGGCCGCCGGGCGTCTCGATCTTCGGCTCGAGCGGCTTGAGGCCCGCGCCCTCGAGCAGCGCGATGTCCGCGTCGTACTCGGGGTTGCCGGTGGTGAGCAGCTTCTCGCCGAAGAAGAGCGAGTTGGCGCCGGCCATCATGCAGAGCAGCTGGGCCTCCTGGCTCATCTGCATGCGCCCGGCGGACAGCCGCACCATGGCGCCCGGCATCAGGATGCGGGCGGTGGCGATGGCGCGCACCATCTCCACCGGAGACACCGGCCGCTGCTTCTCCAGCGGCGTTCCCGGCACCGCGACCAGGGCGTTGATCGGCACCGACTCGGGATGCACCTCCTGGTTGGCGAGCGTCCGGAGCAGCTCGCACCGATCGTCCACCGACTCGCCCATCCCCAGGATTCCGCCCGAGCAGACCGAGATGCCCGCCTCGCGCACCGCGGCCAGGGTGCGGAGCCGGTCCTGGTAGTCGCGGGTGGAGATGATCTCCCCGTAGAACTCGGGGCTGGTGTCGAGGTTGTGGTTGTAGGCGGAGAGGCCGGCCTCCTTCAGCCGGCGCGCCTGGTCGGGCGTGAGCATCCCCAGCGTCACGCACGCCTCCATCCCCAGCCCGCGGACCCCGCGCACCATCGCCAGCACCCGGTCGAACTGGGGGCCGTCCTTCACCTCGCGCCACGCCGCGCCCATGCAGAAGCGGGTCGCGCCGGCGGCCCGCGCCTGGCGCGCCGACTCGAGCACATCGCCGGTCTCCATCAGCCGCTCGGCCTTGACGCCGGTGTCGTGGCGGGCCGACTGCGGGCAGTAGGCGCAGTCCTCGGGGCAGCCGCCGGTCTTGATCGACAGCAGGCTGCAGAGCTGGACCTCCGGCTCACCGAAGGTGGCCCGGTGGACCGTCTGGGCCCGGTAGACGAGATCCAGCAGCGGGAGGTCGTGGATGGCTCGCACCTCGGCGAGGGTCCAGTCGTGACGGATCACCACCTCGGACCTGGCGTGGACGCTCGGGACGCTCGACACCGTGGACACCTCCTGCGGGCTGCTCGCCGGGGCGACGCTCGACGGGCGGGGCGCCATTGTCAACCTGGAAGGGACCACGGGTTGACGATGTGTTCCGGTGAGCGAAGACCGGCCTTGTGCTCCCGGAGGGGGGGACGCCGGGTTAGACAACGGTCCCTCCGTGGGAACGCGACGCGGGCTCTTCTTCGGCTGGCTGGGCATGCTGACGTTCAGCGGCACGGTGGTCGCCACCCGGCTCGCGGTGCGCGAGCTGGACGCCACCTTCATCGCGCTGGGCCGTGCCCTGGTCGCGGCGGTGCTCGCCGCCGGTGTGCTCCGGGCGCGCCGCGCACCGTGGCCCACCCCTGAGCAGTGGCGGCCAGTCGCCCTGGTGTCCGGCGGGGTGGTGGTCGGGTTCCCCTGGCTCATCACCCTGGCCCTGCGGACGATGCCCGCGGCCCACGGGGCGGTCATCGTGGGCCTCCTGCCGATGGCCACCTCGGTGCTGGCGGTGATCCGGGGCGGAGAGCGACCCTCCCCGGCGTTCTGGGCCGCGAGCGGTGCGGGGCTGCTCGGCATCCTCGTCTTCGCCTCGACCCGCGGAGCGCACGGGCTCGCGCAGGCAGATCTCCTGGCGCTCGCCGCGGTCGTGCTCGGGGGCGTGGGCTACTGCGAGGGCGGCCTCCTGGCGCGTGAGATGCCGCCGGCCCACGTCATCTGCTGGGCGCTGGTCCTCGCCGCGCCGTTCCTCGCGCTGCCGACCGCGTGGACCGTGGCCCGCACCGGTCTCTCGGCGGGACCGGTGGCCTGGCTGGCCTTCGCCTATGTCTCGGTGCTGAGCATGTTCCTCGGCTTCTTCGCCTTCTACCGGGGGATGGCCGAGGCCGGGATTGCCCGGGTGAGCCAGATCCAGCTCGCCCAGCCGGTGTGCTCGCTGGTGTGGAGCGCGCTGCTGCTCGGTGAGCGCATCGACCCGGGCACCGCGCTCGCGGCGCTGTTCGTGGTGGGATGCGTGCTGGTCACCTCGCGGACGCGGGTCAGCGTCGGCAATGCCGTTCCGGAGGCCCCGTGATGATCGCTGCCGTTGTCGCCCTCTCTCTGGTCGCCACCCCCGGAGAGACCGTGTGGAGCGAGCTGCAGTCCCGCTGGCGCCCGCGGCTGGAACCGCTGCTCTCCGAGCTGATGGCCTTCCCCACCGTGCACGGGAACCAGGAGGCGCTCACTGCCCAGCGAAGGTGGCTCGCCCGCATCGGGCCCGAGCTTGGCTTCGTGGTGCGCGACCGGGAGACGATGACCGAGATCGATCTCCCTGGCCCCGAGGGCGCACCGGTGCTCGGGCTCGTGGTGCACGGAGACCTGCAACCGGTGAACGCCTCGGAGTGGACGGTGCCCCCGTTCGCCGCGACGGTGAAGGACGGCGCGATCTGGGGCCGCGGCTCGGCGGACGACAAGGGGCCCCTCGTTCAGGCACTGCTCGCGATGGCGGCGCTGCGGAGCTCGGGCCTGGTGCGGACGCACACCGTGCGGCTCCTGGTCGGCACCGACGAGGAGGGTGGCGGGTCCGACCTCGAAACCTACAAGAAAGCGAACCCGCTCCCCGACCTCAGCCTGGTGATCGACAGCGACTTCCCGGTGGTGACCGGGGAGAAGGCGTGGGCAGAGTGGATCGTCACCGCCGACGAGCGTTCCGCTCCGCCCGCGGGTCCGGTGGAGGTGGTGGACGTCGTGGCGGGGACGGCGGTGAGCATCGTCCCGGATCGGGCGTCGCTGACCCTGCGCTGGCGCTCGGGCACGCCGGACTGGGACCGGTGGCTCGCACCGGTGCGTGCGGCCCGACTCCCACCCGACACGTCGCTGGAGATCTCCGGCCAGGGCCCCGAGCGGGTGCTCCTGGCGCGCGGGCGGGCGGCTCACGCCGGTGTCGGGCTGGTGCGGGGGCGAAATGCACTGGTGGCGCTGGCGGTGGCGGTGCGTGGGCGGCTCCCTCCGAGCGCGGCGGCGGACCTGCTGGAATACACCCGCGTGGCGGGCGCCGACACCCGCGGACGGGGACTGGGCCTGACCCTGGACGATCCGCTTTGGGGGGCGGTGGACACGAACTTCGGGCGGCTGAAGCGGGGTGAGAACGGCCGGCTCGAGCTGCGCGTGAACCTGCGTTCGGCGCCCGCGCTCTGGGGAGAGGCGCTGAAGGCCCGGGTGGACGCGCACGCCAAGGCATTCGCCGCGGCGCGGGGGGCCAGGTTCGAGCTCGGCGGCCAGTTCGGCTACGAACCCTTCGTGGTTCCGGCCAACGCGCCGCTGGTGCGGCGGCTGCTGGCTGCGTACGGGCGCGCCACCGGGCACCCGGCCCAGCCGGTGGTGAGCGCCGGCGGCACCTATGCGCGGCGGATGACCAACGCCATCGCCTTCGGGATGTGGTTCCGAGAGGACGGTGTCTATCCGGGACACAACTCGGACGAGAACATGCCGATCCGCTCGCTCGAGCGCGGGATGCACGTCCTCGCCGAGACGCTGGCCGATCTCGCCACCGGCCCGAAGATCGACCACCCACTCGAGGCGCCCGCAGCGACCCGCCGCTGAGGTCGCGGCGCCCGCGCGGGAGGCAGGATCGCAGCTCTCGCGCGGCGGACTCTGCGGGCGCCGGTGCGGGTGCCAGACACCTCGTGACGGGCTCTCGACCGAACGAGGTGTCAAACACCTCTGACGAGCTCTGTCGCCGGACTCCCCGTCCGCGGGCGGGGACGGTCATTCGCAGGTCAGCTTCGTCCGGGCGTTCACCTCGGTGCCCCACTTGGTGCACGTCCGGACGCCGGTCCGGCTCCCCTCGAACTCGCGGCACGGACGGAGCCGGTAGACCAGCAGCGAGGGCTTGCTGCCCGCACCGACCACCTGCACTGCCGGGGGCGAGCCGCTGGATTCGAGGCGGACGAACGAGCCGCCCGCGTCGGCCGAGAACGTGCCCCGGAAGCTCCAGGGCCTTCCCTCGGTCGTGCCCTCGAACAGCCACGCCCCGCGGTCCGGGCGGACGTGGGTCCACGCCGGATCGGTGGGCCAGACGAACTCGCGCCAGCTGTAGCGGTTCGGCGTCTCGTGCACGGTGCCATCCGAATTCATCGCCACGAAGGGCACCGGCGCGGCGCCGATCACCGTCCCGTCGAAGATGCAGTACTGCGGGCCCCGCTGGCAGGCGGCGAGCAGCAGCGTGACGGAAGCAGCAGCGAGGGCGGAGCGGCGCACGGCCCCCGGGTCTCGCAGCCCTCCGCCCGGCGGGTCAAGACGTCAGGACTTCGCGGCTGCGCCGCCTGGCGGGAGGACCACGGTGCTCGGCGGGTCGGCGGGCGCGCAAGCACTCTCGGGCCGACCGCCGGCGAGGCCGGCGTGTCCCTTGCTCGTGCTCGGCGACGTCCGCTGTCAGCAGCACCGGGCATTGTGGGGACGCTCATGGCCAGGCCACGCACGCATTTCACCTGCCAGTCCTGCGGGTTCCAGGCCGCCAAGTGGCTCGGCCGCTGCCCGGACTGCAGCGGATGGAACACGCTGGTCGAGGAGGCGGCGCCGGTCGAGGATCGCCGTCCGGCCTGGGGCGCCTCGGGCGGTTCGGCGCGCCCGGTGAAGCTGGTGGACGTGGAGGGCGAGGCGGAGGAGCGCCGGCGCACCGGCATCCGCGAGCTGGACCGCGTCCTGGGCGGCGGGGTGGTGCCCGGCTCCCTGGTGCTGCTCGGTGGAGATCCCGGCATCGGGAAGTCGACGCTCCTGCTCGCGGCGGTCGAGCGGCTCGCCGCGGCCGGTCCGGTGCTCTACGTCTCTGGCGAGGAGTCACTGCGCCAGACCAAGATGCGGGCCGACCGGCTCGGCGTGCGCTCCGGGGCGGTGCACCTCTTCGCCGAGACCGACGCGGAGAAGGTGCTGGCCGCCACCGAGTCACTCCGCCCGGTGGCGCTGGTGGTCGACTCGATCCAGACCATGTTCCTCGCCGAGCTCGGGAGCGCGCCCGGGACGCTCAGCCAGGTCCGCGAGGTGGCGGGGCGGCTCATGGCGCACGCCAAGCGCTCGGGCGTGCCGACCTTCCTCGTCGGGCACGTCACCAAGGACGGGAGCATCGCCGGCCCGCGCGTGCTCGAGCACATGGTGGACACGGTGCTCTACTTCGAAGGCGAGCGCGGACACCCCTTCCGCATCCTCCGGGCCCACAAGAACCGCTTCGGCTCGACCAACGAGATCGGCGTGTTCGAGATGAAGGGGTCCGGGCTGGAGGAGGTCACGGACCCCTCGGCACTGTTCCTCGCCGAGCGGCCAGCGGGCAAGCCTGGCTCCGCGGTCACCGCCACGCTCTCCGGCACCCGGCCGCTCCTGGTCGAGGTGCAGGCACTGGTCGCCCCCACCGGGTATGGCACCGCGCGGCGCACGGCGATCGGCGTGGACGGCAACCGGGTTGCGCTGCTGGCAGCGGTGCTGGAGAAGAAGGAGGACGTGCCGCTCACCGGCTGCGACACCTTCGTGAACGTCGCCGGCGGGATGACCCTGTCGGAGCCGGCCGCGGACCTGGCGGTGTGCGCCGCGCTCGTCTCGTCGCTCCGGAATCTCGCCGTGCCCCAGGACGTGCTGGTCCTCGGTGAGGTCGGCCTCGCCGGCGAGGTGCGGGCCGTCGCGCAGATCGAGCCCCGGCTCGCCGAGGCCGCGAAGATGGGCTTCGTTCGGGCGGTGCTGCCGAAGGGGAGCGCGCGGCGGGTGGAGTCGCGCGGGGTGAAGCTGCTCCCGGTCGAGACGCTCGGCGAGGCGCTCGAGGCGCTCTTCCCCCGTGACTAGGCCGACGGGTCCGGGATGGCACGGCGGATGGCGTCGGCCAGCGCGTCGGTCTCGCTGAAGGTCATCCCGAAGAAGCGCTCGAACAGGTGGGCATCGAGGTCCTCCCGCCAGCTCGGAGTCGAGGTATCGACCTCGATGCCGACGAGGGAGGCCGCCCGGACGGCGAGGTCGGAACGCCGGCGCTGCGCCAGAACCTGGATCATCGCCCGGGGGTAGCACGTCACGCGCCAGGCCTTGCGGACGTCCTGGACGTCGACCGACTTTCCGTCGCGGAGCCTCCGCTCGAGCTGGACGAGCGGGTCGGCCGACTCGCGCTCGGACGCGTCCTCGGCCCGGTCCTGTCGGTCGCGGCTTCCCATCTCGCCCCAGTGTACAGCGGGGTGAGGCCGCGGGCGGTGGGCACGACTGCCGGCGGCGCGGCCGTCGCGAGCTGCCGACTCTCGGGTCGTCCGGTGCTACCCCGGTCCCGGGGTCCTCTCGGCGCCTTCGGCGTCCGGGACCTCGGAACGGAGCCCCAGGCTGAGCTTCCGGAGCGCTCGGGCGACCAGGCCACTCACCACTGCCCAGGAGAGGCCGACCAACCAGCCGCCAAGCACGTCCGTCGGGTAGTGCACCCCGAGGTAGAGCCGGGTCAGACCGACCACCAGGGTCAGGATTCCGGCCACGGCGATCACGTAGATGCGCTCCCGCCACCGCGAGCAGAGCTGGGCCACCAGCATCCCGAGTGTCAGGTAGACGACCGCCGACATCATCGCGTGCCCGCTCGGAAAGCTGGCCGTCGTCTCCAGCGTGAGCGGCGGGACCACCGTGGGGCGAGGTCGGTCGAACGTCCGCTTCAGCACGAGCATCAGCACGAGCCCACCCACCGAGGCGCCGAGCACCAGCGCTAGGGTCCGCCACAGGCGGGCCAGAGCGAGGAACCCGGCCACCGCCAGGACCACCAGGAGCAGCACCGGGAAGCTCCCCAGGGCGGTGAGGTTCCGAGCCGCCGCGGGGAGCCAGCTCGGACCGCGCGGCACGGCAAGGTTTCCCGGCGTCCGGAACGAGCGGAGCACCCACTCGTCCATCCGCTGCGTCTCACCTTCCCGGACCTCGCCGGCGAGCTCCAGGAAGCCGAACGCCACCGCGCACAGCGCCAGCAGGACCGCGATCGGTCGGAGGAGCGTCCGGGTCTCGCCCATGCAGCGCAGCGTTTGTCACCGGGCGACGCAGGGCAAGGGGAACGGGCGCAGTTCAGGGGCGATGGAGGCGGCACAGCCCGGGTGGGGCCAACCGCGGCGAGGCGACGCCGCCGGGACCAGGGGGGGCAGGTGCAGGCTGCGCGAGCGGTGGACGTCCGGCACGTCCGGAGCCGCCGCGGCCCCCATCCGGTCAGCGACGGGGCGCCCTCGGAGGATGCAGGCCTCGCGCCCCGGCCATCAGCCCGGTCGGGTCAGACGCCGAGCACCGCGCGGGCCTTGGACAGCAGCCGCTTCATCTCCGGTGTCCCGGCCCGGTGCATCGCCTCGTCGAGGTCGAACCACTGGACGCCGCTGCTCTCCTCTGAATCCACGCGCAGCGCCCCGGGCCGCTCGGTCAGCACCAGGAACCGGACGTCCAGGTGCAGGTGCGCCGGCTCCGTTCCGCGGCTGGGAATCGGATGCACGTCGACGTCGAGCGGCCGTGGCGCCGTCGGGTGTGGAACCACGGGGCACCCGGTCTCCTCCTCGGCCTCTCGCAGCGCGGTGGCCAGCAGGTCGTCCCCGTCGGCGGCCTCGACGTGCCCACCGGGCTGCAACCATCGCCCGAGCTTGCGGTGGTGGACGAGCGCCACCCGCGTCCCGTCGGTCACCACGGCGCTCCCGGTGAAGTGCGCGGCCGGCTGGCTGCGCGAGAGCGGTTCGGGAAGCAGCGCCCGTTGGGCCTGCATTAGGGCGAGGTCCGCCCGCTCCTTGTCGTCGGCCGGCACCACGGCGTCGAGCAGCGCGTCCAGGTGGTCCATGGGGAGCCGGATGCTCCCACGGTTCCTGCCTCGCTCACGAGACCCTGGCGTTCTCTCACCGGGTGTCCTACCTCGGGGGTCCAGCAGATGCCCGTGTCTCTGGAAGCCCGTCATCTCCGCAAGAGCTACGAGGGCCGCGTGCTGCTCGACGGGGTCGACCTCCGGCTCGGGCCGGGCGGCATCACCACCCTGAGCGGGCCGTCGGGCGGCGGAAAGACCACGCTGCTGCGGGTCCTCGGACTCCTCTCCGAGCCCGACGACGGACAGCTGCTGCTCGACGGCACCGACGTCCGGACGCTGTCACCGCGCGCCGTCCGCCGCCGGGTCGCGCTGGTGGCGCAGGCGCCGGCGATGTTCCAGGGCACCGTGCTGGACAACGTGCGCACCGGGCCCCGCCTCGCCGGCGAGGAGCTGCCCGAGGCGACCGCGCGCGAGCTCATCGTCCGCGCCGGTCTCGAGCCGCAGTTCCTCGGTCAGGACGCGCGGGCGCTGTCCGGTGGGGAGAAGCTCCGGGTCGCCGTCGCGCGGGCGATGGCCCTCCGCCCGGAGGTGTGGCTCCTGGACGAGCCCACCGCGGCGCTGGACACCGAACGGGCGGACCTCCTGGTGAATCTGCTCCGCGACCTCGCCACCGCCGGGGCCGGCATCCTGGTCGTCACGCACGATGCGCGCGCGCTCGAGCGGCTCGGCGGGAGGCACCTCCGCCTCGCCGCGGGACGCCTCGCAGAGGAGGCCGCGGCATGAGCTACGTCACGGTCTCCATCCCGCAGCTCGTGCTCTCGCTGGGGCTGATGGCGCTGGCGATCGCCATCTCCTCCCGGAACCACCTGGGACTGGAGAAGGACCTCCTCGTCGGGACCATCCGGGCGGCGGTCCAGCTGTTCGCGGTCGGGTTGCTCCTGACCATTGTCTTCCGGAACGAGCATCCGGCCAGCGTCTTCGGCCTCATCGGGGTGATGGTCCTGGTGGCCGGGTGGACCGCGGCACGGCGCATCGCTCACGGGCCCGGGACCGGCGTGCTGTTCCGCTACGCGACGATCGCGGTGTTCGTCTCCGGGGTGGTGGTCCTGGTGCCGGTGTTCACCTTCGTCATCCGCCCGGCCCGGTGGTACGAGGCCCGGCTGCTGATTCCCATCTCGGGGATGATCCTCAGCAACGCGATGAACGGCGTGGCGCTGGTGTTCGAGCGGGTGTTCGCCTCCGTTCACGACGACGCGCCGGCGGTGGAGCAGCTGCTCTCGCTGGGAGCGTCGCCGAAGCAGGCTGTGGATCGGCACGTCCGCGCGGCGATGAACGCGGCGCTGCGGCCCACCATCAACGGTCTGCTCACCGTGGGGCTGGTGGCGCTTCCGGGGATGATGACCGGGCAGATCGTCAGCGGCACCGCGCCGGACCAGGCGGTACGCTACCAGCTGGTCATCATGTACCAGCTGGTGGCGGTGGCCGCGGTCGCCGGCGCGCTGGCGGCCCGCTTCGCACGAACACTGTCGTTCACGGACCGGGAACAGCTGCGCACGTTCGCCGACCGGCGGGTGCGCTAGGGTCGCTCCCTGGTGAGGGGACCCACGACACTCCTCGTCTACCTGGCGCTGGGGTGCGCAGCGGCCCCGGAGCGACCGGGAGCCCCCGAGGTGCACCCGGGACCGGCCTCCGAGATGACGGATCTGGCCAGCGCTGTCGCCGTCGCAGCACCTGCCGCGAGCCAGCCTTCGTCCAGGCCGCCGGCCGGCACTCCAGCCGATCTCGCGGAAGTCGACGCACTCCTCGCCCACGCTCTGCCCGCGTGGGGCGGCGGCGTCCTCCGTGTCGAGCAGGACGACACGGTCATCTTCGAGCGGGCGTACGGCGGGTACACCGTCGCCGACGCCGTGCCCATCGCCTCGGCGACGAAGCTGCTGAGCACCCTGGTCATCCTCTCGCTGGTGAAGGACGGGACGCTGGCGCTCGACACTCCGGTCCGCGCGCTCCTGCCCGACTGGCCGAAGGACAAGGCGGCGATCACCGTTCGCATGCTCCTCGCGCAGACCTCGGGCCTCCCGGCGCGATCGCCCTGTCTCGAGACTCGCACCACGACGCTCGCCGCCTGCACGCAGGAGATCGCCCGGACGCCGCTGCGCGCAGCGCCGGGCACCGCGTTCGTCGACGGGGGCGCGGGGTTCCAGGTCGCGGGGCGGGTAGCCGAGCTCGCCTCGGGCAAGCCCTGGGCGCTGCTGATCCAGACCCGGCTCATGGACCCGCTCGGCTTCCGGAGCACCGGCTTCGGCCGCACCGACAACCCGCGGATCGCCGGCGGCGCGCAGGCCGATGCCGCCGAGTACGCCCGGGCCTTGCGCCAGCTGCTTCCCGGGGCCAGCCCGGACCTCCTCGGGCCGACGCTCCGTGCGGCGGTGCTCGCCGACCAGAGCGGCGGGGTGCCGCTCGCCCAGTCGGCCTACGGTCTCGCGCCCGGGCGCGAGTCGCTGCGCGCCGGGCTCGGCGTCTACCGGGACCGGGTGGCGAGCGACGGGCGGGCGCTCGAGGTGGTGGCCCAGGGCGTCTTCGGGTTCACCGGATGGGTGGACACCGAGCGCCGGCTGGTGGGGGTCCTGGCGGTCCGGGGGAAGGTCTCCGAGGTGTGGCCGGTGGAGCAGCGCGTCCGGGAGCTGGTGCGCGCGGCGGTGCCGGTACCGAGGTGACGAGCAGACCTGTTGCGCCTCCGCACCGGCACCCGCAGCAGCCCGGGCGGGCTCGGTGTCGCGGTCACCATCGACGACCTGCCGCGACACGGCCCGACGCCCCCCCCCCGGGGGGAGCCGGCGGAGCTCAGAGATCCCCGAGCCGTTCGTCGATCTCCTCGGCGAGCGAGGGATGCTTCTGCGCGAGCGCCGTGTCGCGGGCACCCTCGAGCACCCGCCGCGCCTCGTCTCGCTGGCCGGAGCCGGCGAGCGCGTCCCCCAGCGCAACCAGGGCCGCGGCGTAGTCGGGCTGGAGCGACACCGCGGTCCTCAGGCTCTCCACCGCCTCGGCGTACCGGCGTTCGTCGAGGAGGAGCTTCCCCAGTGAGAAGTGCACCATCGGCGAGCGGGGATGGTCGGCCGCCAGCTTCCGGAATTGCGCCTCGCGTTCGCTGCCCATCGCGATCGCCTCGTACCACTCGCCGGGCACGCGCGCTCTGTCTTATGGTCCGCCGCCTTGAGTCCCGCCAAGAGCAAGACCAGGCGCCCCCGCACGGCCGCCCCGCGCGCCGCTCCCCCGAAACGTCCCGTCCGCCGACCGGCCGCCGCGCCGACCACACAGCCGCGGCCCGAGAACGCCGAGGCGCTCGCCCTCGCCCGCCGCGCCGCGCACCTGCTCGTCGATCGCAAGGCCACCGACGTGGTGCTGCTCGACGTGCGCGGGATGAGCAGCTACGCCGATTACTTCGTCCTCGCCTCCGGTGACTCCGAGCGGGGGGTCGTCGCCACCGCCGAGCACGTCCGCGAGACCCTGAAAAACGGCGGCCACCGGACCATCGGCACCGAGGGGTTCGACACCGGTCACTGGGTGCTGCTCGACTTCGGCGAGGTGGTGGTCCACGTCTTCTTCACCGAGGTGCGGGCCTTCTACGACCTCGATGGCCTCTGGGCGGACGCGCCCAAGGAGAAGGTGGCCTGAAGCTGCGCGTCCTCTCCGTGGGGCGCGATCGTTCCGGTTGGTTCGAGCCCGGAGTCCAGGGCTATGCGGAGCGGATGCGGCGGTACGCCGAGCTCGAACTCGTGGAATTGGCCGCGGCGAAGGGCGCGCTTCCCCCCGCGGACGCACGCCGCCGCGAGGGCGAGGCGCTGCTCGGGAAGATGAGGCCCGACAGCTGGCTGGTGGCGCTCGACGAGCGCGGCACGCTGCTCAGCTCGGTGGAGCTCGCGCGGCTGGTGGCGACGGCCCGCGACGCCGGCCGCGAGCTGGTCTTCTGCATCGGCGGGGACGAGGGGCTCGATCCGTCGGTGCGCGCGCGCGCCTGGAAGGTGGTCGCGCTGTCGCGGATGACTCTCCCCCACCGGCTCGCCCGCCTGGTGCTGATGGAGCAGCTCTACCGGGCCTTCGCCCTGCTGCGCGGAGAGCCGTACCACAAGTAGCCACTGCGCTCCGGCGGCCGAGGGATTATCCATCCCACTCGCATGATCACCATCACCTACTGCAACGTCTGAGGGTACCTCCCCCGGGCCACCCGTGCGGCGGCCGAGCTGAAGAAGGCGCTGGGCGTGGACGCGGAGCTGGTTCCCGGAAGTGGCGGCATCTTCGAGGTCGCGGTGGACGGGAAGGTGGTGGCGAAGAAGGGGTTGACCGGCTTCCCCAGCGAGCAGGAGGTGGTGAAGGCGGTCGGCGCGGCGCTCAAGCGCTGACCGGACCCACCGCGGGCACCGGCCGGGGAGCGCTCCGCCGGTCCAGCCGCCGGTAGATCCGGTCGGTGATCCAGGAGAGCAGCGCGGTCGCGGCGATCACCAGCAGGGTCAGTCCGGCGAAGCCCGCCCATCCGCAGCGGCCGCCGGCGATGCGGGCCAGCGAGACGCCCCGGACCTCGTAGTAGATGAGCATCTCGTGCCAGAAGTAGGCGGCGAGCGACGAGGTCCCGAACAGCTCGAGCAGCCACACCGCCGGCGAGCGCCTCGCCCCCGCGGGTGCGCGGGCCTCGATGGCGAGCAGGAACAGCAGCACCGACATGACCGCGATGCCCCTGGCCCCGCTGTTCGCGGGATCGGTCACCCAGAAGGCGTGCGGCGGATAGACGCCGAGCCAGAGCGGCTTCAGGAACCACGCCGCGGCCGAGCCGAGGCCGATGCCCACCGCGAGCCGCCGGACCTCGGCCGCGGTTCCCCGCGCGGCGGTGGCGCCCGCCGCGCCCCCCAGGAAGGCCCAGCCCGCCCAGGGGAACAGGGGGAAGACCGAGTGCCGCGGGCCGCTCTTGTTGAAGAGGTCCTGGAACGGCCCGGTGACTCCGTCGGCGAATGGAGAGACGAAGAAGAGGGCCACGGCCACCAGCAGCGAGACCACCACCAGCCGCCGCGGGCGCGGGGCGAGCGCCACGTCCAGCGGCAGCGCGGCGAGCAAGGTGACGCCGATGCACTGGAGGATGTCCATCCGGAGCAGCCAACCCGGCTCGATCGAGATGGGGAACCAGATCCAGTTGATCAGCGTGCCGACCGCGAGCACCTCGCCGATGCGCCGCAGCGAGCGGAGCACCCGCGCGGCCCGGGCACCGCCGGCAGACGCGGCACGCACCTGCACCAGCGCCAGCGAGAAGCCGGCGGCGAAGATGAACGACGGCGCCACCAGCCCGTTGACGCGGTCGAGCACTCCCGCCGCGGGGGTGGCGAGCAGCTCCTTGCGGAGCAGCACCATGGCGTGGGTCTCGATCATCACCAGCACCGCCAGGCCACGGAGCCAGTCGAATGCCCGGACGCGCGCCTGGGCGGAGGGCTGGGGCGGGCTGGGCACGGGGAGGTCTTACCACCCCACCCTCACCGAGAACCGTCGACGCGGCCCGGCGCGCTGGCTACCTTCGGCCCATGCCTCCCAAGCACCGCGTCCTCCTGGCCATCCTCGACGGGTGGGGCGTTCGCGCCGAGCGCGAGGACAACGCCATCCTCCTCGCCGGCACGCCCAACCTCGACCGCTTCGCGGGCAAGATGCCCCGCACCGAGCTCCTCGCCTCGGGGCTCGCGGTGGGCCTGCCCGAGGGCCAGATGGGCAACTCGGAGGTCGGTCACACCAACATCGGCGCGGGGCGGATCGTCTACCAGGACCTGGTGCGCATCAACCGCGCGGTGGAGCGGGGCGAGCTGGCCCACAATCCGGCGCTGGTGGCGGCGATGGACACCGCGCGGGCGGAGGGCAAGGCGCTGCATCTGATGGGCCTCATCGGCCCGGGCGGCGTGCATGCCTCACAGGAGCACCTGCTCGGCCTGTTGATGGCGGCGGAGATTCGTGGAGTGCCGGTCGTCTTCGTGCACGCGTTCCTCGACGGGCGCGACACCCCGCCGATGAGCGCGCTGAGGTACCTCGAGCAGCTCGAGCGCTTCCTCCGCGAGACCGGGACCGGGCGCATCGCCACCGTCACCGGGCGCTTCTACGCGATGGACCGCGACCAGCGCTGGGACCGTGTGCAGCAGGCCTACGACGCCATCGTCCGCGGCGTGGGCCGGCGCGCGCCCGGAGCGCTCGAGGCGGTGCGCAGCTCGTACGCGGAGAAGGTGGGCGACGAGTTCGTCCCGCCGACGGTCATCGTCGACGGGGACGCTCCGGTGGGGACCGTGCGCGACGGCGATGCAGTCATCTTCTTCAACTTCCGCGCCGATCGGGCGCGCGAGCTGACCCGCGCTCTCGCCGTCCCCGGCTTCCACGAGTTCGACCGCGGCGGGCTCCGGCTGGGCAAGTTCGTCTGCATGACCCAGTACGACGAGACCTTCGACCTGCCGGTGGCGTTCCCGCCCGAACAGCCGCGAGAGATCTTCCCCGAGGTCGTGTCCGAGCACGGGCTCACCCAGTTCCGCATCGCGGAGACCGAGAAGTACGCGCACGTGACCTACTTCTTCAACGGCGGTCGCGAGGTGGTGTTTCCGGGTGAGGAACGGGTGCTCATCCCCAGCCCCCGCGACGTGAAGACGTACGACCTGAAGCCGGAGATGGCCGCCCCCGAGGTGACGTCGCGCCTGATGCAAGCCGTCGACTCGGGGAGGTACGACTTCCTGCTGGTGAACTACGCCAATCCGGACATGGTGGGACACACCGGCAAGCTCGACGCGGCGATCAAGGCGGTCCGGGTGGTGGACGGCTGCCTCGGCCAGGTCGCGGAGGCGTGCGCCCGGGCGAACGTCGTGCTGGTCGTCACCGCAGACCATGGAAACTGCGAGCTGATGCGCGACCCGGTCACCGGCCAGCCTCACACCGCGCACACCACCAACCCGGTGCCGTTCCACCTGGTGCACCCGGACTTCGCCGGCGCGAAGCTGCGGACCGGCGGCGTCCTCGCGGACGTCGCGCCCACGCTCCTCAAGATCATGGGCCTGCCGCAGCCGAAGGAGATGGACCGGAACAGCCTGCTGGTCTGAGCCGCAGAGCGTCGACCAGCTGGGCTTCGAGCGCCCACAGCTCCGAAGGGCCGGGCCGCGGCTCTTCGTGGTCATCTCCTCCGCGGAGGTGCTTCATGGGCATCCCGCTGGGCGGACTCGTGGGTCTCGGCGGCTGGTCCTCGTCCCCGAACCGGCGTGCCCCTCGCCCCGGGCCCGGGCAGGGACGCCCCGGTCCGGGACTTGCTGAGGCGAGTCCGGATGTCCCTCGCCGCCGAGTTGCTGGCGCTGGTGTTCCCGCCGGCGTGCGCTGCGTGCGGAGCGCTCCTCGAGGCAGAGGCTCCCTTCTGCGCGCTCTGCACGCTGGCGACCGAGCCGGTCCCGCGCCCCGGCTGCCGCCGGTGCGCGGAGCCCGTCGAGCAGCCAGGCGCGTGCGCCCGCTGCCTTCGTGCGCCGCCGCCGTTCGCCTCGGCCCACGCCGCCTTCGTCCACACCGGGCCGCTGGCCCGGGCGATTCACCGCTTCAAGTACGAGGGCCACAGCGCCCTCGCGCTCCCGCTGGCCAGGGCGCTCGCCGAGGGGTCCGCCGGGTGGCTCGGCCGCATCGGCCGGGACGCCACGCTCGTGCCCATCCCGCTCCACCGGGGGCGCCTGCTCCGTCGTGGGTATGACCAGACAGCCCTCCTCACGCGGGCGCTGGCCCGCACGAGCGGGCTCCCGCTCCGGGCCAACCTCCTCCGCCGAATCCGGGCCACCCGGCGGCAGGTGGGGCTGACCGAGGCCGACCGTACCGAGAACGTGCGCCGGGCGTTCGCGGTCAGCGGCCCGCTGCCTCCGGGACCCGTGGTGCTGGTGGACGACGTGCTCACCACGGGCGCCACCGCCCGGGCGGCGAGCGGCGCCCTGCGCGAGGCCGGGGCCCGGGGGGTGTACGTCCTCACGCTCGCCCGGGCGGTCGGGGAAGCGAACCCCGGTCGCTTCGGGTTATGAGGGACGGGCACCGTGGTTTCCAGCCTCCTCCTCTCGGCCCTCCTCGCGGCAGGGTCTCTTCTGCCGCCTGTCGACGATCCACTTCCCGCCGAGGCGCAGGTTCGGGCCAAGGAGGCGCTCGCCCAGTCCCGCTCGCTGCGAGGCGCCGCCGCGCTGCTGCGCCTCCGCGGGCTTCGCGACGACCTCGCCGACCCGCGCCCGGTGGACGCGACCCTCGGCCGGATCGCCGCCGACGGCCGCGCCGAGCCCTTCACCCGCACCCTGGCCCGGCAGGTCCTGGCGGACATCGACGTCGCGCAGGGGCGGGTGGACGCGGCCGAGCGCCGGCTCCGTGCGCTCGGGTACGTGCAGGACGTGTACGTGCTCGGCGGGTTCGACAACGAGGGCAAGACGGGCTGTGACACCGACGTCGGCCCCGAGCAGACGCTGGACCTCGAGGCCTCGCTCCAGGCCAAGGGTCACCTCGCCCGCTGGCGGAAGGCGCCGGCGCACTCGCTCGACGGCGGCATCGACCTCGGCGCAATGCTCCGCCCCTCCCGCGGGGTGGTGGCCTACGTGCTCGCGCTGCTCGAGGAGCCGGCGCCACGCCGCACCGTCCTGGCGCTGGGCACCTCCGGTGGCTTCCGGCTGTGGGTGAACGGGGACAAGGTGGCGAGCGGCGATGCCTACCACCCGGCACGACCCGACCAGGAGCGCGTCTCGGTCCAGCTGCGCGCCGGTGTCAACCGGGTGCTCCTCAAGGTGTGCCACGAGGACTCCGGGGTGCTCGGGACCTACCTCCGGGACGAGTCGGCGCGCGCCCACCCGGTGACCCCCGCCCGGCTCCCGGCGATGCCGCCAGGTCCGGCCCCTGCCGTCCGTCCGCTTCCCACCCTGACCCGGGCGCTCGAGGCGCAGGTGGCGCGCCGACCGGACGACGCCCGGCTCAGGGCCGATCTCGCCCAGGTGCTCGAGGCGACCCAGGCGTTCGACGGCCGGGAGCACGCCGACGCGGTGAACGCCGAGCGGGCCGCCGCCGACGCCGGACGCACCGGCCATCCCGATGCGCGCATCGAGCTGCTCGCCGCGCGGCTCCAGCAGGACGAGAACCTGCGCCGCCGTCACCTCGAGGCTGCGCTCGCCGCGGCGCCGGAACTGATCGAGGCGCGCGTGCTGCTCGCCCGGGCCGAGCTCTCCCAGGGCCACCCCGAGCGGGTGCTCCCCCTGCTGCAGCCGCTGGCGCAGCGGTGGAAGGCGTTCGTCCCCGCGCAGGTGCTCCTGGCCCGCGCCGAGGACGACCTCGGCGACTCGGTGGCGGCAACCCAGCGCATCGAGGGCCTTCCGCGCTCGACCTGGCGCGTGCCGGAGGCCGGTCGGGAGCGGGTGCGCAGTGCGCGTCGCCTCGACCGGTCGGACGAGGCGCTGGAGCGGCTGCAGGGGGTGCTCGAGGCACGGCCCGGAGACGGGGCGAGCCTGTCGCTCCTGGCCGAGATTCTGGCCGACCGCGCGGACGTGGCCGGCGCGGCGGACGCGCTCCGCAGGGCGCTCCGGCTGTCGCCCACCAGCAACGACGTTCGCCTGCGGCTCGCCGAGCTCCTCGCCTCCAACGGGCGGCTCGAGGAGGGGCTGGCCCTCTTCTCCGAGGCCGAGACGCTCTGCCCCGACGAACCGGAGGTCTTCGAGCGAAAGGGACGGACCCTGCTGTATGCGGGACGGGGGGACGCGGCGCTCGCCGCCCTGGAGCGCTCGCTGGTGCTCCGCCCGCAGAACCCGGCGCTGCGTGACGCCGTCCGCGCGCTCCGGGGAACCGAGACCTCGGCGGCGGCCACCGACGCCGTCGACGTCCGGCCGCTGGTCGCCGAGGCGGACAGCTACGTCGAGGACGCGGTGACGCTCGCCGACGTCACCCGGGTGCGCGTGCAGCAGAGCGGCCTCTCCAGCCGCTTCCACCAGCTCGCGGTGAAGGTCTACACCCGCCGCGGCGCGGACGCCTTCCGGAGCTTCCCCATCACCTACAGCCCCAGCCGCGAGGAGGTGCGCATCCTCCGCGCCCGCATCACCAAGCCCGACGGCTCGCTGGTGGAGAGCTTCGGAGATACCAACCGCAGCCTGAACGAGCCCTGGTCCGGCATGTACTACGACGCCCAGGCGAAGGTGCTCACCTTCCCCGGGCTCGCCCCCGGCGATGTCCTCGAGTTGCAGTACCGGGTCGAGGACACGGCGAGCGACAACCTCCTCTCGGATTACTGGGGTGACCTCGCGTACGTGCAGGGGGTCACCCCCAAGCTCCGCTGGGAGTACGGGGTCGACATGCCGGCGGGGCGGACGCTCTACTGGAACGAGAAGACCCTCGGCGCGGGCGTGAGCGCCCGGCGCGAGCCCTCCCCCGACGGCCGGGCGCTCTACCGCTTCGAGGCGAAGCGCGTCTCGCGGGTGACGCCCGAGCCGGGCATGCCGGGGTGGTCCGAGGTGGCGGCGACCCTGCACGTCTCGACGTACCGGACGTGGGAGGACGTGGGCCGCTACTACTGGAGCCTGATCCGTGACCAGCTGGTGCCCGACGACAGCATCCGCCGCGCCGCGCAGGAGGCGCTGAAGGGCGTCGACCGCAAGGACACCCGCGCGGTGGTGCGCGCGCTCTACGAGTACGTGGTGAAGAACACCCGCTACGTGGCGCTGGAGTTCGGCATCCACGGGTACAAGCCCTACCGGGTCGACCGGGTGCTCGCCCGCCGCTTTGGCGACTGCAAGGACAAGGCCTCCCTCCTCCACGCGCTGCTGGAGGTGTCCGGCGTGGACAGCCGCATCGTGCTCCTCCGCATGCGCCAGCTCGGGTCCGTGCCGGCCGAGCCCGCCTCGCTGGCGGTCTTCAACCACGCCATCGTCTACGTGCCCGCGCTCGACTGGTACCTGGACGGCACCGCCGAGTTCCACGGCGCCACCGAGCTGCCCATCCCCGATCGCCGGGCGAGCATCCTCATCGTGGAGCCGAACGGGAAGAGCCGCTTCACCGTCACTCCAGAGGCGCGGCCCGAGGACAACATCACCGACATGCAGCTGGACCTGGCGCTCCGGGTGGGCGGCGGCGCCGAGGTGAAGGGCGAGAGCCGGGTGCGGGGGAGCGCCGCGCCCGAGTACCGGCGCAGCTACCAGTCGGCGGCCACCCGCCGCACCACCTTCGAGCAGGGCTGGGCGCAGACCTTCCCCGGGCTGAGCGTGGGAAAGGTGTCGATCAGTGACCCGAACCGGCTCGACCAGGATGTGGCGCTCGACTACGAGCTGAGCATCCCCCGCTACGCCGAGGTGGGCGGGGACACCCTGCGCTTCCTGCCGTTCGGCAGCCGGCGCGGCTACGTCGAGACGTATGCCGGGCTCGCGGAGCGCCGGGGCGACCTGGTGCTCGACGGCCCCAGCGTGAGCCGCTTCACCTTCCGCTACCGGCTGCCGCCCGGATGGAGCGTGGACGCGCTCCCACCCGACGTGACGGCCGATACCGGCTTCGGGCGGCTGCACCTCGCCTACACCGTGGAGCAGGGGGTGCTGGTGTGCCGCGGCGAGCTGGTGTTCACCCGGGACAGGATCTCGGCCAGCGAGTACCCGGCGTTCCGCGCCTTCGTCGCCCAGGTGGATCAGGCCTTCTCGCGCAAGGTGCTGGTCCGGGGTCCAGCGAAGGCCGTGCAACCGCAGCGCGCCGCGCGCCCGCCGTCCTCCGCGCGCGGGGCGTCCGTCGCCCTCGCCTCGAGCCCATGAACCCGGGTCCCGAGGCGCCGATCCGGATCACCGTCGCGGTCTGCGCCTACGTGCTGCTCGTGGTCTGGGTGACCCTGCGCGGGCTGGACACCGGGCTCCGCAAGTCGGGGTGCGCGGCGCCGATCCGCCGGAGCCTGCTCGTGCGCATCGGGGCGCTGCTCGGGACCTGGTTCCTGGCGATCACCGCATCGGCCGTGGCCGGGGCGTGGCTCGACCCCGGAGTTCCTCGCGCCCTCGGCTACCTCATCCCGGCGCTGCTGCTCTCGCTCGTCCTCTGGCGCGCCGGCTGGCTTCAGGCCGCGGTCCAGGCGCTCTCGCCCTCGGCGATCCCCTGGCTCCAGACCTTGCGCATCGGGGGTGGGCTGACGCTCTTCGCCGCCTGGGCCGCGGGACTCGCGCCCTGGGGCTGGGTGGCCAGCGCCGGGACGGGAGACATCCTGGTCGGGCTCGGCGCCGCGGCGGTGGCGGCCTTGCTCGGCACCGGGCTCGCGTGGTCCAGGACCGCCGCGCAGCTCTGGAACGTCTTCGGCCTGGTGGACATGGCCCACACCATGCTCCGGGGGCTGCTCTCGGCGCCCGGGCCCCAGCAGCGCCTCTTCGAGACCCCGCCGAATCTGGTCCCCGCGGTGTTCCCGTTCATCTACCTGCCGGCCTTCATCGTTCCGCTGACCATCCTCCTGCACATCCTCTCGCTGCAGCAGCTCGCGCGGGTGGGCCGGCCGGCCCGGACCGCGGCTGGCGCCTAGTCCGCCAAGGCAAGGCGCGCCTCGGAGCCCATCTCGCCCTGCACCACGGCCATCTGGCCGAAGCGGCGGGCCAGCGCGCGTGCCTGCTCGGGGTCGAGGTCGAGCACGCACAGGCTCTCCTCCATCCAGTCGCGGCCGGGCGACTCACCGCGCGCGGGCCACGCCAGCAGCCCCGCGCGGTCCAGCGCCGCGGCGAGCTCGCGCTGGGCGGCGGCGTTCTCCTCCTCACTGCGCTGGACGCTCCCGGGGTTCCAGGCCGTCAGGACGACCCAGGCGCGGGCTCCGGACCGGGCGAGACACGCGTCGAACCCCGGATGGCGATGGCCGATGCGCAGCACGTGCTCCGCCGACCCGGGTGGGAACACCCGGTAGAGGCTCTCGACGTAGGCCTGCACCAGCGTCGGGTCGACCATCTCCGCTGCCGGCAGGATGGTCCCGCCGGGCGGGCGACGGAAGCCCCGCGAGCGGTCACGGTGGAACGTCGGACCGGGGAAGGGCCACCGACCTGGCGTCGCCGCTCGGAGCGCCTCACTCGGTGCGCATCGCCTCGACCGGGTCGAGCCGGGCCGCGCGGGCAGCGGGATAGATGCCGAAGATGAGCCCCACGCCGGAGCTCATGATCAGGGCGAGCGCCACCGCCCAGGTGGGGACCGAGGTGGGGAAGTTGAAGGCCCACCGGGCGAGGAAGGCCACCACTGCCCCTCCGAGGACCCCCAGCACTCCTCCCACCAGCGAGAGCATGATCGCCTCGGTCGCGAATTGCCCGAGGATGCGGTGGCGCCGCGCCCCGAGCGCCTTGCGGACGCCGATCTCCTGGGTCCGCTCGGTGACCGAGACCAGCATGATGTTGAGGATGCCGATGCCGCCGACGATCAGCGAGAGCAGGCACACGCCGAAGCTCGCCGCGGTCACCACCGAGGAGATCTGGTTGAAGGCCTGCGTGGCCGACTCGTTGGAGAAGAGGAAGAAGTCGTCCTCCTGCTGGGGCTTGAGGTTGTGGCGGCGCCGCATCAGCTGGCGTACCTCCTCCATGGCCCGCGGCAGGATCTCGGGGTTGGCCGCCTGCATGCTGATGTTCAGCGAGCGGTTCTTTCCCCAGAGCGGAAAGAAGGCGTTGATCGGAATCACCGTCACGTCGTCCTGCTGGAAGCCGCCGACCAGCGCCCCCTTTCGCTTGATGACCCCGATGACCCGGAAGGGGCGGGTGCGGATCCGCACCTCGTGGCCGACCGGGTCGACGCCCGGAAAGAGCACGTCCGCCACGTTCGACCCGAGCACCGCCAGCCGCTCGCCGTCCGCCACCTCGGTGACGTTGAAGGCCCGCCCGGAGGCGATGTCCATGGCGTTGGTGAGGAAGAAATCCGCGGTCCCGCCCGCCACCTGGATGTTGGGCCGGGTCTCGTAACGGTCGGTGGAGATCTTCACCCCGAAGTCCCAGGCCTCGCCCGTGGCGGCGATGATGTCGGGGAGACGCCGCTCGATGTCGTCCCGGTCCTCGATGGTGAGGTTGGGGCGCTTGGAGAGGCGCTCGAAGTCGAAGTTGCCGAAACCGTTGGGGAACTTCTGGATTTGGAACCCGTTCGATCCGAGGCCAGTCAGGTCCTCGTCCACCTTGTTCCGGAGTCCTTCCAGCAGGGCCATCATCGCCACGACGGTGGCCGCGCCGATGACGATGCCCAGGAGCGTGAGCAGCGAGCGGAGCCGGTGCCCCCAGAAGGTGGAGAACGCCAGGCGGAAGTTGTCGGTCAGCGCCCGCATCCACCGGTGATGACGGTCTGGCATGCCCCCCATTGCAGCAGATCCCTGCAGCGGGCGGGCGACCGGCCAGCCCGGGCAGTCACCGGCCCCACACCGCCCGGCCGGGGTGGACGGAACCTCCGGGCGTGACCAGCTTTGCCTTCGACCTGGCTGCCCGCGTCGGGCAACCGGCTGGACCACCGAGAGAGAGGGATGACGTGGATGCGACGAAGCTGTTGAAGCAGCAGCACGGCGAGGTGAAGAGGCTCTTCAAGCAGTACGAGGCGGCGGAGCACGAGGGAGAGAAGCAGGAGCTCTTCGAGCAGATCGCCGACGACTTCGCCGCGCACGGGGGGATCGAGGAGAAGCTCTTCTACCCGGCGGTCTTCGTCGGGCCGTTGAAGGACAAGCTTCGCGAGGCGGTGGAGGAACATCTGGAGGCCAAGCGCCTGGTGGCGGATCTGCTCAAGATGGAGCCCTCCGACGAGCAGTTCGACGCCAAGATGCAGGTGCTCCAGGAGCTCATCGACCACCACGTCGAGGAGGAGGAGACGGAGCTCTTCCCCCTCGTCGAGCAGAACTTCGCCCGCGAGGAGCTGGAGGCGCTGGGCGACCAGATGGAGCGGATGTTCGACGAGCTCCAGGAGTCCTCGCCCCGCGAGGCGATCCCCTCGGAGACGGACCAGGCCGCACCGCTGGGCTGAGCGGCGACGCTCCGGGGCGTCTACGCGCCGAAGGCGAGCGAGGTGCTGGTGGTCTCGGCCGGTGCCCACCGCTGCAGCGGATAGCCCTCGGCCACCCATCCGGCGTATCCGCCCTCGAGGGGCCGGACCCGCGAGATGCCCCGTCGCTTCAGCCGGAGCGCCACCCGGGCGCTCGTCCACTCGTCGGGTCAACTACAGAAGAGGACCACGTCGCGTCCGCGCGCGATCTCCTCATGTCTCCGGTCCAGCTCGTCGGGCGAGATGTGCAGCGCACCGGGCAAGGTGGTCCCGGATTTCTCGAGCTCGGCCCGGTGCCGCAGGTCCACCAGCACCAGCTCCTCTCCGTCGTCGAGCCGCCGCTTCAGATCGCCGGCCGACAACCGCGCCACCCGCAGCTGGGCCCGAAACCGCATCCGCTGGAGGAACCTGACCCCGAGGTAGAGCGCGAGGCCGGCGGCCAGGAAGCCCACGGTCGAACCGGCGTAGGCCATCACCACCTCGAGCACCCGGAAGAACGGCTCGCCGGCGAGCCAGCCGAGGCCGACGAAGGTGGCGGCCCAGAGCAGGTCGCCCACCCCGTCGAGCGCGAGAAAGCGGCGGAGCCGCATCCCGGACATGCCGGCCAGCGGGGGGGCGAGCGTGGTGAGGCCGGGAACGAACGGGGCGATGATCAGCGCCCGCGCGCCGTACCGGGTGAAGGCGTTCTCGGTCCGCTGCACGCAGCTGTCGGGCTCGAGCGACACGCGGCAGACCAGCCGCAGCACGCGGCTTCCCCACCGACGGCCGGCGAGGAACCAGACGGTGTGGCCCATCGACGCGGCCACGGTGGCCAGCGCCATGGGAAGCGCGAGCGTCCCCTGACCGAGCCGGGCCAGCGCCCCGGAGGCGATGAGCCACGGCGTGCACGGGATGGGCACCCCCGCCTGCTCCAGCAGCACGCTGGTGAAGACCAGCGTGGGCCCGTACACCCGAAGGAACTCGATGCTGGCGTTCACGTGCGCTGGACCTCCGGAACCGGCATCGGCGGGGCGAACCGTGTCTAGCGGCACGGCGCGCCCGGCGCCACCGTGTCCCAGGGAGGCCGTCCATTGCACGGCGCTCCGCGGGCTCAGTTCGGGCGGGCCGAGGGAGGTTGGGCGACGAGGTGCACCACCTCGTCGATCCGGACCGGCAGCTTCCCGCCCTTGCGCTCCAGGGCGAGCGAGAGCTTCCGGTGGTCGGCCTGCGTCAGGCGGCGGTCGAGGACCACGTCGACCATGTAGTCGAGCGAGTCGACGCCGAGCACCATCCCCACGCTGAACAGCATCAGCTCGTCAGGGTCCACGTAGGCCGACATGGCGCCCCGTGGCCATTGCAAGCGCGGATCCGGCGGCACACGGCCCCGGGGGAAGCAGGAGCTGCCGCGACCTGTTAGGGGTGCCAACCGTGCTTGCTGGCTCGATCCTTTCCTTGCTCGTGGCCACCGCCCCGGCGCCCAGCTCCACTGCGAGTGGAGGGCTGTACGAGGGAAAGCCCAGGGTGCGCGCGACCCTCGTCTCCGACCTGACCCAGGTGGAGCCAGGCGGAGCGCTCCGGCTGGGCGTGCACTTCCGGATGGAGCGCGGGTGGCACATCTACTGGAGGAACCCCGGAGAGGCGGGGCTGCCGAGCGAGGTGGTGTGGGACGCGCCGCGGGTCACGGTCGGCCCGCTCACCTGGCCCGCGCCCGAGGTGCACCGGAGCCCCGACGGCTCCATCACCAGCTACGGGTACGGCGGCGAGGTGGTGCTCTTCGCGACGGGGCGAGCACAGCCGGACGTGCAGCCGCCACTGACCATCGTCGCCACCGCCGAGGTCCTGGTCTGCGAGGTGCAGTGCATCCCCGCGCGCTTCGAGCTCACCCGGACACTCGGCGTCGGTCCCCGGCAGGCGGATGCCGGCGGCGCCGCGCTGCTCGACGCCGCCGCGGTGCGCGTGCCCCGGGCTCCGGCGGCGGCAGGGCTGCGGGTGAGCGTCCGGCGCACCACCGCGTTCGTACCCGGTCAACCGTTCGAGGGCGAGCTGACGGTGGAGCGCGCCGACGGGAGCCCCGAGCCGCTCCCCCCCACCGACGCCTTCATCCCCGAGCGCCTCGCCAGCATCGCCTCGGTGCTGGGCATCGCCGAGGGCCCCGGGAGGCTCCGGCTCTGGGGGAAGGCCTCTCCCTCTGCCGCGGCTGCTCCGCCACGCATGGCCGGGGTGGTCGGGCTCGCCAGTGGTGGCGCGCTGGAGGTGAGCGCCCCGTTCGAGCTGCCGCCCGGGCTCGCTCCACACCCCGCCGCCGCGGGGCCGCCCACCCCCGCACGCGCGCCGGGCCTGCCCTGGATGCTGCTGCTCGCCTTCTTCGGAGGCGTGCTGCTCAACGCGATGCCCTGCGTGTTCCCGGTGCTGGCGCTCAAGGCCTACGGCTTCGCCCGGACCGTCCATGCCGACCACGGGTCGGTCCGGATGCACGCGCTGGCATACACTGGGGGAATCCTCGTCTCGCTGCTGGTCCTCGCCGCAGCGGTGCTCGGGTTCCGGGCCGCGGGTCACGCGGTGGGCTGGGGCTTCCAGTTCCAGGAGCCGCTCTTCGTCGCGGTGCTCTCGGGCGTGGTGCTGCTCTTTGCCCTCAACCTGCTCGGGGTCTTCGAGCTGATCGTTCCCAGCCACGGCACCGGGACCCTGGTCGCCGCGGTGGACCACGCGCACGGACCGCTCCGGAGCGTCGGCGAGGGCGTCCTCGCGGTGGTGCTCGCCACGCCCTGCTCCGCCCCGCTGCTCGGGACGGCGGTGGGGTTCGCCTTCGCCGCGAGCGCCCCGGTGGTGCTCGCGGTCTTCGCCGCGGTGGGGCTCGGCCTGGCCGCGCCGTTCTGTGCCCTGGTGCTGGTCCCGGGTCTCCGCGGCTGGCTGCCCCGCCCCGGCGCATGGATGGAGCGCGCGAAGCAGCTGCTCGGGTTCGCCCTGCTCGGCACCGGCGTCTGGCTCGCCGGCATCCTCGGCTCGCTCGTCGGCGTCGACGGCGTGGTGCGGCTCCTCGCGTTCCTGGTGGTGCTGGCGCTGGTCGCCTGGGCCTGGGGTGCGTGGCGACGGCGTCCGGTCCTCCTCGGCGGGCTGCTGCTGATCCTGCTCACCGGCTGGGTCGCCCTGCGCTTCGGGCCGGGGCCCGCCGCGGTGGCCGGACGCGACGCCTGGAGCGACGAGGCGGTGTCACGCAGCCTCGGCCAGGGCCGGCCAGTGCTCGTCGACTTCACCGCCGAGTGGTGCCTGAGCTGCAAGTTCAACGAGCGCAGCGTGCTCGCCTCCGAGCCGGTGCAGTCGGCGCTCGCCCGCACTCGGGCCCAGCTCCTGGTGGCCGACTGGACCCGGCGTGACGCCGGCATCGCCCGCCGGCTCGCCGCCCACGGGCGGGCCGGCGTGCCGATGTACCTGGTCTATTCCCCGGCGCGGCCGGACCAGCCCGAGGTGCTGCCCGAGCTGCTCACCGTCGACACCGTGGTGTCCGCGCTCGAGCGGGCCGCCGCCGGGCAGGGGTCGCTTGGCCTCTCCTCGCCCCCGAGGTGAGCTCGACGCCGTGGTCACCACGGCTCCGACCGTGGCCACCGTTCTCCCTGGCTTCCGGCTAGAGTCCGGCGCCGGCCGGTGAGGGAGGGCGGCAGGTCCGGCTGTCGCCCCGCTGGCCGGAGGGGACGAGACGTTCCGATGAGGATGGGCCGCCTTGCCGGGGCACCGCTGCTCGCGCTGTGCCTCGCCGCACCGTCGGCCCGCAGCGAGGAGCTGCCCACCCGGTTCGAGGCAGCCGTCCGCGCGGCGGTCGGCATCCCGATCGGGAATGCGGTGGGGGAGACCACCCGCTCGCCGAACGGGACCAGCCTGGCGGACCTGGTGGCGTGGACCGTCCCGCTGGAGCTCGAGCTGGGCGCGCGGATCGGCCCGGCCTTCGTCGGCGGCTACCTGTCCTACGCCTTCGGCAAGACCGGCAGCGCGCTCGAGGGCGGCACCGCGCGCTCGGCCAGCGACGTCCGGGTCGGCTTCGAGATGCTCTGGCACCTCGGCCCGGACCACCCGGTGGACCCGTGGGTGGGCCTCGGCGTGGGTTACGAGTGGCTCGACCTCAGCATCACCGGCAGCGGGGGCACGCTCTACGGCAGCGTCCGCGGCTTCGAGTGGGTGAATCTCCAGCTCGGCATCGACTTCTTGCTCGGCCGGAGCTTCCGGCTGGGTCCCTTCGTGCAGAGCCGCGTGGGCCAGTACGACACCGGAAGCCTCGGGCTGATCAACGCCCAGGGCACGGACAGCAGCGGCACCAGCGACATCCCGAGCAAGGCGGTTCACGTCTGGATCGACTTCGGACTCCGTTTTGCGTTCCTGCTGTGACAAGCGTTGACGGTTGTGCGCGCGAGTGAGTGGGTCGCCGTGCACGCGCCGCGGAGCGACGGTCGGAGGCGACCCATCCGCCCCTGGGCCGAAGCGCTCGGATTCCCGTGGTTCCTCCGCTGGCGTGACATCTGCAAACACAGTTCTGCGCGATGGCCGGTCCAGGACGACAGCGACGAAAGTGCCAGGTCCCCCAGTGCGGACGCCCGGTCCACAGCCGCGGCTACTGCGCCAGCCACTACCGGCAGCTGCTCCGGGGCCGCACGCCCACCCGGCCCATCCGTCCGCGGGGCAACGGCGAGAAGCCGGTGCTCGCGGTCCGGCTCCCCGCCACGCTCATCCTGGCGATGGACCGGAAGCTCCGCCGGGCCGGCCTGAGCCGGGCCGAGCTGCTGGAGCGGCTGGTGCACCGATGGGTCCTGCGGGCGGGAGCCTGATCAGGGCGGCGCCAGCGCCGGGCGTTCGCGACAGTGGCTGCCGGCCGCTTCAGCGTCTCCTGCGCGCGAGGGTGAGCCCGTCCCCGATGGAGAGGACCACCGCGTCCACCCGGGGGTCGTCGCGAATCTTGAGGTTGAGCGCCCGGAGCGCGGCGGTGTCCGGGTCGTTCACCGCGGGGTCCGCCACCCGTCCGGACCAGAGCACGTTGTCGATCGCGATCAGTCCTCCCGGCCGGAGGAGCTGGAGGCAGACCTCGTAGTACCCGTCGTAGCCCGTCTTGTCGGCGTCGATGAAGGCGAGGTCCTGGCTCCCCGGTCCCTCTGCCGCGAGCAGCTCGGCCAGCGTCGCTCCGGCCGGGCCGATCCGGAGGTCGATCCGGTCCTCCACCCCGGCCTCCTTCCAGTAGCGCCGGGCGATGGCGGTGTACTCCTCGCTAATGTCGCAGCAGACGATGCGGCCGCCCGGAGGCAAGGCCATCGCCATCGCCAGCGCGCTGTAGCCGGTGAAGGTGCCGACCTCGACGACTCGCCGGGCGTCGAGCATTCGCACCAGCAGCCCGAGGAAGAGTCCCTGGTCCGGGCCGATCTGCATCGACGCCCGCGGGTGCGCCTGCGTCTGTCGCCGGAGCCTTTCTTGAAGGTCGGTCCGCGGCGAGAGCACGTCGAAGAGGTACTGCTCCAGGGTCTCGGGGAGGAAGGTGCGCGCCATGGCTGCTCCGAACCTTGCGCGAAGTCGCCGCCCGGGAACAAGCTGGCCCTCGCCCACGTGACGAAGACGCCCTCCTCCGACGTCGATCTCAACCGGGTCGCGGTGTTCCTCCGGGTGGTCGAGCTCCAGAGCTTCACCGCCGCGGCCGAGGCCCTGGGGCTGCCGAAGTCGAGCGTGAGCCGGAGCGTGGCACGGCTCGAGGAGTCGGTCGGCGTCCAGCTGCTGCAGCGCACCACCCGCACGGTGCAGCTCACCGATGCGGGGCGGGTCTACTTCGAGGAAGCCTCGCGCGCCCTGTCCGCGCTGGAGCAGGCGCACGAGAAGCTGTCCCAGCTCGAGGCGCGGCCGCAGGGGGCGGTGCGGATCACCGCGCCGGTGGACCTCGGGGCGCAGGTGCTCGCCCCGCTCGCCGCCCGCTTCGTCCGCCGGACGCCCGGCATCACGCTCGAGTTCCTCCTCACCAGCCGGCTGGTGAACTTGGTGGACGAGGGCGTGGACCTGGCGGTCCGCGCCGGTGCGCTGCGCGACAGCTCGCTCATCTCCCGGCGGGTGAAGGGGCTCGAGGCGTGGCTCTTCGCCAGCCCGGAGTACCTCGACCGGCGCGGGACCCCCACCGGCGTCGAGCAGCTCGCCGAGCACGACTGCGTGCTCTTCCGGCCCCGGCGGGGGCATGCCGACTGGACGCTCGCCGGCCCCGGCGGAACGACGCGGATCACGGTGCGCGGACCGGTGGCGGGGGACGACTTCAGCTTTCTCCGCGAGGCGGTGCTGGCGGGCGCGGGCATCGGTCTTCTGCCCGCGCTGCAGTGTGAGCAGGAGATCGCCCAGGGACGGCTGGTGCGTCTCCTCGCGCCGTACACCGGTCCCGCCGCGCCTTTGCACATCGTGTGGCCGGCCTCGAAGCACATCCCGAAGCGGGTGGTGCTCGTCCGCGAGTGGCTGGTGGAGGCGCTCGCGTCCGACGAACGGAACGGGTGAGAGGAGCGCCTCCCAGGTGCGGGGAACGCGCCCTGGGGCGGCGCCGACCCGTGACGTGCGTTCACCATTGTCAGAGAAATCCGTTCCCAGCCTAAGCTCGATGTCATGGAGGCGACGGAGGAGGCACGGACGCTTCTGGTGGTCGATGCGAGCTTCGACCTGGGCAATGCCCTCGCGGTGGCCGCGCTCGAGCAAGGGTGGGAGACCTTTCTCGCGGGCCACGCCGAGGCCGCGCTGAGCATCCTCCCCGGCATCCTGGGCGAGGTGGTGGTGCTGGTGGACCTCGGATCGGCGGTGAGCCGGGGTCTCTCGCTGGTCCTCACCCTCCGCCGCAATCCACCGCCGCCAGGCGTCCGGGTGGTGGTGATGACCTCCGGGCAGCCCATTCCCGAGGCGGTGCGCCGCGCGCCCTTCGTCGTCGGGGCGATCCGGCGCCCCCGTCACCCCGAGGAGGCGGAGGCGCTCGTCCGCGCGCTGCTCGGCACGGCGGACATCGCGCGCATGGCCTGATCAGTTGTCGAGCGCGCCGCCGAGGATCCACGACTGGATCGTCACCAGGGCACCGGCCGACAGCGGGCTCGCGTCCTTGGGCATCCGGGTGCCGCAGCTCGTTCCCACCAGACGGTCCACCAGCCCGGAGCTGGCAGGGTCCCCCACCACGACCCGGGTGGCGTCGGTGCAGGCCTGGACCATCGGCTGGCCGACCAGCGCCGCGCGGCTCGCACCGGCGACGAGCGTCAGCTGCCCCTCGGGCTGGTTCGCACCGTGGCAGCTCACACACTGCGCGGTCCAGATCGGCTGGACATCGTTCGCGTAGGACGGGGTGCTCACGGGCACGGTGATCTGGCGCTGCTCGGCCGGGTTGTGCCCGTCGGAGACGGTGACCTGGATCGAGAAGCCGAGCGAGTCTACTCCCAGCGCGGGGGAGACCCAGGTGGTGGACGACTTGCCCGGGCTCCCGAAGGTGCCCTGCTGCGAGGGCGAGGTCTGGACCCAGGCGATGGTGAGCGGGTCGCCGTCCGGGTCGCTGGCGGTGATGGACAGGGTGACCACCTGACCGGCCACCGGCGTCGCAGGCGAGAGGGAGATGGACGAGACCGTCGGCGGACGGTTCACCGTGGTGTGGGTGACCGTGACCTGGCAGGACTGCGCGGTGGAGCCGCCCTGGCCGTCGGTGACGGTGACCGTGAAGGTGAAGACCGTGTCCTGGCTGACGGCCGGGGCGGTCCAGGTCGGGTTGCGCACCGTGCGGCTGCTGAACGTCCCCTCGGGCGTCACGGGCGAGGTCTGGGTCCAGGCGTAGCCGAGCGAGTCGCCGTCCGGGTCCTCGGCGGTGACCGAGAGCAAGGTCGTCCCCCCCTCGGAGATGGGGGTGACGGTGGGCGCCGGCGAGACGGTCACCTCGGGCGGGTGGTTGGTGGGCCCGGGTGGAGGCGTGCCCGACGTTCCGCCCGGCGGGGTGATGGTTCCGCTCCCGCAGGCCAGGGCGAGGAGGGCGAGAGCCCCTGCGAGTCGGCGCGCGTCCACGGCGCCGGGCATGGTGTCACCCCGGGGCGCGAGGGTGGAACGTGTGCTCGGGTGGCACCGGGTCCGACCTGCACCGGTTGCCGGGTGATCCGGGGGTGCTACCTTGCCCCACGTG
>DATKKF010000105.1:0-3637 GCA_035543115.1 Myxococcaceae bacterium
CGCGCTCGTCCCCGGCGCGAAGCGATCGCAGATCGACAGGAGGTGGCGCACGTAGCGCTCCTCCTCCGCCTCCCAGGTGGTGCCGGTGAGCGTGTGCGGCACCCACTGCACGAACAGCGCCGAGTTGTGGTGGCCGGCCGCGTCGCGCATCGACGGATCCACCGTGGTGTGGATGTACCACTCGATGGTCGGGAACTCCGGCAGCCGCCCCGCCTCGACGTCGGCGAAGCTCCGGGTCAGCGACGCCATCACCTCGCCCTCGTCCGGGAGCAGGTGCATGGTCGAGCCGAACTGCCCGCGGTCCTCCGGGAGGCAGCGGAAGCGCGGCAGCCCCTTCAGCGCCAGGTTCACCTTGAAGGTCGTCCCGGTGCGCCGGAATCCGTCCACCCGCGTGTTCCACGAGGCCGGAAAACGCGCCGCGCCCACCAGGTCGCGCATCCGGAACGGGTCGGCATTCACCACCGCCACGCCCGTCCGCACCTCCCGCCCCGAGGCGCAGCGCACCGCCTCCACCCCGCCGGCGCCCAGCGCGATGCGCGAGACCGGCTCGGAGGTCACGATCCGCGCCCCCGCCGCCTTTGCCAGGTCCGCCAGCTGCGCGGTCACCGTGCCCATGCCGCCGCGGACGATCATCCAGGTCCCGTCCGCCCCCGGCAGCCGGCACATGTTGTGCACCAGGAAGTTCATTCCGCTCCCCGGCGTGCCCCAGGTGCCGGTGAGCCCGCTGAACCCGTCGGTCACCGCGTACATCGCCCGGAGCAGGTCGCTCCGGAACTCGAACCGGTCGAGGTACGGACCCACCGGCCCCCGGCAGAGCGCGATGAACACCTGGCGCAGCGCCGGCCGCACGTACCGCTCCGCGGTCTCCTCGATGGAGAGGGGCTCCTCGAGCCAGGTCGGAGCGACGTCCTCGCGCAGCTGGCCGATCTCCTCTTGTAGCCGCTGGTTCGCGCGCCAGTCCGCCTCGGAGAAGAAGGAGGTGAACTGCGCCTTCATCGCCGCCTGGTCCGAGCCGAAGAGGAGGTAGCGCTCACCGGTGGTGGGGAGGAAGTAGTGCGGGTCGCGCCGCATCAGCGGCAGCTCGAGCCCCAGCGTCCGCATCAGCTCCGGCGGCATCAGCCCCAGGAGATATGCGCCGGTGGACGTCCGCAGGCCGGGCACCCTGGCAAACGGCGTCTCGGTCTTCGCCGCGCCGCCCACCGTGTCCTTCTCCTCCAGGACCAGGACCGAGAGCCCGGCGCGGGCGAGCAGGGTCGCCGCCACCAGGCCGTTGTGCCCGGCACCCACCACCACCACGTCCGCGCGCTCGGTGCTCAACGCCCACCTGCCGTTCCCGAGCTCCCGCCCACCAGCTGCTCGCGGAGGAAGTAGAGGCTGGTGCTCCAGGCGTAGTCGACGGTTTCCTTCTTCTGGAACCCGTGCCCCTCGTCCAGGGCCAGCAGGTACCAAGCCGTCTTGCCCTGGTCCCGGACCGCCCGGACGATCTGCTCGGCCTCGCTCTGCGGGACCCGGGGGTCATTCCTCCCCTGCAGCACGTAGAGAGCGGCGCGGATCTTCCCCGCCGAGTTCAGCGGGGAGATGCGCTCCTGGACCGCCCGAACCTCCGGAATGCGCTCGTCGCCATATTCGACCCGGCGCAGATCGCGGCGGTAGGGCGAGGTGTTGACCAGGAAGGTGGGGAGGCTGGAGATGCCCACCAGGTCCACCGCCGCCCGGAAGCGCTCCGGGTAGAACGCCACCGAGGCGAGGGTCATGTATCCGCCGTAGCTTCCGCCGAAGGCCGCCACCTTCGACGCGTCGAGGTCTGGCTGGCGGGCGACGAAGTCCAGCGTCGCTCCGATGTCCTCCAGCGCCTGCTCGCGCTTCACCCCGTCGTCGGCCTGGAGGTACGTCTTTCCGTACCCATCCGATCCGCGGACGTTGGGGCACAGCACCGCCACGCCCAGATCGAGCATCGACTGGGCGAAGGGGCTGAAGAAGGGACGCTCCTGGTCCTCGGGCCCTCCGTGCCACTCGATGACCACCGGAGCACGGGCCCCCGGCCGGAGGCCGCGCGGACGGTAGAGAAAGGCCGGGACGGTGATGCCGTCGGTCGACGGGTAGCGCACCACCTCCGGGGACACGAAGTGCGAGGGGTCGATCCCGCCCACCTCGCTCCGCGTCCAGCGGGTGAGCGCGCCGCTCTTCATCGCCACCTGCCAGACGTCGAGCGGCGAGGTGGGGCTGTCGATGGAGAAGGTGAGAACGTCGGAGGTCCGGTTCGGGAAGCGCATGGTGCCGAGCACCCCGGGCGGCAGGGTGATGCGTGCTCGCCTCGTGGCCCGCTGCTTGAGGAGATAGAGCGTGCTGTACCCGTCCTCGTTGACCGCGAAGGCCAGCGTCCCATCCCTGGCCACTGCCAAGTCCTCCACGTCCCAGCTGAGGTCGGCGGTGAGGGGGGTCCAGGGCGTCTCGGGTCTGGCGAGGTTCACCCGGTAGAGTTGCGAGAACTCGGCGCCTCGGTCGGTGATGAGGTAGACGGAGTTTCCGTCCGCGGAGAAGGCCGCCTTGCGCACGGAGCCCTTGCCGGCCTTCGCCGGGTCCGGGGTGACGCGTGTTCGCTGCCGGGTCGCGAGATCAACCACCCAGAGGTCGGCGTCGTCGATGGCCCGGTCCTGCTTGACCAGCAGACGCCGTCCGTCCCGGGAGAACTCCACCGGCAACCAGGTGCCCTTCTCCTCGGTCAGCCGCTGCGCGGTACTCGGGCTCGCCACCTCCGCCAGGTAGACGTCGGTGTCGGTCCCGTTCCGGCCGGTGCCCGAGAACGCGAGCCGACGGCCGTCCGCGGAGAGAGTGAAGGTTTCGTGCCGGCTCTTTCCGTCGGTCAGCAGCTGCCGCTGGCCGGTGCGGGTGTCCAGCCGGTACAGCTGGTAGAATTCGGCGCCTCCGACGTCCTGGAGAAAGAAGACGATCCGCTGGTCGCCCGGGAGCCAGGCCGCGCCGGCCACCGGCTCCTTCCCGAAGGTCAGCTGCTCGCGCATCCCGAGCGGCGCGCTCACCCGGTGGATCTGGGCCACGCTCCCGAACCGGGTCAAAATCAGCACCGCCTTGCCGTCGTCGCCGGGGTCCATCAGCCAGGCGGAGCGAGACTCGGTGTAAGGCGCGAGCCAGGCCTCGAAGTCGGAGGGGACGGCGGGGACGCCGCTCACCAGCACCCGGGGGAGGCCGGGGGCTGGCTCGACGGGCTGGGACGACACCCGGCTCGGGCTTCCCCCGTCAGGCCGTGCGGCGGGGGACGCGGGCGACTGCGTCAGGAGCGCCAGCAGGGTCGCGGCGGGTAGGATCATGTGGTCGGCCTCGGGTCGCGGTGCCCGCGCACGCGACCACCGCCGGGGCGCGCACGCAAGCGCTCCGCAGCCGCCCGCGGCGCCAATCCTTGCCGCATGGCTTTGCTGCCTGCTACCGTCGGACGGTCCGGACGAGGGCGCGGCGGCGCGAACTGACGCGGAATCCCTCAGAAAACCCGGGTCGATTCCTCGGCCGAAGGGGACATCTCACGCCCATGGGCACGCAACTGGTGATGTATGACGAGGAGTACAATCGCATCAACGCCGTCTGCGATCGCCTGACCAAGGACGCCAACGCCAAGGTCGTCTTC